>NZ_JBFAIQ010000056.1:0-26854 GCF_040654755.1 Streptomyces sp. NPDC050625
CGTGCCGTACCGAGGCCGGTGGGAGAACTTGTCCGAGGGCCGGCAGGCCGTGAACCGCTCGCAGGCCAAGATCCGAGCCCTGGTCGAACCCGCCGTCGCCGCACTCAAGACCTGGCGGCTCCTGCGCAAGCTCCGCTGCACCGACCACCCGCATCACCAGCCTCGTCCAAGCCGTCCTCACCCTCCACCTCACCGGCTCAAACTGAGGTTGGAAAAGGCTCACTGCCTGGCGGTATATGGCCGAAACCATGGAGGTTCCGGCCGCGTGGGCACGGGGCCTGCGCGAGTGTCTCGCGGGCCTGGGCGAGGGAGACTTCGGCATCGTCGACGGGACGCTGATCCCCACCCACCCGGATCGCGGCCGACGAGCCGCTACTCCCAGAAACACAAGAAGTACGGCATCAACGTGCAGGTGATCGCCATCCCGGGCCGGACCCCACGACCTGACCGCGGCCCGAGCCCGCGAGATCGTCCAGGCGGGCCTCCACGAGAAGTCTTCGTCCTCGCGGACCGCACCTACCAGGGAGCCGGCGCCACCGTCCGAACTCCCTACTACGGCCGCCGCGAACACCCCGACCACTATCAGCAGTACAACCACGATCATGCCCGACTTGCGGGCTCCCGACGAACGCGCCTTCGCCCAGCTCAAGTTCTGGCGACTTCTACGCCGGGCCCGCTGCTCGACCAACCGCATCAGCCGGACCATCGCGGCCATCCGCACCGGGAGTCTCATGAATCAGGTGTGTACCTCCGCGAAGGAGTCACCTGATGTGCACGTCAACGGATCACCTGATCGAGGTGTGTGGCCGGGCAGCGCTCGCGGGAACTACTGGAGCCTGCCATCCGGAGCGGCCACGACCTGCACGTTCGTCCCGTGGCGGCGGTGCTTCATCGAAATAGTACGGCTCATCCGCCGCGGTGCGGTCGGTGGCGACCAGGGTGCTGTCGAGGAGCACAAGACGTCTCCGGCTGCATCTCGCGCAGTGCCTCGTGCGGGCTCGGTGCGCGCTCGGCGAGGATCTCGACCGTCTCAGTCACGTACCGGCCGACAGCCGCGGTAAAGACGCCGAACCCCGCGGCGACCTCGGCCAGGGTCTCGTCCTTGCGTCCGCGCGCTTCGACTCATCGAGGGCTGGGGCAAATTGCACCGACTGCACAGGAGCCTCGGCTACCGCAGTCGCACCGACGCGAGAGCGCGGACGCGGCCGGACCACCAACACCGACGGTGTCCGTCAAAACCGCACAAGCTCAGACCTCATGCGAGAGGTCGAGCATGGCACGAACGGTGCCAACAGGGAACCCATGTATAGACGTTGACGAGTGAGATCACGAGGGGCAACGACCAGGAGCAGCCCTGCCGTGGGACGGCCCCGACCGCCCAACGCCATTACCCGTGCACGACAAGATGGTCAGAGTCGAATGAACTCTGTCTGCACGCCTTTCACAAGGGAACAAGCTTGCATGCTTTGCGCGATCTCGACTTCGGTAAGCACTTCCGCTGAGGCAGGCTCCTGAGTTCACTTGGCTGCCACAGCCGCAGTTGGCGAAGCGCTCCCTCCTCCACTGGAAGCCCGCCGGTGCCTGCTGGCCGGGGCATAGGTAGATGCGTGTTCACCCACAGGAAGGGGCCAGTCAGTGACTTCCATCACCGATAAGCCTGTTCAACTCGACGGAATGGAACCGCGGATCCTTCGCCGGATGGACCGGGGTGAACTGCCCCGACTGGCGCAGGAGATACGCAGTTTCCTGGTCACCAAGGTGGCGGCGAGCGGCGGACATCTGGGTTCGAACCTTGGCGCGGTGGAGCTGACCATCGCGCTGCACCGGGTGTTCGACTCCCCCCGCGATGCGCTGCTGTTCGATACGGGCCATCAAAGTTACGTGCATAAGATTCTGACGGGACGGGCCGGGCATTTTTCAACGCTTCGCCAGGCTGACGGACTGTCGGGCTATCCGTCGCGGGCGGAATCACCCCACGATTGGATCGAGAACTCCCACGCCTCCACTGTTTTGTCCTATGCCGACGGCCTGGCAAAAGCACGCGCGTTGCAGGGCCATGAGGGCAGGGTGGTTGCACTGATCGGCGACGGCGCCCTGACGGGCGGCATGGCGTGGGAGGCCCTCAACAACCTCGGCGCGGCACCCGAGCAGCCCGTCATCGTGGTGCTGAACGACAACGGCCGCTCTTACGCGCCCACTGCAGGCCGGGTCGGCATGCTGCTCGCCGACGTCGGCAGTGGACGACGGGAGGTGGACTCGCAACACGAACCCGTTCCCAGCGTCCTGCAGAACAACCTCTTCACCGCACTCGGCTTCGCCTATGTCGGGCCTGTGGACGGCCATGACGAGCAAGCACTGGAAAGGGCGCTCCGCTGGGCCCGGGATCTGGGCAGACCAGTGGTGGTCCACGCGGTAACTGTCAAAGGCATGGGCTACGCCCCGGCGGAGAACGACCCGGCAGAGTGCATGCACGCGATCGGTCCCATCGACCCGGCAACCGGTGTCGCTGCAAAGCCTGCCAAACCGACGTGGACACATGTGTTCGCCGAGGAGTTGTGCCGGCTCGCAGAGCAGCATCCTCAGCTTGTTGCCATCACTGCGGCGATGCCGGGTCCGACCGGGCTGGCGGACTTCGCCGCTCGGTACCCGAAGCGATTCTTTGACGTCGGTATTGCCGAGCAGCACGCCGTGACCTCCGCGGCCGGCCTGGCGATGGGCGGGGCTCACCCCGTTGTCGCCATCTACTCCACCTTCCTGAACCGCGCGTTTGACCAAGTGCTCATGGACGTTGCTCTCCATCGGCTCGGTGTGACGTTCGTTCTGGACCGCGCAGGGATCACCGGTCCGGACGGGCCCTCCCACCACGGCATGTGGGACGTCAACCTCCTGGCGATGGTTCCCGGACTGCGCTTGGCCGCGCCCCGCGACCCCCATACGCTGCGCCGCGCCCTCGCCGAGGCCGTTGCACACGCCCATGGGCCGACGGTGGTGCGCTACCCCAAAGCTTCGGCGGATGCCGACATCCCGGCCATCCAACGCCACGGGGACGTAGACCTGCTGACGTCGACTCACAAGGCCAAGGATGTGCTGCTGGTCGTCTACGGCCCACTGGCCGAGCCGGCGCTTCTGGCAGCAGCCTGGCTCGAGGCATGTGGCATCAGCGTCACCGTTGCAGCGCCTGTATGGGAACTCCCGGTAAGCGGCGCTCTGATAGATCTGGCAGCGCAACACGATCGGGTCGTGACAGTCGAAGACGGACTCGCTGATGGCGGCGCAGGCAGCCGCCTCACCTATGCCTGCCGCCAAGCAGGAGTGAACACACCTGTCCACAACTGCGGCCTGCCCACCAGTTTCACGCCTGCTGGTGACCGCGGCGGACTGCTTGACCAGGCAGGGCTGTCAGCGGGTCAGCTCGCTGATCACATCCTCACGGCCTGCGGCGAAACCGGGGATCTCACCATCGCGCAGAGGCCGGCATGACGACCACCCATCTCGGCCTGCCCACACCGCCTCGACGCTTCCCGCGCCGCTCGGCTCGGCAAATCCATGTGGGCCGTTGCCGTCGGCGGCGGAGCCCCGGTCAGCGGGCAAACGATGACGACGACACGGACGGGGGGACGTCGACGGCACCCCGCAGCAGATCGCCACGTGCGTCTCCGCGGGCTGCGACATCATCCGTGTGGCATGCCCGAACCAGGAAGGTGCCCGCGATGCCGACATCGGCGCCTCGTGCGGCAACAGCAGAGGCCAGATCTCTGTCCGCGGTGACGTCATACGCACCGTTCCCGAACATCACATTGTTGAGGCCCTGCTCGACGAGGCCCTCAAGCTCACCGCCGCCCCTCTGTAGGAGATGCTGTGACCACCGCTCCCATCGCCCCCAGCACGTTGTCCCTGTCCGATACGCGAGGGCGCATAGACCGGACTCTGCACACCTTCATGTTGGAACGCCGTTTCGACGATCCGCGCCTCAATCACGCCGTCAGCCTGCTGCACGACTTCGTGCTCCGCGGCGGCAAACGTGTACGCCCGCTGATGGCCTGTGTCGGATACACCGCCGTCACCGGGAACAACCCCACCCCTGCGGTACTTAAGGCCGCCGCCTCACTGGAGTTGTTCCACGCCTTCGCCCTCATACACGACGACATCATGGACGGCTCCGACACCCGGCGAGGCCGTCCCAGTCTCCACCGCGCGCTGGCGGACTCAAGCAACCTGTCCGATGAGCCAAGCGCCGAACGGGACGGTGTCGGCAGGGCCATCCTCCTAGGCGATCTTGCCCTCATGTGGTCGGACGAGATGCTGCACTCCTGCGGCTTCACCGCGGCCCAGCGAACCGCCGTGCGGCCGGTTCTGGATGCCATGCGCACCGAGGTCATCGGCGGTCAGTACCTGGATCTCATAGCTCAATCCTCACTGACAGCAGACCTCGACACCGCCTTGGCGGTCGTGCGTTCCAAGACCGCCAAATATACCGTCGAGCGCCCTCTGCACCTTGGGGCTGCCTTGGCCGGCGGTACACGACGGCAAGTAGAAGAACTTACCCAGTACGCCATCCCGCTGGGCGAGGCCTTCCAGCTGCGCGACGACCTCCTGGGTGTCTTTGGCGATCCCAAAGTGACGGGCAAGTCCCGCCTGAGCGACCTGCGTGAGGGCAAGAAGACGGCCCTGATCGCGATCGCGCACCGTGATGCCGCCCCGGCTCACCGCGCCCGACTCGACGCCCTGCTGGGCAGGCCCGGGCTCACCGAAGGCGAAGCAGAGCAGATCCGCAATATCCTCACCGTTTGCGGAGCCCGCCGCGCGGTCGAGCAGATGATCGCCGACCGCTGCCGACGGGTGTACAACTGCCTCGATTCTGTTAGTCACCTCAGCCCCCGCGCTGTCCAGAATCTGCGGATCCTGGCAGACAGTGCCGTGCGGAGAACATCATGACGGCTCGCCCCAAGCGCGTGCTCCTGGCAGCACCACGCGGATTCTGCGCCGGTGTGGTGCGAGCCGTAAAAGCCGTGGAACAAGCGCTCGAGACATACGGGCCACCCGTGTATGTCCGCCACGAGATCGTGCACAACAAGCGAGTCGTCTCGGACCTGCGCAAGCAAGGTGCGGTGTTCGTCGAACGCACCAGCGAGGTGCCGCGAGGAGCTGTCGTCCTGTTCTCCGCCCATGGGGTTGCACCAGAAGTCCACAAGGAAGCAGCCCGACGGAATCTCACGGTCATCGATGCCACCTGCCCGTTGGTCACCAAAGTGCACCGTGAGGTTACGCGATACGCCCAGCAGGACTACGACATCCTCCTGATCGGCCACGAGGGCCACGAGGAAATCACCGGGACACTGGGCCACGCCCCGCAGCGCATTCAGATAGTCGCCGGTCCAAGCGACATCGAGCACATCCAGGTCCGAGACCCCAACCGGGTGGTGTGGGCGTCACAGACCACCCTCAGCGTCGACGAAACGATGGAGACGGTCCAAGCCCTGAAGCGTAGATTCCCCCGCCTGCTCTCCCCGCACCACAACGACATCTGCTACGCCACGCAGAACAGGCAGCACGCGGTGAAGAAGATGAGCCCCGAAGCCGATCTCGTCCTTGTTGTCGGCTCGTCCAATTCCTCCAACAGTCAGCGACTGGTAGAAGTAGCCCTGGACTCCGGTGCCCCCCAGGCTCGCCTCGTGGACCATGCCGACGCCATCGACACAACCTGGCTGCATGAAATGTCCACCATCGGCGTCACCTCCGGTGCTTCAGCTCCCGAAATCCTTGTCCAGGACGTCCTGGCACTGCTGAACGAGCACGGTTGGACGGACGTCACCGAAATCACCGCAGCAACGGAATCCGTGAGCTTCGCACTTCCCAAGCCGCACTGCAGCACCCTTTCCCGATCCGACCCCGGACACCGGCACGGGCACCACGCAGGCGCCGTCACACCCGTTGCAAGTCTGACCGAGCCTCGCGGGAGAATCTCATGACAACACCGGCACTTGCTCCTTTGGCCGTCCCTGCTCTGTGGTGCCCCTTCGCTGATGCCGGCTTGCATCCAGCGCAGCAGGAGATGGAATCCAACGCCCTCAACTGGATGCAGGACCTGGAGCTCGCACGGGATGCTGAGCAAGAGCGCCGGGTGCGCGCAATAGGCTGCGGCGAGTTGGGTGCCAGAACCGTCGAAGCCCACGCGCCGACAGCCCTGACGCAAATCTCCGTTGACAGTCTGCTGTGGCTCTTCATCTTCGATGACACCTACTGCGACGAAGGAACCCACAGCGCCGACCCGGCAGCGATGAGCCTGCTCGTCGCACGACTCCTTCGGATAGCCGAAACAGGGACTTCCCCAGCCGTCATGACCGCCCATGAGAAAGCCTTCCTGGACCTGCGCCGCCGCATTGCCGCAACAGCCTCCCCCACACAGCTGATGCGCTGGATCGACGCACTGCGGTCCTACCTGGCATACCAGGCGTGGGAAGCTGCGCACCGCGCCCGGGGAACCAGGCCGGAGACGGACGCTTACCTGACCGCACGCATCGCCAACGGCTCGATGCCGGTCTGCTGCGCCGTCTTGGACATCACCAGCGGATTCGAGGTGCCCGCACAGGAGATGAACCGGACGGACGTGCGCGCGCTCACCGAGATGTGCTGTGCCCTGGTGGGCTTGGACAACGACATCATGTCGCACTGGAAGGAGACATTGCGCTGCGGTGATGGGATCAACCTCATCGACGTCCTGGCTGCGGACAACGCCTGTACGCCGGAGGAGGCGCTGCCGATGGCCATCGCCATACGCGACAGGATCCTCACACGCTACCTGCAGCTGCGCGAGACCACCGAAGGTCGCCTCGGAGCCGAGGGAGAGCGGTACCTGAAGCTTCTTGATCAATGGATCAGAGGCAACCTGGACTGGGGCCTCGGTAGCGGTCGCTATCGCAACCCCGACAATCCAGCCGTCCTGCCCGACCACGTCACAGCCTGCGCACCGCGACCGTCCGCCGGCCCGCTGCCCTACGCTGGAACCGCCTGGTGGTGGGCTGTCTGAGGTTTCCCCGAGATGCGGGGGTAGGTGACAGCGGATCAGATGGTGTGGGGAAGAGGAACGCCGTGGTTGCCCGCCCATCCCACCCGCGTACGCGAGCCCGTCCGCACGGCATTGGGATCCCGAACTGCTCGGCCGGCGCACTCCCTTCCAGCTCGAGGACAAGCACCACGCCAGCCGGACAACAGAACCAGAAGCAACGTCAATGACTACTGACTGGCTGATCAGCACCTCGCCCTCGACCCAGGAGCTTCAGCCCGGTCATCAGGCCACCCACCCAGAGGTGCACGGATGTCGGTCGTGAGTTACAAGTGCGCTACAGCTCCCGGCAAATTGCCGGTGCTGGGCAACCTGGCTTCTCTTCTTATCAACCCGTTGTCCTTCTTCAGCGCTCTGCCTTCGTACGGTGACCTGGTGTGGATTGGGCTCGGCCCCACGCCGGCCCTCGTCGTCTGCCACCCAGACCTCATCCACAAGGTCCTCACCGACGACCGCACCTATGCCAAAGGCGGTGTGTTCATCCAACGGGTACGGACGCTTGTCGGCGACAGCATCACCACAGCAGACCGTCCACAGCACCGGCGCCAGCGCCGCATGATGCAGCCCGCGTTCCACACCGACCGTCACAGCCAATACGCGCGCATCATGGTTGAGGAAACCAAGGCGGCCCTGGAAACCTGGCCCACGGATGAGAGCCTCGAAATATACCCGGCGATGCAACAAATCACCACCCGAATCGCCGCACGGACGATGTTTGCATCCCCGATGGAACCAGAAGTGATCGACGAATCATGCCGCGCTCTGGGAGAGATCATCAGCGGCTCGGGGACACGCATGATCCTGCCATCTCCCCTGGCCCGTATCGCCACCCCGGGGAAGCGCAGATTCGATGACGCTCGCCGACGGATGCGCAACATCACTAACAGGCTCGTCGACGAGTACAAAGCCTCCGGCAAGGACCACCACGACCTGCTGTCGCTCCTGCTCTTCGCTCGCGACGAGGAGGGCCGTCCCCTCTCGCAGCAGGAAATAGCAGACCAAGTGATCACCATTTTCCTCGGAAGCGTGGAGACCACGGCCTCAACACTCGGCTGGTGCCTCACCCTCCTTGCCTCACATCCTGACCTCGAAGAACGTGTACACCACGAAGTCACCTCCGTCTTGCAAGGGCAAGTCCCCACTGTTGAAGACCTGGACCGACTCCCTCTCGTCAAGGGCACAGTCCTGGAATCGCTGCGTCTACACCCTCCCGGCTGGCTGCTGACCCGCGTCACGAGCAGTGTTGCGACCCTGGGAGGCCAGAGCGTACCTGCCGGGACCACTGTCATCTACAGCCCCTACTTGATTCATCGCCTGCCTTCCCTCTTTCCCAACCCTGAGAAGTTCGACCCCAGTCGCTGGAGCGAGGACCGCAGAATTCCCCGTGGTGGGTTCATTCCGTTCGGCGCAGGCTCCCGGCAGTGCATCGGCGACAACTTCACCATGATTGAGGTACCCCTGGTCCTTGCCATGCTGGCCGCCTGCTACCGCATCGCCCCGTGCCCGTCGTCCCCCTCCCCTGCCCGACGTATCCAGTTTCTTCATGTGCCCTCAAAATTGCGTGTACGGGTTACGAAAGCGCCGAACCGTCCAGGTGTGTCAAGTTATTGATCAGAAACTCAAGGGATTCTATTCAAGGATGTACCGGACGTGTGGGCCGCGGAAATAGCCGCGGATGATGTGTGGCTGACACTGTGCCGGTGGCAGAACCGGCGGGCCTCGGCTGCGAGTTGGGCCTGGTCGCGGGTCCGGCCGCGCATCGGCAGGCTCCGCTTGAGGTCGGCATTGACCAGTTCGTTGGGGTTCAGCTCCGGCGAGCAGGACGTCAGGAAGCGCAGTGCGATGCGGTCCGGGTGATCGGCGAGCCAGGCGTGGACCTTGCGGGAACGGTGGGCAAAGTGTCCGTCCAGGACGAGGTGCACCTTCCGTTCGAAGTGGCCCGCGAGTCGATCGAGGAAGCGGCACATGATGTCGGCGTCGAAGGTCTCGGTGAACACCATGAAGTGCATCCGGCCCTTGGTGTTGATCGCGGACATCGCGCCGACCGAGAACCGGTTGCACGTACGGCGCAGGATGGGCGTGCATCCCTTGGCGCCCATCGTGCGTCCGGTGACCTGGTCGGAACGGATGCCGACCTGGTCGGCGAAGAGCACCTCGGCACTCTCGGCCTTCGGCTTCACGTGGATCGCCGACCAGGCCTCCTCGCGCCGGACGCGGACCGCTTCCGTGTCCTGCTCGACGGCCCGCTTGGCCGGGCGCTGAAAGGACAAGCCCCAGCGGCGCATATCCTTGCCCACACGCTGCTCGGTCAGCCGCACCCGTTACAGCTTCGCGATCAGGTCCCCCACCCCCGGCGCATGTCCACAGTTGCCTCGCCAGGCCCAGGTCACAGGGCCGGTGATCCAGTACAGCCTGCCGGATCGCCCGCTGCTCGACCACATCGGCCACCTGTTATTCGCCGACCCGGCGCGCCCGCGCGGCTGGGCCACGAGTGCCTCACGTCCGCCTGCCGGCCACTTCGCCCCAACAGTTGTCCACGGCTTTGAGTGAGACTGGAACACTGCCGCGACATCCTCTCGAGGCTGGCCCGCCGCCAACGCGGCCACCGCCCGCATCCGAAGGGCCTCCTGCACCGACGGCGACAACTGGCGCGTATCACCCACCAGTTTACTCACGCAGGGACCAACGCCCCAGAAAATTTTCCGTTTCGGATCAATAGGGAAACAAAACACGGCAACCTTGCGGAGCTTGAAACACCGAACTCCATGATCCACAAGGGCCGTGCTCGCCTCGCAACCGGCGTCAGTCGGGCACTCACATGATCCAGCCGGGCGAAGGTGACTCACCCGCGGGCCCTGTCTACGATCGCGCGCTATTGCATGGAGGAAAACCTCAGCGCCGCCGGCTTTCCCGCACTACCTCGTAGGGGTCCGGCTTGGCCCTTGCCCCTGCCTGGACCCCGATGGATTCGCCATATGAGGCAGCGGGTTGGTTCCGCCTGTCGATGCCGAATGCCCGCTCGTCTGCTGGGAGCCCTGCGCATATTCAGGCGGTGGCTCCTTGGCAGCCTCGGCGTAATTCGGCGGGCTCTTAATTAGTTTAATATCGAGCAGTCGATACCTTAGGCTCTCTGGGCAGTCCGAAGGAAGGCCATGCTCCCCAAAATCGGCGAGCGCTTTCCCTAGGTGAATATATTGCCCGTTCTTTGCCGTTTCCTGGTAAGTTTTCAAGATGGTCAGACGCGTCTCTTTTTCTCTAAGGTATCTTTCCAGCACCTCATGAAAACCTTCCCAATATATCTCTCGCTCATTTGGCATAAGCCACCCCTTGATCGATTGTTCTGTGTATGGGTGTGACGTTAGCACCCCACCGGATGGTAATTGCTCGAATCGCTGACGAATACTCCATGCACATCGCCTATCGAAACGGCGATATGAGCCATGAGGCAGCGGCATGTCAGCAACGCCGAAGCCGCCCAAAAAAATGGGCTGACCGCCGGCGCACGGCTCGTTAGCCCTTCCTCGATAGCTGCAGCCCTTGCTGTCGGCGAAGCCGCAGACCCAGGCGGAGCACCCGGACGACGCGAGGTCGAACGGCCTGGACAGGCGATAGCGGCAGCCACAACCGGCCTGCGGGTAAGGGCCGTAGCGACATCCAGGGTCAGTGACATCGATCTTGCGAGAAGACCGGGTGACTGACTTCCGAAGACATCGCGAAACGGCTCCCGTTCGGGTGACACAACAAGGGCGGCATCGCCGTCAGGCGGAAAGGACTCGCCGCTCAAAGCAACCATCCCGCCCCGCTCCTCTCACACAGGCAGTCTCCGCTGAGACGAACAAAAAGCATCACGCCCTGGCACCAGCCCAGTGAGCTGCAACCACCGCTACACAACCACTACGTACACCGAGCCGCAAAGGATCAGTCCCGCGCCTACCGAGCCCCGCGGAGAGTCAGTCCACCCGGTTTGGTCTGGGGATGCCGTGGAGGGTCAGGACGGCTTCGGGTGACCGCGCGAGTTGGGCGCTGGCGATGTCGGCCCGGCCAGCGCGGTGGAGACCGCGGGCCAGGGCAGGCAGGGCGGTCATGACGGCGGAGGTGCGGTGGCGCCGGACCTGGCCGGCGTCTTCGGCGAACGGGACGTGTTTGGTCCAGTGGACGGTGTTCTCGATAGTCCGGTGGTCGCGTGCCCAGGCCGCGACTTTTGCGCGGCGGCCTGATAGGCGGCCACGCCGGTGACGGCGTAGACGGTTTCGGTCTGCCATTTCCCGGCGTCGCTGCGGCGCCGCTTGCGGTAGTTGCGCACGAACTGCAGGGCGTGAGGGAAAGGGAGCCTGTCGACGGTGACGATCTCGACCTCGCGGACCTCATTGCGCCGGTCTCCACGGGTGCGGGAGCGTTCCAGGGCGGTGACCTGCTTCCAGGGCAGCGCTCTCAACCGGCCGGCGACTGCGGGCTCGTTGTTCTTCACCCACAGCAGGGACTGGCGTCGTGTGGCTCGACGAGGCAGCGGGCCTGGTCCCTTTCTGGGCGTGCAGGACGTCCACGGTGGTCATGGCGCCGGTGAGGTCGGCTGCGTCGATCCAGTCGGGCAGCGGGGCGAATTCGGGGATCTCGTGGGTCTTGGTGCCGACCTCCCGCAGTGCGGCGGTGAGAGTGTTGTCGTTACCTCATGGTGGTCGTGGACGGGTCCGGCTCCGCACACCATGATGCTTGTGCCTGCGGCCTGTCCGTCAGAGGCCTGCCACTCGCCGAGACACCCCGTAGGCCGCGCGGAACGCCCGGCTGAAGTAGACAGCGCTGAAGAGACCCCACGGTGTACGACGGCGGCGACAGCCGGTCTCGTCCGGCGCGGGCAGACGAGTCCCGTCGGCACTCCTCAAGACGCCGGCGCCTGATCCAACCGGCTGTCGTCTCGTCCTGCCTCTGGAACAGACGTTGCAGATGGCGTAGGCACGGTTCCGCAGCAAAAGCGTCTGCTGGGCGGCGTCGGCTTTCGTGGCGTCCTGGCCGAGCCGTTCGGCGACGACAGCCGACGAGGGCCATGGCCACGCCGTCCTCGCCCCTGAGGGTGCAGGGTCTCGGCCATGCCGGTGGCGTGCAGCACCCGAGATCCCCTACGTCGAGCATGTCGCCTTCGTGACAGGCGACTTCGACGTGCTGGCGCTGGCCAGGAGCCGGACAACGTGCTGCTGCGCCGGGTTGTGCTGGAGAGCAGCCAGGCGATTTCGGGTGTGCGGTCGACGCGCACCTGGTTGGTCAGATGCGCGGGGGCGGGGCCGACTGGACCGCCTGACCGTGGGCGGCGTACCGCCACCCACGGCGGAACGCCCTGCTCATACGTCCGCCAGATGGGCCGGCACGGGCGCGTGCCACCGGGACCGTAGGGCCCGGAACCGTCCGGTCACGAAGTGGGCGCCCGCCGTGGGGAGGTCCGCCCCGGCCGAGGAGGGATCGGCGGGGTGGTCGTCCGCGACGTTCTGTACGAGGTGCACCCCGGCGTCCAGCGCGGCGGTCTCGGCGGCCGCGAGCACCAGCGGATCGGTCGAATGCACTCCGGCGTACAGGGCGCCGTGCCGGCCCACGGTGGCGCGGAAGACGGCCAGGCTGTGCGCGGTCGAGTCGGTGCCCACCAGGAACGAGACCGGCCCCGGCCACTGACGGGCGTAGACCCGCTTGTCCCGCGCCCCCAGCCGCACGAGCAGCGGTCCGCGCAGATCGGCGCCGGGATGGTCCGGATGGTGCAGCGACCGGGACGCGCACAGCACGGGCCCGTACCGTGCGGCCTCCGCCTGCCCCGCCCGCACCTCGTCACCGGTGGTCGCCCCCAGCAGCCGTGCCGCCCGCGCCGGATGCCCGAGCAGCCGGTCCACGGCGTCACCGAGGTCGGCCCCCAGTTCCCTGGGAGTCTTCGGGCCCACGTCGGTCTCGACGCCTGTCGTCGGCACCAGGATGTTCTGCGGCGTGGTGCGAAGCGTGCCGCTGCACAGGCACAGAGAGTGCGCGAGTCCCCGTATCAGGCCCGCGTAGTCGTCGGTGGAGTCGACGACTACGGTGTTCAGCCCGGTCCGGTGGGCGAACACGGTTGCCTGGCGGGCGTGTTGCTCCAGCCAGTCGGCGAACGGCGCCGAGCCGGTGAAGTCGACGATGCGCACCTCCGGGTCCGTGGCCAGCCTCCGGTGCAGCCGCTCCTGGGGTTCGGCTGCCGCCAACGTCACGGTGTCGGGATCGTGGCCGGCTTCCGCGAGCACCTGCCGCGCCACGCGCACGGTGATCGCCAGGGGCAGTACGGAGCGCGGATGCGGTGCCACGATCACGGGATTGCCGGTGACCAGACTGGCGAACACGCCCGGAAGGCCGTTCCAGAGCGGATAGTCGGGGCAGCCGACGAGCAGGGACACTCCGCGGGGCACGACGGTGCAGGTGCCGTGCATCGCCGGTGGCTGCCCGCGCCGCCGGGTGCTCTCCCAGCGCAGCTCTGCGGGGACCCGCACCGACTCGGCGAAGGCATGGGCCACGACCTCCAGCGCCCGGTCCTGGGCACGTGGCCCGGCGGCCAGGAACGCGGAGCGCAGGGGTTGGCCGGTGGTGTGGTGGACCGCGAGGGCCAGCTCGTGGCTGCGGATGTTCAGCCGGTGCAGTATCTCCACGGCCAGCCCGGCGCGCTGGTGGGCACCGGCGGCACGCCAGCCGGGCATCGCCCGCCCGGCTGCCGCCACCAGGACAGCGGGGTCGCAGCGCGGGTAGCCGATGCCCATGGCGATGCCGTACGGGGAGGACTCGGTGGCCACTCGTCCGAGTTCACCGGGCTGGTCGAGGTCGAAGGGCCGTCCCAGCAGGGATCCGAAGACCTTCCCCGCCGTCCGGGTGGACCTCATGCCCGCGTCGGCGGCGCTGTGTTCCGCTGCGTCCGTGAACGGCGCACGGCAGTGGCCGATGGAGACGGCCCGTACCGCCTTCTGGAGCAGTTCGCGATGCCGCTCGTAGGGACCGGGACGCACGCCTTCAGCCTCTCCAGATCGCGGCGAGTGCGAGGAGGGCGTCGTTCTCCTCCGGCAGCCCGACCGTCACCCGGACGCCCTCGCCCGGGAACGGACGGACCACGACCCTGCCTTCGAGGCAATGCAGGGCGAAGCTCGCGGTCTCGTCCGCGAGCGGGAGCCATACGAAGTTCGCCCGAGAGTCGGGCACTTCGAAGCCGAGTGCGCGCAACCGCCTTGTCATCCGCGCCCGTTCGACGGCGGTGAGCGCCGCACGGCGGGCGACCTCCGCACGCTCTCCGAGGGCGACCACGGCGGCCTCCTGAGCGAGAGCGCTGACACTGAACGGCACCTGGGTCTTGCGCACATGGGCGACGATCTCCTCGGGCGCCACGCAGTAGCCCGCGCGCAGTCCCGCCAGTCCGTACGCCTTGGAGAACGTGCGCAGCACCACGACGTTGGGGCGGTCGCCGAGGAGAGACAGGGCGTCCGGGACCAGCGCCGGGTCTGCGTACTCCCGGTATGCCTCGTCCACCACCACCAGCACGTCCTCGGGCACACGGTCCACGAAGTCCCGCAGCGCCCGTTCGCCGATCCCGGTGGAGGTGGGGTTGTTGGGGTTGCAGACGAGAACAAGCCGGGTCCGGCCCGTGACCGCCGCGGCCATGGCGTCGAGGTCCAGGGCGTGGTCGCGCAACGGGACCTTCACTGCCGTACCGCCCGCGACCGCGGTGAGGATCGGGTACGCCTCGAAGGACCGCCAGCCGAAGACGACCTCGTCGCCGGGGCGGTCGAGGACCGAGTGCAGCAGTTGACCGCAGACCTCTGAGGAGCCTGCGCCCACCGTGATCCGCTCGGGCTCGACCCCGTGGTGCTCGGCTATGGCCCGCACCAGTCCCGCGGCGCTCATGTCGGGGTAGCGCGACACCCCGCCCGCCAGTGCGGCGAGCCTTCCGGCGACCCCGGGCAGCAGCCCGTACGGGGATTCGTTGCTGCTCAGAACGACCGCGCCGGGCAGTTTGCGGCCCGGGACGTAGGCGGGGAGTTCCGCCAGGGACGATCGGACACGCACCATGCTGGGACTCGCTTCCGAAGCGATGGGGCCCGGGACCGTACCACCGGGCACTTGACAGGGAAATCGTGAAGAGTGGGCGACAGACCCTCAACTGTTCGGAGAATACGGCGACGAGTCGCTGGCGTTCGCCGCTCCGGCGGCAAGGCGTCTCCGGGCCGGACGGTATCGGGTCTTGCCGCGAGATGGACTGCGGGAGCGGCGTCGGACGCGGGTTCGCGTCCGTTGATCATAGATCGGAGACATGCCGCTCTCGGCCCCCGCGACAGCCGACCCGGTCTGCCATCGGGAGAGCCTGTCCAGGACCCGATTCACGCACGGCTCATTGACGCCACTGGCGGCGGCGATCTCTCTGCTGACGGCCGAGCGTTCCACAACGGCCGTCGGTGCGCGGGGCGTCGGCGGCCGGGGCAATGGCCGCTGGTCGGCGAACGAGCGGACCACGTGGCTGCATCCCCGCCGTGTCGTTCGGCCTCGACGCGACCGGAGAGGAGGCGGCTCACGTGATCCGCCCGCCGGGCACCGGCGACGGACAGCCGCTCTGCGAACCCTTCGCCTGTAGACCGAGTGCCGGCGGCAGACCGCCCACGGCGGCGGGGACGACCGAATTCATCCTGCGCCGAACCCTCCTCCACGTTCAGAACACACCAAGAAGTCCGACCCGGCGACGCCCTGGTCCTCGCGCACACCAACATGGCCTGCCGGTCCGCTCTCAAGCGGGCCGGCCGGAGCCAGCGGCGAGGCTGAAGGGACTGGATGCGGGAGATCTTCCGGGCGGACTACGCTCATCAGCCGCCACCTGTCGAGAACGCGCAGGGCAAGCAGATGCTCGCCCTGCTGCGGGAGTTGGAGGTAGTCTGCGCGGCCTCGGACGACCTCGCAAAGGCACTGGAGGAGGCTTTCCCTCATCACGCGCACGCTGACGTGACCCCCAACTTCCCCAGTCTCGGCGACAATCTCGACACTCCGGCGCTCGCCGAGATCGGAGACGACCGCCGCCGCTTCACCGATGCCCGCGGACTGAAGGCGGCAAGCCCACTATCGCCGACGGCAGAGGCACGGCGACCGGCATGCCCAAGCCCAGCGGCATCTGTTCAACGGCCAATGGCGGGCTTGCGAGCAGCCTTCTTGAGGACGTTCCGTTGCTTAGCTGGCTCTGACGGCTGGCCCTGCTGGTCCTGCTGGCTCCGCGCCGCTGATGTGCCAGGGGCCACCAATCTGGCTGCTGCCGCAATTCTCACAATTTTTCTCGCCCACACCTTGGGGATCTCACTCAACGTGGGCTCAAACGCGTCGGGATCAAAGCCAGAGCCTGGTTTGGGCGGCGGCGCGGCGACCGGCCTCCGTTGAGCCACGTTAGGCTGGAGAGCGGCATCAGTCGATGCGCCGGCGAAGTGTGATTGACCCTGTTCCCTCGGTTGCCCGTTCGAGGCTGCGGAAGCCGGTGGCAGATCAAAGTAGCTATTGACTATAGCCGCAATTGTTTCTTCGTGGTTTGGGGCGGCGTTGCCCATACTCTGACTCCCTGTAGGGATTCGCACCTCGAAGGGAGCAACGCGGGATTCTCCCTCTGAGATCAATCTATGGGCCTCCCCCGTGTAGAACTCTGCAGCGGAATTTTCGCTATCGCTCACAACCCATTCCATTCAGTTGAATAGTTACTTTGCCTGCCTACTCACAGATACGGACAGGCAAGGACCTGGGTTCAGCCTGGATCCACTGTTCAAATCCTGATTTGGCTTTTTGTCGGTTCCAGGAGGGTATTTCAGGTTTCGGGCAGGGGTGGCCGCCGATGACCGTTCCGGTGGCGGGTCTCCAACACCTTCGGATCGAGGGCGGACGTTCAGGTCGGGCGGTCAGGCGCGCAGGCAAAAGGTGAGACAGGCAGGGACGTGAGGTTGCGGGCATGGTCGCCGGGTCAGCCAGGCGACGTTCGCGGTGAGCTTCTCCGGGGGCAGGCGAGCGAGAGCGGAGTCCTCCGTGTCGGCGAAGGCCTGCTCGACGATGACGGAACAGCGGTGGTCGGCTTTCGCGTCGAGGAAGGCGAGGCGGGTGACAGCGAAGCGGTGAACGGCGAACAACTCGCCCTGTCGGGGCCTGGGCGGTGTTCAGTCGCCGGACGCGGCAGACCAGGAGCTGGGCGGTGGTGGGGTGCTCCTTCCGTTTCCCGGTGAACGCGCAGTAGGAGGTTTCCGCGACCTCGGCGTCGCAGACCCGGCACTGTCAGTCGTCGTCGAAGACGGCGTTCGGATACGTGACCACTGTCCGGGCACCGGGGTCGACGCCCGCGATGACCTGGCCAGGGCTGTTGCAAAGTCTCGTGATCTTGGTCTGTTGCTGATCAGGTATGCGTGGTGGGGATGGGCTGTTCGAGGCCGAGCCGGTCGAGAAGAGGCGGCCGCAGGGTCGTCCGGCGGCGGTGGACAAGATGTTTCGGGCGTTCGACCCGCACCAGGTGTTGCTGCCGCCGTCGCTGGACGACTGCTGCCGGAGGACCACCTGGCCCGGTTTGTTGCCGACCTGGTCGACGAGGTGCTCGACCTGGGGCCGATCCTCGCGGACTGCACCGAGAAGCGGGGTTACCCGCCCTACGACCCTCGACTGATGGTGCGACTGCTGATCTACGGCTACATCACCGGGGTCCGCTCCTCGCGGGCGATCGAGCGTAAATGTGCCGACGATGTCGCGTTCCGGTTCCTGGCCGCCGACCAGGCCCCGGACTTCCGCTAGATCGCCCGGTTCCGCCGCCGTCACCTGGACGCGCTGGCCGACTTGTTCATCCAGTCGCTGCGCCTTGCCATGACCTTGGGCATGGTCAAGATGGGCCGCGCCGCGCTGGATGGCACGAAGCTGGGGGCCAGCGTCTCCAAGCACAAGGCGATGAGCTACGGCCGCCTGGTCGACAAGGAAGAGCGGATCGAGGCGGAGATCGCCTCCTTGGAGGCCCGGGTCCAGGCCCTGCTGGCCGATGCGGAGGCCAACGACCACGCCGAGGACCAGGTCTTCGGTCCCGATGGCAAGGACACCGACCTGCCTGCCGAACTGGACCGGCGGGAGAAGCGTCTGGCGAAGCTGCAGGCTGCCCGCGCGCAGATCGAAGCCGAGGCCGCCGAGAAGGCCCGCCGTCACGCGGAAGAGAAGGAACGCCGCCGTCAGGAACGGGCTGGCACCAGCGACGAGCAGGCTGTCACCGACGCGGGCAACAAGGCTGCCGCTGGGCCCGGCCCAAGCCCAAGGCCCGGGCCAACTTCACCGACCCCGACTCACGGATCATGAAAAACAGCGACGGCGCCTACATCCAGGCATACAACGCCCAGTCCGTCGTCGATGAGAAATACCAGGTCATTACCGCCGCCGACGTCACGACCAACCCCTCGGACGCGCTGGACTACACCAGCATGCTCGACCAGTCGGCTGCCAACACCGGTCACCACCCCAAGCAGGCCCTCGTCGACGCCCGATACTGCTCCAAGGCCAACCTGGAAGCCGCCCAAGAGCGCCAACTGTCCTGCGGCACCGACACGTTCATGGCCACCGGCCGCCTTGCCCACGACGAACAGGTCCTGCCCGCACCACGCGGACGCATCCCGGCGAGGGCCACGCTGAAGGAGCGCATGGCCCGCAAGCTGCGGACCAAGCCCGGCCGAGCCGCCTACAGCTGCCGAAAAGCCATCGTCGAACCCGTCTTCGGCCAGATCACTGCCACAACGGCCGCCAACTGCTCCTACCTGGCCAGGACGGGGCCCGCGGAGAGGCTACTGGCCGTCTGCCGCAATCTCCGCAAGATCTTCCGAACCTTCGGAACCGCCGGACTCGCCGCCGCGATCAGCTACCGGCCCGGCCACCGGCCGCCCTCGCCGAGCCACGAAACTCAGCAGCACACGACGCTCCCGAGCACCCCAGGCCGCAACCGGGCGATCACCGTCGATCCCGCCGATCACGACCACCCGGCCAGTCGCCACTTACTGAGACACGTTCCTAGCCGAGGGAGGCGTTCTGCGTGGCGCAGCCGTAGCCCTGCTTGACCCGGCGTCGATGGCCAAACACCGCACCCGATACGCTGCCCGGCGGCAGGTTGCGGTACGCCACCGAGCTCCCGGTGAACACAAGACACTTCCTGGTTCCAACCCCAGTCCCGGCCCCGGACTACAGATGGATCCAGGCTCAGTAAGGCTTGTAGGGCAGGAACTTGCCGCTCATGGTGATGCCGACTCGGTCGCCGGCGTCGTCCTCCTGGCGAACCACTTCCATGCGGAAGTCGATGGCGCTCATGATGCCGTCACCGAATTCCTCGTGGATGAGTTCCTTGAGCGTTGTGCCGTAGACGCTCACGATTTCGTAGAGCCGGTAGATGAGAGGGTCTGACGGCACCGGCGTGTCCAGCGTGCCTCGGGCCACGGGCACCTGCAGTACGGCAATTGCTTTGTGAGGGAGCTTGAAGATGGCGGCCACCTGGGCTGCCTGCTCCGCGGTGAAGGCCATCTGTCCAAGGCAGGCGGCCGTGACCCACTCCTTGCTTCCGCCGAGTACCGTAGCCACGTCTGACCACCGGATACCGTTTTGGATCTTCGATTCCATGATCCGCTCGGTGACTTCGCTTCTATTCATGTCTCGCCTTCTGCTTTCGGGGGAGTTGCCTGTCGCCAGGCCGCGCGCACCTGGCTGATGGTCTGCTCAGCGGACCATGCGGCGCCGGCCAGGAAACGGAAGTTGATCAGCACAGCCAGGTAGCCGTCGCCTTCGGGCAGTCGGGGTCCGGCGCTGGCGACGCGGACGGCAACCTCGAACCCCTGCTCGAGCAGTCTCGGAGGTGCCCCTCGGTGCACAGGTTGGCGGCCATGCCGACAAGGATCACCTGTGAGATGCCACGCTTGCGCAGTTGGAGGACAAGGCTGTTCGACTCCGGACTGACGATCCTGTGCGGCGGACAATCAGGTCATGCCTTCCGTCATCGCCGAGCGAGTCCAACCGCACGGCTCCGGCTGGGAATCTTCCGCCGAGTCGGTCGAACGCGCCATGACCTGGCTCCACGGCTTCCTGTGCATGCGAACCCGCTGGAACGGCGCGACGACATCCACGAAGCATTCCTCGGTGGCGTCACCTGCCTGATCACCTTCCGGCTGTTGGCGCCCCTGTTGGGACCTCCAAACGCTTGAGGTGTTCTACGGGCGGGCAGGACACGGCTGTTCGGGCGCCGACGCTGAGCTACGCCGCTGGGAGGGGGCAGCCGGCTTCTTCGAGTGCGATGCGCGCGAGAAGAGCGGCAAGTTCCAAGGGCATCGACAGGAACGGCGAGTTGCCGCTCGGCAGCCGACAAATGGTCTTGGCCCGGGCAGCGAGCTTCTCCTGTGCCTGGGGCGGCAGGGACTGGTCCTGCTCGCAGATGACATAGGTGGAGGGAACGGTTCGCCACCCCGCCTTTGTCACGCGCTCACTGAAGGATCTCAGGCTTTGCGGCACTAGCCGTTGCACCGCTCGCGCAGTCTCTGCTTCGGACACATCGGCATAGAGAGCAGCGTCGCTGTTTTCCGCCGGCGGGATGACGCCTTTCGGATTCTCCGGTTCGGGAGCGCCATGGAAGCCAAGCAGACTCTCTCCCACGTCCAGTTGATATCCCGCGAGGTAGACGGCATGCGAGACGTT
The DNA here is from genome assembly GCF_040654755.1 of Streptomyces sp. NPDC050625. Taxonomy (NCBI): domain Bacteria; kingdom Bacillati; phylum Actinomycetota; class Actinomycetes; order Kitasatosporales; family Streptomycetaceae; genus Streptomyces; species Streptomyces sp. NPDC050625. The sequence continues at coordinate 20,756 of NZ_JBFAIQ010000056.1, forward strand.
GGGGGCCTCGGCGATGGCTTGGGTGACTGGAATGCCGCCGTATGAGTGACCGACGACCACCACGGCTCCCTCGATGCCTGCAAGGGTCTCCTGGATGACCTGCGCGTCCCCGTGAACGCCGGCGAGCGGATCGGTGGCCGGGACGCCTGGCCTCACGGCGCTGGGCAGTGCGACCGTGCGAGTCGTCCAGCCGTCGTCAGCGAGCGCAGACTCGAGTCTCTCCCAGCACCAGGGGCCGTGCCACGCTCCGTGCACCAGGAGCAGAGTGGGACGGGGTACTTCGGTGGTAGCCAAGTCAAATCTCCTAGCGGTTCGAAAAGGGCGGCTCGGGGGAGCTGCGGATCCCGAACAGCACGAGTCACGAAGCTGCTTCCATCAAGCGGTGCAGCCACACCCTGTATCGGCGCAGCCGGGGGCTGCGCTGTGCGTGACAAGCGGCATGGGCGCTGGTGTGCGGAGCACCGTACCCAGGGACGGCAGGTCCCTGAATCGCTGCGACGAGCCGTGACAGCGTCGCGTTCCTCCGCCTTCTCGGCCGGGATGACCCCGGTGGGTCAACGATTGTTGATGCGCATCCGAAGGCCGAATGGGGCATCTACGAATGCCGCACCCGCCGCAGGTTGCTTCGTGGCCGGCAGCCCAAAGGCTAGATTGAATTGGACGCCATGTCCAACGCCTTGTCCAGTGAAGGTCCGTGACACCTGTGGATCTTGAATTGACTAGACTGCCCAACGGGCCGTCGCTTGCGGTCGACGACTCCCGCTGCCTCACGACGTTGCCGAACAAATCCACGGCGGGTTCCTCGCCGCTGGTTGCTGGCCCGGTTGTGCGTTCCATGTGTGTCTGCTCCACTCTCCATCCGGCGGCAGCCCCGAAGCCTCGTCCCCCATCGCGCCGGCATCGGGCGGGCATGGCCGGACGGTCGCGCCGCACCTCCGCGAGTGACGTGCGCGGTGCTTGCCGTTCGTGACGCTGGATGGTCAGCGCCGCCGACGACGGCGGCCGGGCTCCGTGCTGACCCGAGTCCCAGAGCCGCTGTGCAGTCACGACCTTAGGAATTCCGGCGCGGCAATCGGGCGGCTGCGCCGGACTCTGCCCCGGTAGACCTGGAAACATTCCCTCGCGTACCGCAGCGCCGCTGGGATCGGGTCCTTGTCTGAGCTGCGGCTCTAGCATGCGGCTGCGGGAAGTTGGCGGTGCGTCGGGGTCCTTTGACGCGCTGCATCTTTCACATGGATTGAATCCAGCTCATGTCGAAGGAAGCAGATGAAGCGACGATCACTGGCCCGGCAAGCGGACGGAGTACGAGGGAGGCTGGAGCGACGCCTGGGCTCTGCTGGTTCCCGCGTGCGAGGGCGTTCGGCTCTGGTGATCGGAACCGTTCTGGGCCTGATCGTCACGGGTCTGACCTGGTTCGGCCCGACCGTCTCTGTAGCCTCGGCCGCCGGTTGCATACCCTCTGGGACAGACGCTGACATCACCGCTGCACTTGCAGGGGCAGGAGACGTGGCGGAACTCTGCCCGGGCGCCGTCTTCAACCTCAGCAAGACCGTCTACTTCACTGCCCCTGACCAGCGCATCGAGACTCAGGGTCTCCCCACCGACGGGACCCGGGCCGTCCTTCGGGTCGCCAGCACCACCCTGGCGATGGCCGTCTTTGGACACGACCAGTCCGGTGCGGTTCTGCAGAACGTCGAAGTGGACGGCTCTCGATCGCAGTACGGACGGCTTGCCAACGCTGACGCGCTGATCGAGATGGGTGGCAACAGCACCGGCCAGGCCGTGCGCAACGTGTATGCCCACCACACCCGCGGCTGGTCGGACCTCCACCTGTTCGGCGGCGACTCGGCCGGTGGCGTACCCGCGTGCCAGCAGGCCACGTTGTCCGGCAATCTGCTCACCGACGCGGGCACGGACACGCCGGAGGGCACCTGGGCGGACGGCATCTCCCTGGACTGCGGCCACACCCTGGTGGAGAACAACACCATCCGGGATGCCACCGACGGCGGCATCGTGATCTTCGGTGCTCCCGGCTCGACTGTCCGGAACAACACGATCACCGCCGCGACCAAGGTGCTTCTCGGCGGCATCAACATGGTCGACTACGGCCCGGACGGCGGCAACTACACGGGCACCGTGGTGTCGGGCAACACGATCGACGCTGCGGGTTCCCTGATCAAGATCGCCGTGGCCATGGGCCCGCTGCCCTGGGGATGTGGTTCCACCGTCGTCAACTACGGCGCCACCGTGACGGGAAACACGCTCAGGGGCGCACACATGGGCTACGGGTTCGTCGCCAACGGTGTCCGAGACTGGACGGTGACCGGCAACACCGACAGCTCCACGCATGTGGGCTATGTGAAGGCCTCCAACTGCTCGGGCTCCATCGCCTCGGCACCGAGCGGATTCCAGTCCGCGTCCGTCAGCAACAGCACGCTGCAGTCGGACTTCCTCCCCAACCAGTCCCTGACGGGCCTGCTCGGACTGACGGAACGCCCCACCACCATAAGCCTCAAGGCGAACAACGGCCTGTTCGTCACAGCGGAGGACGCCGGCGCGCAACCACTCATCGCCAACCGCACGCAGGCCGGCCCATGGGAGGCGTTCGACGTCACCTACCTCAGTGGTGACCAGGTCCAGCTGCGGGCGGAAGCCAACGGACTGTTCGTCACGGCTGAGGACGCCGGCACGCAGCCGCTGATCGCCAACCGGACCGTCGCCCAGGGCTGGGAGACATTCCGCATGATCAGGAATCCCAACCGGACCGTCAGTCTGGTCGCCGAGGCCAACGACATGTACGTGACCTCCAACAACGGCACCGCACCCCTGATCGCGAACCAACCCGCCAACAACGGCTGGGAGAAGTTCACTCTCTACGCCGACTGATCACGAATCGAACAAAGTCCACCGAAAAGACAACTTCCGGGAATTTTCTCCCGGATCAACGAGCCGCTGCCGAAAAGCACGCTCAAGCTGTCGGTACTGCGGCCTGGCGCAGGGGCGGCGGTGTTCCGGACAGTGGCCGTTCCGTAGGCCCCTCGCCTGCGAAACTCCGCACTCCAGTCAGTGGCCCGCAGAGGGTTCCGGAGCGCAACGCGAAGGCGACGGCGCGGGGGGCGGTTGCGCAGTCCGAGGCGGTTCATTGTGTCGCTGTGCCCTGGCTAGAACCTCTTCACGACCGTCTCGGTAAGCAGGATCAGAGGCACCGGCGCCGGTCTCACAGCCCTTGCAAGGACCTGAAGTCGGGCGATCTGGCTGACTGAGTATCAGAATGCGATCGGGCATCCATCAGCGGCCAGAAGCATGCGAGGCGTTCCCGGTCCTCCCCGTGGCGGTCTCTCTGAGACGTTTTCCGGCTGCCACCCCCACGCGAACTGACGCCGTACGAGCAGTCCGCGTGCCCTGAAAGGCTCGATCAATCCAGTATGTACATCACCTCGTCCTCACTCACTGTGAAGGAAGACGAGAACCGGCCCGCGGTCTCGTTCGCCGGCAGCCCTGCGGAGCCAGGCATGGACCCAGCTCAGGCCTTCCTGCGAGTGATCAGCGCAGCGATGGGGTTCAGCTCTCTAAACGCCGCCCGACGCCGTCGTCGCGCGGGGGGCTGGTTCCGGAGGCGGCCGGGCGGCCGGTGAGGACGTTCGCGCGGCCCACTGTCGGCGCGGCACTCCCGGCCGATGCCGTTCCCCAGCGGTGACCAGCCGGTCGTGGGACGGGGCGGAGGGCAGGGCCTGGTGGCCGCTCTGACCACCGAGGCCGGCGGTTGCAGTTCCGCTGTGCCGAGGCGAGGCGTCCCAGGAAGGACGTTTGAGGATGATCTCGATCGCAATCCTCGCGAGTGACCCAGTCACCGGGGAGGGAGCTGCCTCCTGCCTGAAGAGGCAGCGGGGACTGACAGTGCTGCCCCGGGAGGAACACGAGCGGGCGGACGTGGTTCTGATGCTGACGGTGGCCGTCGTCGAGGAGACCATGCTGCTCATGGAGGCCGTCGCCGCCCGCTCGGTCAATCCGCGCATGGGAATCGTGCTGGTCACCGGAAGCATGACAGAAGGCCAGGTGGTGCGGGCGGTGCAGTTCGGCCTGCGCAGCGTGATATGGCGTCAGGACGCCGGGTTCGACCAAATCGCCAAGGCCATCCGAGGTGTCGCCGACGGATGCGGCGTGCTGCCCACTTCGATCCAGGGCTGGCTGATCAACCACATCGGAGCGGTCCACCGCGACGTACTGGCGCCGATGGGGCTGACCCCGTCCGGACTGGAGGCCCGCGAGGTTGAGGTGCTGCGACTCCTCGCGGACGGCTTGGACACGACGGAGATCGCCCAGAAACTGAATTACTCCGAGCGCACCATCAAGAACATCATCAGCGGCATCATGAACCGCCTCGGACTGCGCAACCGCACCCACGCGGTCGCCTTCGCACTGCGCTCCGGAACCCTCTGAGGGCGAGGTGGCATGGGCATCCGGGCCCTGGCGGGGGAAGATCACCGGGGATCGGAGGCCGTGAGCCCCGGCTGTGACGGAGCTATGCCTGGGGAGCACGGGCGGCGCTTGCCTGCGAGCTCCGCCCGTCGGTGTCAGGAAGCGGTGGACATGGTAAAACGCTCCCAGGATGGTGCCCGAGACCACGCTCCCCGGTTTAGTTGCCGTTCATCGGCGCGAAGTCGACCATGTTGATCCCGCCGAGCAGGACCTTGGTCCGGTCGGTGATCGTGTTGTCCCTGACCGGGGAGCCCGGTGCCCCGAAGATCACGATCCCGCCGTCGGTCGCGTCCGTGACGGTGTGGCGCGCGACCTCCGCCGCCGCGTTTCGCCGTGGCGAGGTCCCCGCGCGGCCCCGCGTGATCGGCAGGACAGTGGTCGTAGCTTCATTGCTTCCTTCGACACGAGCTGGATTCAGTACACATGAGCTGGATTCAGTACCTGCGAAAGGTGCAGTACGTCAGAATTGCCTCGCCGGTGCGTCGCCGGCATTCCGCGGCCGCATGTTAGGGCCGTGGTGCGGACAAGGACCCGATCGCGGCCGCGCCACTGCACGCGAGGGAAGGATTCCAGGTCCTGCCAGGCAGAGTCCGGCGCGACCGGGCCTCCCGCCGCGCCGGGACTCCTACGGTCGTGGCCGGGCAGCGGGTGCAGGAGTTCCCGCAGGCGAAGCCCAAGGCCTGCGGCGGGGTGCGGGGAATGTCACGGTTGGGCATCTAGGCCGCCTCGAGAGAACCCCGCCGTAATCCGCTCCGTAGCAGGGACCGACGGGTCCACCTCGAAGGACGCGCAGCGGGCCACCGGCCTCGAACCCGAATCCCTCGTGTCTTCGTGGCCGAGGCCGCTTCGGCTGCCCCCGGCAAGTCTGTCGGAACGAATTTACCTCCTCGTGTCGTGCAGCACGGAAAGCAGCGCATCCATGAGCAACAACAGGGGCAGAGGGCTTCAGGCCAACGCCCTCAGCATGTTCGACACCCTAGTGATGGCGGTCGCGGGCAGCGCCCCCGCGTACTCCCTGGCCGCGACCACCGCCGTGCTCGTCGGCGCCGTCGGACTCGCAGGCCCCGCGGCGCTGTTGTACTGCGCGATACCCATGCTGGGCATCGCGCTGGCGTTCAGCTACCTCGGCCGGATCGATGTGAACGCCGGCGCCAGTTACTCCTGGGTGGGGCGCACCCTGCACCCGTTCCTGGGCTTCGTCAGCGGCTGGGCGCTGGTGGTCTCCGCGACCATCTTCATGGTGGCCGGTTCGCTGCCCGCCGGTTCGATGACGCTGGCCCTGTTCGACGAGAACCTCGCGGACAACACGGCCCTGTCCACGGTGGTGGGCGCCGCGTGGTTCATCGTGATGCTCGCTGTCGTCCTGGGCGGTGCCCGGCTGACCGTCCGCGCGCAGTTGCTGATGTCCGGCGTCGAGCTGGTCGTGCTGGGCCTGTTCGCGGTGCTGGCGTTCTTCCACACCGGTGATGCCCGCGCCTTCGACTGGTCCTGGCTGGGCTTCTCCCGCTTCGACGGGATGGCCGGGTTCGCCTCGGGCGCGCTGATCGCCGCGTTCTACTACTGGGGCTGGGACGTCACCAGCAACCTCAGCGAGGAGACCCGCGACAGCCGTCGTACGAC
>NZ_JBFAIQ010000057.1:0-26505 GCF_040654755.1 Streptomyces sp. NPDC050625
GACGTCGCCAGCGAGAACGCCACGTCCTCCGGCCGAACCCCAGCACCACTCTCAGCGTCCAGGAAGGACAACAGCCGACCCGCCTGCTCCCGCAGCGCCCCATCGCTCTTCCCCGACAGCACCCACGGGACCGGTCCCGCAACGGCCGTCCCGCGCGGGGGCTCTTCACTCGTCGCGGCCTGCTCGAGAATGACGTGCGCGTTGGTGCCGCTGATACCGAAGGAGGACACCGCCGCCCGGCGCGGCAGGTCGCCCGCGAGCCACTCCACCGCCTCGGTCAGCAGTCGTACACCGCTTGCCGACCAGTCCACGTACGGGGTCGGCTCGTCGACGTGCAGGGTCTGCGGCAGCACGCCGTGCCGCATCGCCATGACCATCTTGATCACGGCGGCCACGCCCGCCGCGGCCTGCGTATGACCGATGTTCGACTTCAGCGAGCCCAGCCACAGCGGCCGGTCGCCGTCCCGTCCCTGGCCGTAGGCCGCGATAAGGGCTTCCGCCTCGATCGGGTCGCCGAGCCGTGTGCCCGTACCGTGCGCCTCCACCGCGTCGACGTCCGCGGGTGCGAGTCCGGCGGCCGCCAGCGCCTGGCGGATGACGCGCTGCTGGGAGGGGCCGTTGGGCGCCGTGAGTCCGTTCGATGCGCCGTCCTGGTTGACCGCGCTGCCCCGCACGACGGCCAGCACCTGGTGGCCGTTCCGGCGGGCATCGGACAGCCGCTCCACCAGGAGCATGCCGACGCCCTCGGCCCAGCCCGTACCGTCCGCGCCGGCCGCGAACGCCTTGCACCGGCCATCCGTCGACAGGCCGCGCTGGCGGCTGAACTCCACGAACATGCCGGGCGTGGACATCACGGTGACGCCGCCGGCCAAGGCCATCGTGCACTCGCCGCTCCGCAGCGACTGGACGGCCAGGTGCAGGGCGACCAGGGACGACGAACAGGCCGTATCCACCGTGACCGCGGGGCCTTCGAGGCCGAACGCGTAAGCCACGCGGCCCGAAGCGACGCTGGTCGTCGTACCGGTCAGCAGGTAGCCCTCGATGCCGTCGACCGGCTCGTGCAGTCGGGGGCCGTAGTCCTGTGCCGTCGCGCCGATGAACACGCCCGCCCGGCTCCCGCGCAACGTGGCCGGGTCGATACCGGCCCGTTCGAAGGCCTCCCACACGGTCTCCAGGACCAGCCGCTGCTGCGGGTCGATCGCAGCGGCCTCGCGGGGGCTGATGCCGAAGAAGCCGGCGTCGAACTCGGCCGCTTCGTGCAGGAAGCCGCCCTGCCGCGTCGAGGACTTGCCGGGCGTGCCGGGCTCCGGGTCGTAGAGCGCCTCGATCTCCCAGCCGCGGTCCGCCGGGAATCCGGTGATGGCGTCGCCGCCGGATGCGACCAGCCGCCACAGGTCCTCGGGGGAGCTCACCCCGCCGGGCAGGCGGCAGCTCATGGCCACGATGGCGATGGGCTCGTCGGGGTCGACCGGCGTCGCGGGCCCGGAGGCCGCCGCGTCCTCTGCGCCCAGGGACTGGGCCGCGAGATGGCGGGCGAGCGCGGCAGGGGTCGGGTGGTCGTACAGCAGCCCGCTGGGCAGGCGCAGGCTGGTGGCCTCGCCGAGCTGGTTGCGCAGTTCCACCGAGCTGAGCGAGTCGAAGCCGAGGTCCTTGAACGTCCACTCGGTCTCGACCTGGCGGGCTTCGGCGTGGCCCAGGACTGCGGCGATGTGTGCGCGGACCAGGTCGAGCACGGCCTCATCGCGTTCGGACCGGGGCAGTCCGGCCAGCCGTCGGGCCAGGGCTGTGACGGGCGCACTGTTGTTCTCGGCGATGGCGTCCGGCTGCGGAGCCGCGGGCGCCCCGCCGGTCGTGGCGACGGACGGGCCGGTGGTGGCGACAGACGGCCTGGAGGTGGCGACGGACGACGTGGTGTCGCCGTCGAGCCAGTACCGCTGCCGTTCGAACGCGTAGGTGGGGAGCGCGACCTTGCGGCGTGCGCCCCGCCCGCCGCCGAACAGCGCGTCCCAGTCCGGCTCCACGCCGTGGACATGCAGCGAGGCGACCGCCGCCAGCAGAGCCTGCGCCTCGAGGCGACGGGCGCGCAAGGCGGGGACGAACAGGGACTCGCTGTCGGCGCCGGCGCGGGCCATGGACGTGAGCACGCCGCCGGGGCCGAGCTCCAGGTACGTGCGGACGCCCCGTTCGTCCAAGCGGGCGACGCCGTCGGCGAAGCGGACCGCGGCGCGCACGTGGCGGACCCAGTACGCGGCGGCGCACCCTTCGTACCCCGAGGGCTCCGCGGACAGTCGGCCCGTCACGTTGGACACGATCGGGATGCGCGGGGCGTGGAAGGTCAGGCCCTCGGCCACGTCGCGGAACTCCGCCAGCATGGGTTCCATGTGCGGGGAGTGGAAGGCGTGGCTGACCCGCAGCCGACTCGTCTTGCGGCCCAGGGCGGCGAAGGCGTCGGCGAGTTCGGTGGCGAGGTCCTCGTCGCCGGACACGACGACGGAGTCCGGGCCGTTCAGGGCGGCGATGCTCACGCGGTCCGTGCGGTCGCCGATGCGGGCGCGGACCTCGTCCTCCGCGGCCTGTACGGCGATCATGGCGCCGCCGCCGGGCAGCGCCTGCATCAGGCGGCCGCGCGCGGCCACGAGGGCGCAGGCGTCGGCGAGCGAGAGGACGCCTGCCACGTGCGCGGCCGCGAGTTCGCCGATGGAGTGGCCCATCAGGACGCCGGGGGTGATGCCCCAGCTCTCCAGCAGCCGGAACAGGGCGACCTCGACGGCGAACAGCGAGGTCTGCGTGTAGAGGGTTCGGTCGAGTTCGGCCGCTTCCTCGGTGCCTTCGGGGGCGAACATGACCTCGCGTAGCGGCCGCGGCAGCAAGGGGTCGAGGTGTGCGCACACCTCGTCCAGCGCGGTGGCGAACGCCGGGAAGGCCTCGGCCAGTTCGCGGCCCATGCCGGCTCGCTGGCTGCCCTGGCCCGAGAAGAGGAAGGCGAGCTCGCCTCGCGGGCCGGTGCGGCCCGTGGTCAGTCCGGCGTCGATGCCACCGGTGGACAGCTCGCGCAGGGCGCGCAGTATGTCGTCGCGGTCCTCGCCGACGACGACGGCCCGGTGTTCGAAGGCGGTGCGGCTGGTGGCCAGCGACCAGCCGGCGTCGGGCAGGGCGAGGCCGGGGTGTGCCTCGGCGTGTGCGAGCAGGGCTGCGGCTTGGGCGCGCAGCCCGGATGCGGTCTTGGCGGACAGCGGCCAAAAGGCCGGGGCCGGGACCGCACCCGTACCTGAGTCCGCATCCGCGCCCGTACCCGCATCCGCGCCCGCTTCCGCCCTCGCCTGGTGTTCCGCCAGCACGATGTGGCAGTTGGTGCCGCCCATGCCGAACGAGCTGACCCCGGCAAGCAGCGGGCTGCCGTCCTCGGCGGTCCATTCGCCGTGCTCGGTCTGCACGCGCAGGTTCAGACGGTCCAGCGGGATCGCCGGATTCGGCGTCTCGAAGTTGAGGCTGGGGGGCAGTTGACGGTGGTTGAGCGACAGGACCGCCTTCAGCAGGCCGGTGATGCCGGCGGCGCCCTCCAGGTGGCCGACGTTGGTCTTGGCCGAGCCGACCCGCAGAGGGTGGCCGGGCTCGCGTCCCGTGCCGAGCACCGCGCCGAGCGCGGCTGCCTCGATGGGGTCGCCGACCTTGGTGCCGGTGCCGTGCAACTCCACGTAGCCGACATGGGCGGGGTCGATCCCGGCCCGTTCGTAGGCGAGTCGGAGCACCTGTTCCTGCCCGGACTGCAGGGGTACGGTCAGCCCGTCGCCGCCGCCGTCGTTGTTGACCGCACTGCCGCGGATCACGCAGTAGACGGGGTCGCCGTCCGCGACGGCCCGGGCGAGAGGTTTGAGGACGACGATGCCGCCTCCCTCGCCGCGCACGTAGCCGTTCGCGCGGGCGTCGAAGGTGAAGCACCGGCCGTCGCGGGACAGGCCGCCGAACTTGGCGGCGCCCAGGGTGCTTTCGGGGACGATGTTGAGGTTCACGCCGCCCGCGAGGGCGATCGTCGATTCGCCCTTGCGGAGGCTCTCGCAGGCCAGATGGACCGAGACCAGGGATGAGGACTGCCCCGAGTCCACGGTCAGGCTGGGGCCGTTCAGGCCGAGGAAGTACGAGACCCGATTGGCGATGATGCTGCGGTGCAGGCCGGTGACGGTATGCGGGGAGATGGCCGTGAGTCCCGAGCGGTGGTGCAGGATCGCGTAGTCGTCCCAGATGGCGCCGACGAACACTCCGGTGCGGGTGGAGCGCAGCGTCTCGGCGCGCACGTGCGCGTCCTCCAGCGCTTCCCAGGCCAACTCCAGCACGAGCCGCTGCTGCGGGTCCATGGCGGCGGCCTCCTTCGGGGAGAGCCCGAAGAACCCGGCGTCGAAGTGGCCGATGCGGTCGAGGAATCCTCCCCGGCGGATGTCGGTCCCGCCGGGTGCGGACGGATCGGCGTCACTCACCGCGGCCGCGTCCCAGCGGTCCGGGGGGACGTCGGCGATCGCGTCCGCACCCTCGCTGAGCAGCCGCCAGAAGGCGGCCGGGTCGGCGGCCCCCGGCAATCGGCACGCCAGGCCGATGACAGCTATGCCGTCGGCCGAGTCCGCCGAAGCCGAACCGGCCCTGTTCCCCGTTCCATTGAGCTCGGAGTCGACCATATTGCGCTCCACCCACCCACACAGAGAATGAAAGGGCACCGCAACGTGGCGGCCACGGCACAGGTGACAGGCCCGACCGCGCGGCAAAAAGTTGCGGCGTGAGGCCAGTTTCGGTCCCGCAGCCGAGCTCCACCGCCACAGCGGATCGGATTTAGGGGAATCCCCAAATGGTCGACGTGCACGAGCATTGACAGCCGGGGACATGTCTAAGGAGAACCCTAGGGACAGTTGTGGGAGAACTGCAGCCTATAGAGCCGCCCCCAATTCCCTTTCGATGATGAGGTTCCAGGTCTTTCATGGTGCATTCGCAAGCAGCCGGGAATCACGCGGCGCGGCCTTTTCCTACGGCACGCCCCACAGGTTGCCCCTTCGACCCGCCTGCCCCCTTCACGCAAGCGCGCGGAATGCCCGATGACCCCGCTGCGGTATCCCGATGGGCACATCGGCCACCTGGTCACCGGCCTGCGGACCGCGCAGTCCGTGCTGACCGACTCCCGCTTCAGCTCCTTGCCCGCCGGGAAGCGGTCCCCGGTGAAGGTGCCCGGCTCCGAGCTGAGCACTGACGCACTGCCCGCGGGCATGTTCGTCAATATGGACCCGCCCGAGCACACCCGGTACCGCCGTCTGCTGAGCAAGCACTTCACCACCGTCACGCACGGGAACTCCGCCCGCGCATCCAGGAGATGACGGAGCGCCTGCTGGACGAGATGGTCAACGAGGGTGGGCCCGTCGACCTGGTACAGGCCGACGCCAAGCCCCTGCCCACGCTGGTCACCTCGGAACTACTCGGGCTGCCGGAGACGGACCGTGCGCAGTTCGGGCATCACGTTGAGATTCTCTTCAGCCTCTCCAGCAGCGGGGAGGAGATGCAACAGTCCATGACGATCCTCGGGGGAATGCTCCACACCCTGATCGCAGCCGCGCGCAAGAACCCGGGCCTGGACATCCTCGGCAGTCTCACCGTCGAGACCGACCTGAACGACGAAGAGCTGCTCGGGATCACGATCGTTCTTCTCATCGCCGGGCTGGAGACCACCGCCAACATGCTGGCGCTGGGCACCTACGCCCTGCTCCGCCACCCCGAGCAGCTGGCCGCTCTGCGCGCCGACTGGTCCCTCATCGACGACGCCGTCGAAGAGCTGCTGCGCTACCTCAGCGTGGTGCAGATCGGACCGATCCGTGTTGCCGCGGAGGACTTCGTGTTCGAAGCGCAGCCCATCCGCGAGGGCGAGGTCGTCATGGTGTCGCTGCCCGCGGCCAACCGTGACCCGCTGGGCTTCGAAGACCCCGACACCTTCGACATTCGTCGCGGCACGACCCGGCACGTCGCCTTCGGCACTGGGCCTCACCAGTGCATGGGCCACCACTTGGCCCGCCTGGAACTCGCCATCGGCTACAAGTCGTTGCTGCGCCGCTTCCCCCGGCTCGAACTGGCCGTTCCGACTGAGGAGATCAGCACCTGGGAGATGATGGTGACGTATGGCGTTGCAGAGCTGCCCGTGCGCTGGTGAGGGGACGCCACTGAGGAGTGGCGCAGGTATCCGCAACCGCCGGGACATCGGGCCGAGTTCTGCCCAGGGAGGACGGGCCCGTTGATCGAGGAACTGCTGCCGGAGTCCGTGGTCACCGTCGAAGCGTACGGCGACCAGGAGCCCGGGAACACGGCCCTGTATCCCGAGGTGGAGGCACTCCTCGCCCAGGCGGTCGCCAAGCGTCGCCGCGAGTTCGCCGTCGTACGCTCCTGCGCCCGCCGCGCCATGGAGAAGCTCGGCGTGCCGCCGCAGCCGATCCTGCCCGGCGAGCGCGGCGCACCCGCCTGACCGGACGGGTTGTCCGGCAGCATGACCCACTGCGACGGCTACTGTGCCGCCTCCCTGGTCCGCGCCGCCGACTGGGCCTCACTCGGCATCGACCAATGCCGCGAAGTTAAGGGCCCAGAGGCGGTGTCAAGAAGGAGCGTGAAGCGCTGCGGGCCTCTGCTATCCAGGGGATCGACCAAGATCTTCCCGAAAGCAGAGGCCCTATGGTCCAGTCTGTCATGGGCGACACCAGCGATGTGTTCGCCCCCGGCCATCTCGGTGAGTTAACCCAGGTCGTGCCACCGGAGTTGGTTGACGCGGTTCTGGAGGAGACCGGAGCACAGGAGCGGCGGCTGCGATGTCTTCCCTCCCGGGTCGGGGTGTACTTCGTTCTGGCTTTGGGATTGTTCGAGCATCTCGGTGCCCGACTCGTGTGGACCAAGCTGGTCGCTGGGCTGACCACCCGCGTCCCCGAGCCTTCCGAGAAGGCGCTTCGCGACCTGCGTCGGCGGATCGGCCCGGCGCCGGTCAAGCGGCTCTTCGAGGTGTTGGCGGGGCCGCTGGCCCAGCCGTCCACTCCTGGGGTGAGTTACCGACGCTGGCGGACGGTCGCCTTTGACGGGTGCAACAGCCTGATCGTCCCCGACCATGAACGGAACAATTCCTGGCTCGGCCGCCCCGCCAGCCGACTCGGCCAGGCGGGATATCCCAGGCTGATGCTGATGACACTGTGCGAGACCGGAACCCGCGGTCTGATCGCGGCAGCCTTCGGCCCCGTAGCCAGGGGCGAGACGTATTACGCACAGCAACTGACCTCGAACTTGACCCCTGGCATGTTGCTACTGGCTGACCGCGCCTTCCACACCAATGACCTGCTCGCACAAGTCGCCCGTCGCGGAGCACAGTTCCTGGTGCGTTGCACCAGTCGTCGGCATCCGCCGATCCTGACGCTACTGCCCGACGGCTCCTACCTCACGCGCATCGCCGGCCTCACCCTGCGCGTCATCGAAGCCGAGATCCGCACCCGCACCTCCGACGGCAGCGCCTTCGGCGAGACCTACCGACTGCTGACCACGCTCACCGACCACCGCACCGACCCCGCCGACCAGCTCGTCCGCCTCTACCACGAGCGATGGGAGATCGAGTGCGCCTACCTGGCACTGCGTCACACACTCCTCAAAGGCCGCGTCCTGCGCTCGAAGGATCCGACTGGACTCACCCAGGAAGTATGGGGGCTGCTCACCCTCTACCAGGCATTGCGGTCCGTCATGGTCACCGCCGTGGAGACCCAGCCTGGCACCGACCCGGACCGCGCCGCCTTCATCATCGCCCTGGAGGCCGCCCGCGACACCGTCGCCCTGACCGCCCACCCGACAGCAACCCCCGGACACGACGCCCAAGCGGACCTGGTCGGACACATCGGCACCCGTCTCCTGCCCGCCTTGCTCCCCAAACGCCGTCCGCGGACCTCCGCTCGCGTCGCGAAGCGCGGAATCTCGCGCTACCACACCTGGAACCGCGATGAACGCCCCCGCGGCAGCACCCCCATCGCTGCCATCGACATCACGGTCCAGGCACCCGCTCTCCCGACCGCACAGGATCCGGCCCGGAAGGTCTCTAGCCCCTGGGACCGGCTCTGCCAGATCCTTGCCGCGCACGCCAACCAACCCATGCACGCCCACGACCTCGCCGACCACATGGGGCTTACGGCACCCCAATCCCGCAAGAACCTCGCTTCTCAACTCTGCCTCTGGACCCGCCACAGCCTGCTAACTCGCACCGCGCCGAATACGTACAAGATCACCCTGCCCGACACCTTGACACCGCCTCCGGGCCCTTAACTTCGCGGCATTGCGGCATCGACGCCGAACCCCACCAGCCGCTCCCGGACGGCATCCTGGAGGCGGTCTCCCTGCCCACGGAGGCAGAGCGACTGCGCCGCCTGGCCCTCGACCATCCGGACGTCCACTGGGACCGGCTCCTGTTCAGCGCCAAGGAGTCCGTCTACAAGGCCTGGTACCCCCTCACCGGCAAGTGGCTGGACTTCACCGAGGCCGACATCAACGTCGCCGTCGACCCCGCCGAGCAGCACACCGGCCGCTTCCGCGCCCGGCTGCTCGTCCCCGGCCCGTCGGTGGGTGACCGGCGGCTCGGCCTCTTCGAGGGCCGATGGGCCGTCCAGCAGGGACTGGTGACGACCGCGGTCAGCGTGCCGCACGCCTGACCCCCAGGGCTCAACCGCTGATCATCCCTCCCACCACGGCTCCATGCCCTCCTCGGCGACGAACTCGTGGAAGTCCATGTTGCCGATCTCCAGGTTGCACGCCATCGATCCGACCATGCGGCATGGCAGCACGGCGGGCTGCCCCGGGGTGTCGTACAGGTCGACGACGGTCAACGGTCGACCGGGCTCGGCAAAGGTCCTGGCGTCGGCGAGAGCGACGAGCGTCGTGTGCTCTCCGGGCGGCACCAGCGCCGGGACCTGGCCCGGCAGGAGGCCCTCGAAGTGCCGGTCGTCGACGACCAGTGCCCCCAACGGGTAGTGGTCCACGTCAATCTCATCCGGGTCCAGGTCTGCGCCGACCCAGCCGTCCTCGTCGGCCCCGCCCAGCTCGTCGAGCTGGGCGTGCCAGCCGTCCCCGTCGTCGAAAGAGGTTCGCACCAGCAGGGCCACTGGAGGGCAGTGCCGGGAAGGACCGGCGCGGCGGCGTCGGCACGGGGAAGGCCGGCCGGCCACCGTCCCCCTGGTACATGCCATACCTGTCCATGTTGCGCACCAGCTCGTCGAACTCAAGCGCGCCACCCAGCAGAGCGGCCAGGATCTCGCCGAGCCGGGCCGACGGAACACGGACGCCGCGCCCGGGTATCACCGCCAGGTCCACCAGCAACGGCCCATCCCCGCCATACACCACAGGGATGTCCGCCAAGACGACGACCGGCGGCACGAGGCCGCCGACCGGGAGAAGCGCCGGTACGTTGCCGCCGTGCAGATAGTCCCATCCGCGGCCTTCGACCAGGTGAAGCCGCACCCCGCTGCCCCCGAGGACGAGCACGCCGCCTTCTCGGCGCCCCCCGATCTCGTTGAGCAGTCCGCCCCACAGGGCCTTGCCGTCCTCGTAGCACGTGCAGACCAACAGCACTTCACCAGGCGCAGACTGGGGAAGCTCGGGAAAGGACATGACTCTCCTCCAAGGGACTGGCGCGGAGACCAGGACACTAGCCCACCGCAGCAGCGGGACAGTGCCAACTGAAGCGCTCAGACACCGACAGCTACCGGCTGATCCTGCCCACCCGCAAGCTGCACGTCCCTCTCCAGGCCGCCCTGGCCACGCCGTCGCCCTCCCGTCCCTGGACCTCCATGTCGCCCCGAAGGACGAGCGCTACTCCTACGGCGTGAATCTGGAACTCGGCGACTGGGCGTACGCCCTGGACGCCCGATCCGTCTGATACGGGCCAGCCTGGTACCCCTTCCACGAGCACTTGACGCGCCGGGAGAAGGACCCCACCGCCCCGCTCAACACCCTCGACGTGCCCACCGGACGCACTGTTCCCGCCCGGGTGCAGCTCTCCCCCGACGTCGAGCACTTCTCCTGGGGCAACGAGTACGTACAGCTCACCCCCGTCTACCACCGGGTCGAGGCGCGGCTGCACCTGTACGCCGGCCAGGAGCAGGCCCGCACTCTGGTGCGCACCGTAACGCCGGAGGTCGATCTGCGGTCGCGGCGGGTGGTACTCCCCGTCCAGATGCCCGCAGATCTGCGCCACAGGCGGAGGTCAAGAGCCGACGGATCCTCGATCTGCTGCTGGCCGCACGACGCGAACGCGCACAGAGGGCGACCGAGCCGCGGGCCGTCCTCGGTCCCTGGGACCGCAGCGACCCGCCCAGCACGGACACCTGACGCGGTCGCCGACCGCGTCGACGATCTGTACAACCTCGTCTGCGATCCCGCGTTCTTGGCCATGGCCTGGGAGCGGGTCGCGGGGAACAAGGGCCCGCGCTCGGCCGGAGTGGACGGCATGACCGGCGCCTGCGTCCGGGAACGGATTGGCGAGGCTCAGTTCCTCGCCGAGCTGCGGAAGCAGTTGAAATCCCGCAGCTTCCGTCCGGTGCCGGTCAGGGAACGGATGATCCCCAAGCCTGGGTCGCGCAAGCGGCGGCGCCTTGGGATTCCGACCGTGGCCGACCGGGTGGTCCAGGCGTCCTTGAAGCTGGTGCTGGAGCCGATCTTCGAGGCGGACTTCGCTCCGTGCTCGTACGGCTTCTGCCCCAACCGGCGGGCGCACGACGCGATGGCCGAGACCCGCTTCCTGGCATCCAAGACCTACGAGTGGGTGCTGGAGGGCGACATCAGACCTGCTTCGACGAGATCTCGCATTCGGCCTTGATGGACCGGGTGCGGGCTCGGATCGGGGACAAGAGTGTGCTCGCGCTGGTGAAGGCTTTCTTGAAGGCGGGCATCCTCACCGACTCCGGGATCCCGATTACCGCGGTCCCAACGGCCTGTGGCGCAAGGATCCCAAGGCCGGGAAGCTCGTGACGTACGAGTACTACATGGGCGATCCGGAGATCGGGCATCGGGCTGGCAGATGCGACGGACACCCCAGGCGCTCGGGGCCGAGCCCAACGCCGCGCACCGGGCAGTGGCCGCACTGGAGCGCTTCGGGTTGCCGGTGCGGGTCCTCACCCAGAACGTCCATGGACTCCACCAGCTCGCCGGAATGCCGACGCGCAAGGTACTCGAACTGCACGGCAGCGTACGGAGTGTCGTGTGCACCGGTTGCGGTACAGGGCGTCGACGAGCGGGCGGGCGCGCTCGGGGCGCGCCCGCCATGGGGTCAGCAGGTCGCGCTGCCGGAGATCTTCACGCCGTTGACGGTGAGGCCGGGGCTCATAACGGTGGTCGTGTTCGGCCCGACACAGAGCGTGCCCGCGTTGCTGCGCAGGTAGGCCACGTCGTCGTTGCGGGTGTTGAGGATGATGTAGCCCTCGCGGGATGTGACCGACGACGGCGAGGTTCGCCGCTTTACGGATGATGGAGTTCATCGGTCCCCCAGGGATTTGATTTGGTTCGGGCTCATCGGTGAGCGGTGCTCGACCGCGGGACAGCGCACGCCGTGCCGGGCACAGGTCAGGGTGTCCGTGGTGTTCGCCGTCTTCCGCGGCGACAAACCGCGCACGGTAGGGTGTCATACGGCCGCATATATGATCGACCGTCATAGTACGGGCAGCTAGGGTCGGTTGTGAAAATCGATCTTGGTTGTGCGGTGATTTTGTCCTGGGGCGTGGGGATCTGACGAACGACCGAGTCTGGGCCGACAAGGATGCGACTTCTGCAAGAATCACACCTCCCAGCGCAAACGCGGCTCTGGGTGGCTGCGGCGAGCGCCGCCAGGCAGCGGCTCTCGGACATGGAGCAATCACATGGGGTACTGGGGTTCTCTCATCGTCGCCCGCCATCGGCACCCGCTGAACGGGGCGGCAGCCTTCACCGACGGGGTGCACATGGAGCTGCTTCAGGAGCGCGCCGATGACTGGCGGCTCTGGTCGTTGGAAGGGCAGACCTCACTCGACGAGGAGACTCTCATCGAGCTTGTGGAAGTCACTGGCCGCCCGGTCCTTGCCGGATTCGTTATGGACAGTGACTGCCTTGTGCTGGAGGGCCGAACCAGGGACGAGGCAACTTGGCGCGCATGTCTCGACCGGACAGCGATGTCCGCCTACATGGCGGAGGGCGGCCAATCCGCCGACGATTGGTTCCTGGGGCCGGAGGAGGCTGCGGAGCGCGCTGTGGCCTGGGCACGGGCGGCTGGCCTGACCCCCCTGCCCAAGACGATCGCCGATGTCCTGTCGAAGCGGTCCGACCCGTTCGTGGAGGATCTGTTCCAGGAGTTCCTGGACGGCCTGGGCATCGAGCGCTGAACCGCCGCAGGACCCAGGACGGTCTTGCGTCGACACCTTCAGCTCAGCAGCGGACGCTCTTGGCCTCGACCTGCCGCTATACCGCTCCGCCGTCACCTAGTCTGCTTCCAGCCGACCCCAGACGTACCGTCAGACGAGGATGCTGTTGGTCGCTGCGCGGCATTCGCTCGGAGGAGGCGGCCCAGGACTACGAACTCTGGCGAAGCGTGCTGATCACAGCCACTCGTTGATGGCCGCGACGAGGACAGTGGCCTCGTAGCGGACCGCGAACTTGTCATAACGGGTGGCGACGGCGCGGTGTCTCTTGAGGCGGTTGATCCCGCACTCGACCGCGTGGCGCTCGCGGTAGTCGGTCGGGTCGAAACGCGGGGGACGCCCGCCGTGGGAGCCGAGCTTCCTGCGGTTACGCGCCTGGTCGGCTTTGTCGGGGATGGTGCAACGGATCCCGCGGCGGCGAAGGTAGGCGCGGTTCTTGCGGGAGGCGTACATCTTGTCAGCGCGTACTCGATCGGGGCGGATGCGCGGCCGGCCCGGCCCTGACGAGGCACACGGACCTGCTCCAGCACGGGCTCGAACTGCGGTGAGTCCCCTCGCTGCCCAGCGGTCACCACGATCGACATGGGCTTTTGGCCCTGCTCGACAGCCAGGTGCAGTTTGGTGGTGAACCCGCCGCGTGAGCGCCCCAGTCCGTGGTCACGGGGCTCGGTGAAGACACCGCCCGGCGGTTCCTTCTGCAGGTCACCCTGCTTGCGGGCCCCGGCCGCATGCTGATGCGCGCGGCACACTGTGGAGTCGACGTTCAGGACCCACGTGATCGCAGCCTTACCATCGGCCCGGGACTGGAGCTGGGTGAGGACCCGGTGCCAGGTGCCGTCCCGCTGCCATCGGCGGAGCAGATCGTAGACCCGGCCCCACAGCCCGTACTCGACGGGTACGTCCCGCCACGGAACCCCCGTCCGAAGCCGAAACCGTATGCCATCGATCAGCTGCCGCCGCGGCCAGACGGGCGGACGCCCCGCCTTCATTCCCTCCGGCAACAACGGCTCCAACACAGCCCACTGTTCATCCGTGAGATCACCCCGCGCCATGAACCACGATCATCCAACGCCCAAGATCCACTTTCGACACGCGTCCTAGTACTCCTGACGCACGCGCGGGAGTCAGTTTCAAGGAGCACTTCGACACGGGGAAGGACGAATTCGTCTTATTCGGGTGCCCATTTGGGACTGACTGTCCGCATGAGCAGCGTGCTTGTGTTGTCCACAGTTGCATGTGAACCCGAAAATGCTGGTGTTTCAGAGTTCCGCCACTGCTTCCCTCAGGTACGTCTCCAGCCGCCGGACCGATGCGGTCACGCCTTTCGTATCGAGTCGGCAGGTGTAGAGGCGACGGACGAGTGTGGGCTGCCGCATGGGCAGAACCACGACGCTCGGCGGAGCGTCCAACAGCAACAACCGCGGCAGCAGCGCGATGCCGAGACCCGCCGCGACGAGATTGAGCGCAGTGCGGAAGTCCATGCCGTCGAAGTCCAAACGATGTCCGCTTCCCCGGTCGCGGTCGACGGGTGAGGCTGCCAAGTCGCGGAAGTCGACCGCGGTGTTGATCCATGCGTCCGACGGCAGGTCGGCTGGGGTGACACTGTCAGCTCCGGCCAGGGGATGACCGACGGGAAGGACGATCATGATCGGATCGTCCATGAGGTGGTCTTGCATGAGCCCAGCGGGTACTGGCTCGGGAGCGTGTTCGTAGTCGAAGGTGATGGCCAGGTCGATCTCTCCCCGGAACAGCAGTGCATGCGTTTCGCGCTGCTCAAGTTCACGGAGTGTGATGTGAACTGCCGGATGGGTCGCACGCAGGCGTGCGAGCGCGGGAGGGACGATGGAGGCTGCCGCCGAGATGAATGCGCCGAGCCGCACCTCGCCGCCGGTTCCGTCCGCGAGCGCCGCGAGCTCGGTGGCAGCGCGACTCATCGACACGCTGATCGCGGCCTCGGTGTCGAGAAGGACCTGCCCGGCCTCGGTCGCACGGACGGGCCGCCGGACCACGACTCGCGCACCGACCCGTCGTTCCAGTTCCGCAACCTGCTGCGAAACCGCGGACTGGGTGTAGCCCAGCTCCTCCGCGGCAGCGGCAAACGAACCGAGCCGCACGACAGCCGCAAGGGTCACCAGATGCCGCGGATCGAACAACCAAGACATGGAATTAAGGGTAGCTTATCGACCAAGAAGATATCATTGTTTGCGCTAATCCTGGGCGTGGCTGACGCTAGACGCATGGACATCACGCAATTCGACACCGCTATCAACAAACTCCCCCGACATCGCGTCGGGTTCTACCCCACTCCGTTCCACGCCTTGCCCAACCTGTCGGCGGCGTACGGGATCAACCTCTTCATGAAGCGCGAGGACCTGGCAGGACCCAGTGCGATCAGCGGGAGCAAGATGCGCCTGGCCGAGTTCATCCTGGGGCGGGCCCTCGAGAACGGAGTGACGCACGTCATCACCCAGGGCGCGTATCTGACCAACTCGGGTCTGCAGTTCGCCGCGGCCTGCCTGAACGCAGGGATCACGCCGATCCTGGTTCTGACGCGCAACGTGCCCCGGCATGGCGAGCTCGGCGAGTTCCGCGGCAACTATCTGCTCAACAAGACGATGGGTGTCGAAACCCACGTCCTCAACGTCAGCGGCAACGAATGGCGTGCTCCGAACGAGGCCGCGCGGATCACCGACGCCATCGCGGTGCGCAAGGCCGAACTTGAAGCGCAGGGGCACAAGGTCCTCGTTGTCGGAACCGGTGGTGCGCACCCCGACGGCTTCATCGCGCACGCCCTGACGTTCCGGGAGATGCTCGAACAGTCCGATGCCGCAGGCGTCGAACTCGACTACACGTACCACACGATCGGCACCGGGACCGCGCTGCCGGGGATGCTGGCAGCCAAGCTGAGTCTGGGACACCCGATGAAGCTCCGGTCGATCTCCATCCAGAAGGTCAACGACGAAGATCGGATGAACCCCGGCGTCATTGTCGAACGGACCAAGGCGGTGCTGGCCACCTTGGGCGCGCCCGTACCCGACGACGCGACGATCCGCGCCGAGATCGACATCGACCAGCGCTTCATCGGCGAGGAGTACGCCGTCGCGTCTGCCGAAAGCACAGCAGCCATCCGCGAGCTGGCCCGAGCAGAGGGTGTCTTCGTCGGCCCCGTCTACACCGGCAAGGGACTCGTAGGAATGCTCGACCACGCCCGCAGCGGACGGATCCCCGTCGACAGCAACGTCGCGTTCCTGCACACCGGAGACACCGGCAACCTGTTCGAAATCCCCCAAGTCGTCGGCCCCATCGCCGACTGAGTCCGTAGCCTGCTAAACACCCACTCGGAAGCTAAACCCACAACACATACGAGGAAGGGGACGATTTCGATGAAGGCCATTGTGGTGACCGACCAGGCCGCGGGAACGGCCGGAATGACACTGACGGAGCGGCCTGAGCCAGTCGCGGCGATCAACGACGTCATCGTTCAGATTCATGCATCGGGCTTCGTACCGACCGAGATGGAATGGCCATCGACCTGGACCGATCGCACCGACCATGACAAGACGCCGTCGATCCCCGGCCACGAGCTGGCCGGAGTCGTCACGGCCCTCGGCTACGGCACGACGGGGCTGTCGGTCGGGCAGCGGGTGTTCGGCCTCGCCGACTGGCACCGTGACGGCACCCTTGCGGAGTACGTGGCGATCGAAGCACGCAACCTCGCACCGCTGCCCGGCGACGTCGACTTCACCGTCGGCGCGTCCCTGCCGATCTCGGGTCTGACGGCGTGGCAGGGGCTGTTCCAGCACGGCCGCCTTCAGGCGGGCCAGACCGTCCTCGCCCATGGCGCAGCCGGGGCAGTCGGGACGATGGTGACCCAGCTCGCACGTGAGGCCGGCGCGTACGTCATCGGCACCGGACGCGCCGCCGACCGTGAGAAGGCACTCGACTTCGGCGCGCACGAGTTCGTCGACCTCGAGAACGACGCGCTGAAAGACATCGGCGGCGTCGATCTGGTCTTCGATGTCATCGGCGGCGACGTTCAGCAGCAGTCCGCTGCCCTGATCAAGGCCGGAGGAACGCTGGTGTCAGTCGTCGGCCCGGTCGAGGCGCGGCCTGCTGACGGCCTGGCGGTGGACTTCGTTGTCGAGGCCGATCGTGCCGAACTGGGTGAGATCGTGCAGCGGGTGCGGGACGGACGGCTGCGGACAAACATCGGTGACGTCGCGAGCCTCGATGATGCCATCGGTGCCCTCAACCCGACCACGCGACGTAGCGGGAAGACCGTCATCCGGGTACGCCCGTAGGGAGTGGACGGCAGGCGGGTCATCCTCACGATGCACGAGATGAAGCGGCTCGACGGACTCGCCGCCCGCCCGGCGCCGCCTGCGATGTGCCGTTTTGCCGTGCGTGTCTTCGGCACCGAGCTGGTCGACCAGCTGCTGGCGCTGGCACGGCGCGCAGCCGCAGCGATCTGGGCGTCACGAGAAGCCGGTAGACCGTACCGTTCCGGCGCGCGCGGAGCTCGCCGAGTTCCTGCGCGGCCGCAAGGCCGGAGCAGGCCTGACCTATGAGGATGCGTCCAAGCGCGTGAACGGTGGGTCGGGCGCCTTATGGACGTAGTACCGAACCTCGTACGCCCACTCGCGCTGGTGGGCGTTGGGGTGTCTCGTGAGACATGTATCAGCCTGGAGAACCAGGGCTGGTGTGGCCGAGTCTGGTGAGGTCGGCGGAGCGGGTGCTGGCGGGCTGCAGATCGGCCCACAGGTGCAGGGCGGCGCCGGTCTCCATGGGCAGGGTTCGGCGCGGCCCCGGGCGGGCCGAGCTCGTGGCGGGCGGGAGGGCGTCGCCGAGGAGACGGGTGACGGCTTCGGGGCCGTGGTCGCGGCGGGCGGCGCGGAGCTCGTCGAGGTCCCAGACTCGCTGCCCGGTGAGAGTGTTGCGGCGGCCGCGGCGCTGGACCTGGCCGCGGACCAGGAGCAGCCCGGAGTGGAAGATGGTGTGGGCGCAGGCGTCGTGGCTGTCCTCAAAGAACGCGAGGTCGGTCATGCCGGTGCCGTCCTCCAGAGTAACGAAGATCATGCGCTCGCCGCTCGCCATGGGCGGGGTCTGGGTGGAGGCGCAGACCCCGGCGACGAGGACCTGTTGGCCCGGGTACAGCTGGAAGAGTCGGGCGGCAGGGACGGCGCCGAGTTCACGCAGCAGCTTGATGGTGGTGGTCCATCAGGTGCCGGGTGACGTCGATCTGGAGGTGTTCCAGGTCGGCGCCGAGGGCTTGGCGGCTGGTCATCTCCGGCAGCCCGGAAGGGGCGGGCACGTGGTCCTGGCCGTGGTCGAGGGGCAGTTGACCCGACGTGCTGCGGGCGCGGGCGTGCCTGTGCAGTTCGGTGACCTGGAGGAGCAGGTCGCGGCGGGTCTGGGTGCCGGCGAAGGTGTCGAGGGCGCCGATCTGTACGAGGCGTTCGACGGTCGGCCGGGCGGGCGCGGGTGCCACAGGTCCTGCAGGGAGGTGTAGGGCTGGTGGTCGGCGATCCGGGCGACGTCCGTTTCGCTGATGTCTTCACGGCGCTCAGGGCCAGGCGCACTCCGCATGAGCCGTCTTCGGTCTGCTCGATGCTGTGGTGGGGGCGGGATGGTTGATGTCGACGCCGAGGACGGGTACGCCTTGGCGGCGGGCCTCGGCGACGATGATCCGCTTGGGCCACATGCATGGGTCGTGTTCCAGCAGTCCTGCGTAGAGGGCGGCCGGGAAGTGGGCCTTGAGCCACGCGGATCGGAGGGCAGGGACGGCGAAGCCGACGCGGCGTGGGCTCTGCAGAACCCGTATACGCCGAAGGCCTCGATGGTTTCCCACACGCCGGCGAGGCCAATTGCGCATTGCGGAATAATGCCGCGTACGAGAACTGTGCACCGCTGAAGTGGGCGGAGCCAAAGAACGCCGACAACGGCCAGGAGTTCGGCCAGGCCTTCCACTGGCGCGTGCTCGACAAGGGCATCGGGCACGTTCGCATCAAGCCCCGAACCCCGCGGCTTAACGGCAAGGTCGAGCGACCCCACCGCATTGCCCCCACGGCGCCCTCGCCGGCCAGACCCCCTACGAACGCCCACGACAGAAAGCCCGGGCCCCCCTGTCATAGGCGTCCTTCAGCTGCACAGTTGCTTTTGCGCCAGGAGGTACTCGAGCACGCGCAGTTGCTTGACGCTGTTGCGGGAGAGCCGACTGAGCGCAGACAGCGGAACCACGTCGGCTTGGCCGTCTTTGACCCTGCCGCATCATCGCCGGCAGTGCCTGGTCGAAGCGCGGGTCGACGTCTGAGACGATCACACCCTGAGCACCGGCAACGAGCTTGACCCCTGTGCTCTGTTCGGCGTGGAATTCCGCGAGCGCCACTTCCTCACCGTGTCCGCGGTTACCTTGAACTCCGCCGCCCCTCGCCCAGCTCGACACCTGGATAGCAGCCGAAGAACGCCGGGAAGCAGCTGGTGACGCTCCCCGGTCATCCAGGTGCGGGCACCCGCTACGGAGCGGAATCCGTGGCGATTCTTGGCGGCGTCACGCCGGCCCTGGTCGGCCAACTCCGCGAGCCACCGCTCCCTCCCTCGCAGTCCGGTCGTTCCGTGTCTCTGCTTCCACTTCGCCTGCGCGCGGGGGCAGGTCGAGGGTGTCGCCGGGGTCGAGTTCCCGGCTGGGTATGCCGAGCTTGTCGCACGCGGCGGTGAAGGCCCCTGACGGGGCGTCGACCTGCTCGTACACGCCGACTCCGTGCAGGGTGTCGTAGTGGATCGGCACCGCCAGCCGGGCACCCAACAGGTGGGCGGCCGCGGCCGCCTGCCCGGGGTCGAGATCGACGGGGTACGGGCTCGCGGGGTGCAGGTGCGGGAAGGCGCACACGGCACCGTTGACCGGCAGGAAGACCGCGTCGAACGGGCCGAGGCGGTGGGCGATCTGCCACCAGTACCCGTGGAAGAGCGTGTCGCCGCAGTGCAGGATCCGGCGGCCGTCCGCCTCGACGACCCAGGACAGCTGCGGCGCCCCGAGCCCATCGACAGCGGGGACGGCGGTCGCGGTGAAGGGCCCCGCGCTGACGCTCTGCCAGGGCTCCACGATGCGTGCAGGCACCTTGTGCTCAGCCAGACCGGCCTCGGCGACGGCGGTGTCCAGGGTCTCGTGTGCGGCGCCCCGTGCGGCGGCGGGACGCAGCAGGGTCCCGTCGGGGTCGAGTGCTGCGGCGAGGGCCGCCGCGTCGGTGTGGTCCTCGTGCAGGTGGGTCACGAGTGCCAGGTCGACCGGTCCCGTCGGCGGCAGGAGCGTAGTGCGCGGCGGGCCGATGAGTTGGGCCAGTTGGGGCATCGCGGTCACGGCGTCGATGACGGCGCGTCCTCCTGCCGCCTCGATCTCGATTCCTGCCCAGCCCAGCCGTCTTATCTGCATGTCGTCGTCTCCCGCTCCTCCTGTTGACAGGTGTCCTGTGACCAGTTGCTGATGGCAGCTGCCCGTGGCCGTATGCCTGCGAAATTAGCTTACGATCGTTCGTATGTCACTAGCGTACGGTCGTTTGCTAAACTCCGGGGATGCCTCGACGCTCCGCCGCAGATGCCAGCGACACCCGAGAGCGGATCCTCCACTGCGCCGTGGCGATTGCCGCGCGCGACGGCCTTGAGGGGGTCACCATCGGGCGCCTCGCCGACGACCTGGGCATGAGCAAGGCCGGCGTGTACGGGCACTTCGGATCCAAAGAAGCACTGCAACTGGCGACCTTCGGGCTCGCCGTCGAGCAGTTCCAAGAGCTGGTTCCGGCCAGGGCGGCCGGGACGGGGACGGGCATCGAACGACTGCGCCGCCTGTGCGCAGCCTGGATCGACTACCTGGAGCAAGGGGGAATCGCTGGGGGCGGTTGCTTTCTGGCGGCAGCGGCGATGGAGTTCGACAACCGCCCCGGCCCGGTGCGCGACGCCGTGGCGCGGGCCGCCGATGACTGGCTCGCCCATCTTGAGCGGCTCGCCGCCGCCGCGGTAGAGGCCGGGGACCTGCCGTCCGACACCGATCCGGCCCAGCTCGCTTTCGAACTCAACGGCATCGCCCTGGCCACCAACCAGGCCATCCAGCTCCAGGGCGACACCGCCGCGCCCCAGCGTGCCCGCCGTGCCATGAACCGCGCCGCCGGCGCACCATGACCCAGGAGCCGGACTGCAGCCGCACCGCGGCAAACAGCCCCCGCCCTCTCCCCCGCCTCCACGCAACCCCCGCTCCCCATCGAGGCGGTCCAGGCCAGGCACAAAGGGTGTCCAAGCCCGGCTGGCTGACTACGTCTTCATCCACCGATGAGAGGTGTACAAGCCGGAGTTGCTGGTCACAAGGCTGGTGTGTGGGCATCGGGATGCTCGTGCGGTCACTGGCGGGTGACTTCGGTGAAGATTGTCGGTCATCGGGTGACTTCGCGGTTCGTGAGGACCAGCAGGGCCCTGACCAGGGCGGTCGCCCACTTCGGGTCAGTGCGGACCTTGCCGAGGACGCGCCAGTTCTTGAGATCGGCGAAGCCGTGCCCGAAAGGCTGCGCTGGCTCCTCGAGCTGATCGAGGAGACCTTCCCGGCTGTCACTTCGGTCAGCCACATCGACACAACCCCATGAGCAAGGACTTTGAAATGAGTGAACAGAGCGACCGCCCGGCCAACGGGCTGGTGCACTTCGAGATCAGCGGATCCCATGAGGAAGACCTGCACCGCTTCTACGGCGAGCCACTGCACTGGCAGGTCGAGCCGAAGGGCCCGGGCTATGCGCTGGTACAAACCCCCGGATGGCTGGGCGGAGCGATCGTCGACGCGGAGCGGTCGAGTATCACTCTCGGCGTCGTGGTTCCCGACCTCAAGCAGGTGCTCATCCGGGCAGGCGACCTGGGTGCCACCGTCACCATGCCGCCCACCGACAACGGCTGGGTGACCAAGGCCCAGGTCCAGGACCCCGCCGGCAACATCTTGACCCTCATCCAGGCATGAGCGCCGCTGACGCGGCGGGCGGGGGATCGTCCGGCACCCCGCTCGCCAAGAAGATCGGCATCAAACCGGGACACGAGGTCCGCCTCCACCATGGGCCGCCCCGCTGGAACATCCCCGGGCTGCCCGACGGCGTCACGGTCGCCGTAGGCGGCCCGAAGGGAGCCGATGTCAGCATTGCCTTCTATCGCTCGTTCGCCGACGCCGAAGCCGAGGCCCCCGCTCTGGCCCAGGACCTCGCTGACCAATCGATGCTGTGGATCGCCTGGCCCCGACGTGCGGCTGGCCACGACAGCGACATCACCGAGAACGCTCTGCGGGACCTCTTCCTGCCCCTCGGCGTCGTCGATGTCAAGGTGGCGGCGTTGGGCCAGGACTGGTCGGGGCTGAAATTCGTCCGCCGCAAAGAGAACAGGCGGCCATCCTGAGCATGGGCCGCCGCGGCCCGCCCGGGGTCCGCACGCACAAGGGGCCCCGGGCTGCGTCGGCCATGCTCGCAGAAATGAGTAGTTCTGAGAGACCGCGGATCCCCACCGGACCGTGTCCGGTTTGCCCCTCATCTTCGTTCTCACAACCGCTCGCAAAACAGCTTTCAGCGTGCGAGCCCACCAGTCCCTGAGCCGGGGCCGGGGCCGGCGGCTGGGCGCCACATGGTGGTGACGACGTGGCCGGTGGCGATGGCGATCTGGTGCAGAGCAGTGAAGCCGACGCTCTCGTACCGCTGGAGATTCGCCGGATTGGACGACTCCAAGTAGGCGGGGGCACCAAGAACGTCGATGCGGGCGAGGCTCTCTGCCAGCAGAGCCATGCCGAGTCCCTTGCCCCGGTGATGGTCGTGAACGCCGAGGAGCGTGAGATAGAAATGCGGCTGCCTTGGTCGCACGGCCGCGAATTGGTCGCTCATCGTCAAGATGGCCTCGGCCACTTCCGGGCCGGCGGCCTGCCGCAGCAGGTTTGCGAGATTGCATGCTTCTTCGGGGACCAGTTCCTCTCTGCCCGGCGGGATCCATACGGCTGCGGCCTCCGCGTTCTCGCTGACGAGCAGCCAGTGATGGCGCAGCGCCGACGTCGCGTACAGCCGCCACACGGCAGCGTCCTGGACCGCGCGCCGTTCGACGTCAGGAAAGGCTGGGCCCCACAGCGGGTCGTGAAAGAAGGCAGTGGTCAGCGTGCGGACGACGGCGTCGATGTCTGCGGACGCGGCGACGCGCATGCGAACGGGGCGCTGCGTGGAGGTCATCTGCTGGTCCGTTCCAGAAGGGCGAGGGCAGTCTCGGCCGCGGCGAGGTCCTGGGGACCGATGCCGATGAGCTTGGCGACCGTGATGTCCTCCGGTGTGCGCCTTCCGGGAACCCGGCCGGCCAGGACGTCGCCGATCTCGCCGTCGATGCGGTCCTCCGTCACCTCTCCGCGGACGAGGGCGGCATGGATGTCCCCGTAGTGGAGGGCGAGTTCTCGGCTGTCGACGATGACCCCGGTGGCGCGGTGCAGGCAGGCGCTGTCGAGCTCGCGCTTGGCCGGGTCGTCGGCGCCGAGGGCCGTGATGTGCTGGCCGGGGCGGAGCCAGGAGCCGAACAGGACGGGGGTGGGGCTGGCCGTCGCGGTGACGACGATGTCGGACCGGCGCACGGCCCGCTCCGGATCGGCGACCGCGGTGACGTCGACGTGCGGCAGGTCCTGGCTGAGGCGGTCGGCGAGGGCGGCCGCCCGGCGGTGATCACGGCCCCAGACGTGGATCTGCCGCACCGGACGCAGGAGGGTAGGGCGCGGGCCTGGAGTTCGGCCTGCCTGCCGGTGCCGAGGACGGTCGCGCGGGTGGCGTTCGGGCGGGACAGCGCGCGGGCACAGACGGCTCCCGCTGCGGCCGTGCGGGGTCGGAGAGGTGATGCTCGTCCTCCAGCAGGGCGGTGACGGCGCCGGTTGAGGCGTCGAAGAGTGCGACGAACCCGCCTCCTTCCGGCAGGCCGCGCGTCCGGTTGCCCGGAAACCAGTTGGCGATCTTGACGAGGAAGTGGCGGCCCCCGGGCAGGTGGGCGGCCTTGATGTGGGAGTCCCCGCCGTTGGCGACGGGAAGCACCATGACCGGCGCCCGGGCTCCTTCGGTGGTGCTGAACACGGTGAAGGCTTCGGCGACCGGCTCCACGAGGTCGGTGAGGTCCACGGCCGCGCGAATGCGGTCGGCCGTGTAGACGGGGAAGCTGGGCATGGGGATAGTCCTCACTCAGGCAGGGTGTCCAGGGTTCCCCGGGCCACCATGGTCACGTCGCCGCAGACCCGGATGTTGTGCAGCGCGTCGGGGCTTCCCTGCGGTAGGACGGTGAGCCGGCTCGGACGGCCGGTGAAGCGCCCCTGCCGCAGCGCGAACTCCTCCTCGACGGGCACGATGCGGTTGTGGGCCAGATGCGCGCCGACGCAGCCGGTCGCACTGCCGGTCGCGACGTCCTCCAGGACGCCGTCGTTGTTCCAGTGGCGGCCTTCCAGGGCCTCGACGTCGAGCACATACGCAAACTGCGCGCCGTACCGCCCGACCAGCTCCGCGAAGTCGCTGCGGACGATCTTCGCCTCGGCCAGACCCGCCACCACCGGCACGATGAGATAGCGCAGGCCGGTGGAGACGACGCGCAGGGGAAGATCGGGCGAGTGCCCGGCCGGACAGGTTCAGGGCCGCGGCCACCTCCGCCCTGTCCTCCTTCGGCACGGTCGCGAGGAACTCCGGCGCTGCCTGGTCGAGTTCCGCGTGGTACCCGGTTGTGGTGCGCCGGGTGGTCACCTCGACGGCCCTGTCGACCAGGTGGAACGTCCAGCGCCGCGGGCTGGGGTCACCGTCACGCTCGTGCAGGACGGCGGCTGCGCCGAGGACCGGGTGCCCAGCGAAGTCGAGTTCCTCGAAGAGGTCGAACACCCGGGCGGTGACGTCCTCGCTCCCGTCCGCGCCGCTCAGGAAGATCGTCTCGAAGTGCCGGAGCTCCTGGGTGATCGCAAGCAGCTGACCGGTGGACAGGCCGGGGTCGTCGGGGAAGACGGCAAGGGTGTTGCCGGTGAACGCCTTGCCGGCAAACACATCGACATGGCGGTAGTGCAGGGGCATGTGGTTTCCAGGGTTGCTGAAGTGGTGGCTGGTTACGGCTTGACGCTAGTGCTGTGACCGGCAAGGTTCGCCGGGTCGGCGGTTGGAGCGGTTGGATGGCGATGACGTCCGTTCCGATCGCTGGGAGGTGTGGTGGCCGAGCCTGTGCTGGTGCGCAGACTGACCGATCAGGAAGGGCAGAAGCTGCAGCAGATCGTGCGCCGGGGCAGCACCAGTTCGGTGCGCTACCGGCGGGCGATGATGCTGCTGGCGTCCGCCGGCGGGAACCGGGTCCCGGTGATCGCGCGGCTGGTCCAGGCCGACGAGGACACGGTGCGGGAGGTGATCCACCGGTTCAACGAGATCGGTCTGGCCTGCCTGGACCCTCGGTGGGCGGGAGGCCGTCCCCGCCTGCTCAGTGATGACGACGAGGACTTTGTCATCCAGACGGCCACCACCCGCCCCACCAAGCTCGGCCAGCCCTTCACCCGCTGGTCGATCCGGAAACTCGCCGCCTACTTGCGCCGTGTCCACGGCCGCGTCATCCGCATCGGCCGTGAGGCCTTACGTTGCCTGCTCCTGCGCCGCGGCATCACCTTCCAGCACACCAAGACATGGAAGGAATCACCCGACCCCGACCGCGATGCCAAACTCGACCGCATCGAGCACGTCCTGGAGCACTTCCCCGACCGGGTCTTCGCCTTCGACGAGTTCGGCCCCCTGGGGATCCGGCCCACCGCGGGCTCCTGCTGGGCCGAGCAGGGCAAGCCCAACCGGCTGCCGGCGACCTACCGCCGCACCCACGGCGTCACCTACTTCCACGGCTGCTACTGCGTCGGCGACGACACCCTGTGGGGCGTCAACCGCCGTCGCAAGGGAACCGCCAACAGCCTCGCCGCGCTGAAGTCCATCCGCGCCGCCCGACCCGACGGCGCCCCGATCTACATCATCTTGGACAACCTCTCTGCCCACACCGGAACAGACATCCGCTGCTGGGCGAAGAAGAACAAGGTCGAACTGTGCTTCACCCCGACCTACGCCTCCTGGGCCAACCCGATCGAGGCGCACTTCGGCCCACTGCGTCAGTTCACCCTGGCCAACTCCCACCACCGCAGCCATCCCGCCCAGACCCGGGCCTTGCACGCCTACCTGCGCTGGCGCAACGCCAACGCCCGCCACCCCGATGTCCTCGCCGCCCAGCGCAAGGAACGCGCCCGTATCCGCGACGAAAAGGGCATCCGCTGGGGCGGACGTGCCAGATCCCTGGCGGCGTAAATGGACAACAACCGGCACGGCTCAGTCCCACAGCACGAACCTCGCCAGGAGCTCCGCATGGACCATCAGGATGTCGACACCGCCGTGGCAGAGATGCTGCGGGTGCTCAGCCCACACACCGCCAAGGACTGGACGGCGCCAGCGGGGCCGCTCGACTGGACCTGCTGGCAGACAGCAGCGCACATCGGCCACGACCTGCTGGCCTACGCAGGGCAGCTGGCAGCACAGCCCGCCGACGCTTACCTTCCCTTTGACCTGAACGTCCGCCCCACCGCCTCACCTGCTGAGGTACTCCAAGCCGTCACCGCCTGCGGCAGACTGCTCAGCAGCGCATTGGCCACAGCGAGCCCAACCTTGCGGGCCTGGCACTGGGGTCCGTGCGACCCGGAGGGATTCGCCGCGATGGGCATCGCCGAAACCTTGCTGCACACCCATGACATCACGCAGGGACTGGCCGTGGACTGGCTACCACCAGCACCGCTGAGCGCAGCCGTACTCAACCGGCTCTTCCCCGACGCTCCGCCCGGAGACCCCACGCAGGTACTTCTCTGGTGCACCGGCCGTGGGGAACTCGACGGTCTCCCTCGCCAAACCTCATGGAGGTGGGAAGCAGCACGATCGGACTGATCGAGCTGACACCGCGAACCTTCCCGGTCACAGCACTAGTGTCCTGCGCCAGAGATCCGTCGGCAGAAGCGGGCGAGGGAGTCGAGGATCTCTTCGGCGGTCTTGGTCCAGATGAACGGCTTGGGGTC
>NZ_JBFAIQ010000058.1:0-25264 GCF_040654755.1 Streptomyces sp. NPDC050625
AACGGTTCCAGCTTCGGGCCCCGACGGGGAACTGACGCACCAGCAGCAGAAGTCACGCAACTTCTAACGATCAACTACTGGCGCAGGACACTAGTGGCTGTTCCAGAGCCGGTCCGGATAACTCCCACCGACCTTGTGCGGCTGCGCGTCGAGTCGGGCCTGGCTCTCGGCGAGATCCGCGCCGAGGTGCAACGTGCCGAGATCCCGTGGCGGCAACACCTCAGCCGCTGGTACGGCGACGGCCGACTGGCAGCCGAGGCCAGCGCACCGGATATCAGCCTCCTTCAACGGGTCCTGGACGGACTGCGAAATCCCCGTCCGGCCTCGACGTAGGCCCCCCGCGCCTCTTCCTCACCGGCGCCCCTGAGACCCCCGCACGAGCAGACCACGTTCCTCGATGCCGTGCGGGTGAGCAAGTCGCAACGAACGAAGGAACTTCCGACAGGAAGGAAGACCGTGTTCAACTACATGGACCGATTCCCCACCGGCAGCCCGCTGCCACAGGGACACCTGACCGCGACCCCGTGGGGTCTACGCCGTATCGCCCCGTACCCGCCCGTCGAGGGCCCCGGCTACGCGACGGTGAAGCTGGATCCAAAGACGCAGACCGCCCGGTACTTCGACACGTCCGGGGCGCCCACCATGTCCCCAGGCCACGGCACGTCCTCCGGCACGAATCCCAAGACCGGCACCACAGGCCAGGGGGACCGCAACAGCGACTCCCCGGACAGCGACACGGGGAACGACACCGACCAGTGACTCTGGTGACGAACGACGATCGTCCGGTCCTGGTCGTTACCAACCTCGACGACCCGACCGCGGACTTCGTGATCGCCGAGCTGCACGACCGGGGTGTCCCGGTCGTGCGGTTCGACTCCGGTGACTTCCCCGCCACCCTGTCGTGCACCGCCGCCATCGGTGGCACCGACAGGTGGCGGGGAAGCGTACAGACCCCGAGCCGGCGTGCCGACCTGGGCGCGGTGCGTTCCATGTACTACCGGCGCCCCTCCGGGTTCGCCTTCCCCCACCTCGACCGGCAGGACGAACGGTTCGCCGTGGCCCAGGCACGCTACGGGCTCGGCGGCATCCTGACCTCCCTGCCCGGCTGCCTCTACGTCAACCACCCCAACCGGATCGGCGACGCCGAGTACAAGCCCGCCGGGCTCGCGGCAGCGGCAGCGGCCGGCTTCACGGTGCCGCCCACGCTCATCACCAACGTTCCCCACGACGCCCGGGCCTTCCTCAAGGAGCACAGCCCGGCCATCTTCAAGCCGCTCTCGGTCCCGCTCTACCTGATCGACGGCAAAGCCCAAACAGTCCCCGTCACCGAGGTGACCGCCGATGAGATCGACGACTCCGTGACCGGCACCATGCACCTCTTCCAGAAGCGCGTGGACAAGATCGCCGACATCCGGGTCACCGTGATCGGCGAGCAGATCTTCGCGGTGCGGATCGACTCCGGCCTCCTCGACTGGCGCACGGACTATGGCACGCACACGTACACGCCGCTTGCCGCGCCGCCCTCAGTGAAGCGGTCGATGCGCGCCTATCTACAGCGCTTCGGGCTCGTCTTCGGGGCGTTCGACTTCGCTCTGACCGACCGCGGCGAGTGGATCTTCATCGAGTGCAATCCTTCCGGGCAGTGGGCATGGATGGAGCCCGCCACCGGTCTGCCCATGACTGCCGCACTCGCCGATCTCCTGCAAGGAGGTATCCGTGGCCAGTGAGCCCGATATCGAGACGACCGCAGCCGATCTCCGGCGCCGGCTCGCCTGGCAGCTGGAGAAGGACGGCTGGCTGCGGTCGCCCGAGTGGCGGGCCGCTGTGGAGGCCGTACCCCGCCACAGGTTCATCCCGCGCTTCTACCGGGAGAGTGACGCCGCTGGCGTCACAACCTGGGAGCCGGTCACACAGGAGACGGCCGGTATCGAGGAGTGGCTCCGGCTCGTCTACACCGACGAGACGTGGATGACCCAGTTCGACGGCCGGGACATCGACTGGGCCGACCCGAAACCGATCAGCAACGCTGTCCCGACCTCGTCGTCGACGTTGCCGGGCCTCGTGGTCCGGATGCTCGAAGACCTCGACGTGCAGGACAGCATGAGGGTGCTGGAGATCGGCACCGGAACCGGCTACTCGACAGCGCTGATGTGCCACCGGCTTGGTAGCGAGAAAGTGACCTCGATCGAGACGGACGACGGCGTGGCCCGACGCGCCCGCGAGGCACTCACCGGATCCGGACACACCCCTCACCTGCTGGTGGGGGACGGCCGAGCCGGCCACCGCAGCGGAGCCCCCTACGACCGGCTGATCGCCACGTGCGGCTTCCGCAGCATCCCGCCCGCCTGGCTGGAACAGGTTCGGCCGGGCGGCCTCATCCTCACCACCCTGCGCGGCTGGATGCGCTCCCTCGGCCTGGTCAAGCTCATCGTCACCGGTGGCAGCGCGAGCGGCCGGTTCAGCGAGGACGACCCGAGCTTCATGATCGCCCGTCAGCAGGATGCTCCGGGGAGCCTCGGCATGGTGCCAGGCCCCGACGACGGAACGAAGCGGAAAGCCGCCTACGGGCCAGAGCTGCTCAGCACTTCAGGGCCGGCCTTCATGGCGCAGCTCGCGGCGCCGGACGCCCGTTTCTTCTCCATGGCGGTCGACGGCGGCCCGGTCAGCACGTTCCTGCTGGACAGCGTCACCGATTCCTTCGCCGTCCTCGCTCCCACGGATGGAGGCTGGCAGGTCCGCCAGGGTGGCCCCCGCCGCCTGTGGGACGTGGTCGAGTCGGCGGTGGGCACCTGGGAGGAGTATGGCTCACCGAACACCACCGCCTTCGGCGTGACCGTCACCCGCGACCAGCAGGTCGTCTGGCTCGGGAACCCGAACGGCCCGCAATGGCCGCTACCCTCCTGAGACAGCCACCACCGACGCGAGGACGCCAGGATGGACGACGAACCGCTGCAGGACTGGGCGGAACGCCGTGACGCGAAGATCGGCCGACTTCGCGCCGTGCCTGTCGTGCCCGGCAGCGGGCCCAGGGCATCGCATCTGAACCCGGATGCTCCACGCGCCATCGAGCGGTGGAACGGGCACATGTGGGAGCCGTACGGATTCGCCGCCAGCCTGGCCGAGGCCAAAGCCATCTTGTATCCGGAGGCCAACGAGCCGTCACCTCCAGCACCGGTGCCGAAGCCGCTCGGCTCCGGCACCGGCAAGCACCGCAAACCCCAGGCACCCAGGCCGGACGGTGGCGGCCGGGCGCAGAGGTGATCAGCGCCGCCGTGTCCGGGGCTGCTGCGGGCGCGGAGCGGCGCGGTGCACCGTGGCGTGGCGGGCGTTGGCTGCCCGGGCACGTGAGCCGGGTGCGTGTCTTTCGCCAAGGCGGCGGATGCGCCAGGTCAGTGCTCGCGCGCGGTTGTGGGCGTCGTCCAGCGTGCGCCAGCTGAGGGCCCGGTCAAGGATCGCGGTCGCGTTGTCCCCGGCTGCTTCTGCCTCGGCGAACACCGTGGCCACGGCGTCCCAGGCAGGGTCGGTCAGGATGCTCTGGGACCGTTTGCTGAAGGTGGTGGGCGTAGCGGCGTTTGGTCTGCCGGGCCGGGTGCCCCGCTGGCGAGGCCAGCCAGGACCGGTCCGGCGATCTGCGTGTACCGGGTCTGCTGGTCCGCATCCGCCTCCGCGCCGTCCCGGTCGAGCTCCCCACACCCGTCGCTGAACTGGCCCTCAAACAGGTCAAGATTCGCCGCAGCCATGCCGTCCTCGGCTGGACAGACTCGCCCTGGCTCTTCCCCGGCGACCAGCCCGGCCGCCCGATCAGTACCGGGCCCCATGGGCGAACGGCTCCGCAAACT
Source organism: Streptomyces sp. NPDC050625 (assembly GCF_040654755.1). Lineage (NCBI taxonomy): Bacteria > Bacillati > Actinomycetota > Actinomycetes > Kitasatosporales > Streptomycetaceae > Streptomyces > Streptomyces sp. NPDC050625. The sequence continues at coordinate 3,840 of NZ_JBFAIQ010000058.1, forward strand.
CGACATCCGGCTCGCACAGGCCCCCGCGACCGCGCTGTTCCAGCTGGCCACCGAGCTGCCAGCCGCGGTCCTCGCCCGCTCCCTCGGCCCAGCGGGCGCCCCCTACAGTGGATGGAGGAGATGACCATGGAGATGAACCCCACTGCCCTCCTGCTCGAACTCGCTGCCCAAGCCCAGCGCGTGAGCGACCCGGACACGCTGCACGACTTACTGTCCAGGGGCCACCGCGCCTGGTGCGGGGGCGTCGCCGACGTCCATGCCAGCGTTGACCGGGAGACCGCGAGCCTGTCAGGCGCCCAGCTCGCCGAGCGGTGCACCGCTGCGGGCGCGCCGTAGGAGGAGGGGATGACGCGCAGCGAGGCGGTCTCCGCTCTCGCGTTCGCGACCTGGGATGCCGCGCCGGCTGCCATGGCCTACACGCAGCTGGAGGAGCGCGCCGCGCTCTTCGGTGTCTGCCTTCTCGGCGAGGAACTTCTGTAGCCAATCTGGCGGCGGGCTGGACACGAACCCACCAACTTTGGCATTATCGAACCTGTCGCGCTCGACCGAGCGTCGGCACCGCCTTGCCGATCCTTCCAAAGAGGCCCAGATGTCTCCCCCCGAGCGGCTCGTGGACACCGCGCAGATCGTGTCCGAGTTCGGCACGAGCAAGCCCCGGATCAGCGAGTGGAGCAACAACCCGGACAGTGGCTTCCCCGCGGTCGCGCACACCGAGGGCCGCAAGCGGTTCTGGCGCCACGACGAGGTCGCGGCGTTCTTCGCCAAGCGCGCGCCGAAGCAACGCGCGCTGCCGGCCGCAGTACTCGATGCCGACCAGGACGACCTGATGACCAAGCGGGAAGTGGCCCAGCTCCTCGGCTACACCCGCGCCTCCACCATCGACGGCTACTTCCGCGACCGGCCCGGGTACTTCCCCGAGGCCGACGAGGACGTCGACGGCCCGATGTGGCGCCGCGGCACCATCGTCGCCTGGGCAACCAGCCGTCCCGGCAAGGGCCGGCGCCGCTCCGCCCCAGCCGCCGCGCTGCCCGCAGTGCCCGTCGACGGGGACCCCGACGAACTGCTCGGTACGGCCGAGGTCGCGAGTCTGTTCGGCTACGGCAGCGTCGCTTCCTTCTCCAGCGCCCTCTACCAGGGGCGCATCCCCGAACTGCCCGAGCCGGAGACCCTGCAGAGGCAGGAAGGCAGCCGCGGGGGAGCCCGCAAGAAGTGGCGCCGGGCCACCGTCGTCGCCGCCGCCCGCAAGCGCGGTGTGCTGCCGGCTGCCGACCAGGACGAGAATGAGGACCTGGTCGGCGCCGCCGAAGCGGCCCAGATCCTCGGATACGGCAACACCGACAGCTTCATCAGCGCGCTCGGGCACGGTCTCCTGCCCGATCTCGAGCAGCCCGACGGGTTCGAATACCGCCGCGGCAGCGCCGGCCGACCGCGCCAGCAGCGCTGGAAACGCTCCCGCCTCGAGGAGTTGGCCGCCCGCCGGTCCTCGACGCCCTGACTACAGCGCCGAACCGCGTCACACACGGGATACCGTAAGACCGCGGCCTCTGGTTTAAGGGACCGACGAACTCCCGGCGGACCAGACGCCGCACGATGGCCGGCATGGAGAGGCCAGCCACCTCCCCGCCGCGAAGCCCCGCGGCTTCGCGGCACCGGCCATCGCCGCTGCCCTAACGCGCCGGCCCGCACGTCGGCGACGACCTGGTCCGGGCAGCAGGCTCGCGCAGCGACAAACCCGGAGGAGACGCCCAGCAGGGGTGGAGATACCGCGTATCTTTGAGTGTTCCTCCGGGGTTTGCCGACAGCTCCCCCCCGGAGGCGCCCGTCTATCAGGCCTTGGCTGCAGCGACTTCGCGAGCCCGGCCTGCGAGCTCCCGCACTGCGCGTGTCTTGGCGTACGGGGCGAGTTCCGTGCGCATCGTGGCGAAGTGGTCGTCGCCGCGGACGGACGAGATGTGTTCGTACTCGCCGAGGAAGCGCAGCCACGAGTCGCACGCGGCCTCCACGTGTCCGTGCCGCAGTTGCCGCTGCGCGAGGACCGCGTAGGCGTGGACGCGTCCCTGCCGCTCCTGCGCTGGCTGCACGCGGATCGAGTGCTTCATGGCGTCGATGCTGCCCGGCAGGTCACCCTCCTCCATCAGCACGTGGGAAACGTGGAACAGGTAGGCGGTCTGGTCGTAGCCGCCGATCGCATCCCGCCGGTTGTCCGCCTGCGACAGTGCCGCCTCGGCCTCACGCAGCCGGGTGTGGGCCTGGCGCCGGTCCTTGACCATCGACGCCGCGTGTGCCTGCTGCCCGCGCAGGAACGCCACCAGGCGAGGGCCGGCCGACGGTGCCGCCTCAGCTGCCGAGTCGGCCAGTTCCAGCGCCATCCTTCCGTGCCCCAGGTTCGACGCCTGGAGTGACATGCCGCGCAGCGTCCGGCAGTAGGTGACGTGGTCGCCCGCCTCGTCGGCGAGCCTGAGCGCCTTGGTGTAGTACGTCTGCCCCAGCCCGTGGGACTTCTCGTACATGGCCATCCAGCCTGTGAGGTAGGTCAGGTCTGAGGCCGCTGCGAGCATGTCGAGCTTGACCGGTTCGGAAGCCTGAGCCCGCAGCCACGGCCCCACGGTGTTTACGAGGAACGCCGCTGCCATGGGGCGCGCGTGGCCGGCGCCGAACTCATCGAGGATGTCCGCGATCCGTTCCGTCATCGAGCGCACCGAGGCGACCTGCGAGGCGCCGATCCGGGTCGTGGCTTTACCCGGGCTGACCGGGTCGTCCGCGGCCCGAGCTACGGACTGGAACGCGGGCACGGCGAGCGCGGCAGAGAACAGGGTTGCAGCCAGGACTCCGCGACGGGATGGATCCATATCCGCCCTTCCTAGGTCGATCAACTCCGCCACAGTGTCGACCTGTTGAGCCGCGTCGCCGGACCGCGCGGGCTGAAGCCCGGCTTCCGCATGGGTGACCGGTCGGCCTAATCGGGCGGACAGAGCCTCAAGAATCAGAGGCCTGACCTCGGGTTTCGGCGGCGTACCGGCGATCCAGTGCGCAACGGCCGTCCTGTCGTACGTCAGTTGCAATCCAGCCTGCGGGCCGAGCCGATTGACCTGCTGCGCCAACTGCGTGCGAGTCCATCGCGCCTGCTCAAGCAGCCTGTCCAGGGCAGGGTTGGGCGTGCGTTTCCTCGTGGCCATGTCATCACTCCCGACAGCTCCATGGCGTTCACGGTGTTCACGGTCCCACCTGCTACCAACCGTACCCGCAGACAGTGACCGCGCGATTACCTCTACGAGTAAACCGAACTGTCTCGGCCTTGGGAGCAGAGGTTGACCAGCGCACCCCAAAGAGCATCGGCGCCGCCACGAAAGGCGACCTCTGCGGCGAGCGCCCGGCCACGAACGAACAAGCGCCAAATCCAAGGAGCCTTCTCGTGAACCCCCCAACGCACCACACCACTTCGCCCCCCAGCGACACCAGCGCGCCCGACGACCACGAAGCCAGCGACCACCCGTTCAGCGCCACCGTGCTCCTCCTGCCCTTACAGCAGGAGGAGGAGCCCCGATTCAAATGGCAGACCAGGCTCACGGCGAACGAGGGCGCCGGTCCCAACGCCCGGCTGCGGGTACGCACTCGGCTCACCGTGGCCCACTGGCCCGGGAACATCGACGCGGCGGCCCGGGTCGCCGACAAGCTCGTGGACAACGCCATCCGGCATGCCAAGCCGTTCGGGCCCGGCGAGGGCTGGATCGAGCTCAGGCTGACGGTGCTGTCCGGTACGGACGAGCTGCTCATCGAGACGGACGATGCCCTGCCCGAGTTCGCCGACTTCAACGAAGCGATGAGCGCCACCCCCTCGGGCCCTCCGCCCGGGCTCTGGTGGATCCGCCACTACCAGGGAACCCTCTCGTGGGACCCGAAGACGGACGCCACCACCGGCGACGTCATCGGCAAGACCGTGACAGCGTTCCTCCCCACAACATGGGGCGCGGCATGAGCCGCACGGGGCAGATGCCGCGTCGGCCGGTCGACGGCGACCGGGTCATCCCGCCCGCCCGGCCCGCAGGGTTCACCCCGACGAGCCTCCGAGTAAATCCCTCGCTCGTTGCCCCCGACATGGACGACCTGGCCTCGCGCGTGCGCAGCCTGATGGCGCTCCAGCAGCACCGGGTTCTCCAGCTGCCGTTGGGCGGCCGGTTCTTCGACATCATTGTCACGGCGAGCGGCCCGCAGGCGTATGCCGCCATCAAGGTGATGGACGAGATCCAGCACACCGGTGACGAGCGGGTGGACGCGTGCGGGCCGGTGGTCGAGGACCCGCAGCGGTCGTGGCTCATCTGGCTCGTGCCTCCGGGCACCAGCGAGCAGTGGGTGCCGCACCGGTACGCGGCGTGCCTGGGCCGGCCCCATCGCCTCGCGCTGCCCGCAATGACGTCAGCGGAGCCGCCCGGGCCGTACTGGCTGCGCCCCTGCCGCGGCGACCGGCTCGTACCGCCCACAGCGCTGCGGCCACTGCTCGACCAGTTCCGGCCGGGCCCCGCCCCGCACGAATCGCTCCTTGGATCGGTGCTGTGCACGATTTCCTGACCTCCTCGTACGGCGTCCGTTCCCCCAACCTCCCCGAGCTGACGCCGTACGCGGTCACCGCCCCTGTTGCCGAGAAGCTCCCAAGGCAGCAGGTCACCCCCCAAGGGAACGATGTGACCACACCCCTCAGCCCCAGAGCCCACGCCGCTCGCCTCGAAGTCCTGCGCCGCAAGTACATGGCGCACATCATCGCGGCGGCTGCCTGCCACGGCCGTCCCGTGCGCGTCGCGCCGTACACCTTGACCCAGCCCGGCGCCGAGCGGCACGCGGGCATCGAACTGATCGAGAAGTACGCGGCAGGGATGGGATGGCAGGTCACGCGCAGCACCTTCGCCGCTATGGGGCAACCTTCGCCCCTCGCGCAACGAGCCGGGCTCGGGGCGGCCTGCCGGTACGCGGCACAGGGATACGCCCACGGCATCCTCGCCATCGCCCGGCCGGCCCTCACCACCGACAACGAGGCGTACGCGCAGGTTCTGGAGCACCTCCACGTGCGTGGCCTGTTCCTGGCCTATCTCCCCACCGAGCGCGACGCCCCCGCATAGCTCCCGCACTTCGCCCGACGCGTACGGGGCTCGGGCGAAGAGCGGGCCCAACGCCCGGTGCTGGGCCGCCGTCCCCCGAGCGGCCCGGCACCGGGTCCCAACAGCTTCCTTTCAATGGAGAAGGGACGACGACGTGCACCATCTCGTTGCAACACCGTTCGGGGAGCGGCGCCTGATCCTGCGGCAGGGCAGCTCGAAGGCCTTGCAGCTCCCCAAGGCCCGGTTCGAGGAACTGCGTACGTCAGGTCCCAACACCGTGCCGCAGTGGCTGACCGACGCCGTCCAGGCCCAATGGCGCCTGGACCTGACCGGTCAGCGTGTCGGCGATGTGCTCCTGATGCGGAACGCGGGACCGTACTCCTTCAGCCGCGCGACGTGGGAGCTCAACCTGGGCTGTGACCTCGACTGCGTCATGTGCTACCTCGGCGAGAAGAAGTTCGAGGGCATCGACATGGAGGGCAAGCGGAAACTGCTCGCCGTCATGCGCGACGCGGGCGTGATCTGGCTCCAGATGACCGGCGGTGAACCGCTGATCGACCCCGACTTCCCCGAGGCGTACCGGCTCGCGTACGAGCTGGGCATGCAGCTGGAGATCCTGTCGAACGGTTCCCGGCTGCACAAGGACCACGTGCTGAAGCTGCTGCGCACCTACCCGCCGACCAGGCTGACGCTGAGTATGTACGGCGCGACGGCCGCAACGTACGACGCGGTGACCCGCAGGCGTGGAGGATTCGACCGCTTCTCACGCGGTCTGGAGAAGGCCCACGCTGCCAGGCTGAACATCGACCTGAGCCTGATCGTCGTCCAGGCCAACGTGCACGAGGTCGACGCCATGCGGGACTGGGCGCGGCGCCTCAAAGTGCCGTTTCGCGAGTATGCGAACATCTCGCCGACGATCCACGGCTCCGCGGAGCCGCTGCCGCAGCAGTCGCCCGAGTTCCTCACCCACCGGCAGCCGTTCATGGGCTGTCCCGCCGGCGTGACGTTCTTCCACGCCGACCCCTTCGGCCGGGCGTCGATCTGCAAGGTCGGCCGCGAACCGAACATCGACCTGATCGCCGAAGGCGTGGACGGTCTGGCCCGACTCGGCGAGATTGCCGAGTCCCTCATGCTTCGCACCGGAGGATGCAGCGGCTGCACACTGTCCGGCACGTGCCGGGTGTGCAGGCCGATGGCGAAGATCTTCCAGGAGTCGAAGGCACCACTGGTCAACTACTGCCAACACCGAGAGAGGTAGTCATGCCTGCTGTGATGGTCGAGATCACCCGGAAGACGGAGGACGTCGTCCAGGACCCCGAGGACGTCGTCCTGGTCGCCGACGTCCAAGCGCTCACCGCCGGCACCGTGCCCGGCTGCAACGACGACAACCCGTACCGGTAGAACCCCCTGCTGGGGCCGCGCGTACCCGCGGCCCCAGCACCACCCCACAGGAGACACCCCGTGCCCACCCCTCGTCTGACCGAGATCCCGGACACCGTGGTGCGGCTGATCGAAAAGGTCAGCGGCCCCGTTGTCGACGTCGGGACCATCAATGCCGGTCTGAACAGTGCCATCGCCGCCCACGTACGAACGGCCGACCGCTCCCTGTTCGTCAAAGGCCTGCCGCTCGATCACCCGCGTGTCTGGACCCAGAAGCGTGAGGCCCAGATCGGCCCCTACGTACACGGCATCGGGCCGGAGTTGCTGTGGCACGTCGAAGAGGATGGCTGGAGCATCCTCGGCTTCGAGTACGTGGCCGGGAGCCACGCCGACTACACCCCCGACTCCCCCGACCTGCCCGCGGTCATGACCACCATGCTCCGGCTGGCCGAAGTACCCACCCCGGGCATCGAGCTGAAGAGCATGCCGCACCGGCTCAGGACATACGTGGACGACCCCGCCGACCTGTCCTGGTTCGCGGGCCACAACCTGCTCCACACCGAATGGAACCCGCACAACGTCCTCATGACGGGCAACAAAGCCCTGTTCGTGGACTGGGGATGGGCCTCCACCGGCGCCGCCTGGATCGATCCCGCGCTGTGGCTGCTGTGGCTCATCGCCCACGGCCACACCCCCGACCAAGCCGAAAGCGTCGCCGCTGCCCACCCCGCATGGGAACTGGCCCCCTCTACAGGCCTCAACATCTTTGCCCGGGTCCAGGACCGGATCTGGACGTCAATCGCCGGGAGCGGAGACGAGTGGGCACGCCCCATGCGGCGTGCCGCCCGCGCCTGGCACGAGCACCGGCTCCGCATGCCCTGACCATCACTCGTCGTGCGCGTCTGAAGCCCCCGCCACGACGGGGGTTTCCACGTTCCCCCACAACACACCACGCCCGCGCTCGCCGGGGCGACGACCCAGATCGGCACCCCGTTCCCCGCCGACATCGACCCGGCCGGGCTCCCACGGCAGTAGCACGCTCGGAGCATCGAAGCGACCCCAGGCAGGGAAAGTGCCGGGGGTCGGTTCGGTGCTCCGAAACTACGGGCCTCGCCCTGCCTGGCAGCATCGCCGCACACGGCACCGCCTGCATTCCTGCCAGCGAGAACCCAGGCGGGAAAAACCGACCGGCCTCCCAACTGACGACGCCCCGGACCCGGCCGTCTACCGTTCCGACCCCGACGTTTCCCGCTACCAGGCATGAGCCTCACCCCTCACCCCAAGGCAGCCGCCGACGTCACCGTCGGCTACATAGCCGCCAGCCCTCATGCCCCCGGCTGGTCCCAGTACGCCGTCGAACCCAAAACCAGCGGCCGGCCCCTCGCCGGAGACATCGAAGTCCGCCTCCACGACGACCTACGCCAGGCCGACCTCGGATTCACCACCGCCCCGGCCCGCACTGCCAGGGCTACGCCACCAAAGCCGTGACCGCCATCCTGAACCACCTGGTCACCGCACGTGGCCTCCACCGCGTCTCCGCCGAACGCGACGCCAGCAGCCAGCGGCGGACAACGGCGGGACGCCTGACCTGCATGCCCCGGAGATCCGCATCCTGGGCTCCGGCCGAAGTGGACGGCGTGGACAACACCGGCCACGACCCAACGAGCCCGCCTGGAACTGCACGGCGGAAACGGGGTGGTGCCTCACGCCTCAGAATTAGGCCATGCGTTTGAATTTCTCGCGGAACCCACCCTTGCGGGGCTGTGAGCGCATGGGTATCGGGCTGTGGAGCCAGCAGGTACGGGTTGTTCTAGACGAGGGTGCAACCAGGTGACGACACCATTATTTGGTGTCTATTCTGGGGCCATGTCTGTCACCACCATGACTCTGCGCATTCCCGATGAACTCGCCCCGTCGATCAAGGCGGCTGCAGCCGAGGCCGGTCTGAGCGTGAACGCGTACGTGGTGCGCGCGGCCCGCCGCGCGGCCACCCTCGACGCTGCGCAGCAGCTCGCCGCGCTCGGCCTCGGCGACGACCTGGTGGGCGAGGGCGACACCCTGTGATGAATCGCGGTGAGATCTGGGCCCTCCCCGACGGCCGCAACGTCCTGATCATCAGCCTGACCGGCCTGGAGCAGTCGTACGGCGCGGTCCTCGTGATCGTGCTGCACGACAGTGGTCGCTATCCCGATACCGCGATGTCGGTGGTGATCGGCGACCCGGTCCCGTGCACAGCTGTCGCCGTCAACATCACGCAGTTGCGGGTGGACCGCTTCGAGGGCGCAAAGCTCCTCGGCCCCGTCGACGCCGCGGCCATGGCCCGGGTGGACCAGGCCCTGCGCGCCGTCCAGGACCTGTAACCGGGACCTGTGACAAAGAGCCCCTCCAGCGGGATGAACGGCCGCCACACGGTGACACGCACCGCGACGGCCGTTCGGATGCGTCACACTTTGCGCGAGCGATAGCTGTTGTTCACCGCTGCCGCCCCAGGACACCACTCCTGGGGCGGCAGGCGTCTGCCGAACCGTCGCCGCTTGATCAGCATTCCGCTCCCACGTCGCGGTCAGGCGCAGCCGACCGGGACAAGGCGGTGGCGTACTTCAGCACCACCACCCGGAACCCGCTGGCCGCTGAGGAACGGGCCGGTGTCCAGCACCACGTGCTGGACACCATCGTCGGCGTGGACCGTGTCGAAGGAAACGCACACTACGCCGGCAAGCGCGAGCAATAGCGCCTCGTGTCCGAGGGCTCGGTGCCATGGTCGATCGTTCCTGTACGTCCAGCGCCCGTTGCCGAGATGTCTGCTGGAGTAGTGAGTGAGGAGACCACGCGGGACGAGTTGCGGCGCTGGGCCGGCAGGTACGGGGGCATGTCCGGTGCCTGGCCAATCCTCACCGGCGAGGAGACTGCCGAAGCGCTCGCCGTCTGACCGACCAGCAATCTGCCCGGGGATGAGTTCGTGCTGTCCGACCCCGCTTACTCAAGGCCCACGAAACCGTCACACGCACACTGCCACAGACCGGCACCACGCAGGACATCAGGACCGGCCTCGCTCTCAAAGCAGCCGTGGACGTCTACGGGACAGCCCGGCCTGGCACACGCGGGTGTCAGTTGTCAGCGGTGCAGCCGTCGGACAGGGCACTGCCGTTGTATCGCGCCATCTCGGGTGACAGTGGCCACTGCCCGCCGAACCGGTCGTGCCGGGCGGGGCGAGGGTGGCCGGGCGGTCACTGGTCGCGGCGCGGTGCGCTTCTGACGCAGGTAGGCACGAATGCGCTGGTAGCTGCCCGCCGCGGCTGAGCGTGGCTGGCAGGCCCTGGCGGAGGGCCCGCGCACCACCGGAACCGCGTTCGGCTCCGGCCGTGCCTACACCCACAGCTGCACCCCTGCGGCCGCGGCCCACTTCTGGCAGTGCTGCCGGAGCCCTGGCGGACGGTCGGCCGTCAGGCCCCGGCAGCCCGCCGCAGCACGGTCACCGGTTGGTCGATGCTCTGATTCAAGGTCTTCATCCCGTACGGTTCTTGCTCGTCCTCACTGAGCACTTCCCGCCCGTCGGGATCCCGGGAAATGTTCACCTGCATGAACGGGATTGCGTCGTTCCCCTTTGGGATTACCCACCACATCGCGGCCCAGTCCGGCGCCTGCGTCATCCGCATCACCTCACTGCTCCGATAGATCCTCGACCGGTAGCGGAAGTAGTCGTCACCTTGCTCGGCCAGCCACGCAGGAGCATCCCGCACGTGCTCCTGCTTCGGCGAATCTGCATTCCATGAGCGCTCGATCGAATCCGCATAGCTGTTGGCGAGCTTGCAGCGGTCGGCCCGGATGAACGAAACCGACGCCAACAGCTCCACCCGTCCCTGCCCGGCTTCCAGCGGCACCTCGACGACGGCATCTTTGGAGAAGTCGTCACCCGGGTCGAGCCGGGAGCCCGCGTTGGAGATCTGCCCCGCCGCCAGCAGGCGGGGAGCGGCGTTGAACTCCTCCTGCCGGTTGGTGTCCCAGCCGTCGCCCAACTCCTGCCGCCACTCCTTGCGTTCCGTCCCCTGCGCACGGAACGCGGACGGCCACAATTGCGCCGACCAGAGCGTCCCGATCACGAAGATGCTCACCGAACCCTCATTGCGGAACGTGACGCGGGCTGGCACGTATAACCGCTTCCGGTCCGGATTCAGCACCGGTTTCCCGAAGGACACCATGAACGGCACCTTGGGCGGCGCCACGTACGGGACGTACATCGCCGAATACGTCACGCTCGCGGAACCGATCAGCGCAGACAGGGCCACTCCGGTGGCGAAACTCCGCGGATGCGGCACCCCCTGCCAGACCTTCTCCCGGGCCACCACCCACACGGCCCACACCGCCCACGCCACCAGGCCCGTCCACAGCCAGAACCATCCCGCCAGGTATCCTCCCTCCCACTGGAGCACCAGCAGCACCAAGCTCGTCACCGTCACAATGCTCACGCCCAGCAGGACGGCCTGCCCCGCGTACCGCGTCACCCGCCGACCCCAGAAGTCGAGGACAGCCCCGGCGGCCACCAACTCCACCACCGCACTCGCCAGGAACACCGCCCCCATGACGCGGCCCCCGAATGTCAGCGCCCGCAACGCATCCGACAGCCCCACCCGGAAGAGCACCACCGCCGACACCAGCAACCCGAGCACCATGCAGCAGCCCGTGGCACGCCGCCGCCACCCGAGCTGCCCGCCACGGTCACGAACCCCAGCGCCGCCCCGCGGCCCACCGGTCCTCATGCCCCCAGCATCGACGCCCCACGACCGCCTCGCAGCCGCCGCACGCATGCGGGTGACACCACGCTGCAGGTAAGGGCGGGCGCAGACCCGAGCAGATGTCCCCTCACCGCGGGGATCACGCCGCCATTAGTGCTTGCGCGGTCCTGCAGCAGAGCCGCCGGCCTCCGGGCGCGGTATGGCACCTTGTCGACCCGTGCCTCCTGGCCACCCCTCTTTACCCGAGGACGCAGCACGAACTGCGGCGACCCGCCAGCCGACGAGCGCGGCGCCCCGCCTCCGCATCGGATGAGTGGGGCAAGGCGCCGTGGCGTTGCGGCTTTTCAGTCGACGGTCACCGACCAGGAACCTCGCGAGAGGGTGAGGGCGCCGTTGGGGGCGATCCGGACCCGCGCCCCGTAGACGGGCAGTGTCCCCTCGCGGTTGAGTCGGTTGCGGACACGTTCCAGCGCGTCCCACAGCCGTCGGGGGCCGCCCTGGTGGACGGTGGGGCCGTCGAGGAACCCGTTCGCCTCGGCACGGGCCCATGACCCGTCGGCGTGCAGTAGCCATACGGTGCGCTTGTCACCGTCCTGCGCCTGACGGTGGTCGATGTCAGGAACGGCGAGATCGAGCATCGAATACACGTCCCAAGCGTCGGGCGGGTACAGAAGCGGATACCGGCTCGAGGTGACACTGTCGCCGTCGGCGCCCTGGATCTTCTCCCACAGGTCATCCGTGGGCCGGTCGTAGTCGTCTTTGGTCCGGGTCCGCATGAACCCGGCCGGGTCCGGCTCGATGCGGCCCACGGCGCCGCCGTCCTCGGTCTTGTCGGCGGTGACGATGAGTCCGGTGCCCGCGAGGGTGGTCACGAGCCGTCCCCCGGGCTGAAGGGCGGCCAGCCATGAGGCGGGAACGGGCCGTACGGACACTGTGGACACGATCCGGTCGAACTCGCCCGGCAAAGGGCCGGTGATGTCGCTGACGGCTGCGTGTGGGTGCAGCCCGATGGAGTCGAGCCGATCACCCGCGGCCTTCACGAGGTACGGGTCGACGTCCACGCTCGTCACCAGCCCGGTACCCAGCCGTCGGCACAGCAGCGCGGTGCCGTAGCCGGTGCCGGTCGTGACGAGCACGCGCGAGTCGTCGGCGATCATCGCGTGCCGGTACATCGTCACGACCAGCCCCGGCAGAGTTGACGACGAGGTGGGGTCCCCATGAAAGACGGTGGCTCCGAGCCCGGCGTGGTCGGCATGGTGAGGGCCGATCCGGGTCACCAGTGTCCGGTCCGCGTAGACGGCCCGCATCCATGCGTCGGCATCGGACGGCCCGTCGCGCAACTCCCACGCCTGACCGCCGCGCGCCCACCAGCGGGGCACGAACACGTGCCGCGGCGTCGTGGCGAGCGGCTCGTACCAGCGTGACTCCGGCCGGACGACATCGGCGGCCAGACGCCGTGCGTACGTTGTCCACTCCATCGGTGCACCGCCTTCTAGTCGTACGCCGGCTCACACGCCGGGGTCTCGGCCGGCGAGCAGTCAGAGCCGTCCTGGTCAGGATTGCAGGCCGTGACGATTCCCGGGGAGGGCTGGCAGGAGTCCTCCTTGGGCGTGCAGCTGTCCGGCACGCAGGCGGCGCGGTGGCGCGGGATCGACGCCGCAACGTGCGCCCACTGCTGCCCGGCGACCACCGCCCGCAGCCCGGCCGTCTTCACCGAGCCTGTCGGCAGGAACCGGCCCAGCACGCACGGGGTCACGGTGCCGTCCGGCAGGACAGCGGCCTTCCCGTCCGCGCACCGGCCGCACAGCTCCGCCACGGACGGGATCAGCGTCTTCGCGGCGTTGCCGACAGCGCGCACCCGGTCCACGTGCACCCGCGTGACGCCGAGGGCCTGCATCTCGGCGCGGGCTTGTTCGGTGCGCTGCCCGTCGCGCATGTGGATGATGCCGACCTTCACGGGGATGCCGCGGCGTACCGCTTCAGCGATGTTCGCCCGGGTGGAGTCGTGGGAACCCTTGCGGCCGGTGATCTCATCGTGCTCGTCCGGGTCGTCGGAATAGTACGACGTGCCCAGGGTGACCTTCGGGTGCGCGAACAGCTTCCAGTGCTCTCGCCGCACCCGGTACAGGTTGCTGAACACCTGGACGCCGAGCCCCATCTCCAGGGTGTGCTCGACCAGTTCGGTGAAGTCGGGGTGCATGGTCGGCTCGCCGCCGATGAACTGCACCGTCTTCACGCCGAGTGCGGCGGCCTCGTCGATGACGCTGCGCCAGTCTTGGGCAGTCATCGTGCCGTGGTCCCTCGTCGGCCCGGCCTGGGCGTAGCAGTGCGACGAACAGGTGAGCTGGCAGCGGCTCGTAAGTTCCAGCTCAAGGAACGTCAGTAGTGGTGCTGGGGTTGAGAGTGCCTCGTAAGCGATCGTCATACGTCCTCTCCTTGATGTGATGCGGCCTCTTGCATGTCCGGCGCGCAAACGCCGGGCGGCAGGCCGGGGCGGGTCTTGGCCGGCGCTTGGACTGCGCCGTGCGCCGTGTCCACGAGGCTCGGGCCGATCAGGATCACGGGCGGGGCGACGCCGAGGACGGCTAAGAAGGCCACCACCCGGCCAGGGCGCGACGGACGGGCATGACGGCTTCTCAACTGTTCTCCTTCGGATGGCTCTGGTGAGTGATGGGCCCGGCGGCTTCGATCGCGCCGGTCGCCGTGGTCCACTCGGTGCCGCCGCCTTCCGGGCGCAGCCAGGCGACGGGCTTCGGTGACGTCCCGTCCGGTGCGATGGCCTGCAGGATGCCGGTGCGGCCGGTTGCGGTGTCGAGGACCCTGTGGCCCATGAGCGGGTGGTTGTGGTGCTGGAGCCCGAGGTCCTTCACCGCGCCTCACCGTCGCGGGCGAGCGGCTCCCACGAGTAGCGGATCTGTACGCCGTGATCGTGGAGCCAGCGGATCTCGCGGTGTCGCAGCTCCTGGGAGCCTTCGGGCGCGATGGCAGCGGGCCATCGGACGATGACGGTGCCGACCTCGGCGCGCTCAGCCATACCGCGAACGCGCGTCCATCCCTTACGGCGTAACGGCACTGGCTCCCCATAGGGGTCGGTGATGGTGTCGACGATGGTCAGGCCACGCGACTTGGCGAACTGCTTGCCCTCCGCTGTGGCACGTTCGGTGGCGAGTGCGGGCATCTGGCGGCCCTGCTCGACGCACACGTACAGCACAGCGCGTGCGGCGGCGGGTAACGCGCTCTGGTTCTCCTGCTCGATAGCGGTCATGGGGACCTCGTGGTGGTCAACGGCGGTGACGGTCCGGGGCGCCCCCGTCGGGGGAGGCGGGGACGCCCCTGCGGCAGCAACTTCGGCCTCGGCCAGAGCATTTGCCGCTGACGACCAGTCAACGATCACCGACTGCTGTGGGACCATCACCCATGCGGCAGGCGAATACGGATACCCGCCGGGCGGGTATGGGCAGGCGGTGTGGGCCGCTGGGACTCGTAACGTGGGGGGTGAGCCGTGCAGCGGGCGGCACAGATCCGGGAAGCGGCCCGGCGAGGCGATTACGGCAAGGTCATCGAACTGGTCCGTAAGGACCGGTGCATGACCCAAGTCCAGCTCGGGCAAGCGCTGGGCATGTCGCAGTCGGCCGTCTCCCGCCTGGAAAAGCGCGGCACGAGTACCTACAGCACCGACGCCTTAGCGGCAGCGGCCGCACACCTGGAGATCCCGCCCTCACTGGTCGGGCTCTCCGGCAGCCGACCACAGGCGCAGGCGAGAGACGACGATGACATGCACCGACGCGCCCTCCTCGGCGGAGCCGCAGCAGCTGCCGCATCCCCCGTCCTGGCAGCCATACCCTCGGACTCCAGCACCCGCACCGGCCAGACGGCCGCCCTGCGCCTGTCCACCACCGCCTACCGACGACTCGACGGCTCCACCCCCTCACAAGACCTCGAAGAAGCCGTACAAGCCCACCTGCGGCTCATCCAGGCCACAGCACGCACCGCCACCGGCGAGCAGCGTGCACGTCTCGCGGCCGTCGGCAGCGAAGCCGCCAGCCTCGCCGGCTGGCTCGCCTGGGACATGGGCAACCACGGCTCCGCACGCGCCCGCTACGGCGCAGCCATCAACGCCGCCCGAACGGCCGGCGACCCACTGCTCACCGCCTACCAGACCGGAAGCCTCGCCCAATTCGAAGCCCACACCGGCAACGGCACACAAGCCCTCAACCTCACACGCCGGGCCCGCCACGCCCTCGGCCAGCAATGCCCGCCCGTCGCCGACGCCTGGCTCTCCAGCATCGAAGCCCTCGGCCACGCAGCCACAGGCGACCCACAGGCAACCGACAAGGCACTCACCCGGTCCCGGTCGGCCGCCGAGACCCTGCCCGACCAGGCGCCGCCACCCTGGCCCTGGGTGTTCAGCTTCACCCCGGAAAAGGTCACCGCCCACCGAGTGACCTGCGGAGCCTGGCTCGGCCTGCCCGAATGGGTCCTGGCCGACGACCTCGACGCCCTCGCCACCGGGCACGCCAAACAACGAGCCCTGCTCCTCCTCGACATCGCCGCCGGACACCTGGCAGCCGGACGGGTCGAGGGCGCATTCTCCCTCGCAACCCGGGCACTTCAGACCGGCCTTCACTACCGGTCCGGACGCATCGTGGAACGGGCACGCGCCGTGCGGCGCTCGCTTGCACTGTCCTCACCGCCCAAAGTCGTGAGGGACTTCGACGAACGCCTCCACGGCGTCTACCTATGAGAAAGGGTGAAGGCATGCGGGTAGGGATCACCGGGCACCGCGGACTGAACAACGACGTTGAAACCCAGGTCCGGGCGCTTCTGGCCGACGCAGTCAAGAAGTACGACCCGGCCGACCTGGTCGGTGTCTCATGCATCGCGGACGGCCCCGACTCCTGGTTCGCCGAAACCGTCCTCGCCCACGGCGGCCGCATCGAAGTCGTCGTGCCGGCCACCGAGTACCGCCAGAGCCTCCCCGCCCAGCACCACGCGACCTACGACGAACTGCTCCGGCAGGCCTGCGACGTCCACGAAACCGGAATGACCACCTCCGACTCCCAGGCCCACATGACCGGCAGCGAAATCCTCGTCGGCCTCGTCGACGAACTCCTCGCCGTCTGGGACGGCCAACCCGCCCGCGGCTACGGCGGCACCGCCGACGTCGTCACCTACGCCCAACGACACGGCACCCCCGTACACATCCTCTGGCCCCACGGGGCGACCCGCTGAGCAAGACGAGCAACAAGCCAGACAGCGGCCATCCACGTCCCGACGCCTATCGAGGCCGCTGTACAGCTACCTGAGCGCCTTCGGCCTGGTCTTCGGCTGCTTCGACTTCGCTCTCACCAGCGCCGGTGACAGTCCACAGGACTGGGTGTTCATCGAGTGCAACCCCAACGGCCAGTGGGGCTGGCTGCCCGACGCCGACGACATCACGACGGCGTTTGCCGACATCCTGACCACGAGCACGGAAGGAGGCGCGGCGCGATGACGATGCCCGCCGACCTGGAGGCCGACTCAGCGCGGCTGCGCGAAGCGATGACCAAGGCCCTCGCCGCCGACGGTGCCCTGGCCGATCCCGCCTGGCGGGCAGCCGTCGCCACAGTGCCCCGGCACCGGTTCGTGCCAGGCTTCTACCTGGCCTCCGACCAGCGCGACGCGCAGGGGCTGACCGTGTGGGAGCCGGTCACCGCCGAACTCGACTACGGCCGGTGGCTGGCCGCCGCGTACAGCGACACCACGCTCATCACGCAGTTCGACGGCGACGAACCCGACTGGAAAGCACCCACCGCCCGGCACGGCGGAGCACCGACCTCCTCATCCACACTGCCGTCCCTGGTCGTGCGGATGTGGGCCGACGCCGACGTGCACGAGGGCCACACCGTGCTGGAGATCGGAACCGGCACCGGGTACTCGACCGCCCTGGCCTGCGAACGACTCGGCTCGGCCGACGTGACGTCGATCGACGTCGATCCCCACCGGCTTGAGCAGGCGGCGAGCGCCCTCTACGGCTGCGGCTACACCCCGACGCTGGCAGTGGCCGATGGGCTGTACGGCTACTGGCCCGAAGCAGAGTTCGACCGGGTCGTGGCCGCCTGCTCCTTCCGCGCCGTCCCTCCGGCCCAGCTCGCGCAAGTGCGGCCGGGCGGCAAGATCCTGCTCACCCTGTCCGGCTGGCTCTACGGGTACGCCCGCGTCCTGCTCACCGTCGCCGGCGACGGCACCGCAGAGGGCCGGCTGCTCCCGGGCACCGTTTCGTTCATGTCCGCACGCACCCACAGCGCGCCGGCGTTCGGCAACCCCGCGCAATGGGCCGCCGACCTGCCCCAGGCCAGCCGGCCCGCCCGGCACAGCCCCGAACGGATCACAGCCGCAACCGAGGAGGCATTCCACCTGCGCTTCCTCGCCCAGTGCGCGGCACCCAACGCGCAGATGGTCACCGTGGGCGAAACGGTGCACCTGGCCGACGTCACGACCGGATCCGCCGCCACTCTCGCCCCGGGCCACGGGCGGTGGCAGGTCCGCGAAGGGGGCCCCGTGCCGCTGTGGGAACAGATCGAGCACGTGCTGAGCGCCTACGACGCGGCCGGGTCCCCGGGACCTGAAACGTTCAGCCTGCACGTGTACGGCGACGGGCAGCACCTGCGGCACCCGAACATGCCCAGCCTGCCGCTGCCCAAGCCCTGACCACACCAGCAGAACCCGCACAGAATCCGGGGCCCGGGGCGGGAGCGTGACGCCCCCGCCCCGGGCTGCGGCCGTGCCGCCCTTGGCCCACAGGGGAACCTCCTGCCAGGCCTTGATGACGCTCGCACCTTGGTGGGCGACCTACGCACGGCATACATGCGCAGACCGCAGACCGCTCCCAGGCCACAGGACCCGCTCCCCCACGAGGGAGGCAAGGACCTTGTCGACCTCGGCCAGGACGGCAGCGCGCTCGGTTCGCCCGTAGTCGGTCAACCGGCCAGCTGTCGTGTCGCGGACGCGGACTTGACTGTGCGGCGCCGTGCAGACGAGGGCGCGCGCGTTCTCGGACAGGCCGAGGGTGAGGGCATCGCACTGCCCTTCGTGGACGAGCTGCACCAGATCGGTGGTGACGCCCTCCCAGTCGCCGACCAGTGGCAGCAGGCATCCGCAGGGGACTGGGCCGCCTAAGCTGCCGACGTCAGTCGACGGACGAGGCCGACATGACACTCGTGGAGGGCCAGTCCAGAACAGTCAGCTCGGGCCATTGCTCTCGCCACCGCGCTGCCTTGGTCTCATAGACCGCCCGTGGAGCGAGCACCGGGTTCGGCCGAACGACCAGGTTGAACACGTCCGAAAGACCATGCGGCGCATACACGCGCCACCGGCCGTCGGTCTCCAGCCGGACTCCCAGACAGCACGTCGTCGCGGCGAAACTGTCGATCGCCGCCTCAGTGGAGTCATACGGCGGACACGCCACTCCGAACTTGTCCGCATACCAGAGGTGAACCCGGGCTTCGTTCCGGATCTCAACCTCTGCCGGGAGGTCGGCGAAGACCTCCCTGCCGGTCTTGATCACGGCATCTTCTGCTTCCCAGGACAGATCGTCGGCGTCGAAGTAGAAGACGTCGTAGTCCTTGATGCCGCTGGTCGGTGGTCTGTCCGTGGCCACGTTCCACACGGTCTGGAACAGGCATCCCGCGGTCACATACCACCCAGGCAGACCCAACGTCGCAGTCCGCACCAGCACCTCCGTCAACACGTCGTTGCGCGATAGCACCGCACGCAGGGACTCGAGTTGCTCGTCGAGAGGGAGTCGGCTGATCACCATCCCTGCCTACCACAACTCGCCCAGGACCACGGCCGATCCGCTTCGCGAAGACTCTCTTGGCTGTTTCGACGACCTCGGGAGGTCGATCCCACCGAAAAGCTCAGGCATCGCGAGCAGAACCGACTGGGAAGCTGTTTTCATGATGGACAAGGCCGGTGGGGTTCAAGGTCAGACGGTTCACCCGGGAAAGTACGCGCGCATCGAGCGGGAACGTCGGTTCTTTCTGGCGGCAGCGCCGGCACTGTCAGCAGCGAGGGTCACTCGGATGATCACCGACCGCTATCTGGTGGGAACGCGCCTGCGTCTGCGACGCGCCGAACGGTCAGACGGCGGCTGCGAACTCAAGCACACCAAGAAGGTGCCGGTCGCTCGGCCAGGAGCGATTCAGGGACTGATCACGAATACGTACTTGTCGCCGGCCGAGTACGACCTCGCCTCACTGCCGGCTGCAGTGCTGACCAAGACGCGTTTCAGCGTGCCTCCCTTGGGCGTCGACGTCTTTGACGGCCATCTGCAGGGGCCTGGTCCTGGCGGAGGGCGAGTTCACCACCGACGAGGAGGCCGGGTCCTTTGGCGGGTTCTCAGCGCGACGCCCCAGGCAGATGGCCTGGGCGTCGGCGTTCACGGGTCAGGCGGGCCGCACTCACGGCGAGGAACGAGCCGTTGCAGCATGCCCGCAGTTCTGCCCAGATGGCTCGGGATTCGTATCCGAACATGGTCCGCTCCCATCCCTGCGGCCGGGCTCATCGCCCTCCGGCGCGCCGCCCCACCAGCGGGGGAAGGAGGCTGTCTCCCGGCCAGAAGGGCTGCTCCGTCGCAATGCCGGTGAGGAACATGCCGACTTCGTCCAGGACCGCGGCGCGCTCCGAAGAACCGTAGACAACGAAGGCGTCGGCTGCGGCGTCGTAGGCGCGGACGTGGCTGTGGGGCCCCGTGCAGACGAGGGCGCGCGCGATCTCGTGCAGGCCGAGGCTGAGGGCATCGCAGTCCCCGGAGCGGACGAGCTGCAGCAGGTTGGTGGTGACGCTCTCCCAGTCGCCGACCGTCGGCCAGTCGGCGCCGCCGTTCAGTTCGTGGGTGAGGGTGGCCAGCGGGATGATCTCGCCCGGCCGCCGCCCTTGGGTGAGGCGGTCGTGGATGCGGGCGCCGTCGGGCTGGCGCACCTGCGGGTGAAGCAGCGAGTCGGCGGCCACCACGGTGGTGTTGATCTCCTGGGTTCCGTGGCCCGGGTAGTAGGGCTCGTGCGCGAAGAGGAGATAGACGTCCGGGGTGCGGTCGGCCGGGCTGGATTCGGGCTGGGGCATGAGTACGGTTCCTTTCGGCGGTGATGGCACGGTCATGGGGTTTGGTGTCGTCGGCAGGACGCGCGGTGAGTGCAGGCCGGGGGCCGCTCAAGGTTGCGGCGCTGGTCCTCGTCGGCGGTGGCGTCCGCGTGGGCGGCGTGCTGGATGATCTGGGTGGCCTGTGGGCGAGTTGCAGCATCAGCCGTTCGGTGGCGATGAGGCCGTCTGAGACCGCCCGGGTGTCCTGGGCCTGGAGCAGACTGGGCGGCGTCCCACAGCAGGTTGTGGCCGATCTCGGCCGAGCGGCGCAGTGCGTAGCGGTCGCTGCTGGCGGCTGCCTGGACGAGCGAGGTGTGCCAGGCGGCGAGGCGCTGCAGGTAGCGGCAGGCATTGTCGCCTTCGACAGTGTGGACGTGTTCGCGGGCCCGCCTGCCCAGCCGGTGGGGCAGGTGTGCGGCGAGCAGCGGGGCGAGGAGCATCGCCGGCAGGGCGACGTCGACGGGCACTGAGTGGCTCATGGCGACCAGGCCCGCGACCAGGCTGACGAGAACGACGCCCGCGGCGGAGAACCGCAGGACCCCGGGGATCCTGTCCGGGGCGATGCGCTGGGCGGGGCGCCTGGTCAGCCAGCGCAGGGCAAGGCGCTGCGTACGCGTGGCGGCTGGTGTGAGCACCGCGATCCGGTGGGGGATCTCGGGCGGGCTGCCGTCGCCGGGGACGGTCCAGGCGAGCCAACCCCGGTGGTTGTGCTGGTGGACGAGCACCAGCGCGCAGGCGGCCGAGCAGGTGTGGTCGCGGACGTGACCGGTCCACAGGGCGCGGGAGTGTTCTCTTTCCCACCGTCCCGTCTCGCGGGTGAAGGGGCGCTCGTGGTGCCCGGCCGTTGCCGGGGGTGGTGTGTGGAGCGTGGCTGTCACGGGCTTGTTCCTTCCGGTTGGGCGGTGAAGGCGGAGGTGCACGTGGTGCAGCGGCCGTCGCCGTCGGGGTGGGCGCGCCGGGGGGTGGGGCCGGGGCAGGTGCGGCAGAGCGGCCAGCTGAGGCAGGCCGGGCAGAGGTCCTCGCCGGGGGCGGTTGCGGGAGCGCCGCAGCCGGCGCATTCGGTGAGGGCCCGGTAGGTCAGGGCCTCGCTCACCGTGCGCGC
>NZ_JBFAIQ010000059.1:0-24328 GCF_040654755.1 Streptomyces sp. NPDC050625
GGGAGCATGCACCGCCAGCGGATGCACGCCCCGGGCAGACACCCGCGCGTTCCGGACCGCAGCCCGGCTACACCACTCCATGGGACGCGATCTGGACGAGGCGCCTCCTCTTGATGTGTTCCTGCATCCCGGAGGCCAGGGAACCCGGCGCCAGCTCGCTGATGAGGAGCATTTGCAGTGGATGCGCTCCCTGCGTGGTTCGGTTCCATTGATGACGAGTGTCTGTACTGGTTCGTTGGTCTTCGCGGCAGCCGGGCTTTTGACTCACCGGCCGGCGACCACGCACTGGGCATCGTTGGAGAAGCTCTCTCAACTCGACCCGACGATCCAGGTCCGTGCCGGTGAACGATTCGTCGACGACGGCGACACGGTGACGTCAGCCGGTATCTCGGCGGGCATCGACATGGCTCTTCACCTGGTGGCCCGGCTGACGTCTGCTGAGCGCGCCGAACAAGTACGCAGGGGGATCCAGTACGACTGGCAGGCCCCCGCGGGGTAGGCCGACGCGACCGTCGAGCATTTGAGTGCGCGTGAGAGCCAGGCACGCCCTCCGACTCGTGGTGACGTCACTCGGCACCGGAATCCCGGTTGGTCCGCCGGAGTACCTTGCTGACGGCCGGCAGGACGGCTGCGGCACCGGTGATCGACAGGGCGACGGAGAAAGCGATCATCGCTCGGGTTGTCCCCAGGTCGGCGGCCACCATGCTGAAGAGGACGGGCGCGAGGCCCATGCCCATGTAAGAGATGACGAAGAAGACTGCCAGGACTCCTGCACGGGACGTGGGCACGGCCACCGCGGCCGCACGAGTGATGGCGCCCTTGAAGAGCGCGCCGGCACCCGCGCCGGCGATCACCAGAGCGACCAGATAGACGCTGAGCGTGGGATGGAGCAAGGACCCCGTTACGGCGGCGAGCCCGATGGGGATGGCCGCGGCTCCCGCGATCAGGATCGTGCGCCAGTCGAGTCGGTGAATGACCAGGAGGCCCCCCGCCGCGGCGCCGAACATGAGAAAGGGAGCGAGGCCGGCCACGAAGTGAGAGCTGTCGTGCAACTCGGTCCTGAGCACCAGGGAGCCGATTGCGCTGATGAGCCCGAGGACCGCGAAGGACGTGAAACCGGCGCCCGCAGTGGCTGCGAAGGTGATCCCCTTGCCGGGGCGCAGGGCGAAACGCCGGTATGCCTCTCCGATCCGGCTGCGGGCGTCCACCGTTTCGGGCGTGGCGAGCACGAGGCCGAGGCACGACATCATCGCGGCCGAGAAGGCGAGTTGCGTCGTCTCCAGCGGGTTGGGAAGCCATTGGGCGATGGCTCCTGCGGCAAGCGGACCGATGGCGAGTCCGCCCATTGTGGCGAGGGGCGATACAAGAGACGGCAGTGCGGCATGGGGCCGGTCGCGGTGCGCCTCCCGGTACAGATCATGAAGGTAGGCGGTCGCCGTTGAGCTCATCAGCCCGATACCCGCTCCATTGAGAAAGCGCCCTGCCAAGAGGTTGGGCAGGGCGGGGCTGGCGGCCATGACGAGTGCGGCGGTGATCGTCAACGCCAATGCGGGTACGACGATGCGCCGCCGGCCCAGCCGGTCGGACAGATGCCCCAGCGCGAGGAACCCGGTCGCCGCGCCGATGACCAGCATTGCGAACGCGACGGTGACCATGGTCGGTTGAAGGCCGTCACGCGCGGCGTACAAGGGCCACAGCGGCGTGGGCGCGGCGCTGAAGGCCATCAGCACGGTGAACGCCACGGCGGCGAACCAGAACCCGACGTGATGGGGGACCCGAGGGGTGAGCCGTCGGGAGCGTCGGCCGTGCCTGAGGTGTGTTGCGGCGGTCGCGGGCGGCGCACTCATGGCGGTCATCTCCGGTCTTCCTTTGGGCTTTGCCTTCAGTGTTCGCGGCTTCGTCCGCAATGAGAAGCGATTGTTCAGCATGATCACGATCGTGTTTACCGATAGGTTGGGCCCATGGAGATTCGCCAGCTGCAGTGCTTCGTGGCCGTGGCCGAGGAACTGAACTTCACACGGGCTGCGGAACGGCTGCACCTGTCCCAGTCCACCGTGTCGGCGACCGTCCGGACCCTGGAGAAGGAGCTGCGCGTCCGGCTCTTTCTCCGTTCCTCCAAGCATGTTGCGCTGACGAGCGAGGGTGCCGCGCTGCTGCCCGAGGCCCACGCCGCCATCTCAGCGGTCCTGAACGCCGAGGAGGCCGTCCGTAGAACCGGGCGGGCGCTGGGTGGCACGCTGACCATCGGAGCGACGGGAGCCGCCCTGGCCATCGACTTTCCGCAGCTGCTCCGTACCTTCCACACCGCACATCCCGATGTCGCCGTGCGGTTGCGGTCGTCTTCCGGAGACAGCGCCGCCAGGTTGATTCGGCAGTTGCTCGTGGGGAAGATCGACGTCGCGCTCCTGGCCCTGACGCAGATGCCGCCGTCGGGAGTGGTGGCGCGAAAGGTCGCGGAATACCCTCTCGTCCTTGTCGTACCCGAGGTGCACCGCCTGGCCGGCCGGACAAGTGCTTCGCTCAGAGAGGTGACGGCCGACAGTTTCGTGGAGTGTCCTCAGGCAACCGGAGTACGCACGATGGTGGACCAGGCGTTCAGTGATGCCGGAGTCACGCGTCGCAGCGACTGGGAGGCCCCCGACTTGGGCACCGTTACCGCACTCGTCGGCCAGGGCCTGGGTGTCTCGCTCGTCCCGGCCTTCGCCGCGTTCGCAAGGGGAGTACGCCGCGTCCCCCTGCGCGAGCCAGTGCCCCACTTCATGCTGACGGCCGCGCTGTCCGCGGAGCGGCGTCCCACCGCGGCGACGGAAGAGCTGCTGGTTCTCATCGACGAGGCGGTCGCCGCCCGGGCCGGATCCGGCGCCGGTCGATGTACCAACGGTCCCGCTGAACAGGTCATTCGGTAGGCGTGAGATGATCAAGTTTGTCCGGATTGGCCATCCACTGCAGGCCGGTGATCAATCCTTCGGTGACCTCGAACGAGCATGTCTGCCAGCGGGAACTCAGGCACATCAGAAGTCCGGTCTCGCCGTTGAGCTCGACGACCCGGAACTCGGCCGAATCGTGCTTGGCAAGCGTTCCGATGACCAGCCGAGACACCCGGTCGGCTCCGAACACGGGGCGCAGCGCAGCACTGACCTTGCCGCCGCTGTCGTTCCACAACGTCACGTCGTGAGCCAAAAGCCCTTCCAACGCGTCCCTCTCGCCGGTACGGGCCGCGATCAGGAACCGCTCCACCAAGTCACGGTGCTTGCCTGGATCGACAGTGAATCGCTTGCGACCGGCGGCGACGTGATCGGTACCGCGGCGGTGCAGTTGGCGAGCGTGGGCTTCACTTAGCCCGAGAATCCCGCTGATCTCCATGTAAGGCAACTCGAAGGCTTCGCGAAGAACGAAGACCGCGCGCTCGGGCACGGACAGCCGCTGCAAAAGCCGGAGCATGGCCAGCGACAGCGTGTCACGTTGCGCCGCAGTCTCGGCCGGTCCGAGAGGCTGTCCCACTTCGGTGAGCACCGGCTCCGGCAGCCAAGGTCCGACATGGGTTTCTCGACGGCGGTGGGCCAGCCGCATGCGGTCGATCGACAGACGGGTGACGACCGTGATCAGAAAGTGGCCGGGAGAGGCGATCGTCTGGCGGTCGACCGTGGACCAGCGCAGCCATGCTTCCTGCACCACGTCTTCGGCATCGGCAAAGCTGCCGAGCAGTCGGTATGCGATACCTACGAGCATCGCCCGCTGTCCCTGGAACTCCGTGACGTCGTCGTTGACTCGACGATCCGGCTCACTCACCACGCCAGTATAGGAAGACGCCGACCGAGGCGGCTGATGCTGAGTCGGCCGCCCGGTGGTGGAGATGGCGATGCTCACAGGGCTGCGGGCTGCTGGTGAGTGCTGATCGCGATGCGATTGAAGGAGTTGATCATGATTGCCGCCATCACGATGTCGGCCACCTCCTTGTCCGACCAGATCTCCAGCGCCGCTTCCCACAGCATGTTCGGAATACCACCTTCGCTGATCTTCGTCACCGCGTCGGTCAGGGCCAGCGCGACTCGTTCCTCATCGGAGAAGAACGGCGATTCGGGCCATGCAGAGACGGCAAACAGGCGCCTCGTGCTCTCTCCCGCCTTGATCGCATCCACACTGTGCATGTCGACGCAGAAAGCGCATCCATTGACCACGGAAGCCCGCAGCATGATCAGTTCCAGGAGCTTGGGGTCCACGTTGGCCTCGGTGTACTGGAAGAGCTCAACCACCTTCCGGTATCCGTCGGGAGCCACCTTGTCCATACGCATGCGTTCCTGCATGATCCGTCATTCCTTTCCTGGAGCCACGGCGGACGGTGACAAGACGGAGGCGGGCCGGCCTCGCGTGACAGCTGCGAGCAAATGTGACTCATGTCACCGAATCGACCTCATACGTATGGTTCTACCGTGACGCCGATTGTCCTGTCGCAAGGGACAGCCCTTGCAGCACCACGAGCATGCCGGTGAGGCCGCCTGGTGGCCTGGGAGAGGAGGTCCTGGGCGGTGTCCCGGTCACCCGATGTGCCGCACTTCACGCCGTTGTCCACCACCTAGCTAGGTGGGCGATGCGGGCGCACGTCCGCGTCCCTCGACTACTCGCCGACCCCCCTTAGATCGCTGCTAATATCACACACACGGTCTCGTAATTAGTGACACCGAAGAACAGAACAGGAGATGGCCATCGATGAGCACACTCCAGACGCTGGATCGCGGCTTGCGCGCGCTGGAGCTCGTATCGCAGCGGCCAGACGGGATCTCCGTCTCTGAGCTCGCCACAGAGCTGGGTGTGCACCGGGCCATCTGCTATCGCATCGTCGCGACACTCGAGGAGCACCTGCTCGTGACGCGAACGACGACAGGCCGCGTCCGCCTCGGCGTGGGCCTCACAGCACTGGCAACCTGGTACGAGCCGGCGTTCCGGCGTGACGCCGCTCCGATTCTCGACCAGTTGGCAGACGACATGCAGGCCACCGCATTCCTCTCCGTCGCCGAAGGGAAGGAATGTGTCGCGATGATGGTCGCCGAGCCCCGCGACGCGGTCCTGACCGTCGGCTATCGGATCGGCAGCCGCCACCCGCTCGGCCAGGGCGCAGCGGGCGTTGCCATCCTCGCCACACGTCCAGAGTCACCCGAGGACAGCGAGGCGGTTCGGACCGCTCGAGCAAACGGTTACAGCCTCACACGGGGACAACTGGAACGAGGGGCCGTCGGCCTCGCCAGCGGGATTCGAATCGCCGGCCCGGTGGGCGTCGCGCTGGAGCGATCCGTGGGCGTCGTCGCGATCAACGATCTCGACGTCGACCGCGCCGCCAAGACGGTCCGACGAGCAGCCGACAACATCGAAGCTCTGCTTCGCAGCTAACCGTGAGTCACCGATTTGGGACCGCCGGGAGCCGCGATCGGCAACTGGGACCTGTTCAGTAGAGCTCGACGTCGGCCAGGGCAAGTCTTCCCAGCCGTCGATGGCATGTCTTCGCACGACGTGCGTCTCCCCGCGTAGTTTCAACCCCATCACACCCTGATCCATGGTCTGTTGGATCCGGCATGGGGAACCAGGCTGGCACGAGCCTCCCGGCCGCCGCCCACGAACTCATCCGCAACTTCGGCGACAGGCAACGCGCCGTTACGGCCCCTCGGTACCCCGACCCCCCTTCAGCTGGGGCCAGTTGGAGTCTCCTTGATGGGCCGACGGAAGGCGGACGACACCCTGCACCTCCTCGACTCGGTGAGGGGTGCCAACGTGGCGGCCGATCCGCCGGTCGAGCCGGCCCGCGGGCTCAAACCCTTGACGCGCCCCACAGTGCGACCTACATTTCCTTTCCGCTGAGCGCGACGCATTGTTCGATATTCGCGACACGGTAGATGGTCGACAGGATCTGCACCCGGCGCAAGGCATCTCAACGAGGAGACCTCCGTGGCAACGATCGACCCCAGTCCGCCCCAGGTGGCGGCAGCACATTTCGAGGAACTCGCCCGCGATTACATGCGAGCCCGCCGTCGGCTGACGACGACTCTCGGCGTTGTCTTCGGCCTCTGGCTCGCTGGCTTCGTGGTGTTGTCGGCCATCCTGCGGGACGTCGCCGCTAGGCCGATCGCTGGCCCGCTGTCGACCGGATGGCTCTACGCGCTCAGCGCGTTCCCCCTGGTCATCGGTCTCACCTGGACGTTCAGCCGGGTCAGCGCGACGTCACTCGACTGTTCGCGCTCCCGCGCGATCGCAGCAGCCAACGATCAAGGTGGCACCCGATGAGCTCGAACAGTGCGGCACTTTGGATGTTCGCCGGCATCATCGCGGTGACGCTCGGTATCACCTGGTGGGCAGGGCGTCGCACCAGCACCGCCTCCGAGTTCTGGGCTGCGGGGCATGCCGTCACGCCCACACAGAACGCCATGGCGATCACCGGAGACTTCCTGTCAGCCTCAGCATTTCTCGGCACGACCGGATTGATCTTCTTCTACGGCTTCGACGGAATGCTCTACCTTTTGGTACCGCTCGCGGCCTGGATTCCGATCATCCTCCTCTTCGCCGAGCGCCTGCGAAATCTCGGCCAGTTCACGCTGACGGACGTCCTCGTCAACCGCTTTCGAAAGCCGGTCCTGCGCCGCCTGCTGGCTGGGTCCACATTGGTCATCACCGGCGTCTATCTGCTGGCCCAACTTGTTGCGGCCGGCTCCCTGTTCCAACTACTCGCCGGTGTCCCTTTCAGCATTGCAGTCGTGATCACCGCCGTGGTGATGCTCATCTACGTGACTGTGGGCGGCATGCTGGCAACGACATGGGTGCAGATGATCAAAGCGGCATTGCTCGTCACTGTGCTCACCGTGCTCACGCTCCTCACGATTGTGGGAATGCGAGGTGGCGTCGGCACCTGGCTCTCCTCCGCCCTCGAGACCACTGGCGGCAAGAACCCGCTCATCCCCGGAAACCTGCTCAGCAACCCCTGGAACTCCGTGTCCGTCGGACTGGCTCTGCTTTTCGGCGTCGCCGGCTTGCCACACGTGATGATGCGGCTGTTCACCGTGCGGGATTCCGGGGCCGCTCGCCGCTCCGCCAGCCGCGCCATCGCGATCATCGCGATCGCCGAAGTCTTGATCGTCGTCTGTGGACTCGCCGCCCGAAATCTGCTCGGAGACCAGGAAACAGCGCTGGCCCGCAGCGGCGGAAACCTCGTGGCGCCCAAGCTGGGAGAGGCATTGGCCGGTGGCCCGGGCACTCTCAGCGGCGCTCTGGTCCTGGCCCTAGTCGCCGCCGTCGCGTTCGCAACGATCGTTGCGGTCGTCGCGGGTCTGCTCATCAACGCCGCGAGTGCCGTCGTTCGCGACCTGTGGCGTCCGGCCAGTGCGGACGGGGATGCAGCCGGAGCCGCCGATGCCAACGGCACGAACGAGATCCGGCGTGCACGAACAGTGACCATCCTGATCTCCGTGGTCATGGCCGGCCTGACAATCCTAGTGGGACCAGGAATGAATGCCGCGCTCCTGGTGACGCTCGCCTTCGGCATCGCCGCCAGTGCGAACTTCCCGACCCTGCTGCTCACTCTGTTCTGGCGCAGGTTCACCGTGCAGGGAGCCATCTCGGGAATGTGCACGGGACTGATCAGCTCGGCAGTCCTGCTCTTCCTCGGGCCCACGCTCTGGCCAGGGCATGGCTCATCACCGCTGCCCCTGACCGATCCGACGATCATCAGCATGCCGCTCGGTTTCCTGGCGTGTGTCGCCGGTTCCCTGCTTTCAAATCGTGACCCCGCCGACGAGTTCGAAGCTCTGCAGCTCAAAGCCCTTCTCGGGACGGAGCAGACAGACAGGCACAGCCAGGAACTCGTCACCGACCCCACCTGACGGCTGGGCACCCGACGCAACCGGGTGCCCAGCCCTGTCCTGCCCGAACAGCACCATCCATTCGACAAAGGAACGACCGATGTCCACACCTGTGTCCGACTCGAAGCTGACTATGCTCGCCGACGTGCCGGCGCCCAACCTGCCGACCGGGTCTGGGGTGATGACGGCGCTGCTCGAGATCCCGCCGGGCAGCGCGGGCGCTCCCCCGCACCGCCACTCGGGCCCGGTCTTCGGCTACCTGCTGGAAGGCGAGATGATCTTCGAGCTCGAGGGCGAGGCGCCACGCGTGATCCGCGCGGGAGAAGCCTTCGATGAGCCCGGAGGCGACGTCGTGCACTACCAGGCAGCGAACAACCTGAGCGACGCGTGGACCCGCTTCGTGGTCGTGATGGTCTGCAGCCCCGGAGTGCCCATGCTGACTTACCTCAGTCCGGAAGAGATTGAGCAGCGTCGGCATCTGAGGCATCCGGCGGCGCTCGAGGGTGCGACGGACTGAGCGGATGCGCATCCTGATCGCCGGGGGGACCGGAGTGCTGGGCCGCCGGATCCTACCGGAGTTGCTCAACCGCGGCCACGAAGTCACGGTCCTGGCCCGCACCCCTCAACGAGCCGCCTCCCTCGCCGAGCGTGGCGCTACCGTAGTCCAGGGCGACGTCTTCGACCGCGCCGCCCTATGCTCGGCCGTCTCCCACGCGGCGCCGGAGGTCGTCATGCATCAGCTCACCGATCTCACCCATCGGTGTTCGCAGGCCAACGCACGCATCCGGAAAGCCGGTACCCGCAATCTCGTCGACGCGGCGGCCGCGGCGGGGGTGAACCAGTTCATAGCGCAGAGCATCGCCTGGTGCTACGAAGCCGGTGACGAACCGGCCGACGAATCGGTCCCGCTCGACGCACACGCCGAAGACCCGACACGACGTGCCGTGGTGGACGCGGTGGCCACACTCGAATGCTACGCAGCCGAATTCCCCCGACACGTGATCCTGCGCAACGGCGCACTGTATGGACCGGACACCTGGTACGCGGCCAACGGCGACCATGCCGCTGCCGCGCAATCGGGCACGATATCCGCCGAAGCCGATGTGACCAGCTTCGTCCACGCCGTTGACGCCGCGGCCGCAGCCGTAGCGGCCCTGGACTGGCCGACTGGCCCGGTCAACGTCGTGGACACGGACCCCGCACCCGGAACCGAATGGGTTCCGGCCTTCTGCGAGGCCATCGGTGCGCCGGCTCCTCAGACGTCGGGAGCACCTCGCAGAGGATGGGCGAGGGGTGCCGACAACAGCCGTGCTCGCGCCCTGGGGTGGTCACCGACCTTTGCGTCGTGGCGCGACGGATTCTTCCAAGGGTGACGGTCTGCCGCACCAGCCGCAAGTAGCGGCTGGTGCGGCAGGCGCACGGTCATCCACGAGGCGGTTGGCGTCTCCGCACGTCCGCCTCTTTTTTGATCAGCGATTACGCCGACCGTGCAGCACTCACGATGCGGCCACGTGCTTCACCGAACCCGATCCGGGCGCCGCCGGGGCCCGGAGCCGTGGCGGTGAGCGCTATCTCGTCTCCATCCTCCAGGAAGGTTCGGTCGTCGCCGTTGACGGTGACCGGTTCCTGTCCGCCCCAGGTGAGCTCGATCAGGGCTCCGCGTTGGTCCTTGGCAGGGCCGGAAACCGTACCCGAGGCGAAGAGGTCACCGGTGCGGGTCGGAGCACCGTTGACCGTGAGGTGAGCCAGCATCTGAGCAGGCGACCAGTACATGGCGGAGTAGGGCGGGCGGGTCACGACCTGCCCGTTCCACGCCACCTCGAGATCGACGTCCAGCCCCCAGGGATTCTCCATGGCCAGATACGGCAGAACCGCCGGGTCCTGGTCCGGTACTCGCACGTGCGCGGCTTCGAGCGCGAGCAGCGGCACCACCCACGGAGAGATCGTCGAGGCGAACGACTTGCCCAGGTTCGGGCCGAGCGGAACGTACTCCCAGGCTTGGATGGCCCGGGCCGACCAGTCGTTGAACAACACCACCCCAAAGATGTGCCGTTCTGCGTCATCGACGGAGATGGGCGCTCCCATCGGGTTGCCTGTGCCGACCACGAAGCCGAGCTCGGCCTCTATGTCCAGCCGCGGCTCGGGCCCGAACACCGGCGCCGGGTCGCCTGGACCCTTGCGCTGCCCCGAAGGCCGGACGATGTCCGTGCCGGAGAGCACGATGGACGCGCTACGGCCGTGGTACCCGACGGGCAGGTGCTTCCAGTTCGGCATGAGGGGATCAGGGGCATCCCGTCGGAAGAGCCTGCCGAGGTTCGACGCGTGGTGCGCGGAGGCGTAGAAGTCGACGTAGTCCGCGACATCGAACGGAAGGTGCAAAGTGACCGCACCCAGTTCATGAACTGCCTCATCCGGCACATCCTCCTCGAGCGCCTCCTTGATCGCCGCGCGTACCGCGATCCAGCGTTCGTGGCCTTGGGCCATGAACGTGTTGAGAAAGGGGTGCGCGAACGTCTCCGCGTCATCCAGCAGCAGGGCCAGATCGACCACGAAACCGCCGTACCGCACAGCGACCCGGGGTTCGGCACCGGCCACGGAGTACACGCCGTACGGCAGATTGTGCAGCCCGAAGAGGTCGGCACCGGAGGCAGTCAAGCGGGTCACAGCAGGTCCCTCGTGAGGTCGGGTGGGATGAGTCCGAGGTCGGCGAGCTCTACGACCGGGTCGGCGATGGAACAGCTACCGAAGGAGCGGAAGCTCTCACGCACCGTCGCAGGCAGAGCACGCATCCGCTCGGCGACTCGGGCACCGTCGCGGTCAGCCAGTAGCTCGGTCAGAACCGCTTCGTCCGCGCCCTCCGAAGCAGCGCCGGTAGCGGTCAGCAAGTTCAGGAAGCCGTGCTGCTCAAAACCGGTCTGGGGGTCGGTGTTGCGCAGCGCGTGATGCATCCCTGCGGTGGCCTTGAAGGGCACTTCGGCGCGCACCGCCGCGAGGACTGATGCGGCCAGCTCCGATTCATCGGGGTACAACTCGGCACGCACGCCGCCGGTGAGGAACTTGGCCAGGCGGCCGGTGCCGGCGAGGGCGCGCAGGAGTGCGTCTCGTCGTGCGTCCCGCGGTACCTCGATGTACACCGTGACACCGGTGTGCCCCTCAACGGCCGCCTCGACGGCGGGCACGAGATCGTCCGCAGCGATTTCGTCAGGCAGCCCGATCTCGAGAGACACCAACTGCGCAGCAGGTATCGCACGTGCCGTGATCATGGCTTGGCGCAGCTGGGCCAAGGGCGTGGTGACGGCCAGCGTGAACGACCGGGCCGGCCAAACCGCGACGAGGCCAGGCAGCCGGTCGAGGTGTGTGAAAGCGAGTACGAGCGGGTCCACCAGATCGCGGTGGGCGCTGCGGCGCTGTTTCAGATGGGCCGACAGGGCTTGCTCGAGTGTCGAGTTGCCCGGCGGGAAGACCGCCGCATCGTCGCACAGGCGGCCGACCAGCGGGAACTGGAGGGGGCCGGTGTTCATCCGGCGCTCACTCCGGTCCCGCCACGGGTCCAGGAGTTGGCGTAGACACCGTCGTTGGAGGTCTGCGCAGCCTTGCCGAGCCGGAGCGGCCGGAAGGTGTCGACCATGACCGCGAGCTCGTCGAAGTACTCTGCTCCGATGCTGCGTTCATAGGCACCGGGCTGCGGACCGTGTGTGTGTCCGCCAGGATGCAGGGAAATGGACCCCTGCCCGATTCCAGAGCCTTTACGCGCTTCGTAATCCCCACCGCAGTAGAACATCACTTCATCGGAGTCCACATTGGAGTGGTAGTAGGGCACTGGGATCGACAGTGGGTGGTAGTCAACCTTGCGAGGTACGAAGTTGCAGATGACGAAGTTGTCGCCCTCGAAGACCTGGTGCGCCGGCGGCGGTTGGTGCACCTTGCCGGTTATCGGCATGTAGTCGGCGATGTTGAATGCGTACGGGTACAAACACCCGTCCCAGCCCGCCACGTCGAAGGGGTGGTGGGGCACTGTGTGCACGGTGCCCGCGATCCCGCTCGGTCCGTCGCCTCGGTGCTTGATATGGACCTCGACATCCTCCGCCTCGACGACATACGGGCCAGAGGGCCCGCGCAGATCCCGCTCGCAGTACGGCGCGTGTTCCAGGAGCTGGCCGAACCGCGACAGGTACCGCTTCGGCGGAGTGATGTGCGAATTGGCCTCGATCACATAAATTCGCACCGTCCCCCGCGGCACGATCCGATGAGTGGTGGCGCGTGGGATGACAGCGTAGTCACCATTGGCGACTTCGAGATTGCCGAAGACGGTCTCCAGGACCGCCTCGCCGGCCTCGATGTAGAGGCACTCGTCACCGATCGCATTGCGGTAGTAGGGCGAAACGGCGTCGGCCATCACGTAGGCCAGCCGGACGTCTGTGTTGCCCAGCAGGAGCTGTCGGCCTGTGACCGCATCAACGCCGACCGTGCCCTCTTCGAACAGTTCGTGGGTCGACAAATGGAGCGGGACCAGTGGATGGTTCGGCACGGTCGACTGATCCGGCAGGTCCCACACGCGGTATTCGCGGATCGCTGAGGGAATGCGACGGTGGTACAGCAGGGAGGAGTCGGAGACGAAGCCTTCCTCCCCCATCAGTTCTTCGAAATAGAGCGAACCGTCTGAAGCACGGTGCTGGATGTGCCGTTTGGGTGGTATGTGACCGACTGACCGGTAGTAGGCCATGGCTAGTTCCTCCAGCTGTCGGTTGGATGGTTGAAGTCGCGGCCGGCGGTGCAGCAGGTTCGCCCCCGCACCTCACTGCACCCCCGACTGCTCAGAGAGCCAGGGTCAATCGGTCACCGCAGGCCCGTGAACAGCAGGTCATCATCGTGGTGCCCGCCGCGCGCTCAGATCGGGTGAGCACGACATCGCGGTGGTCGATCTCGCCCTCGACGACACCGACCTGGCAGGTGCCGCAGAGACCTTCTTCGCAGTCGCTCGGTATGTCGATGTTGGCGGCGCGCAGACTCTCGAGCACGGTCTGGTCGGCGTTCACCCGGATGGTGAGGCCAGAGGATCGCAGCTCCACGTCGAACGCGTGCTCGGCAGTCGGATCCAGCTCTCCGAGCGTGGACACGAAGTGCTCGATGTGCACCGAGTCCGCGGGCAGCCCTGCTGCGAGCCCGGTCAGCTCGTCGAGCATCCGCTGCGGCCCGCAGCAGTAGAACTGCGTGCCCTCCTGCACATGGCTGAGCAGCGTGCGGAGATCGGCACGGGTACCCTCATCGCTGATCCAAAGCCGCAGGTGGTCGCCATGGAAATCCTTGAGCTCCTCAAGGAAGGCCATCGAGGAGCGGTTGCGCCCGAGGTAGTGGAGCTCGTAGTCAGCGCCGCGGCGCGCGGCGTCGTGGGCCATCGCCCTGATCGGTGTGATCCCGATGCCCCCGGCGATGAACACGTAGCGGCCGGCAGCCTCGTCGAGCCGGAAGTGGTTGCGAGGACCGCGTAGGTGCACCTGCCGCCCCAGCGTGGCGTGTTCGTGCATCCAGGCCGATCCACCGCGGCCCTCGTCGTCACGAAGGACCGCGATCTCCCATGAGTGCCGCTCCTGCGGGTCGCCGCAGAGGGAGTACTGCCGCGACGTTCCGGTTTCGCCGCATTCGACATCGATGTGCGCCCCGGGGGTCCACGCGGGGAGCGCCGAGCCATCCGGGGACACCAACCGGAAATGGACGATCCGATCAGTCAGCTCGGTCCGCGTCGCCACGATCGCCGACCGGGTGACGGTACGGGCCGACGGCTGGCCTATCCGGACCGGTGTGGCAGCCTGCAGGATTTCCGGGTTGGCGCGCTCGGGGTTGCGGGCCGGGTCCCACCGCACCAGCAGGTGCTCAGGCCCCCGGAACGAGGTGTTCGGGACGTAGCTGAACGGCTGCTCGGCGAGTTCCACATGCGGGAGTCGGCGCGTGAGTTCCTCGAGGAAGATCTGCAGCTCCATCCGGGCCAGGTTCTTGCCCATGCACTGGTGAGACCCGTAACCGAAGGTGAGGTGCGAGGATGCGGCCTCTCGCCGGATGTCGAAGAAGTCCGGGTCCTCGAAGTTGCGTAGGTCGCGGTTGGCCGAGGACATCATGATCAGGACCTTCGAACCGGCCGGGATGTCGACGCCGCCGACCGTCGCGTCACGGGTGGCAATTCGGCGCCAGGCAGCGACCGAGCCGTTGAAACGCAAGCACTCCTCGACGGCGTTGGGGATCAGCGTCGGGTCAGCGGACAGCTCCTGCCACACAGACCGGTTCTCCAGCAGTGTCTTGATCGCGTTGGCGGCCGCGTTGGCGGTCGTCTCGTGTGCGGCGACAATGCCGGCCATCATCATCGAGTGCAGGTAGGAATCGGTAACGACATCGGGGAACTCGCGTTGCTGCCGAATGCTGTACGGCATCCAGCCGGGTCCGCTCGGGTCCTGGCGGAGCTTCTCGACCACCTTGCCGGAGAACTCCCAGAAGTTGCCGACGGCGTGCGCGACCTCCACCTGCTGCCCCGGAGTGGGACGACCCCAGGTGTTCACGGTGTGGGCAATGGAGTACCGGCGCAGGGTGTCCATGTCTTCCTCGGGCACTCCCAGGAAGTGCAGCGCGACGGTGAGGGGGACCTCCCACAGCATCTGGTCGACCAGGTCGGCCTGTCCGTCGTCGATGAACCGGTCGACGTACTCCCGGGTGAGCCGACGCACCATCGGCTCGTGGACAGCCAGATGCTCGGGCGTGAACGGCTCCATCAACAGGCGCCGCCTCGGCATGTGCGCAGGTTCGTCCTCGTTCACGAGCGTCCGGTCCATGGCGTAGCCGTATGAGGCCAGCACTGCGTTGGCTTCGTCGCCCGTGGCTGTGATCTTCTCCAGGGCGATGGACGGGCTGAACGTCTCGTTGTCCCGGAACACGGCCTGCACGTCGTCGTAGCGGGTCACCACCCAGTAGCCCAACCGCGGGCTGAAGAAGACGGGTTCCTCGGCGCGAGCCCAGGCCACGTAGGTGGCCGGATCCTGCTGATATCCGTCCTCAAATGGGTCGAACTCCAGCGCGCGTACACCGACCGGGCAGCCGTTCGAGGTGGCGTGACCCGTCGAAACCACCCCCGCCACCGGGCACTTCGCCGTCTCATGCTGCTGGATCACATCAGCTCCGATGCACTAATAGTGAACATCTTGTGCGATATAGAGAACACGAGGAACGTAACAGCGGCCACGCCGAGGCGTCAAGGAATCTGGTCGCGCCCGAGACGGCTCCGTCGGATCCTGGTGCCAGTACCTGGCCGGCTCTGTCGCACGAAGATGGACAGCACGACCGCGTTCAACTGGATTCAACCGGGAAGACGGCCGTTCCCTACGCCCCGGAAGTCGACATGGCCCGAGCGATCGCCCGGGCGAAGCTGCACTGTTTGCGGACAGCGCATCACCGACGGGCGTGTCGACAAACTGCTCAACAGTCGGTTCTCCGGTCCGGACCGGCTCGTCACCCTGCAGCTCTCGCTGGACATCACCAATGCCAGTGAGGAGGCACGACATGCCCTGGCGTTCGCCCGTTACCGCGACCTACGGGTCGGTCACCACGCGGGTGTATTCGGGGTGATGGAGGACGACCAGATCCGGTTCCTCGACGACGAGGGCGGGCTATCGCCATCGACGGTCCTCGTCCATGGGGCACGCTGAGCGACGACTCATACCGGCGCATCGCCGACGGGGGTGCCCATCTGTCGGTTTCTGCGGAAAGCGGGCTCAACGCCGGGCAGGGCTATCCGCCCACCGCAAGGGCCCACCGCTACGGCATCCGCTCTCATGGTCGATGGACACCGTGGTGTGGTGGAGCGGAGGCATGTTCTCGGCCATGCGCGCGACGCTCAGCGCCAACCGGGGGGCTGGCGTACCTGCGTGCCCACGAAGTCGGTGAAGCCGTCGCTGACAACTCGCTGCGGGCTCAGGATGTGCTCGAGTACGCCACGATCGGCGGTGCGCGGGCCCTCGGCCTGGACGGCCTCGTCGGCTCGATCGCCCCGGGCAAACGGGCTGACCTGGTCATGCTGCGTACCGACACTCCGGTGATGACCGGTACGCCCCACCACGTGGCCGGGCACATCGTCTTCCAGGCCGGACGAGGCGACGTCGACACCGTGCTGGTGAACAGGCGCGTCCTCAAGCACCGAGGCGCCCTCGTCGGTGTGGATCTGAACCACGCCCGACAACTCGTCGAGCAGTCTCTGGACTATCTGCGCTCGCAGATCCCCGACGAGGACTGGGAGCGCGCGATCAATCCGCCGACGGGTCCCGCTTGACAGCTGAAGGGGACCCGCGCCACAGGCTGGGCCGCCCAGGCAGAAATCTCTTGAAGAGGAGACAGCACCGCGCTTCCGAAGGCGGATCGATCGCACCGAAGCCACAGCCGGTGAGACGCCTGGCCAATAGCCCGTAGTTTCGCGCTGATCCGTGCGTCCGTGTCACACGTTGAGTCAGAAGCGGGCGTTCGCCGGCCGTGGCGCACGGCGGTCGCGTCTCGCTGAGAGCTCATCCGGTTCGACCAGGGTGAGCATCGGCTCGCCCGGAACGCACACCATCACCGCCACGAACCGCACGGGCATCTCGTCGCTGTTGTTGGCTGCCTGGTAGTGGATGACATCGCCGCCCGGCTCCCAGAAGGCCTGGCCGGCAGTGACAACCCGTTCGGGTTCACCTTCCAGTTCGAAGATGAGCTCACCCTCGAGGACGTACCCAAACACGGGCCCGGAATGGCGATGGGGCGGGGCACCGGCGTCACCGGGAGGTACTTCGATGGTGATCGTCATTACGTGTGCCTTCTCGGGCATGAACGGGGGGATCGCCACCCCCAGCTCAGTGATGGTGTTCATGTTTTCCTCCAGCACGTTGTGCGGGTCCTGCTGTCGCGCACAGCGGCATCACTCGCTCGTCGAGCGGAAGCCGAAGCGCCAGGTCGGGTAGATCGGCAGCCAGCACTGGGACTTCGCCCGCGCGTTGCTGGCGCCTCGCTCGAAGGTGCCTCCTCCTCCCTCCGTGCGGGGAGGTACCGGGGCACCGAGGACGTCGGCGAGCACGGGAACCCATGCATGTGCCGGTGCGGGATCGTCATCGACGATGTTGTACGTTCCGCTGGGCCATTGGAGCGCCGAAAGA
This sequence comes from Streptomyces sp. NPDC050625, assembly GCF_040654755.1. Classification (NCBI taxonomy): domain Bacteria; kingdom Bacillati; phylum Actinomycetota; class Actinomycetes; order Kitasatosporales; family Streptomycetaceae; genus Streptomyces; species Streptomyces sp. NPDC050625. The sequence continues at coordinate 17,003 of NZ_JBFAIQ010000059.1, forward strand.
GCCGCCACCGCCGCGTCCTTCACATGCAGGAACGACGTCACGGCGTCGTTGGCCGGCACCAGGCCCCGAGCCAGCGCGTCGGCGACGGGGCCGCGCGGCGCATACCAGGTGCCGGGGCCGTAGAGGGTGCCGTAACGCAGCACGGCGTGTTCCGGCATCTCGGCCACCGCCGATTCCAGTGCGAGCACACCGCCCACCGGTACGGAGCGGGACCCCTCCGCCTCGGTGTCCAGGGCAGTGTCCTCGTCGGCCGGCTCGGTTCCGGGCCGGTACGCCCACGAGATGGACTGGGCGATCATCCTGCGGACACCGGCCTTCTTGGCCGCATCGACGAGATGGCGTGTACCTTCTCGCCGGATCCGGGCGTTGGCCACCGAGTCATGCAAGGCCAGCGACGTCAACTGGTGCACCACGACATCCGGTGCCGCGCCGAGAACGGCCGCCATCACTGACTCGTCGTCGAGAGCGTCCATCACGACGCCCTCGACGCCCGCTGCCCTCAGTGCCGGCAGCTTGTCCTCACCGCGGGTCGCTACGACGACGTCGTGACCGTTCTCGACCAGGAGCGGCACAAGGCGCCGACCGATGACCCCGGTCCCCCCGGCGACGAAAATACGCACGTCAAGCTCCTGCTTCAATCAGGGGAGGCCAGTGGCGCCCGGTGCGGGCGCCCTGTGCGCGCTCCGGGGTCACGCACTCGGCGCAAGCCCGCAACCCGCGGAGCCATGTCCTCCCTGTCACAGCCACGGCCCTTATCAACTGACGAAACAGAGCCCATGAATGTGAGGTGCAGGTATCCCTGAGGCCGCGTCCGGGCCACGGGGATACGCCGGCTCAGGGCCGCAAAGGCAGTTGGTCAGCGCCAATAGCGCTGCCGTGCCTGCTCGACGGTGGAGTACTTGATCTCGCCGGACGCGGCGAGCGCGGCAAGCGCCGCCACGGCGATCGATTGCGGATCCACGCCGAAGTGTCGGCGTACCGCCTCACGAGTGTCCGACAGGCCGAATCCGTCGGTGCCGATGGAATGCCACTCCTGCGGTACCCAATGACTGATCTGGTCCGGTACCGAGCGCATCCAGTCGCTCACGGCCAGTACCGGCCCGGGAGCACCCTGAAGAACGCGCGTGACGTGGGGGAGTGGGGCGTCCTCGCCACGCAAGCGGGCCGCATCGTGGGCAAGACCATCCCGGCGCAGCTCGCTCCAGGAGGTCGCCGACCAGACGTCCGCGCCCACGCCCCACTCCTCGGCCAGCAGTTTCTGTGCTTCCAGGGCCCAGTGGATTGCCGTGCCCGAGGCCAGCAGCTGCAGTCGCGGCGCGTCGGCCGAGAGCGTGGCGGCGTCAGCGGTGCGGTAGCGGTACAGCCCCTTGACGATGCCTTCTTCCACTCCAGGTGTCGCGGGCATGGAGGGCTGGACCTTGGGCTCGTTGTAAACCGTCAGGTAGTAGAAGACGTCCTCCGCCTTCGGCCCGTACATGCGGCGCAGTCCCTCCCGGACGATGACGCCGATCTCGTACGCGAAGGCCGGATCGTAGGAGATCGCCGCCGGATTGGTGGAGGCGATCAGGTGCGAATGGCCGTCGGCGTGCTGCAGGCCCTCGCCGGTCATCGTGGTACGGCCCGCGGTCGCTCCTACCAGGAATCCACGGCCGAGTTGGTCGGCGAGTGCCCACATCTGGTCGGCCGTCCGCTGCCAGCCGAACATCGCGTAGAACATGTAGAGCGGGATCATGGGCTCGCCGTGGGTGGCGTACGAGCTAGCCGCCGCGGTGAAGGAGGCCATGCAACCGGCCTCGGTGATGCCTTCGTTGAGGATCTGCCCGTTCTGCACCTCCTTGTAGTAGAGGAGCATGTCGCGATCGACCGGTTCGTAGGTCTGTCCGTGCGGCGAGTAGATACCTGCGCTCGGAAAGAGCGACTCCATGCCGAACGTGCGTGCCTCGTCGGGCACGATCGGTACCCAGCGGCGTCCGGTCTCCTTCTCCCGCATCAAGTCCTTGAGCAAGCGGACCAGTGCCGTGGTGGTCGCTATCTCCTGTTGGCCGGAGCCTTTTGCGAGGGCGTCGAAAGGCTTGGAGGACGGCTCGGGCAGAGCCACCGGATGCACGCGGCGTGCTGGTGCGGGACCACCGAGCGCGGCTCGGCGCTCCTGGAGGTAGCGCACCTCGGGGGAGTCGGCGCCGGGATGGGCGTACGGGACCAGGTCGCCATCGAGCGCGCTGTCGGGAATGGGCAGGGCGAGCAGGTCGCGCATGGCGCGGAACTCGGCGCCGGTGAGCTTCTTCATCTGATGGTTGGCGTTCCGCGACTCGAAGCCGGGGCCCAGCGTCCAGCCCTTGATCGTCTGTACGAGGATCACGGTAGGAGTGCCCTGGTGCGTTGTGGCCGCGTGGTAGGCGGCGTACACCTTGCGGGGCTCGTGGCCGGCGCGCGAGGTGTGGAAGCACGCGGTGATCTGTTCGTCGGTCAGAAACCGTGCTGTTCGGTCCAGGGCTGGATCCGCGGAGAAGAAGTGCTCACGTATGTATGCGGCGTCGCGGGTGGCGTAGGTCTGGAACTGGCCGTCGGGCACCTCACGCAGCCGTCGGACGAACGCCCCGGTGGTGTCGAGGGCGAGCAGTTCGTCCCAGGCCGAGCCCCAAAGGGACTTGACGACGTTCCAGCCCGCGGCGCGGAACTTCGCCTCCAGCTCCTGGACGATCTTGTAGTTGGCACGGACGGGCCCGTCCAGCCGCTGCAGATTGCAGTTGATCACGAAGGTGAGGTTGTCGAGCCCTTCGCGTCCGGCCAGGTCGAGTGCCGCGGCCGACTCGGGCTCGTCCATCTCGCCGTCGCCGAGGAAGGCCCAGACGCGGGAGCCGGAGGTGTCCTTGATGCCGCGATGGTGCAGGTAGCGGTTGAAGCGGGCCTGCTGAATCGCGGCGAGTGGGCCCAGCCCCATCGACACGGTCGGGAACTCCCACAACCACGGCAGCCTCCGCGGGTGCGGATACGAGGGGAGACCGTCACCTCCTGCCTCCTGCCGGAAGCGGTCGAGTTGGGCTTCGGTGAGACGGCCGTCGAGGAAGGCGCGGGCGTAGACGCCGGGGGTGGCATGGCCCTGGATGTACAACTGGTCACCTGAGTCGCCGCCCTCCTTCCCGCGGAAGAAGTGGTTGAAGCCGATCTCGTAGAGCCAAGCGGCGGAGGCGAAGGTGGCGATGTGGCCACCGAGTCCGTAGCGGCTCCCGCGAGTCACCATGGCGGCGGCGTTCCACCGGTTCCAGTCGGCGATACGCCGCTCCAACTCCGCGTCACCGGGGAGTTCGGGCTCCGCGGAAGTCGGGATGGTGTTGATGTAGTCCGTCTCCAGCGGGGAGGGGACAGCCAGCCCTGATGCGCGCGCATGGTCATAGGTGCGGCGCATCAGGTAGGCGGCGCGATCCGGGCCTGCGGCGTGTGTGACCGCGTCGAGCGAAGCGACCCATTCGCCGGTCTCCTCGGGATCCGAGTCCGGCAGTTGAGCGAGGGCGCTGAAGGGGGCGTTGGTCATGGCAAACGCCTTCCGAATGGTTTCCGTGCGGCGGGATTCGCCGACACACCCAGAGTTACATTTGATCGATGATCGATCAAATGAATGTGGCGGGTGTCACTTGTAGGCACAGTCGGAGGGCCCCCTGGAGCGCTGCATGACCTGGGAGAACAAGGATCAACCAGGTGTCACCCCAGACCACTTCCTCCGCACAGCGCGGGCGCCACCTCACATCCGCTGTCCCTGCTTCGTCTACACGTATGAAGGTCGCACCTCCTCTCTGCTGGGAGGAGAGGTGCGGTACCGATGGCAGTGCGTGCTCTCGCGCCTCACACGTGGGGCGGCCCTCGCGCTGCCCGAAAGGCTGGACGAAATCGTGCGCAAGATCCTCATAGTCGGCGGTGGTTACGCCGGCTTCTACACGGCCTGGAAACTGGAGAAGAAGCTCCATGCCGCCGAGGCGCGGATCGTGCTGATCGACCCGCGCCCCTACATGACGTATCAGCCATTCCTGCCGGAAGTGTCCTCGGGGTATGTCGAAGCTCGGCACGCCGCCGTCTCCTACCGCCGGCACCTGCGCCGCACTCGGATCGTGTCCGGCGCGGTGACGGCGATACGCCACGGTGCCCGGAGCGTCACCGTCCAGCCGCCGGACGGGCCCGCATATGAGGTCGGTTACGACATTGTCGTCGTGACAGCCGGCGCGGTCACCCGCACGTTTCCCGTCCCGGGACTCGAGGAAGAGGCCATAGGCCTGAAGAACATCGAGGAGGCTGTCGCCATTCGCGACAGGTTGCTCACGGCGTTCGACAGGGCGGTAGCGCTCCCTCTCGGCCCGCTGCGGTCAAAGCTGCTGACCGTCACCTTTGTCGGCGGCGGCTTCACCGGAGTGGAGGGCTTCGGCGAGTTGCTCTCGCTCGCGCACCGGCTTGTGAAGTCCTACCCGGAGATCCTGCCGACCGAGCTGAACTTCAAGCTCGTCGAGGCACAGGACAGGATCCTTCCGGAGGTGACCGACCAGCCGGGGAGGTGGGTGGTCAGGTCGCTTGAGGGGCGTGGTGCTCAGGTCTGTCTGAACACGCGGCTCGTCTCGGCCGAGGGCGGACATCTCGTCCTGTCCAACGGCGCGGAATACGACTGTGGCCTGCTCGTGTGGACCGCGGGCAACGCCCCCAATCCGACAGTCCGCAGCCATACGGACCTCCCGGTGGACGAGCGAGGACTGCTGACGGTCCGGGCCGACCTCCGCGTCGGCACCGCGTCGGCGCCGATCGAGGATGCCTGGGGCGCCGGCGACGATGCGGCCGTGCCCGATCTGACGTCCCCGGTCCCCGGAGCCCGCACGGTGCCCAACGCCCAGCACGCCGTACGCCAGGGAAAGCTGCTGGCGAGGAACATCACCGCCACGCTTCGTGGCGGCACGGCAAGGCGCTACTCCCATCACAGCATCGGAACCGTGGCGACATTGGGGCTTGGCCGCGGAATATTCCAATACCGACGCCTTGTGATCAAGGGGCTACCGGCGTGGCTCATACACAGGGGTTATCACGTGCTGGCCGTCCCGACGTGGGAACGCAAGATCCGCGTTGTGGCCAGTTGGCTTGCCTCGCTTCTGTTCGGCCGGGACGTCGTCTCGCTGGTTTCGGTTCAAAATCCCCGCGCTGCATTCGTCGCCGGTGGAGTGCCTGAAGAATGGAAGGCGGGAACCGGTGAATGACCGGCAGACTGTCGAACCCATCGCCGTCCTCCTCGAAGAGCGACGGTATTTGCTCGACCGGGCATACGAACTCCTCGGTTCCCGGTCGGCGGCGGATGATGCGGTGACGGAGACGTACAAGCGCTGGTATGCCTTGGAGGACCGCGCCACAGAGGCGTTGCGGATCTGGCTCGGCGAGACAGTAAGGACTGTGTGCCTGACCCCTGCGCCGGCTTCCGACACGACGCTACTGGATGACGCCTCATCAGCGCAGGACTCGCGAGCCGATGCGAGTCGGTCCAGCCAGGCAACTCTCCTGGGCGACGAACCCGCGGGTGGCACTCCCCGAAGGGCCGCCGGCCCCGACGGACAACGCGTCCTGTCGGAGGCAGTGGCAGAAATGGCCCGCCAGTTCTTGCGCGGTTCCGACGCCGGCCAGGTGACGGCGGAGCAGCGACGCGCCGTAGTCCAAGCCTTCCGGACAGCATGTCAAACGAATGATGTGCCCCTCCTGGCAAGCCTGCTGGCCCCTCACGCGTCCGCGGCATTCGACGGGGGTGGGAAGGTCAGAACCCCGGATCGGCCGGTCAAGGGCGCCCGGAACGTGACCGAGTGCCTGGCGTCCCTGCTGGCTCCCAGCCCCAGCGTCACCCTCGAGGAATGGAACGTCAACGGCCAGCCGGGCCTGGTGGTGCGATGCGGGGACCACGTTGCCGCGGTCATCAGCCTGGATGTATGCGTTGATCAGGTCATCAACGTCTGGCTGATCCTGAATCCCGACAAGCTCCGCCGCTTGAATCGCTGAGGCATCACCGCAGCCAGTGCCGGTCCGGTGGTGCGCACCTCACACTCACCGTGGCTACATCGTCGTACCCAGTGGGACGGACACACCCTCCCATAGTTCAAGCCGGTCACTACGATAGGGAGTGCCTATCGTCCTCCCTAAGAGCAAGTCTTGGACGCTATGGATCCGCCCTCCTTAGGATCCAGATATGACGCTCACTGCGCGCCCAAAAAGCCGCCCCACGATGATTGTGGCGGTGTGGGACAGCACCATCGGTAAAAAGGTCGTGATGGCTGTCACAGGATTTATCCTGCTCGGCTTTCTGGTGCTGCACCTGTACGGAAACTTGAAGATCTTCTTCGGTCTCCACGATTTCAACCATTACGCCCACTGGCTGCGTACCTTCGGAGAGCCCGTACTGCACTACGGCTGGTTTCTCTGGCTGCTACGGGTCGTGCTCATCGTTTCCGTTGTCGGTCATGGCGTTTCCGCGTATCAGCTCAGTCGTCGCGACATCAAGGCACGTCCCAACAAGTACGTGCACAAGAAGCCGCGGGCGAGCTATGCCACGCGCACGATGCGCTGGGGCGGCATCATCCTCGGCCTGTATGTCATTTGGCACATCATGGATCTGACGACCGGCACTGTGCACTCGGGTGGCTTCGAGGAAGGCCATCCCTACGAAAACCTCGTCGAGACGTTCAGTGTCTGGTGGAACAACGTCATCTACATCACGGCGATGCTCGCGCTCGGCCTTCATGTCCGGCATGGGCTGTGGAGCGCGGTCCAGACCCTCGGTATCGGCAGCCGCACTCGCGACGGCGCCCTGAAGGCCTTCGCGAACACCTTCGCGCTGCTGCTCACAGCCGGCTTCATCACGCTGCCGGTCTCTGTCATGACGGGAGTAGTGAGCTGACGGATGACCTCATTCTTCAAGTACGCGACCGGCGCGCCGGTCGTCGACGACAAGGCGCCTTCCGGCCCCGTCCACGAGCGCTGGGACAAGCGCCGTTTCGAGGCCAAGCTGGTCAACCCCGCCAACCGGCGCAAGCACACGGTGATCGTCGTCGGCACCGGCCTCGCCGGCGGCTCGGCCGGCGCCACCCTCGCCGAACAGGGCTATCACGTCGTCCAGTTCTGCTACCAGGACTCCCCGCGCCGCGCTCACTCCATCGCCGCGCAGGGCGGCATCAACGCGGCCAAGAACTACCGCAACGACGGCGACTCCGTGCACCGGCTGTTCTACGACACCGTCAAGGGCGGCGACTTCCGGGCGCGCGAGTCCAACGTGCACCGCCTCGCGCAGATCTCGGTCGAGATCATCGACCAGTGCGT
>NZ_JBFAIQ010000060.1:0-22391 GCF_040654755.1 Streptomyces sp. NPDC050625
ACCGTGTCCCGTGACACGGCGGGTCGTTGGTTCGTGTCCCTGCTGTGCCAAGACACCATCCCCCCGCCCCCCGCCACCGTGAATGCGGTCGGTATAGATGCGGGCCTCACCAGCCTGGTGACGCTGTCCACCGGGGAGAAGATCGCCAACTTGAAGAAGGAGAAGGGCTCGGCGAACAGGGAGAAGGCCCGCAGGAAGGTCGCCCGCATCCACGCCCGGATCACCGACCGCCGTCGCGATTTCCTGCACAAGCTCACTACTCGGCTCGTCCGTGAGAACCAAACGGTCGTGATCGAGGACCTCACCGTCCGCAACCTGCTGAAGAACCACAAACTGGCGCGCGCCATCTCCGACGCGTCGTGGACCGAGCTCCGGTCGATGCTGGAGTACAAATGCACCTGGTACGGGCGTGACCTCGTCGTGATCGACCGCTTCTTTCCCAGCTCGAAGCTCTGCGGGGCGTGCGGCACGGTCCGCGGGAAACTGCCGCTGAACGTCCGTGAGTGGACGTGCGACTGCGGCGTGGTGCATGACCGCGACGTGAACGCGGCACGCAACATCCTGGCGGCCGGGCTGGCCGCGTCTGCCTGTGGAGACGGTGTAAGACCTCAACGGGCATCCTCCCGAGCCGGGCAGTCGTCGGTGAAGCAGGAAACCCAGCGGGCGACCGCTGGAATCCCCCGCCCTTGGGCGAGCGAGGAAGTCAAGGTGATACGGCGACGGGTGCAACCGCAGGTTCCAGGTGGACGGCGTGCTCGGCGGCGTCCAGTGTTCGCCCGCAGGCGTCAGCGGTGTCGGCGATGGCGACCACCATGGCGTAGCGGCCGGTGTGCGAGGCGGGCGGCAGTTCCAGGACGTGGCCGGGCCCGGCGAGCACGCGGGCGATGTCGATGCCGGCGGGAAGCCGGTCCCTTTCGATGGTGACCTGCCCGACGACGGTCTCCACCTCCGGGTACAGGAAGCGCACGGCGGCAGCGCCGTGCCGGGCGGTGCCCGGTCGGGGCCGCTGTCCGAGGGCCAGGCGGGCGGCGGCGTCCCCGGCGTCCCAGCCGGTGGCGAGCAGGCCCAGGTAGGAGATGAAGTCGCCGCCGCTGCGCGCGTTGACCTCGACCAGGGCGGGGCCGCGGGAGGTCAGCCGCCATTCCGAGTGGGTCCAGCCGCGGGTGATGCCGACGGCGGCGTGCACGGTGGTCAGCGCGCGCAGCAGCGCGGCGTCGGTGAGCAGCGGGTCGTTGGCCGCGACGCTGTGGCCGACCTCCTCGAAGGCGGGTGGCGGGCTGAGCTCCTTGCGGGCGACGAACAGCGGGGTGACCTCGCCGTCCCAGATCAGCGAGTCGACGCTGATCTCCGGCCCGTCGAGGTACTCCTCGACGAGGACGGGCTGTTCGAAGCGCTCGCGGACCTCGGTCATGGTCGTACCGCGGATCTCCGGGAAGACCGCCGCGAGTTCCTCCGGCGTGCGGGCCATCCGGGTGCCGGTGCTGCCCACCAGCGCACGCGGCTTGACCACCACGGGGTAGCCGGTCGTGGCGGCCGCCGCGCGCGCCTCGTCCAGCGTGGACACGGCGGTCGAGCGGGCCTGTGGTCCCCCGGCCTCGGCGACGGCGAGGCGGGTCAGGTGTTTGTCCCGGCAGGTCAGCACGGCGTCAGGAGACAGGCCGGGCAGGCCGAGGGCGTGGGCGACGCGGGCGGCGGGCAGGATGCGGGTCTCGTCCCAGCACAGGATCGCGTCGGCACCGATCGGGCGGGCGGCGCGGGTCATGGCCTCGGCGTCCAGGGTGTCCACCAGCGTGTGGCCGGTGATGAAGGGGGACTCCCAGTCGGCCTCACGGTCGGAGAACAGCCAGATGCGGTACTCGCGGGCCACGGATGCCAGCAGGTGCCCGCGGGTCTCCTGGTCCATGGGGCTGATCAGGATCAGCAGCGGCGCGCTGGGCGGAGGCGAGGAGGCGGAGGGCATCGGTGATGGGCCTTTCGGTGGGTGGGGCTGCGGGCCCGCAGGGTTGGGCGGGCCGGTGGCGGGCCGCCTGGTCAGGGCGCCGCCAACTTGGCGGAGGTCTCGGCCCAGCAGCCGATCAGATCGGTGGCCGCCCCGGAGTCGATCGCCGCCGCGGCCCGGCCCAACTCGTCCGCGATGCGCGCGGCCAGGGGGCGGCGGGCCACGTCCGGGTCGGTCACCGCGGCGAGCGTGGTGAGTGCCGCGGCCGCCGAGAGCAGCACCGCGTCCCGGACCGGGCCGGACTCACCCGCGAACACGGCACGGGCGACCTGCGCATTGTGGCGTGCGTCGGCTCCGCGCAGCGCATCGAATGGAGCACGGCCGATCCCGACGTCCCGGGGGTCGAAGACACTTTCGTGCACCTCACCGCCGTACACGCTCCAGACGCGGGAGGTGGTGGTGACGGTGAGTTCGTCGAGTCCGTCCTCGCCGTGGAAGACGAGTGCGCTGTCGCCGCGCCGTGCCAGGACATGGGCGAGCAGTGGGGCGCGGTCGGGGAACGCCACGCCGACGGCGAGTGCGGCCGGCTTGGCCGGGTTGGTCAGCGGGCCGAGCAGGTTGAGCACGGTGGGGACGCCCAGCTCGCGGCGGGCCGGGGCGGCGTGCCGCAGGGCGGGGTGGAACTGCTGGGCGAAGCAGAAGGTGATGCCGAGTTCGGTGCCGACCTGCGCGACCTGCTCGGGCGTCAGGTCGAGCCGGATGCCCAGTGCTTCGAGGACGTCCGCGGAGCCGGAGGCAGAGGATGCCGCCCGGTTGCCGTGTTTGACGACCCGCGCCCCGGCCGCGGCGGCCACGACTGCGGCCATGGTGGAGATGTTGACCGTGCCGGCCCGGTCGCCGCCGGTGCCCACCACGTCGACTGTATGACCGGGCACGGCGATGGGCACGGCGTGGGCACGCATGGTGTCGGCGAGACCGAGCACCTCGGCGGCCGTCTCCCCCTTGGCGCGCAGGGCGACGAGGAGCCCCGCGAGTTGGACGGAGGTGGCGGCTCCGGTCATCACCTGGTCCATCGCCCAGGCGGTGTCGGACGCGTCCAGGTCGTGCCCGTCCAGCAGGGATCCGATGAGGTCCGGCCAGGTTCTCGTTCGTTCACGGACTGTCACAACTCGCAGTCTGCCGACCTGCAAAAGTTGGGCACCAGACCAGTTGAACAGCTCATCAGCGGACCAATCCGCATCCGCCTGTACGGTTTTTGCGTCCGTACTGGAGGACAAGAGGGGGAAGAGATGACGTGGCACGTCATGCTGGAGGTCGTACGGGACGGACCGGTCCCGCTCGGCGCTCAGATCGCCGACCAGTTGCGGCATCAGGTGGAGCGGGGGCTGCTGACCCCGCACACCCGGTTGCCGTCCAGTCGTCAGCTGGCACAGGATTTGCGGGTCTCGCGCAGCGTGGTGGTGGAGGCCTACGAGAAACTCACCGGTGAGGGCCTGCTGGAGTCGGTGCGCGGCTCCGGCACCCGGGTGGCGGCGCACGCGGACACCCGGATCAGGAAGCCGGTGGTGCTGGTCGACCGGGCGGTCCCGCCGGTGCGGTTCAACCTGCTGCCGGGCACGCCCAATCCGACGACGTTCCCGCACCGCGAGTGGGGCGCCTCCTACCAGCGGGCGCTGGAGTCGGCCCGCTGGCAGGGGCTCGGCTATCCGCCGCTGCTCGGCGTCGACCAGCTGCGCACGGAGCTGGTCTCCTACCTCGGGCGGGTGCGGGGGGTGCTCGGCAGTCCCGACGACATCATGGTGACCGGCGGGTTCGCGCACGCTCTGGGCCTGATCTGCGCCGCGCTGCGTGAACTGGGCATCGACCGGCTGGCGGTGGAGGACCCCAGTCATGACCGGCAACGGCAGTTCATCGAGGAGAACGGCATCCGGACGGTGGCGGTGCCGGTGGGGCCCGACGGGCTGGAGATCGAGCCGCTGTACGCGAGCGGTGTGCGGGTCGTCCTGGTGACGCCCTCGCACCAGTTCCCCCTGGGGGTGCCCATGTCGCCGCGGCGCAGGGAGGAGCTGGTGCGCTGGGCGCGGGACACGGGCGGCTGGATCATCGAGGACGACTACGACGGCGGGTTGTGGCTGGAACAGCGGGGCCGGCACCTCGCGTTGCAGCCGACCGGCCCCGACCGGGTGATCTACGCGGGCACGGCGAGCAAACTCCTCGCGCCAGGGCTGCGGTTGGGTTGGATGGTGCTGCCGCCGGAGCTCACATCGGTGATGGAGCGGGTGCGGGTGCGCCGGGACCTCGGCTGCGACGGTCTGATGCAGCTGGCGTTCGCGGACTTCCTGCGCAGCGGGCTGCTGGACGGCCATCTGCGCAAGATGCGGACCCGTTACCGCGCGCAGCACGGGGAGCTGATGCGGGCCGTGGAGCGGCATCTGCCCGTCGCCACCCTGGTCGGTCCGGTCGCCGGGCTGCATGTGTTCGCGGCGCTGCCGGACGGTGCGGACGAGGAGACGCTGGTGGCACGAGCTCTCGAGCTGTCCGTACTGGTCAAGGGCGGCCGGGTGTTCCACGACCGGCCGTACACCGCCCGGCCCGGGCTGGTGCTGGGGTACACGGCCCTGGGCCAGTCGGGCATCGAGGAGGCGATCCGGCGGATCGGGCAGGCCTACGATCAGCAGCCCGGCGAGACCCGCCGGGCCTCCTGAACGCAGGCCGTCTCCCGGTCAGTTGAACGGGGACAGCGCCGGGCGGGCCCGCACCCAGGCGCTGGGTGCGGTCGTCGCGGCGCTGCGGTGCTGCGGCAGCAGCGAGCGGTCGGCGTCGAACAGGCGATCCTGGTAGAAGCCGCGCAGATACGGGGCGCCGGAGGTGCCGCCGGATCCGGTGGTCTGCGGCGGGAGATAGCGCACGGCGACCCCGTAGTGGATCTTCCGCCAGGCGTAGAGCTCCTGGTCGAGGCGGTGGGCGGCGTCCAGTACACGCCGTCCCGCAGCCTCGTCGGGCACCCGGTGCAGCAGGTCCCGCAGCGGCTCGAAGTCCGGGTTCTGGTGCAGCAGGACATAGGCATTCTCGGTGGCCTCGTGCAGGGCCTCGACCTTCTCGGGATGGACGCCGAGCAGGTGTATGTGCAGCAGCTGGGTGGGGAACGCCTGGACGGCGCTGGCGTCGCCGGTCGCGTCCCGGAAGCCGCGGAAGTGCTCCACGGGCATGGTCCGGCGCATCACGAGCAGGGCCTCGGTCTGTGCGGCGGCCATGGCCGTCGCGCGCTCGAGGCACTCGGTCGCGTACTCCCACCGCCCGGCCCGCAGCCACTCGCCGGCGGACATCACCCGGGCCAGCACGCCCCAGGTGGTGGCCTCGACGAGATGGATCACGCGCAGGAAGGTGATCTCGTCGTGCTGGGTGGTCTGGGGCAGCACGGTCAGATGTTCCAGGATGTTCGCGCACCCGTGGGGCGTCAGATAGTCGCGCAAGTGGCGGGGCGGTGCGGCCGCGGCGGGCCGCAGTGCCGGTGCGCGGCCGGCGGTCCGTGACACCAGCGAGTCGAGCCGTGCGATGCGCTCGGCCAGCTGCGCCGGGTCGGGCAGGGCTTCCTGCGCCCACGACTCGGTGCCGTTCACGGTGCGCTGCTCATAGGCGCGCCAGCCGGCCGCGATGGCTCGGACGGCCTGCCAGCAGGCGCGTTCCACGGCGCTGTCCGGGGCGTGCCCGCGCGTGCCGAGCGCATGGTTGAGCAGCCGCACATTGCCGTAGGGCTGGTAGCGCTTGCCGCGGCGGTCCAGCGGTCCGCCCCCTCTGGCGGCCACCTGCTCGGGGTTCTCGCCCTCGGGAAGCGCGAGTTTCCATTCGGCCTGGAAGACGAGCTCGGCCAGGCGCAGAACCGCACGCTCCTGGCGGCTGAGCCGGTCCCCGTCGAGCGTGAGGATGACCGTCACGTCCTCGTAGGCCTCGGCCATCCAGGCGCGCAGCCCGGGATCGATCCGGTCGCGGCCCACGCTGCGGACGTGGTCGATGTAGTGCGCTGTGTCGAAGTCGAGCAAGGCACGCAGTGCGGCGGCAGTGCGCATGGCAAACATCCCCCTGAAGCGCCCCCAAGGGCGCTCGTACGTGACGCTGGATCCGTGGTCGGTTCGGTCGGTCGGATCGCTGATCAGTTCGGCGGCGGGTACCGCCGTACGGCTCTCCCAAGATCGGTGACGGGTACGGTCCGTGGGCTCACCGGTGGCAGGGACCGGCGATCGCGTAGGGCGCGGCGCGGGAGTCGGTGTCGGTGTCGGTGTCGTACGGGAGTTGGTCGAGAATCTCCAGGCGGGACTCGGCTTCGGCGGCCAATGCCCTTGCCGTGTCGGCGAAGTGGTCGTCCAGCTCGCCCGGTGAGGGGGCGTGCTGAGCGTACGGCTCGCCGACGGGACGGGTGGTGTCCGGGACCGGGGTCGCCTCGGGTCGGACCAGCCAGTCCTCGCCGATCCGGGTGTTGACGCACCTGGCCACGGCACGCGCCGCGGCCAGGTCCCGCTGCGGGTACGGGCCGACGACGTCGGTCGCGCCCAGGACGAGCAGCTCCGCGGTGCGGACCGGGTCGCAGCCGCCCGCGAGGCGCAGTGCCGCGATCCGCCGGGCCAGCGGGCGCAGGCCCCGGAGGTCGGCGGGACGGTAGAAGTGCGTGCTCTGCGGCGAGCAGCCGGCGGCGGTGAACTCGGCCAGGACGCGGTGCTGTTCCGCGGGGGGCGCCGGGATCCGCACGAAGACCCCGCCGACGTACTGGCGCTGCCAGCGGGCCGTGGCCCGGTGCAGGGCCGACGGACCGCCGGCGGTGGGTCCGGCGCACACGAGGATGCGCCGCTGGTGCCTGCTGGGCAGCGAGCCGTGGGGCAGGTCCGCGCGCTCCACGGCCGCCGTCGCACCGGTCGACATGGTCACAGCGCCACCTCCTGCACGTCGGGGGCCGCTCCGGCTTCCCGCAGGAGGTCGGCGAGGACCCGCACTCCGGTGTCGAAGTCCTCGGTGACCAGGCCGGGCGCGTCGTAGACGGTGAAGACCAGGTGGGAGGAGGACTTGGTGACGCTGGTGCGGCGGTCGGGGCCCTGGAGCATCGAGGCGACGATGCCCGTTCTGTCGCGGACCACAGGCTCGTCCTGGGAGCAGGTGACCGTCGAGCGGAACCCCGTGAAGGTCTCCCCCTGCGCGGCCCAGTCGAAGTGCAGTCCGCCGTCGACGGCTTCGGCGTCCTGGACGCCCATCAGCACGCCGGTGGTCAGCTCGCCGTACAGCAGGGCGTCGACGGCCGGGCCGATCGCCGGCAGGCCCTTGCGGCGAGCCGTGGCGATCTGGCCGGGCAACGGGCAGGTGACGCCGTGCGCGTCGAACCACCGGGCATAGACCTGCGCGACCTCGTCCGCGCCGTCGTAGACGTCCCCGGGTTGCTCGGCGAGTTCTTGGCGCCGTCGGGCGAGTCGGTCGGTGAGGGCGGCGGGGTCGACGGCTGCGGTGACGGCGGCGAAGCGGTTCAGCTCCGCCGCTCCGGACGGCTTGGTGCCGGCGCTCAGTGCCGGAGCGTTCAAGGCAGTCTCCCGTTGTTCGTTGCCGGATGCGTTCCGGTCGGTGATCGGCTCAGTGGATACGCACCCGGCCGGCGCGTTCGTTGCGGTCGTGCGGGGGCAGCACGGGCTCACCGGTGGCGTCCTCGTGACGGCGCAGCAGCTGGATCATGTCGAGCATCCGCTCCACCATGCGCTCCACCGCCTCCAAGCCCTCGGTGTCGGTCAGTTCGGGCTCGCGGGAGGTGTTGCGCAGCAGGGCGGGGAAGCCGCTGCCGACCAGGATCATCCGGTTGAGCAGCAGGTTGTCCACGAGCTGGTTGTGCACGGAGCCCTCGCTGTAGCGACGGCCCGTGACAATGATCCCGCCGACCTTGTTGGCGAGCGGCCTGTCGAATCGCAGGAAGCCGACGCCTGCCCGTTCGATGAAGATCTGCATGAGGTGGGCGAGACCGAAGCCGTGCACGGGCGTCGCGTAGATGATGCCGTCGGCGCGCTTCATCTCCTCGATGATCTGCGGCATCGCGTCGGGCAGTGCGCACGGCTCGGCGCGGTAGTTGCAGTCGCCGCACGGGCTGCACGGCGAGACGCGGTGGTCGCGCAGGTGGATCGTCCGGAAGTCGGCGCCCCGGAGTTCCACCAGACGGGCCGCGTGCTCCAGTGCCAGGTCGGTGTTGCCACCGGCTCGTTCGGAGCCGCATATCCCGAGGACGACGGGTCGTTGTTCCTGCAAGGTCTCCCCCAACGTGTCGGCGGGTCAGCGGGTGTCGGCGACGAGCACGGGCTTCTCGCGGGTCCGGACACGGGCCACGGCGAAGGCGGTCACCAGGGACAGCGCGGCCAGAGCGCCGCCGGCCACCCCGAGGGTGTCCGGTGCGTGTGCGCCGCCGTGGCGTACCACCTGGCCGCCGAGGAAGCCGCCCAGCGAGATCCCGAAGAAGGTGGCCGAGGAGTTCAGTGACAGCAGCAGCGGACCGGACGTCGGTGCGATGCCGAACAGGCGGTGCTGCTGCGGCGGCTGGGTCGCCATCGCGGCCAGGCCCCACAGCGCCATCGCCATGACGGCACCGGTCGTCGTGGAGCGGGTCAGCGGGAGGGTGACGAGGACCGCGGCGAGACCGGCGACGGAGACGGCGAGCACCGGGTTCACTCCGTACCGGTCGGTGGTGCGGCCGCCCAGCATCGTGCCCGCGATCGCGGTGACGCCGAACGCCAGCAGGAGCAGGGCGAGCGTCGAGCCGTTGCCGTCGGTGACCGGGTGGAGGATGAGCCCGATGTAGGTGAGCGCCAGGTAGCCGCCGGTCATGAAGAGCAGTGTGGTCCCCACCGTGAGCAGCACACGCGGGTCCCGTACGGGAGCCAGTCGTGCGGCGAGACCGGGCGCGGCCGGGAGGCGTACCTGAGGCAGGCCGAGGGCGACCGCGGCCGCGCACAGCAGGCCCAGCCCGGACAGCAGCCAGAACGTGGACCGCCAGCCGAGGTCGGCGGCGACCCAGGTGCCGAAGGGAACCCCGGCGACGGTCGCGGCGGACAGCCCGCCGAGGACGACCGCCAGGGCTTTGCCCCGCCGTTCGGGCGCCGAGAGCGCACCGGCACAGGCGGAGGCCGCGGGGATGTAGAGCGCGGCGCAGGCGGCGGTGAACACCCGGGCGGCCAGCAGCGAGCCGAGTCCGGGGGCGAGGGCGGAGGCGGCGTTGCCCACGGCGAAGCCGGTCAGGGACACCACCAGGACGGCACGCCGCTCCCAGGCTCCGGTGAGCGCGCCGAGCACCGGCGCGAACACGGCGTAGGTGAGGGCGAACAGGGTGCTCAGCCAGCCGGCGTCGGCGAGGCTGACCCGCAGGTCGGCGGCGACTTCCGGGAGCACGCCGGCGACCACGAAGGTGTCCGTGCCGATGGCGAAGGCTCCGACGGCGAGCAGCGGCAGGACGGGGAGTCGGTTCCCGGTGTTCGTCATCGGAGCGCTCCTGCCGGGGTGGAGTAGGTGTCGAGGCTGCCCGCGACGGTGTCGCCGCCGAGGAGGACCGTCTCGATGCCGCCGGGGCGGCTGAGCACCGTGATGTCCTCGGCCGGGTCGTCGCCGGTGATGACGAGGTCCGCCAGGCGGCCGGCCTGGACCGTGCCCGCGTCGTCGCCCCGGCCCGCCATGCGCGCGCCGTTGGCGGTGGCCCAGGTGAGGACCGTGGCGGCGGGGATGCCCGCCATCGTCACGTAGGTCTCCAGTTCTTCCGCGTAGCTGCCGTGCGGGGTCCAGGCGAAGCCGAAGTCGTCGCCCGCCACGACCGGGATGCCCATCTCGACCATCAGCGGCAGAATGCGCAGGGTGTTGTCGATCTCCGCCTGGAACTCCAGGGTCTCCAGGTAGTCGCTGGTCTTGCCGTGCCGGGTCCCGGTGGTCAGCAGCTTGTGCGGCTGGAACAGGCTCGGTACGACGAAGATGCCGCGGTCGGCGATGGCCTCCAGCGCCGCGTCGTCGGCGTACGTGGCGTGGTCGATCACGTCGACCTCGGCGGCGATGGCGTTGCGGATGCCGTCGAGTCCCCGCGAGTGGGCGCGGACACGGGCGCCGTGCTCGTGGGCGGTGCGGCTGGCGATCTTCAATTCCTCCGCGGTGAACAGCAGTTCGTGGGAGCGCCCGTTGGGGAAGGTGTCGTCTCCCGAGGAGAACACCTTGACGATCTCGGCGCCCTGCTCGATCTCGGTGGCCACGTACTCGGCCATCTCCTCCGGGGTGTCGGCGAGCCGCATCAGATCGGTGGGGATGCGCCGCTTCACCTCCGGATTGCGCCGGTCGGGCGGCCCGGAGACCATCAGGTCGCGGCTGCACGGGGTGATCCGCGGGCCGCGCAGTCGGCCGGAGTCGACGGCGTTGCGCAGCGCCATGTCGATGCCGGCGACCGAACCGGCGCCCACGAAGGCGGTGTAGCCCAGGGAGAGCAGGCGGGTGGTGTTCTCGGCGGCGGCGAGGGTCAGCTCGGGGACGGAGTACTTGAACAGCATCTCCCGCCCGTCGAGGACGTCCAGGTAGGCGATGTGGGTGTGCCCGAGCGTCATGCCGGGCATCACGGTGCGGCCGTCGAGGTCGACGACACGCACGTCGGGTGAGTGCAGCGGCGCAAGGTCCTCGGGCAGCACCGCCTCGATGCGGTCGCCGTCGATCAGCACGCTGCGGCGGGGCACCGATGCCTTGCCCAGTCCTTCCTGGACTGTGACGCGGTGCAGCAGAGTCTTGCGGGGCATGGGTGGGTTTCTCTCCTGTCCTTCACAGGGGGGACGGTTCGGCGTGGCCGAAGACCGTCCAGACGATTTCGGCGCCGGGCCTGCTGGCGACCCAGCTCAGTCCGTGGGCGCTGACTCCGGGCGCGTTGGTGACGGCCAGGTCGGCGCCTCCGGATGCCAGGATCTCCGCGGCGTGCTGGGTGGAGTCGGCGTCGACCCAGCGCACCTCGCGCCCGCTCAGCGCGGCGGGCACGACCTCGGCGTAGATCCGCCGGACCTCCCACATGGCCGCCACCCTGACCGGTCCGCGGCCCGTGGGCGGCCCGGTGTCCGGCGGCGCCGCGATCCCGTACTCGGGGGTCGCCTTCGGGAAGAACGCCACCAGTCGCAGGTCACGGTGCCAGTGGAAGCGGGTCAGGCCCTGGTAGGCGCTGGGGACGAGCGCGTACTCGACCTTGCGGTCGACCAGCGCCGCCAGGACGTCGTCGAAGGTGTCGTAGAGCCTGATGTGCAGGCCGTGGCACTCCACGAGCAGGCCGGCGGCGAGGTGGCTGGAGGTGCCGGTCGGGCCGAGCGTGCCCAGGGTGCTGCCAGGTCGGCTGTTCCAGCGCTCGGTCAGGCTGGTCCAGCGCTCCGTGTACTCCTCGGCGAGCCGCCGGGCGGTGTCAGCGCTCATAGCCGCGGTTCGCCGCCATCTTCTGGGCGACCTGGGTCTCGTGGTCGGGTGCGGTGCGCCGGTCGACTATGCGGGCGGCCTTCCAGCTGACGAAGGCGCCGGTGCTGACGATCGGGTCGAGGCCGTCGCTGAGTTCGGTCGTCACCGGTACGCCGAGCGCCTCGGCGGCCCGCTCGCGGACCTGCTCGGCGAGCGCGGCCGGATTTTCGACCAGGTCCTTGAGCAGTTCCAGGCGGACGGTGAGCCGGTCCTGCCCGCCCTCGTCCCGCTCGATGACGACCTGGTACCCGGCCGAGCCGGTCACTCCCTCCAGGACGGCGGTCTCGACCTGTCCCGCGGTCAAGCGCCGGCCGCCCAGCTCCAGCCGGTCCAGGGTGCGGCCGACGATGCGTACGACGTCACCGGGCATCTCGCAGTCGCAGTCGGAGGGTTGGACGACGACCGCGTCGCCGGTGCGGTAGCGCACCAGCGGCTTGACCCCATCGACCAGCATCGTCACGGTGAGTTCGCCGGCGCCGTGCGGGCCATGGGAGTCGCCGGTCTCGGGGTCCACGACCTCGATGAGGTAGTTCGTCTGGGACAGGTGCATCCGCTTGTTGCGGCAGGCCGTCGCGATGACGAAGGCCTCCTGGGAGCCGTAGAGGATGTTGTAGACGTCGGCTCCCCACACGGACTCCAGGTTGTGGGCCAGCGCGGGTGTGCACATCTCGCCGGTCACGAAGAGCAGTTTGACCGCGAAGTCGCGGCGCAGGTCGTAGCCGTAGTGCTCGGCGGCCTTGGCCAGGGTCAGCGCCACCCCGGGTGTGCAGCAGACGACCTCCAGCTGAAGATCCTTCATCAGCTGCAGTGCCTTGGGGAAGCCGATCACCGGGGAGTAGGGCCATATCTTGGCGTTCATCGAGCCGGTGTTGCGGGCGACGTCGCCCAGGGTGTCGCCGAAGGAGTGGACCTCGGTGGGCCCCATCAGCCCGATGCGCGGCCGTCGGTCGCCGAAGTGGTGCCGGAAGATCGATGCCCACGACTCGGTGACATGGGCGTTGCTGGCGACGACCTCACGTCCGTCGCGAGGACACGGGGTGGCGGGGCCGGTGGTGCCGGTGGTCTCGTAGAAGAAGACCGCCTCGGCCAGCGGGCGGCTGAGCACGTCCAGCATTTCGGCGCGCAGGTCGGCCTTGGTGGTGAAGGGCAGGTCGGCCAGGGTCGCCGGGGTCACGGCGTCCAGGTCCACTCCGCTGAAGTGCCGGGCGTAGAAGGGCGATCCGTCGCGGACCTGGGCCAGTACCGTGCCCAGCTGGCGGGCGCGCCAGTCGTCGAGTTCCTGCTGGGTGAGAGTGCGGTCGTAGAAGGCCTGGTGCAGGGCGAGGTAGCGGGTGGCGAACTGCGCCGCGGGGCCCTGGGTGGGCAGCCACATGGGCATGGGTCCTCTCTGTCGGGCCGCACGCGTCGGGGCGGGGTGGCCGGGCGCGGGCCGCGCTGAGGGCGCGGGCGCGCTCGGCGGGAGGGCTTCCCTGGCGGGCGGCTCGATGGGATCGGTGCTGTGCTCGATGACGTTCCGGACGCGGGCGCGCCGGACGGGCGATGTGGTGGGGGCCCACGTGGAGGTGCCGACCGGCGACGGTGCGAGTCGGCGCGAGGGCCTCGGTACGATGCGGTCGGGGGCTGTGTGTCCGGTCCCCTGCGTTCAGGGACGGGTGCTCAGTGCAGACCGCCGTTGACGTCCATGACGCTCGCGGTGATGTAGTCGGCGCCGGGTCCGGTCAGGTACCGGACCGCGGAGGCCACCTCGTCGGCGGCGCCGAATCTGCCCAGCGGGATGCGGGCGCGGTAGTCCGCGGCGCGCTCGACGGGGATGCGGGCCGCCATCGGGGTGTCGATGAGCCCGGGCGCCACGGCGTTGACGCGGATGCCGTGCGGTGCCAGGGACCGGCCCAGGCTGTACGTCAGCGCGATCACGGCGCCCTTGGAGGCACCGTAGGCGGTGTCGGGGCTGCCGGACTGACCGCTGATGGACGCGACGTTGACCACGCTGCCGGGTCGCCCCGCCGCGATCAGCGCGCGGGCCGCCGCCTGGGTGGCGAAGAAGGCGGCACCGACGTTGACGTCGAGGACGCGCCGGTAGTCCTCCGGTGTGTAGTCCAGGAAGTCTCTGGCGTCGTAGATCCCGGCGTTGTTCACCAGTGTCTCGGGCAGCCCGTGTTCCTGCTCGATGCGCCGGAAGAGTGCGGTCACCTCTGCCGGGTCGCCCAGGTCGGCGACGAGCGCCGCGTGGGCCGTGGGATCCGCCCCGTCGGTCCGGTCCACGGACACCACGCGGTGGCCCGCGTCGGCCAGCGCGGCGGTCACCGCGCGTCCTATGCCTCCGGCGCCGCCGGTGACGACTGCCACCGGCGACGGTGTTCCTCTTGTTGCGCTCACTTCCGTTCCCCCCGTGGATACTGCCGTGTGCTGTGCCGGCGGCTCAGCGATCCGCCGTGGTGCGTGTCCGTTCGAGAAAGTTGCCGAAGAGCCGCAGCCCGTCCTCCGTCATCACGCTCTCAGGGTGGAACTGCACCCCTTCGACGGGCAGAGTGCGGTGCCGCAGCCCCATGACGTAGCCGTCGTCGAGCGAGGTCGCCGTGACCTTCAGGTCCGCCGGCAGCGGGTCGGTGACGATCAGTGAGTGGTAGCGGGTCACCGTCAGCGGTGCCGCCGTGCCGGTGAAGACGCCTTCCCCGTCGTGCGTCACCGAGCTGGTCTTGCCGTGCATCAGGTTCTGCGCGACGGCGATCCTCCCGCCGTAGGCCAGGCCGATCGCCTGATGGCCCAGGCACACGCCGAGCAAGGGCACGCGGCCGGCGAACGCCTCCACCAGTTCGACGTGCCCGGAGTCGGCCGGGTGGCCGGGGCCGGGGCCGAGCACCACGGCGTCGGGCTCGGTGGCCAGGAGTTCCTCGACCGAGCGGGTCCGTGAGCGGACCACGTCGGTCTGTGCGCCGAGCATCAGCAGGTACTGGTCGATGATGTGGCTGAAGCTGTCGTACGCGTCGACGAGCAGGACTTTCACGGCAGCAGTTCCTCACCGGTCAGCGCCCAGTAGGTGGCGCTCATCTTGGCCAGGGTCTCCCGCCATTCCCCCGCGGGTGTTGAGTCGGCGACGATGCCGGCCGACGCCTGGGTGGAGTACCGCCGGCCGTCGTGGACGGCCGTGCGGATGCACAGGGCGAGCATCGCGAAGCCGCGCACGTCGACCACGCCGAGCGCTCCGGCGTAGATGCCCCGGGTGTCGTCCTCGATGTCGTTGATGATCTCCATGGCGCGCAGCTTGGGCGCGCCGGTCATGGTGCCTGCCGGGAAGGTGGCGCAGACGGCCGACCAGACGTCCGTGGCGGCTGTGATCCGTCCCGTCACGGTCGACACCAGGTGATGCACATAGGCGAACGGCTCGACCTCCATCATGGAGGTGACGTCGAGCGTGCCCGGCACGCAGACCCGTCCGATGTCGTTGCGGCACAGGTCGACGAGCATGACGTGCTCGGCCTGCTCCTTGACGCTGGACCGCAGTTCGGCGACGCGCCGGGCGTCCTCGGCCCGGTCCGTGGCGCGCGGTGCGGTGCCCGCGATCGGACGCATGGACAGCAGGTCGTTCTCGACCCGGATGAACAGCTCGGGGCTCGCCCCGATCACGGTACGGCCGGCCCACGGGACCAGGTACATGTACGGGGACGGGTTGCGGTGGCGCAGTCTGCGGTAGACCTGGTCGGGTGTCAGATCGGTCTCGACGTCGATGCGGTGACCGATCTGGATCTGGTAGCTGTCGCCGACCCGGATGTGGCGCAGGCAGCGGTCCACCCGCTTGGCGAACGTCTCCTCGTCCACGGAGTCGCGCACGGACCGCGGGGCCGGTGCCGGGGGCACGTCCGCCGCACCGGCGGGTGCCGACGCCGCCTCGGTGAGAGCGTCCGCCAGTGGCCGGCCGGTGTCCGGCGGCCATGCGGCGGATCGCGCGGTGAGGTGCCGGACCGTGCCGGTGGGCACGTCGTACCAGAGGGTCTCGCGGAAGAGGGCAAGGGTGCAGCGCGGCAGGTCGGCCTCGTCCTGGCTCTGCGGCAGCTGCTCCATGCTCCACGCGGCCTCGTAGGACAGCGTGGTGAGGAAGCCGAAGGCGAAGGTGTCCGCGGGCACGTCGGTGTCCACCTCGAAGGCGCCCTGCACCCGGCGCAGGATCTCCCAGACCTGTTCCGGGCCGGACACGTCCCACACCCGGGTGCCGGACCCGTCGGCGCTCGCGCGGCCAGGGCCGGCCGCGAGGGCGGCGTCGAGGGCGTCGGTGAGTTCCGGACCGGCGGTGAGCTCCACCCTGTCGGCATGGACGCGCAGTTCGGCCAGGAGGCCCCAGCCGACGGCAGCGGAGAGCCGGTCCTGCTGGGGTCCGTCCAAGCTCTCCAGCAGGTACACGTCGCCCTGCCGGCGGGTGCGGGTCAGTGCCTCGTAGACGCGCAGGGGGTCGCTGGGACCGAGGGCGGTGGACTCCACCTGAACCGGGAGACGCCTTGCGCGCTGGGGTTCCCCAAGCCCGGTCGTACTCGGTACTGACAACAAGGACACCGAAGAGAGCCTTTCGTACGGCGTCCGCCGTGGCCGTGGCGGACAAACTTCCGTAAGAAGGACTTCACCAAACCAGGGACCTCGCGGTCCATACCACTTGGGTGTCTGGGGAGGGGACCATTCTCGGCATCCGGTATTTCGAACAAAGGGCTGTCGAGCAGGGTCTTCACCCTGTCCGGCCGCTCTCGGGGGACGGCGCGTCCGGTGGACCGCTCACACGGACGCTTCCGCCAGGCCCGCGGACAGCCATCGCACCACCGACTCCGCGCTGTACGGCTGTCCTTGGGGGACGGTTCCGAGGGCACGCTCGCCCTGGTCACGGAGGCGACGCTCCGGCTGCGGCCACGGGCCCGCCACTCCACGACCGTACTGGCGGCGTTCGCGTCGGCCGAGTACGTCTTGATCCCTCAGGTGTGGGGCCGCGACTGTATTTCCAGCGGGTTCCCGAGGGGAAGGTTGTCAAGAACCGGGTGCATCTTGATGTGCGGGTCGGCACCGGACTCGTGGGCGAGGAACGGCTGGCCACGCTGGAGGCCGAATGCGCACGACTGGTGATGCAGGACGTCGAGGGCAAGGAGTTCTGTCTCGACTGAGCATTCTCCGACGGCCTGGCGGTGGAGCGACACGCCGTATCAGCGCCATCCGGGTAGGACGCTCACCCTGTTGCCGTTCCGCGGTGGATGCGGCGTGGCCGTGACCGGACGCTGGCCCTGGGCGCGGCACCTCATGTGACACACGGTCACCTGACCGCCCCGCGGATCTCACCAGGAGACGCACCATGCGTTCACCTGACGGCGGTGACCACGCAGGTCAACGGCCTCGTTTTCCCCTCCCGGGCCCAGTCACGGAGACGAACTCATCGTCGCGGGAAACGTCCTGCAGAACGGCATCACGGTGGGCACGTACGACGAGACCTGTACGACGACCCGTGCCGGCATCGACGACTCGAGCACCGTGCAGTGCGTGGTCACCCTCACGCTGCTCAAGGGGAAGATCACCGGGCAGGGAGTCTTCCCCATCACCAGTAGCGGTCCCGGCGACATCACCCTGGCGATCACGGGAGGCACGGGTGACTACCGGACCGCGCGGGGCTACGTCCAGGCGGTGAACACGAGCCCCATCGAGTCTCAGGTCACCCTTCACCTCATTCGCTGACCCACCAGCTGAGTGGCCATGAGGCGGACGATTTCCGTCTGGTGCTGGGCCAGGAAGAAGTGGCCGCCGGGGAAGACCTTCAGTGTGAACGGGCCGTCGGTGTGTTCGGACCAGGCGGCGGCCTCCTCCACGGTGACCTTCGGGTCGTCGTCGCCGACGAGGCAGGTCACGGGGCAGCGCAGGGGCGGTCCGGGTTCCCAGGTGTAGGTCTCGGCCGCGCGGTAGTCCGCCCGGATGGCCGGGAGGACCATGCGCAGGACTTCCTCGTCGCCGAGCAGTTGGGAGTTGGTGCCGCTGAGGCCGCGCATCTCGGCGACGAGGCCGTCGTCGTCGCGCAGATGGACGGTCTCGGCGCGGTGCGTGGACGGGGCGCGGCGGCCGGAGGCGATGAGGGTGGCGGGCATGATGCCACGCTCCCGCTCCAGCCGTCGGGCGATCTCGTAGGCGAGGGAGGCACCCATGCTGTGGCCGAACAGGGCGATGGGCCGGTCGGTCCAGGGCAGGAGGGCCTCGTAGACCTTGTCGGCGAGCGCCGGTACCGAGTCCAGGAGAGGTTCGGTGCGGCGGTCCTGGCGGCCGGGGTACTGCACGCACAGCACGTCGACGCTGTCGGGCATGGACCGGGACACGGGGAAGTAGAAGCTGGCGGAGCCGCCCGCGTGGGGCAGGCAGACCAACCGGACGCGGCTGTTGGGGCGCGGGTGGAACCTGCGGATCCAGGCGGCGTTGTTCTCGGTGAGCGGGGAGTTCACGGAGATCGATCCTCTTGGGGTTCGGTTCGGCGGCCGTCCACTGTGGCTGGGCGTTCGCCGGGGAGAGGGGGAGGGAGAACGGGCGGGCGCGGGCCGCCCCGCCCACCGCTCGTCAGGAATCCGTGACGTCCTCCTTGATGATCCGCTCGACGTTCCGCTCCGCCAGCGCCGTGATGGTCACGAACGGGTTGACGCCGATGCTGCCGGGGATGAGCGAACCGTCGGTCACGTAGAGGTTCTTGTATCCGGCGACGCGCCCGTAGTCGTCGGTGGCCTCGCCGAGCACGCAGCCGCCGAGCGGGTGGTAGCAGAAGTCGTCGGCGAAGGCCTTGATCTGCTTGCCGAAGAGGTCGTACCGGTAGATGGTGGCGTTGGCCTTGTTGATGCGGTCGAACAGCGACTTCGCGGCTGCGACGGCGGGCGCGTTCTGGTCCCGGGTCCAGCGCAGGTTCGCCCGGTCCTTGGCGGCGTCGTAGACGAAGGTGCCGCGCTCCGGGTTCTTGGTGATGGCCAGGTAGAGGCTGGCCCAGGTCTCGACGCCCGCCGGCAGGGGGGCGATCTCGGCGAAGACGGGGGCGTCCGGGTTGTCCCAGTCGTCGATGCCGAGGGCGGGGATCGACGACTGCTTGGTGCCCGTGGGGTTCCACATGTGGTTGGCGCGGGCGGTCATGATGTTGCCGTTGGGGCCCCAGCCTGCGCCGACCTCGGAGCTGAGGTGCGGGAGAGTGCCGGTCTCCCGGGCACGCAGCAGGAGTTCGGTCGAGCCGAGGCTGCCCGCGCCGAGGAACAGGTGGCGGCAGGAGACCTCCTTGGTCGCGAGCAGTTTGCCGTCGGTGTCTCTCTGCTCGACGGTCAGCAGGTACGTGCCGTCGCTTTGCTGACGGATCGTTTTGACCTGGTGCAGGGTCTCGATGGTGACCTTGCCGGTGCCCAGGGCTGCCGCCAGATAGCTCTTGTCGAGTGAGACCTTGCCGTGGTTGTTGCCGTAGATGACCTCGGCGGCCAGCGCGGACTTGGGCACCGCGCCGTCCGCCTCACGGCGCATGTGGTCCCAGTCGTAGACGTTGGGCACGAAGGTGGTGCTCAGGCCCGCGTTCGAGGCCTGCTGGCGCGAGACACGCGCGAACGTGTACCACTCGGTCTGCTCGAACCAGCTCTTGTCGATGGTGCCGACCCGTAGGGTGGAGTTCGCGCGCGGGAAGTACTTGGTGTACATCTCGTCGGCGTCGACCCGGGGCAGCACCTCCTCGAAGTACGAGCGCCGTGGCGTGACCGCCATGCCGCCGTTGACGAGCGAACCGCCGCCGACACCGCGTCCCACGTACACGGACATCTGGTCGAAGTTGACCCGGTCCAGTACACCCGCGTACGGCTCGATGTCCCGGTTGGCGAGGTCGAGCCAGAGGAAGGAGCCGAGCGGGGCCTCGGTGCGGGTCTTGAACCAGCTGGAGCGCTTGTCGGGCTTGAGCATCCCGCAGAACACGTTCCCGTCGGGACCGGGCTGGTTCCACAGCCGGCCCATCTCCAGCATCAGGGTGGGGACCCCCGCCTCGCCGAGACGCAGGGCACAGACGGCCGCGCCGTATCCGGTGCCGACCACGACGGCGGGGACGAACGTGCCGCCGGAACCATCTCTTGCGGTGGCGGCGGCCGCCCCGGGGGCGGCGGTGATCGTGGTCTGCCCCGCGAGTGCGGCGCCGCCCAAGGCCGCCAGGCCAAGCATGCGGCGGCGGGACATGGGCTGGTGTGCAATCACGCTGTGTCTCCTGAGCTTGGGGAGAGGAAAGATGGATCGGAAGGCCGGCCGGAGCGGCTCGGCCTGGGGCGGAACGGGCTGCGCGGAGACCGTGCCAAGGCCGTCGTGGCTTCAGGCGTCCGCCGGG
The DNA here is from genome assembly GCF_040654755.1 of Streptomyces sp. NPDC050625. Lineage (NCBI taxonomy): Bacteria > Bacillati > Actinomycetota > Actinomycetes > Kitasatosporales > Streptomycetaceae > Streptomyces > Streptomyces sp. NPDC050625. The sequence goes on from NZ_JBFAIQ010000060.1 coordinate 19,746, forward strand.
CCCGGCAGCAGAGGAAGGGCAGCAGGACGCGGCCGGTTCGGGCCGTCCGGCGGCCCCGGGCGTGTGGTAGGCGCTGTTGAACGCTGCTGCGGCCACCGCTCGAGCCGGCGCCCGGCCTGGGCCCCGTGCCCGCTCACTTCACGAAGTCGTCCACGACCTCGGGCGGCCAGGTGCCGACCTTGAGCACGCCCATGGAGTAGGCACGGGAGACCAGCGCAGCACGGTTGGGCACCTTCAACTTCCGCAGCAGGCAGGTCACGTGGTACTCGACGCCCTGCCGGCTGAGGTAGAGGCTTGCCGCCAAGGGGATGGTGGAGACGCCGGCGGCGATGCCTTCGAGGATGCGCGCGTCCATCGCGGAGAGGATCTTTCTGCGTTTGGTCACCACACGCGTCTGCTCGGCGTCCCCAGCCGTGGGCATCATGACGAGGATCGCGGTCGTGTCGGGCAGGCCACCGCGCACCGCGACCGCGGTGAGGGGAACGGTGAAGGCGGACTCCTCGCCGGGCCCCACGGCAATGACGGGCGTGACGAATCGCTGGTGCTTCCCTTCCAACAAATTGGAGAATTGACGCACCAACGGCTGCTGCACGCTCGGGTGCACCACGTCACGGAAATTGCGGCCGCATATATCCTCGGACGAGCCGTTGAACTGCCGGAAGAACTCCTGGTTCGCCTGCTGGATGGTCAGTGTTTTATCGAGGCTCGCCATGCACAGGCCCGGAGCTGCAGGTGCTGGACTCAGCAAGAGAGGGCTCCCTGTCAGAAATACTTGAAGGGCGAAATCAATTCGGAGGCTGGTGAGCGGCCGTGAAGGCCGTCAGCAGGGGCGTCATCGACTCTGTGACCAGCGATGTCTCCAGATGCCGACATCGTGCGCCACCACCCTTGCGGGGTCCTGGTCGAGCCGCTGGCAACTCCTTGCCGTCGCCTGCCATCGTTTTTCGGACCACCTGTCGAAATCCTTGCCGGGCACCTGCCGCTTTCTTGCCAATCGATGGATCGCCAGCTTGGAATGCGCTCTCCCTATGCCATGATCCACAGGAGACGGTGTGCGATCAGCCAGCTCGAAACCGTCCGTCAGCCAGCCATATCCGCGAGAACGACGGGAACCGTCATGCCCGCATCTCCGAGCGCAAACGTGTCACCCACAACTACCGGCCGGGCTGAGCTCATACTGAGCGTTCTGGGGCCCATGTCGGCGCGGCACGACGGGCACGACCTGCCGCTCGGCCCGCCACGCCGACGGGCGTTGCTCGCCCTGCTGCTCATCCGCCTGGGCCGCGTGGTGCCCACCGAACTGCTCATCGAGGAACTGTGGGGTGACGAAGCGCCCCGTCACGCCGTGGCCACGCTCCAGAGCCATGTCTCTCATCTGCGCCGGGCCCTGCGTACAAAGGCACGAACAAGCCAACTTTCGGCACTCCGTCATCGCACACCCGGTTATGTCCTCGACCTCGATCCCGAACAGGTCGATGCCTGCCGCTTCGAGCGTCTGGTCACCGACGGACGGCGGCTGCTGGAACAGCGCGATCCGCACACCGCGCAGGCCCGGCTCACCGAGGCGCTGAGCCTGTGGCGCGGCTCGCCGTACGCCGAGTTCGACAGCCATCCGCCGCTCAGCGACGAGTGCACCCGACTCGAACAGATCCGGCTCACCGCCGTGGAGTCCTGCGCGGAGGCGCGGCTGGCTCTCGGCGCGGCCGAAGAGGTCGCCGCAGATCTGGACGGCGAGGCGCGCCGTCATCCCACCCGGGAGCGGCTGGTCGGCCACCTCATGACGGCACTGTCCCGGCTCGGGCGGCAGGCCGAGGCGCTCGAGGTGTACGAGCGGACGCGCAGTCATCTGGTCGAGCAATTCGGCGTGGAGACCGCAGCCGAACTACGCCAGGTCAGAAACGCGATTCTGCGCCAGGAGCCGGGACCCAGCACCCCCTCGACGAAGCCGTCTCCCGCACCACCTGAGTCCACCGGAGCGTCATATGTCCCGCTCGAGAGGAACGAGATCGGTGACGAAGACTTACAGAACTCCGAGGGCTACGAGGGTTCCGGGGACGGTGGGACGGCCGACACGACCCGGGGGCAGGGCCGGGCGCCGGCATCCCATGACACTCACGGGACGGACGGGTCCGGCGGGGCCGTCGAACACGAGGGGATCACGCAAGCCGGGACTGCCCAGGGGCCGCCTGTACCCGGGCCGGAACACGAGGCGGCGGCCGCCCCGGAAGCCGGCGCATCCCCGGAGTTCGAGCCGGGGTGGACGGCTGCTCCTTCGCCGTTCACCGGCCGCAGCCAGGAGTTGGACCGTCTGACGACCGCTGCCGCCAGCGCGGTCGTGGGCCATGGCCATGTGGCCGGTGTCCTCGGCCCGCCAGGGGTCGGCAAGACCCGTCTGCTGCTGGAACTCGCGGCACGTCTGGAGAGCATGGACGCGCACGAGAAGGGCTCCCGGCTGGAAGTGGTCTGGAGCCACTGCTTCCCCGGCGAGGGCGTCCCCGCCTACTGGCTGTGGACCCAGATCCTGCGGCGGCTGTCCGCCACCCGGCCGGAATGTCTGTAAGCACTTCTTTGGGCTCCAGTGCACGGAGTTGTTTTGGCTCCGCTGCAGGGGTGGAGGGGGCGTGTGTTGGTGTGATTCACGCCCCT
>NZ_JBFAIQ010000061.1:0-21840 GCF_040654755.1 Streptomyces sp. NPDC050625
GTCCGGGCGGCGCAGGCGTTCACGGATCAGGTAGCCGTGTGCCTCGAGCTCCCGCAGGCCGGTGCGTACCGCTTCGCGTCCGTCCGGGCCCAGGCGGACGAGGTCGGTGACCGTCACCTGCCAGCCGTTCCTGTGCGTAGAGACGTACCCGAAGATCCCCTTCGCTTTGAACGACAGCCCGGAGTCACGAAACAGCGCGTTGGCGATCTGGGTGAACTGATCGGCCGCCATCACGCCCCGGCGGATTTCCGGCCCGAGGCGGCTCACCGCCGTGTCCCCGACGCATGCCGCGCGCAGTGGCCACGGCGGCACACCGGGCCCGCCAGGGTAGTGCGGGCGGGGGTCCTGGGCGCGAAGTCGTGCGTGTGCTCCATGGCGTCAGCTCACCCGCCGACCCCGACCAGACTGACGGCCACGAGCCCTGACCATCGGTCACGATCCGGCAACGGAGCCGTCTAGCTGCCGTGGTCGGGTTCATGGTCGGGCCGACCACGGCGCCTTCAGCCCGGGCGCTCGGTGATTGCGCAGCCATGGAAGGGCGTTGCGCAATCGGGCTGGGCAACCAGCCTGGGGATCCTGCGCAGTCGAGTTGCGCTGGGACGGCTGCGCAGTCCGCCCGGACTTCCTGATCTTCTCTTGCGCATGTCCGTCTGGCGCACTGCGCAGGCCTCTGACACGGCCCGGCCGGCTTCCGTCTGCGCATCGGTGTCCGGGCCCTGTGGCAGGGCGGCACGTGATCGCGCGGCGGTCGCCAGCCAGGTCAACGCCCGCCGGACACGGTGGCCTGCCGCCAGATCGCGGCAGACCCATGGTCGGGGTCATGGTCGGCCCGACCATGACCCCGACCATGGACTTCGTGTCCCCATCGTGACCATGGTCGGGGTCTCGTGGTCGGTGGTCTGGTCGGGGTCGACGGGTTTCCTCAAGGTCAGCAACTACACGTCTTGACCTGGGAGTTTGACCATGTTCCCTGGCAAGCAGGCCTCACAGAGCGAGGCCGCTGCTCCGATGGCGGCCGGCGCCCGGCTGGAGGCTATGCGCCGCCGCGTACGCCTCTCGCGCCTGGCGGTCTGGACCGTCATCGCGGCCGGCCCCATCGCCCTGTGCGTCGCCGTCGCCTCCACCCCGACCACGGTCGCGGCAGCCCCCGCGGCCAAGCCCACCGCCGTGCGCACCGCGACATCCGCCGCCGACCCGAGCGGCTATGCGCAGGTGTTCGTCAGCGCGTGGTTGCGCAGCAGCGCGAACGACGAGACGAGTGCGCAGGCGCGGCTTGCGCAGTCGATGGCGCCGGCCGTCGAGCTGCCCGACCCGGCCGCCGATGCGCATTCGGCGCCGGGCTCCGTAACGGCGGTGCGCAGTGCGCAGTGGGCGGACGGTGCGTGGTCGGTGACGGTGGCTGCGCAATACGCAGGCGGATCGGTCCGGTACTACGCCGTGCCGGTGGCCACCGACAGCACGGGCTCCTCGTTCACGGTGACCGGTGCGCCCGGCATGGTCGCCGGCCCGGCCCGGGCCGAGGTGCCGAAGTCGCCCTACGGCGTGACCGTCCCGGAAGGGAATCTGTCCTCCGCTATCGGGCAGTTCCTCGCCGCCTATCTGACGGGTGCCGGGGAGGTCGACCGCTACCTCGCGCCCGGCGTGCAGCTCACCGCCGTCTCCCCCGCCCCATACACAGCGGTCTCCGTCGAACAGATGCTGGCCGTCGAGCAAGCCGCGGCCGCCGAGAAGGTGCCGGCCGACGGCACCGCGGTGCGTGTCCTCGCCTCCGTGGAAGCCCGGGACACCGGCGGTCGGTGGCCGCTGGCGTACGAACTCACGCTCAAGGCCCACTCCGGCCGGTGGGAAATCGCCGCTGTGGCGTCCGGGACCACTCGTCCGCGACGAGTTCTCCACCTACACCTGGATCATCGAGGGCATGGCTGCAGCGAGCCGGGTTCGACATCGTCTCCTGTGCCTTTCCCCGCCCCACTCACGCAGAGTTCCACTGCTGCCGCCGGTAGCCGCTCCGGCGACTCCGTGGCGCGGGATGTGCCGTCGCGCAGCGGTCCTGTGCGCCACGGCGGCGCAGTCCGGCTGCATCGGTCAGACGATCGCGCCTTCCTCAAGCCCCGGAACCACGGCGATACGACCGGTCGTGACGCCGTCGGCGACGCGCTGCACGGCCTCGGCCGCGGCCGTCAGCGGTACGCGGTCGCTGACGAGGGGCTTGATCGCGCCCTTCGCGGCGAGTTCGGTGAGCTGCTCGTGGCAGTGGAGCACCACCTGCGGGTCCTTCGTGCTGTACAGGCCCCAGTGCAGGCCGAGGATCGAGTAGTTCTTCACGAGGGCGTGGTTGAGCGCGGGCGTCGGGATCGTGCCGCTCGCGAAGCCGACGATGATGATCCGCCCCTCGAAGGCCACGCACTTCGCGGACTGCGCGTAGGCGTTGCCTCCCACCGGGTCGTAGATCACGTCCGCGCCCAGTCCGCCCGTGGCCTCCTTGACGGCGGCGGCGACGTCGTCCGTGTACCGGTCGAGTACCAGGTCACAGCCGAGCTCGCGGGCGACCTTCACCTTCTCCGGGCCGCCCACGACACCGATGACGGTGGCGCCCGCCGCCTTCCCGAGGTGCACGGCCGCGCTGCCGACGCCGCCCGCCGCCGCATGCACGAGGAGCGTCTCGCCTTCCTGGATGCGGGCGCGGCGGTGCAGGCCGAACCAGCCCGTCTGGTAGCCGATGTGCAGCGCCGCCGCCTCGGCGTCGTCCAGCGCGTCGGGCGCGGGCAGCACGGCCGCTGCGTTGGCGACGGCGTACTCAGCGAAACCGCCGTACGGCAGGGAGGGCTTCGCGATGACGCGGTGGCCGTCCTCGGTCTCGCCGCAGATCTCCACGCCGGGCGTGAACGGCAGCGCGGGCCGGATCTGGTACTGCCCGCGGCACAGCAGGGCGTCGGGGAAGTTGACGTTCGCAGCCCGCACCCTGAGGAGCACCTGCCCTTCGCCGGGTACCGGCTCGGCCGCCTCCTCGAGGCGCATCGCCTCCCTCGGCTCGCCGTTCTCGTGCACGTGCCATGCCTGCATGCGGGCCCTCCACGGGACTGCTCGTAGAACCGAGCCGAGAGTCGCATACTAAGCAGTTGCTTGGGCAGTGGCAAGAGTCGCGTCCGTCACGTCCGCGTGAGGTGCAGGAACCGAGGGGACAACACTGGCGACACCGCCCGCCCGCCGCGGCCTCAGCGGTGCAAGGGCTCAGGCCCGGACTTCGCGGGTCGCCATTTCAAGTCTGTGGCCAGCGGGTTTGGGTGACTTCGACGCCGAGGAGGTGGAGTTGGACTCCACGGGTGATCTGGATGGTGGGCGAGTCGGTGGCGTGGCCTCTGCAGGGTGAGTTCGGCCAGGTGGTAGAGGATCATCTGTCCGGTGGAGCGGACGCGGCGGTTGTCCGGGTAGCGGCCGGCCATGGTCTGGTCCGGACCCAGGGCGCGTCTGGCCTGGCGTTCGATCAGGCCGAAGACCAGCAGCGCCAGACAGATCAACTGGATCAGTGCGGCGGTGCGGTGGTTGTGCTGCACGAACAGCGGGGTGACCGCGAGAGGGCCCTTGAAGTCGTGGTAACGCCGCTCGACGGCACCCTGGCCCTTGTACTGGACCAGGATCTGCCCACGGTCGGACTGGTGGCCGGGGCGGCTGGTCAACAGCGCATACCAGCCGTCTACCGCCGGCTCGGCATCCAGGGCGTCCTGGTCGAAGTCCCAAGCCAGACAGGGCAGGCCGGTGTCGCGGTCGGTGATCTGCCAGCGCAGGACGGAGGCGACACGGCGCTTGGCGGCGATGACGCCGGCCCGGACCGCGACCTTCTCGCGGGTCTTGTAGTACCGGCCGCCGGCCGCCGCGGTGAGCTTGTCGTGACGTTCGCGTACGACACCAGCTTGGAGTCTGCGACCATCAGGAACTTCTGCTCGCCGGCCATCGACCGCAGGTCATTCATCGCCCCGATCACCTGGCTGGCCTCGGAGGCCCCGCCGCCGAACACGCGGGCTTGGACTGGGGACGCCGCCGTCGGCGCTGGCCGCGAAACCAGCCCGGCCTGTTTCAGGTCCGTGCGCCGGTCCTTGGGATGCCCGTAGCCGATGACCGGGAAGTGCGGGTCCTGGTCTTGCTCGGGGTAGGCGCCGTGCACGGACATGCTGGTCATGTCCCAGTGCATCCGCGACACGTCGATTCCGAACTCGGCGATCACCCGCGCGCCGACGGTGCCTGCGAGCTGGTCCAGGCGCCGGGCGATCGCGTCCAGCGCGCGGGCCAGCCGGTCGTCGTTGAGCAGCTCAGGGCTGATCCCGAAGACCTCCTCCACCGCCCAGGGGCGGGCCCAGTCACCCACCCTGAACAGCGGCGCGGGCGAGGTAAGCCGGTTCGCCACCAGCGCCTCGATCACCTGCCCATGCGTCACATGGGCACTCGACCCACCCGGGCACAGCCCGTCGACGATCGCCGCGACATCCAGCCGGCGCAGAAACTCGGCAGCGACATACAGAGCGCCCAGACGCTTCTCCACCACAGACGTCACCACACACTCGAAGCGCTGACGCTGGGACCGAGGCCGCGGGGACCGGGAAGTCATCGACACATCCAACCGAACGCGCCCAACCCCCAACCGGACACCCCGCAACCCACCGATCCATCCGAATCAACGATCTGCGAAGTCCGGGTCTAGGCGATGCGCGTGGTGAGACCGAGCGAGGTCATCACGGAGTCGGCCAGTTCGCGCAGCCGCTCCGGCGTCCAGTCGTCCTGGTGCTCCACGGCCAGCAGGGTCGCCCCGGTGACGAAGACCCGGAGCAGCTCGACCACCGCCTCGCGGCTCTCCTCGGGCACGAGGGTCTCGAGTCGCTGCCGGAGGTCGTCGCGCATCGAGCCGTCGAAGGCACGCGAGGTCATCGGCAGGCTGGGCGTGTGGTCCCGCTCGGCCAGCAGCCGGATGCGCGCCAGCTCGCGCTGGATCGCCTCGGGGCGGGTGGGCAGCGCCCAGTCCAGGTAGCGCCGCATCCGCTCGACCGGGTCGGAGGCGCCCTCCTCCATCGCCGCGACCTCCTGGTGGCCGATCTCGATCAAATGCATCGCCACACCCTCGAAGATCGCCTGCCGGGTCGGGTAGTAGTGGGTGACCAGCGTGACCGAGCCGCCCAGCCGGCGGGCGACCGCCCGCATCGTCACGGCCTTCGGGCCGCCCTCGGCGATCAGCTCGATGGTGACGCGGACGATCTGAAGTCGACGGTCCTCGTGATCGACGACCCGCGGCATCCGAAACCTCCTCGCCGACGGGCGCTCGCCCGTGTGGACTGGGGCCATACTGAACCACGCCGCCACACCCGGGCGAGGATCCGGCCCGCTCTCCCTGATCCCGGCCAGGCCCCGGAGCAGACTTTCCCGAAGGGCGACACCTAGTCGAAATCTTAGCCGTACGAGACGGTGCACCAGCTCGTCACCACCGTGCGGGGCCGACTCCGCGACGACATCTCGACCGTGGCAGCGCTGCGTTCGCTCTTCCCGGCCCGGGTCGCTGACCGGCGCGCCCAAGCGCCGCACGATGGAGATCATCGCCGACGTCGAGGAAGACCCCCGCGGCGTGCAAACGCCGGGGCGCTTGGCTGGATCTCCGCGGACGGCCGAGCCGAACTGGGGGTGGTGATCCGCTCGCTGGTCACCGCGGGCGAGGGCGTCTGGACGCTCGGCACCGGTGGCCGGATCACCGTCCACTCCGCGCTGGAGAGCAAGCGGGCCGAGACGGCCTGGAAGGCGGAGCGCTCCTCTGGGCCCTCGACTGCTGACCCGAGCGGTCAGCCCCGCGTCAGGCCGCCTCCTCCGAGCCGGTCTCCGCCACCTCCCCGTCGGGCAGGAGCACGCCCTCGGCCGGGTCCCAGGAGACCCAGGCGTACTGGCCGGCGTGGACCTCGGCCGGCGCATGCACCGGCTCGCGGACCAGGCCAGTCGTGCCGTCCGGCAGCTCGAGGCTGTACTTGCGCGCGGCGCCCAGGTAGACCTCCTCGGTGACCAGCACCTTAACCGCGTTGCGGCCCGACTCGGTGGGCGCCTCAGAGAGCCGCAGGCGCTCGGGCCGAACCATGATCCCGGCCCGCGTGCCCGCCGGTAGCGAGCCACCGGTACGGAACAGCGCGGCGCCCTCGACCGCGACGCCGGATCCGTCGACGACCACCGACCCCCGGAAGATCGTGGACTCGCCCAGGAACGTTGCGATGAACATCGTGCTCGGCCGCTCGTAGAGCTCCTCGCCGGTGCCGACCTGCTCGATCCTGCCGTGGTTGAACACCGCGATCCGGTCGGAGAGGGCGAGCGCCTCCTCCTGGTCGTGGGTCACGAAGACCACCGTGGAGCCCACCTCCCGGTGGATCCGGCGCAGCTCGAGCTGCATCGCGTCGCGCAGCTTGCGGTCGAGGGCGCCCAGCGGCTCGTCCATCAGCAGGACAGGCGGCTGGTGGGCAATCGCCCTGGCCAGCGCGACCCGCTGCTGCTGTCCCCCGGAAAGCTGGCTCGGCTTCCGCTTCGCCATCCCGGCCAGGTCGACGGTGCGCAGCGCCTGGGCGACCCGCTCGGCGCGGGTGGCCTTGTCGACCTTGCGCTCGGCGAGGGCGAAGCCCACGTTGGCGGCGACATTCAGATGCGGGAAGAGCGCGTAGTTCTGGAAGACCACGCCTAGGTTACGCCGGTGCGGCGGCGTTGCACCCACGTCCACACCGCCCACCTCGATGGTGCCCGCGGTGGGCTCCTCGAAGCCCGCGATCAGGTTGAGCGTGGTCGTCTTCCCCGACCCCGAGGGGCCGAGCAGCGTCATGAACTCGCCGGCTTCGACGCTCAGCGACACGTCGTCGACCGCCTTGACCGGGCCGTACTGGCGGCGCAGCGAGGTCAGCTCGATCGCCGCCCCGCGGCTGCTGGTCTCGTTCACAGCAGTCCTCTTTCCTTCTCCATCAGGGCGGTACGCCGGCCGACGGTGACCACCGCCAGCACCAGCACCACCGTGGTGACAAGCAGGATCACTGTGGCGGCAGCGGCGATCGTCGGGTCGGTGTCCCTGGTCATCGACGACCACATCAGCACAGGCAGCGTGCTCAGGTCCGGTGTCTGCAGGAAGAGCGAGAGCACCAGGTTGTCCAGCGACAGGATGAAGGCGAACAGGGCGCCCGACATCAGCCCCGGCATCACCACCGGCAGCGTCACCTTTCGTACGGTGCTCCACGGCCCCGCCCCCAGGCTCGCCGCGGCGCGCTCCAGGTTGGAGTCGAACGAGGTCAGGCTGGCGCTGACCGTCGTCACCACGAGCGGCACGCCCAGGCAGCAGTGCGCCAGGACGAACCCCGGCCAGGTGCCGACCAGGCCCAGATCGAGGAAGACCGAGTACAGCCCGACCGCCACCACGATCTCGGGGACGATCAGCGGGACCAGAAGCGTGCCCCGCACCAGACCGCCGACGGCGAGCCGGCGGATGCGCCGCAGCCCCAGCGCCGCGGCCGTCCCGACGACCGCCGCGACCAGGGCGGAGAGGAGCGCGACCGCGAGCGAGGTCAGCATGGCGACCCGCCAGCGGGGCTCCTCGACCAGGCGCTCGTACCACCGAGTCGACCACTGCTCGGGCGGGAAGTGGAAGGAGGCGTGGCCGCCGAAGCTGATCGGGATCACGATCAGGGTCGGCACGATCAGGATCACCAGGCCGACGACGGCGCCGGCCCAGGCGAGAAGCCGTCCGGTGTGCGGCATCAGGCTGCCCTCCTCTCGGTGACGGCACAGAGCTTGCGGATCGCCGCAGCGAGCACCAGGACGGCAAGCGTGATGACCAGCAGGAAGCCGGCCAGCGCCGCCCCGCGGCCGAAGTTGAGCATCTCCACCTGGGTGAAGACGGCCTGGCCGACCATCGCCTGGGACGGCGAGCCGAGCAGCCCGGGGGCCACGTAGAAGCCCAGGCTGAGGATGAAGGTGATCAGGCTGCCCGCCCCCACCCCCGGTAGGGAGAGCGGCAGGAACACCCGCACGAAGCCGCGCAGCGGAGTGGCCCCGAGGCTGCCCGCGGCCCGGCGGAGAGCGGGGTCGATGCCCTTCATCGTGGCGTACATCGGCAACACCATGAACGGCAGCAGCATCTGCACCATGGCGATCCGCGGCGCCCAGACGCTGCCCAGGATCGTCCCGCCGAAGCCGAACGGCCGCAGGATCGACTCCACGATCCCGTCCGGCTGCAATAGGATCAGCCAGGCGAAGACCCGGACCAGCGCGCTGGTCCAGAACGGCAGCACGATCAGCACCACCAGCATCGCCCGGACCCGGGAGCTGCGCGCGCTCGCGGTGATGTACGCCAGCGGGTAGCCGAGCAGGATCGACATGCCGGTGACGATCAGGGCCGTCACCACCGTGCGGCCGATGATCTTCAGGTAGACCGGGTTGTCGACCACCCACACCCACGGGTTCTGCCCGTCCTCGGGCTGGGTGAACGAGTCGAGCAGCGCGGTCGTGAGCGGGTAGAGCACGACCCCGGCGATCACCAGCAGGCCGGGGATCACCAGGAGCGGGGTCCAGGTGCGACGCGGCCTCCGCACACCCGAACGCGATGCGGAAGCGGCGTCGGGAGTCAGCGTCAGGTCAGCCATTGATCCACGTGGTCCACTGGTCCACGTAGCCCGACAGGTTCTCCGCCCAGAACTTCGAGTCGATCGAGACGGGGTCCGTGTACGGGGCGGAGTTGGCGACGAACTTCGCAGTCACCTTGTCCACCTTCGGCTTGGCCAGCTTGTTGGTGCTGGGGTAGCCAGAGCCCTCGGTGATCTTCTCCGAGTACTCCTTGCCGAGCATGTGGTTGATCAGCGACATCGCGGCGACCGGGTTCGCGGAGCCCTTCGGCACCACCATCACGTCGTACTGCAGCACCGGCCGGTCGTAGACCGGCTCCCAGTTGGCGCCGGCGCGGTCCGCGTTGAGGACGCGGCCCGACCAGAAGATGCCCATGTCGGCCTGGCCGGACTCGACCATCTGCTGCGACTGGGCGCCGGTGGACCAGAAGACGAGGTCGTTCTTGATGGTGTCCAGCTTCTTCAGGGCGCGGTCGACGTCGAGCGGGTAGAGGTCCTCGGCGGCGACGCCGTCGGCCATCAGGGCGGCCTCGTAGATGCCGACCGGGTTGCCCGAGTACAGCGCGCGCTTGCCGGGGAACTTCTTGGTGTCGAAGAAGTCCCCCCAGGTCCTCGGAGCGTTTTTCACCGTGTCGGCGTTGTAGGCGAAGATGTTGCCGGTGCCGACGAACGGGACGCCGCACTCGGTGCCCTTGTTGTCGTCGGGCAGCTGGGAGCGGTCGATGATGTCGTCGTCGAGCTTGGTGAGCAGGTCGTCGCAATGCGCGGCCGCCCAGGTGTCGGTGGCGTCGACGGCGTCCCAGGTGACCTTCTTGGACTTGACCTGCGCCTCGAGCTTGGCGGTGTCGGTCGGCGAGTCCTGCTTCACGGTCGCACCCGAGGTCTCCACCCAAGGATCGAGGTCCTTGACCTGACGGTCCTGGACCTCACCGCCGTAGCCGACGAAGACCACCTCCTCCCCCTTCAGCACGCCCTCGGCCACGACGCCGGCCTTGGGCGGGCCCCCGCCGAGGTCGGCCGCGGTCAGGTCTCTGGCGTCCGAGGATCCGCCGCACGCCGCGAGCGATGTGGTGGCGGCGATCGCGGCCAGGACGGCGGTCATGGTGCGTACTCGACAATGCATCTAACACTCCCTGCGTGTCGTGAGATGGGGGGATTGCGGGCTCAGGAAGCGCCGCCGGGAGTGACAGACTTCGGTGTCCGCTTCTCCTTGAACTCGGTGCTGGTGCGGGGCAGACAGAGGCCGAGCCAGTCGGCCACCAGGCCGGGCTTGTCGCTGCCGTGCGCGGTGATGGTGCAGCGGTAACGGACGAGATAGCCGCCGTTGCGCGGGGTGACCTCGGCGATCTCCCCCTCGAACCGCAGGTCGTCGGAGGTGGTCAGCGACGACGGGAAGCGGACCTTGTCGAGGCCGTAGTTGTAGGCGTAGCAGGTCTGCGGGTCGGTACGGACCATCTGGTGGAGGCACCAGTCGATCAGCGAGAGGCTGTGGAAGCCCTCGACCATCCCCTTGGGGTACTCGGTGGCCGAGACCTGGCCGTAGATCTCGGTGACCCCGGTGAGGTCCTCGAAGGTGCTGATCTCGGCGTCGCTGATCCGGAACTTCTCCAGCACGAACTTCTCGCCGACCACTCCCGGGAGCTCGTCCATGGCGAGGATGCGCTGGTTGTCGAGGTTGAGGGTCATGCGGGGGTCTCCGTTCGGTCCCAGGCGTTGTCGGTGGTGTGGCGGCCGTCGACCATGAGGTCGGCCTTCTTGATGCGCTGCGAGGGGGTCCGCGGGAACGGCTCCGTGCGCAGCTCCAGGTAGCGCGGCACCTTGTGCGGGGCGAGCCGGTGGCGGGCGAACTCGACGAGGTCGGCCAGGTCGACGCCGTTCTCCTTCGCCAGGACGTACGCCTTGACCTCCTCGCCCATCAGCTCGTCCTCGACCGGCACCACCGCCGACTCGGTGACATCGGGGTGCAGCCGCAGCACCTCCTCGACTTCGAAGGGCGCGATGTTCTCCCCGCCGCGGCGGATGATCTCCTTGATCCGGCCGCGGAAGTAGTAGATACCCTTCTCGTCGCGCTGGTGCATGTCGCCGGTGCGGTAGAAGTTCTCCTTGTACCGGATCTGGGCGGTCTCCTCGGGCTTGTTGAGGTACCCGGGAATCATGTACGGGCCGAAGACGGCGAGCTCGCCGACACCGGGACCCTCGACCTCGTTGCCGTCGGGGTCCAGCAGGACGGTCTCGAGCCCGGGCGCCGGGATGCCCAGCGCTCCGGAGCCGACGTACTGGTCGGCGAGGTCGGGCGGCATCAACAGGTTGGGCCCGGTCTCGGAGAGGCCGTACGCGTCCAGCCAGGGGAACCCGTACCGCTCCTCGAGCTCGGCGTGCTGCTTGACCGGGATCCCGACCTGGATCGCGAGCCGCATCGCGTGGTCGCGCTCGTCCGGGCCGGGGGTGCGCTTGAGCAGCAGGTTCGGGATTGACCCGATGCCTACCATGACGGTGGCGCCGGTCTCCTTCACCGCCGTCCAGTACCGGGAGACGCTGAACTTGCGCATCGAGGCGAACCGGGCGCCGGTGATGATGCTGACGCACATCATCCAGATCGCGTCGCCGTAGAAGAACTGGAGCGGGTTGAAGATCGTGTCGTTCTCGTCGATGTCGTAGACCCGGCCGTTGACGTCGGCGTAGCGCAGGTAGCCGCCCTGCACGTGCACGCAGCCCTTCGGCTTCCCGGTCGTCCCGGAGGTGTAGCTCAGCGTGATCGGGGTGGTCAGCGCCGGCGGGTCGGCCAGCAGCTCACGCGGCTCGATGTCGCCATACAGGCCGCTCAGACCGTCCGGCTCGGGACCCTCGACCTGGTAGACCCGGGTCAGCCCGGGGCAGGTGTCGATGAGGCCCCGGAGTGTCTCGACGTTCTCCTCGTCGCAGATCAGCAGGTAGGCGTCCGAGTCGTCGATCATGTGGGCGGCGTCGACGGCTCGCGAGGCCGGGTTCATGTTGACCATCGCGTGGCCGGTGGTGAGCACCGCGAAGAAGACCACGAAGAACTCCGCGCGGTTCCCCATGCAGACGCCGATCGGCCTGCCCGCGGGCACGTTCTCGACGAGCCACCCGGCCAGCCGCGCGGCCCGCTCGAGCATCTGGGCGTTGGTGACCTGCACCCCGTCCTCGAAGGAGATCATCGGCCGGTCGGCCCGCCCGCGGATCAGCGGGATGAGCGTCTCAGCGAGCGGGATCTCCGGAGCCGTCTCCCACAACCCCGTCTCCGACCACTGGTAGGTCCCGGTGACGGGATCGAGGGTGATACCGGTCTTGGTCACGTTGCTCCCTTCCGGTCTGGATGTGGCAGACGTTGTATAACACCTGTCTCATCTTGAGGGGAAGGCGTCGGGCGCGGCCATCGCACGGAGTTAAAGAGCAAATGCCGTGAAGTTACGGGTGTGGGCGTGATCGCAAGGGGGCCTGATCTGGAGGAACGCCGGACACGGGAAGCGGGACCCCGGTAGGAACGGCTCGTCCGCCAAGCCATGCCACCCACCAGCCGGAGGTCCCGCTGTCCGGACCGTCTGTCATCAACCGCACCCTCCGTGTGGCCGAAGGCGTCTACGCGCCGGGCCACCTGGGCGAGTTGACCCAGCTCGTGCCGTTCGAGATGGTCGACCCGCGTTGGCCGAGTGCGACGCCGTGCTGCAACGGCTGCGCAAGCTGCCCGCCCGGGTAGTGGTCTACCTGCTGCTGGCCGGGGCGCTGTTCGCCGAGTGCGGCTACCTCGCGGTGTGGTCCAAGCTCACCACGCCGCTCGGCTCCCTGCCGATCCCGAAGGTCACCGCCACCGCGCTGTGGCACGCCCGTGCCCGTATCGGGGTGCGGCCCATGCGGGCGCTGTTCAACCTGCTGCGCAGCCACCGCAGCCTCCGGCTACCCGCAGATCCTGCTGGTCGCCCTGGTCGCCTGCGGTACTCGCGCCGTCCTCGACGCCGTCTTCGGTCCACGCAAACCCGGCGAGGCAATCGTGGGCCGCCGCCTCGCCCGCTCTCTGCACCAGGGCATGGTCGTGCTGCTGGACCGCGGCCTTTCCTCCAACGCCTTCCTGGAGAAAGTCGCCGGCACCGGGGCCGCGGTCCTGGCCCGGATCTCCGCCGCCCGCAAACCGCCCATCCTGCGCCGGTTCGACGAAGGCTCGTTCCTGTCCCGCATCGGCCACCTGGAGGTCCGCATCGTCGAGTGCGAGATCACCATCGCCACCACGGCCGGGCGCCACACCGGCGTCTACCGGCTGGCCACCACCCTGCTCGACCACCGCCGCTACCCGGCGTTCGAGCTGGTCAAGCTGTATCACGAGAGGTGGGAAGTGGAATCGACCTACTTCGCGATCAAGAAATCCATGCTCGGGCGCCGCGTCCTGCGCGCCCGCACCATGGCCGGCATCGCCCAGGAAATCTACGCCCTGCTGACCGCCTACCAGCTGATCCGCATCGCGGACCGGGCCAGCTTCGCTGTCGCTCTCCAAGCCGCCCGCGACCAGGTCATTCAGGCCGCGGGCGTGATCGCCGACACCACGATCGACCTCGTCAGCGCCATCGGACGAGCGGTCCTGGACCACCTCATGCCCGCCCGCCGCCTGCGGCTCAGCCCCGCGCCGTCAAGCGCCCGCTGTCCCGCTACGCATACAAGCAAAATCGGAATGGACATCCACCGCGACTTCGCCCAGATAGCGATGGTCGAGGACGGCCTCCTTCGGGACGCCGGGCAGATCGGCTGCCGCCCTGAGGAACTGCGGGCCTGGGCCGCGACGTTGCGAAAGGACGACGAGGTGGCCCTGGAAGCCACCGGCAACTCCGAGGCGATTGCGCTGTTGCTGCGTCCCAAGGTGGCGCGGGTCGTGGTGTCGAACCCGCACAAGACCAGGGCGATCGCGGAGGCCAAGGTCAAGACCGACAAGGTCGATGCACGGATCCTCGCCCAGCTCCTGGCGGCGGACTTCCTGCCGCCGGTCTGGCTGCCCGACGAGCGCACGAGCCGCCGGCGACGGCTGACCGCGCGGCGTATGCACGTGGTCCGCCAGCGCACCCGGATCAAGAACCAGGTCCAGTCGATCCTGCACCGTAACCTGATGCCCCGGCCGCCGGTCAGCGACGCCTTCGGAACTCGTGGCCGTGCCTGGCTGCAACGCCTGCCGCTGCCGGACGACGAGCGCGAGGCGGTCGATGCGCTGCTGCGGCAGCTGGACTTCCACGGCACGGAGCTGGCCGAGCTGGACCGGAAGGTCGCCGTCGAGGCCCTGGATGACCAGGACATCCGCCGGCTGATGACTATCCCCGGTGTCGACGTCAACGTCGCTCTGTCGGTGACCGCGGCCGTCGGCGACTTCGCGCGCTTCCGCTCCGCCGACAAGCTGGTCGCCTACTTCGGGCTCAATCCCCGCGTGCGACAGTCCGGCGGGCTGCCCGCTGCCACCGGGCGGATCACCAAGACCGGCCGGTCCCAAGTCAGGGGCATGCTCGTGGAGGCAGCGTGGGTGGCATCCCGCTCCCCGGGGCCACTGCGCGCGTTCTACCAGCGCATCAAGGCGCGGCGCGGCATCCAGGTCGCGATCGTCGCCACCGCCCGGAAAATGACCACCTTGTGCTGGCACCTTGTCACCAAAGGCGAGGACTATGCCTTCGCCCGGCCCAGCCTGGTGGCCTTCAAACGGCGCAAGCTGCAACTGCAGGCCGGCGCCGAACGCCGCGTCGCCCGCCGCGGCCTGGGCTACGAGTACAACGACAAGGCCCTCCGTCGCCATGAGCGAGAGATCGTCGAGCAACAGGAGCGCGCCTACGCGGTGATGACGGCTCACTGGCAGCCGCGCGGCCCCGCCACCGCATCGAAGAACACCACGTGAACCCGCCGTAGTGCTTGCCGATTTCATCCGTGGTGCAGATGACCTGCCGGATGGGCTGTTCGAAGCGGAGGAAGGGCATCGCCTCGCTCCGTGATCGTTCCCACGCCTTGACCGCTGCCGGGCGGGTGTCGATCACGAACGTCTTCCTGAGAGGGTCTTGTCTTCCCGGCCAAGGCACGGCGCCGACATCCGTAACCACGCGACGAAGAGCGTTGCCGGCGGACCGGCGCTCCTGCCCCTATCAGCGACCTGCCGGCGCCTTCCGACCCGGTGACACCCCCCGGGTCATTGATGCGAGCACCGTCGACAGGGGCAAAAGTCATGCCGGGCCAGAAGACCGGGAGCCCCAAGATCGGGGCCGTCCAAAAGGTAACTGTGATAGTTGAGCTGCGGCCCGGGTTGGGCTGCTGTCAGGATCGACGCTGACGTTCCGGCATGCTGCGCGTCCTGCTCGCCACCCGGCAGGGGGCCGTCCTCGCCTCCACCGCTGCGATCAACCAGCTCAAGGCGTTGATCGTGTCCGCCCCGGACGAACTCCGTGCCGAACTGCGAAAGCTCAACCGCCCGGCCCAGATCACTCGCTGTGCCCAGCTCCGGGACCGGCCGGACCAGGACATCGAGTACCGGATGACCGCCCGCGCATTGCGGTCCACCGCCCAGCGCATCCAAGCCCTTCAGACCGAGGCCCAGGGCCTCGAAGGCGAGATCCTCGGCCTCGTCCGTCAGGTGGCTCCCGAGCTCCTGGACCTCCTCGGGATCGGGCCGATCACCGCCGCCCAGGTCATGGTCAGCTGGTCCCATCCGGGCCGGTTCCGCTCCGAGGCGGCCTTTGCGTCCTTCGCCGGGGTCGCGCCGATCCCCGTATCCTCCGGACTGACCAACCGGCACAGGCTCAACCGCAGCGGCGACCGGCAGCTGAACCGGGCCCTGCACACCATCACCCTCATCCGGATGCGCCTGGACCCGGCCACGAAGGCGTACATCGCCCGCCGCGTCGCCGAGGGCAAGACCTCAAGGGATGCCCAGCGATGCCTCAAGCGAGCCATCTGTCGCCAGCTCTTCAAGCTCCTCGAACCCACCCGGCAGAGGAGAGCGGCCAACCTCGAAGATCTTCCTCAAGCTGCTTGACGCGATATAGCAGCCTCGGGGCTTGCCTTGCCACGTGCCTTCGGCAGTGGCGGTGGACATTGCCTCTGTCTTTGTTCCGCTCGCACGAATGAGGTCCATCGAGGAAGATGGCGTCGTGATCGATCACCGCGCGCAGGAATCGGCCCTGGCCAACCGTCCGGGACACCCGAGCTGCCTGATCCGGGCGCCCCTACGACAAACGCCACTCGGGACCAGACTCTCAAAGCGTTGCTATGGCCTATCGCATACGCCCTATCGAGTGATTTTGCCGTTCATGTATTCACCGGGTAGATCGATAAAGAGTCTGGGAAGTCGCCCGGCTCCAAGAGAAACAACCGCACTGGAATCGCCGGCGGGTTGCTGAGGCGGACGATGAGCAACTTGATACCGGAACGGATCCCGTCGAATATCTGGGCAAAGTTCGACGTCGCACTGCGGCGGGAGATCCTCGACGTTCGGCCGACCGAGATTGCGGTGCTCATCGCTCTCACTCCGGGCGCTGACCGCCCGTGCGGAACGGCTACCGCGCGTGGCGAGGTCATCGAAGAACGACGTCGGGCATTCCGCCGCCGAGCCGAGGCGGTGGTCGACACACTGGTTGCGGGGGGTGGGCGTGAAATCCGTTAGTTCTGGCTAAATTACACGGTCGCAGCTCGTATGTCGTTACCGTCGCTGTTCGCGGTCGCTGGCCGTCCGGAGGTCCGGCAGGTACTGCTGAATTCGCCGAGGCAGGCCGAGATCGTGGCTGATCCATGAGAGGAGCCGGGATGCCCTCGCCGACTGTTGGGAGAGATGGTCGGTCCGCAGCGGACCGCAGCCGCGAACAGTTCGACTGGTACGTACAAAAGAGGCGCCGAAAGCAGCTGGAAGAGCTGGCGGCGGAGAACCCGGTCGCGGTGCGCAAAATTGATCATTGGGTCATCAACACAATGCTCGCCGAGCGCGAGGAACGCAAGCTCGCAGCCTGGACGGGCGCGCCCGTCCCGCCCGAGGAACCGGTGCACGAGGTCATGATCAACCTGGTGTCGGGCCAGGCTGCCGCGCGCGGCGCCACTGTTTCGAAGTCCGAACGGGCCAGGGCGATCGAAGAGCGTCAAGCCGAGGCCGAGGTCTCCCTGCGGAACATCCGGGCGGACCTTGAACGCAGAGGCATCGAAGTCCGCAAGGAGTTCTGGCTGACCCACAGCCTGCTCGCCACGCTCACATCGTCCGAAGTGCTGGCGATGGCGGCGCGAGACGATGTCAGCAGTGTCAACAGCAACAAGCTGCGCGACGCCGAGGCGCTCGACGTCAGCCGTCCGCACATCCAGGCGGATGTCCTGCCGGGCGGCATCAGCGGTACGGGCGTCTCCGTGGCGGTCGTCGATACCGGCGTCGACGACACCCATCCCGCGCTCGCGGGCATCGTCGGCCCGCAGCAGGACATGACTGGTACCGCGGTGAAGCGCGACGACCGGGGCCACGGAACCCACTGCGCCGGGGTCATCGCCGGTCGGGACGCGACGTTCCGGGGTATCGCCCCCGGCGCGACCATTGTCGACATCCGCATGATGAACGGCGAAGGCCACGCGACCGCGGAATGGGCGGTCGAGGGATTGATCGCCGTGGCGACTTCCGGCGCGGATGTCGCGAGCAACAGCTGGGGGTTCACACTCCGCGACGGCGCGTGGTACTGCGCCGCTGGCAACTGTGTGCTGTGCACCGGAGCCGACGGTCTGGTGAGTCTCGGCGTGGTGGTCGCCGTCGCCGCCGGAAACGAAGGCGTCGACTTCTGGGGGGACCCCTACCCCAAAATCCGCTGTCCCGGTAACGCATACAAGATCGTCACCGTCGGTGCCACCGACGACGCCGACAACATCGCGTCTTTCTCCAGCCACGGCCAGACGCCGGACGGCAGGCCGAAGCCGGATGTCGCAGCACCGGGTGTCGCCATCGCCTCCGCGCGGGCGGCGGGAACCGGAAAGCCGGCGGACGTCGTCGCGCCGGGCTTCATCAACAAATCCGGCACCAGCATGGCGACCCCGCACGTGGCAGGTCTCGCCGCACTCATTTTGGACAAGAACGACACCCTGACTCCCGCCGTGGTGAAGAAACTCATTGTCACGAACACGCCGGGACCGATTCCCAATGTCTGGTACGGCAGGATCGACGCACTCGCGGCGGTCAACGCCGCACCGCCGCCGTTGTGACGGCGCGGCACACACCGGTCGGAAACCGTCAACGAGGAGAGCCGTTCCATGTCCGACGACTTCGCGCCCCGAGCCGCAAGTGTCACCCCGAACGACAAGGCACTCGCGGTCCAGGTGAAACGCGGGGTCACGAACTTCCGGACCGACAACCCAGCGGAGTTCCAGGAGATGGTTGGCGAGTTCAACGGTCGCACGGCCAACCTGGCTGTGCTCGGCTTCGGCCGGATCAACGTCCGTGTCTCAGGCGGCGACGTCGTGATCGAACCGGGACTCGGATCGGACGAGATGATGCACGCCGCCGTGTATCTGGCAGCCGCGCAGGCGATCGCGAGTGGCGTCCTCACGCCGCTTCAGGCCTACTTCCGGGGAGACGTCATCGTCCGGGCTCCGGCGGGCGACCTGCACAACGGGTACGGTTTCTTCGTCAGATTCGCCGAACTCGCCTTCGCCTCGGCGAAGCTGCGCACGCAACTCGATGAACTGCGCGATGAATTCCTCTGAGACTTCGCCGCCTTCGATCGACAACGTCTGGGCGGCGCGGCTAGATGACGCCATGCACGAGGCGGTGACCGCACACGACGCGGGCCTGGGCCGGCTTGCCAGCGACTTGATTCGTCACGGCGGCAAACGGCTCCGCCCTCAGCTGCTGTTTCTCTCCGCGAGCCTCGGAGAGACCGACGAAACACTGCTCGTACACGCCGCCGCCGCGATCGAACTCCTGCACGTGGGGTCATTGCTGCACGACGACGTGATGGACGGTGCGGCGACCAGACGCGGAGCGCCGAGCGTGAATTCCCTGTGGGGCAACGCACATGCCGCCACAACGGGAACGCACGTGCTCGCCTGCGCGATGGCCGAGCTGGCACATCTGCCGCACGACGCGGTGTCCGCCGTGACGGAAGCGGCTTTCACGGTGTGCAGCGGCCAGCTCCGGGAGACCGAGCATGTGTACGGCGTGGATCTGGCCATCGATGAGCATCTTGAGATCATTCGCATGAAGACGGCCACGCTGTTCGGGCTGCCGTGCAGGCTCGGTGCGGAGCTGGCCGGCTGCGATCCGGCACATGTCGATGCTCTTTTCCGATTCGGACAACAGCTGGGGATCGCGTTCCAGCTCACCGACGACCTGCTCGATCTCGTCGGCGACTCGGCCGGCCTGGGCAAGCCGACGGGAACCGATCTGCGCGCCGGCGTGTTCTCCCACTCGGTTCTCCTTGCCCTGCAACAGAACCCGGGCGGGCGGCTGGCCACCCTGTTGCGTCACGAGAACCTCACCGCACGCGAAGCGGCCGAAGCGGCGGGGCTGGTGCGTCGCGGCGGCACCGTGGACGTGACGCGCGCACTCGCGCGCACGTATGCCGGTCGTGCCGCCGCCGCGCTCGCAGAGCTCCCGGAATTCCCCGGTCGCGAAGCGCTCGCTGAAACGCCCCGACGTATCGCGAGCCGAATGGAATGAATGTGCGCTATTGCTACGACGCGGTGGTGGTCGGCGCGGGGCCCGCGGGTAGCGCGGCTGCCCACCATCTCGCGGTCCTGGGCCGTCGCGTCCTGCTGATCGAGGCGCAGCGCTTCCCACGGGACAAGGCGTGTGGTGATGCGCTGACGCAGCGTGCGATCCGGGTCCTCGCCGCGATGGGTGTCCTCGACTCGCTTCCCCCTTCGGAACGCATGCGGGGCGTGCGGGTCCATATGCGCGGACGCGGCTGGCGCGATTTCACCTACGATGCCTATCCGGGCGCCGACAGCCACTGCCTCGTCGTGCCGCGCGTCGTGCTCGATGAGGCGATCTGTACCCGCGCAGTGGCGGTCGGCGCCGAACTCTGGGAGGGGGCCACGGTCACGGCCCCGATCATCAAGGGCGGACGAGTCGTCGGGGTGCGGGTATGCCGCGACGGTCGGCTCATCGACGTCCGGGCGGCCGCGGTCGTCGCGGCCGATGGTGCACGGTCGCCGCTGGGGCGCGCCGTGGGTCTGCTGCCCGAGGGCGGCCTTGGCATCGGCGTCCGCGGCTATCTGACCGGTCTCGACAGGCTGCCGGATCTACAGGAGGTCTTCTTGCCGCTCGACGACGTTGCCGGGCGGGATCTGTTGCCGTCGTTCGGCTGGATCAATCCGACGGGTGCGTCGGAAGCGAACGTCGGCGTCGGGTTGTTCTGTCCCGGTTACGAAGGCCGCGCCGAGCAAGTGCTGCAGCAGTTCCTCACTCGTGTGACCACGTTCGACGGCCGGTTGCGCGGAGAGTGGGCCAAGACACCGTTTCGCCTCGACTTCTCGCCCGCTCGCTGCGTTGCCGACGGCATCCTGCTCGTCGGTGATGCGGCAGCGTTGGTGAACCCGTTCACGGGGGAGGGCATCAGCTACGCACTGGAGTCCGGGAGGACGGCGGCCGAGGTCATCGACCGCGGATTGACCCACGATCCCGTGCATCCAGATCTACTGGACTATGCACTGCTGCTGGAGAACTCGTACTCCGGACTGCTGGCGACCGGCCGCCGGTCGACGCACCGGTACCAGTTCGTCTGGCGGGTCCTGGAGAGCACGTTCGACAGTGAGCGCCCGCCGTTCGCGCTGTGTCGCCGGGCGCTTCTCTTGCCCGAGGGGATGGGCGAACTCCGGGCGAACCGTACGATCGACGACGTGGCCGCACTGATGGTGCCAGGGATCGACGTACGCACCGATCTGCTCGGCGTCGGTGAGCTCATGACGAGCGCCGTCCGCGACGAGTGGCCCTTCCTGGCCCGTTTAGCTACGTCGAGCTGGGGGGATCCCGGCATCCCCTTCCGGCCGGCGCTGTTGCTGCTACTGGCAAGCCATTTCGGCGATCCTCGCACGCGTTGCCGCATCAAGTTGGGCGCCGCGATCGAGCTGAGCGCCTTGGCGGCGCTCGCGCAACTCGGCGTCGAGAACACGCCCACACCACACTCCAGCTGGGGAAACAGGTTCGCCATCCTGGTCAGCGATCTGCTGATGTCGAAATCGTTGCACCTCGCCGCCGACGGCGGCCCTCAGACGCTGAAGCTCATCTCCCGCGCCGTCACGAAGGTGTGCACCGGCCGGATTCGCGAGCAGCAGCACGCATTCGGCGAGCGGGTAACCGAGGCCGATCATCTGTCGCTGGTCGAGTTGCAGACCGCATCGTCATTCGAGTTGCCGTGCCGACTCGGCGCCGTCGCGGCCGGAGCAGTTCCAGAACATGTCGGAGCACTGGCGAACTACGGCCGTGCGCTCGGCGTCGCGTTCCGACTGACGGAGGACATCCGAATTCTCACCGGGGCCGCACAACCGGTAGACAACGCCGCGGGCGCCGCACTACGCGAGGGAACACTGGCGCACCCCGTCCTGGTTGCACTGCGCCGCACGCAAGGGAGATTGGCGAGCCTGATTCTTCGTCGGCGCCTGACGGCGGACGATGTCGAGGAGGCGGTCGCAATCGTCCGCGACAGCGGAGCCCTCGACGTGACCCGAGCGCTGGCACGCGAGCAAGCCGACCGGGCGGGGGACGCACTGGAGGCACTGCCGGAAAGTCTCTCGCGCGCATCGCTGTTCGCGCTGATCGACTATGCGATCACGCGACAGGTTCCGGAACGACCGGATCTGGCGTCCGGGTTCGGGTGATCCGGAGCTGTAGAGCCACACACCGGTCGTCGCCGAACTCGGGTGAGAGCTGGGGAGTCCACGCCGGGGGGCGGAGGGTTGTGGGGCCCGGGCCGTTTCTGGCCCGGGCCCCACGGGGCCAGGCGAACCTGGCGCATCGGCCTGCCCAGCCTACGTCCCGTTACCGGGCCGCCTCGTGCGGCCGGCAGTGAGGGGCGATCCCGCGCGGCGTGCGAACGGGGCGCGGGACCACCGAGCCCCGGTTGTCCTGTCAGAACCTGGCCAGTTAAACCGTATGAAACTACAGCATTCTTCGCACGTGCGTCGGCCCGTTCGCGCGGTTCTCGGCGAGCCGCAGCTCACCTGGGGCGACTGACTGGCCGGACGCCGAGTGCGGCCCGCCCGTCGCTGTGACGACGGGCGGACCGCACCC
>NZ_JBFAIQ010000062.1:0-21634 GCF_040654755.1 Streptomyces sp. NPDC050625
ACACATCGCACGTCACAGCCGGATCCTGTCATGTAACTCCACACCCGCCGTCGGCAGCGGAGTCTTCGACCGAACCGCATTTCGTTAGGGGTTCTAAGACGCCCACTGATCCAGATTGTCGGTCTGCACGTAGGTGAAGGAGACTGCGGGGCAGGCCCGCAGTCTCCTTCACCACGGACAAAGGAGCACGGATGGCGTCGGATGCCGATTATGCGGATGCCGTGAGTACGTACGCCTTCGGGAGGGATGCGGACGGGCGTCCTGTCCTGCCACATACGAAACAGAAGGTGGGCGATATCTCCCTGGGGAAGCACCTGTATGGCGCGCGCTACCGGGATCCCGACGGCAGGCCGATTTCGCGGTTGGGGCCTCTGACCGCGGAGGCCCTGAGGGGGAAGGGTTTTACCGTGGTGAACGCCCATGGCAAGTGGGCACTGTCGCCGGATACACCTTTGCCGGGGACGTCCTATCCGTTGGATGCCGGTTATGCGGATGCCGTAAGAAAGCACGTCTTCGGGAGGTGTGCGGACGGGCGTCCTGTCCTGCCACTTCAGAGACAGAGGGTGGACGATATCTCCCTGGGGACGCACCTGTATGGCGCGCGCTACCGGAATCCCGACGGCACGCCGATGTCGCGGTTGGGGCCTCTGACGGCGGAGGCCCTGAGGGAGAAGGGTTTTACCGTGGTGAACGCCGGTGGCAAGTGGGCACTGTCGCCGGATACACCTTTGTCGACGGCGTCGCATCGGATGGCGTCGGATGTCAGTCGCGGCCCTGAGGTGTCAGAGGGGCGCGGGGACGCACCGCGGTCACCAGCCTCTGTCCCGGCATCGTCGTCTTCATCGGTGGCAGCCCAGTGGTCTTCTTCTGCAGTGCCGGGCGTGCCGACGCCGCAGTCGGCTGGTTTCGGTAGTTTCGGGGGGCCGGGCGGCGTTGAACTGTCATGGCAGTCTGCAAGTCTTGCTGCTGCGTCTGCCATGACGCCCGATGCGGGCTCGCCCGCCAACCAGATACCTGCCCCAGCTGGCACGATTAACCCGGGGCATGCGTTTCGGGCTGCTAGGGAGGACGCACAGAAGTCCGTAGCGGAAGCAGCGGCACTTAGGGACTCGGTGAGGGTGGCTCTGGGTGTATTGCCGCCCCTTCCCGACTCTTCGAGTCATTCGGCTCCTCGGCCGAGGGGTATGAGTCGTTAGCCTCGATCATTCATGAGGGTCCGTCAGCTTGCTGACGGGGCCTTTGTGGTGAGTGCCGGTGGGGATTTTCGGAGCCTGGGTAGGTTGAGTGCCCGGCTGATGCGCTATGGATGTCAAGCGCTTTGACCCCTCGGCTCATGAGGTACGCCGCCGCTTCCCGGTACAGGTCGGCCTCCCAGCCGGGGCCGGTGGGGTCGAGGTGCCAGCGGTGAGTGATGCCGCGCTCGGTGATGCGCTGGGCGATCAGTCCCGGCCCGGCGGTGAGGATCACGGCCAGATCCGGCATCGGCACGTGCCGGTTGACATCGACCAGGAACTCGAACGGGACGCCGTCGAGCTGCTGCAGAACCAGCGTGCAGGGCAGGTAGCGGTCGCTGACGACGATTTCGCCGCCGCGCAGCGCCGGGTCGATAACGGTCTCGACGTGCTCGTAGCGTGTGGCGGCGACCAGACAGGCGAGCGGTACGCCGTGAATCTCGTTGGCATGGGAGCGGGTGAACGTACCCAGGGCCGTGGTGGTCGGTTCGGCAGTTGGTGTGGCGGGACGGCCTTGAGCGGCCAGGAGATCGTGCAGGGCCTGTACGGTCGTTGACTTGCCGACTCCGCTGGGCCCGTCGACGCTGACGAACCAGCCGGTGCGCCCACTGGTCATGCAGCGACCTCCTCTCCGCCCTGGTTCCGCTCGTGCTCCTCGCGCGTGAGCACGGCGAGTGTCGAGCGGATGCGCTGCAGCGGTACGTCGCCGAACTGGATGCCGACGGAGAAGTTGAACTCGTCGCGTAGCCGCATCGACTCGTGAGCGCCGTCGCCGGTCAGGTCGACGTCGCCGTACGCGAGCAGGGCGTCAGCTTCGTGACCGGCGGCGATGAGCGTCTGCCACACCGGCGTGCCCGGGTAGGGGCGGAACTCGAAGACGCTGGCCCGGACGTCGCCGGTGTACCGGTCGGAGACGTCCCATAGGTTGCGGATGTGCTGGACGGTGGCGTCCAGGTCCTGTTGGGTCTCGCCGGGGAAGCCGAGGATGAAGTACCCCTTGACACCGATGCCGAGGGCGACCAGGCCGCAGGCCACGCGTTCGGCCATCTCGGCGTCGATCCGCTTGTCCATCGCTGCCAGAATGCGGTCGCTGCCGGACTCGATGCCGAGGGCGACTTCGCGGAGCCCGTTGGTCACCATGCGGTCCAGATCGGTGTCGGTGAGCCGGTTGAGGACGTCGATGCGGCCGGTGGCGTCCCACACGTACCGCTCGCCGATCCTGGTCCGTGTGAAGGCTTCCATCTGTTCGTCGATGACACGGCCGACGCTGCCCTTGCCGAATACCTCATCCATGCTGGTTAGCCTCGCCGTTTCGGTTGGGCATGGCGGCTGACGAGGCGGAAACGCGAAAGTGCCTTCCTGACCTGGGACGATGAACTGAGGGGCCCTGCGCTTCTCGGGCAGCGGTGTTCGGCACTCGCTCCTCAGCGTTGCCAGGCAGCAGGGGCATCCACGGCCGACACGCCGACTTCCGGAACCAAACGGACCGGGACACGCCTCTGTTGAGTCAGGCCGCGGACGGACGCCGGGCCGGCGGCACACCCCGAAAGAGCCAGCCCCGCAGGGCGGCAGACGCCTCACGAGCCATCCGGACCGGCGACCTACGGAAACGCTACGAGCGGCCAACCCGACCGCGTTCCGCTACCCCCCATACAAGTCGGCGCCTCAAACTCGCTGTCTCGATCTTTGGTGGGACGGTGATGCCCACCGCGCTCGCATGGTCGTAGAGGTGCTCCAGGGTGGTGAGAGGGTCTATCAGGAATCAGGCTCCTACAAGATTTTCGTAGCCGGTGTTCGCTTCAACTTGCCTGTGGTTCTGACTTGTTGACGGTGGCAGGCTGGCTGTGTGTGTTGTCGTCGTGGGGGATCTGCTGCCGCGGCTGGCCGCGGTGCAGGTCGAGCGTGTGGAGGCTGGCGGAGATCTGCTGAGGATCACGGCTCGGACCAGGGATGACGCCTCGGTGGCGTGCCCGGGTTGCGGGCAGTCGTCGGACTGGGTGCATTCGCGATACGAGCGGCATGTCGCGGACGAGGCGGTGGGCGGCCGTGAGGTCGTGATCGACTTATCGGTGCGCCGTCTGTACTGCGAGAACCCTGCCTGCGAGAAGGTCACCTTCGTCGAGCAGGTCACCGGGCTGACGCGGCGATATCAGCGCCGCACGCCAGCCCTGCAGAAGGTGGTCGACGCGGTCGCCGTCGCGCTGGCCGGGTCGGCCGGGGCCCGCCTGCTGAACGTGCTGCACCACGCGCTGTCCTGGGCGAGTGTGCTGAACTGCCTGATGCGCATCGCGTTGCCCGTCCGGCCGGTCCCGCGAGTGCTGGGGATCGACGGGTTCGCCCTGCGTAAGGGTCACCGCTATGCCACGATCTTGATCGACGCCGAGTCCGGGGAGCGTATCGAGGTGCTGCCGGACCGGAAGATGCAGAGGGTGACGGCCTGGTTGAAGGAGCACCCCGGCATCGAGGTCGTCTGCAGGGACGGGGCAGGGGGCTTCGCCCAGGCCACCACAGACGCAGACCCGACGGTCGTGCAGGTCTGCGACCGCGGGCACCTGTGGCACGGGCTGGCCGAGGCCGCCTTGAGGGAGGTCGCAGCTTACAGCGCGTGCTGGGCCAAGGCCGGCCCGCCACTGCGGGAAGGCCCCCGCGCCGAGACCACCCGCGAGCGATGGCAGCAGGTCCACCAGCTCCTCGATGCCGGGGTCAGTCTGCTGGAATGCTCCCGCCGCATGAGCCTCACACTGAACACGGTCAAGCGCTACGCCCGCCACGGCGAGCCCGAGCGCATGGTGAGGGCACCGCAGTACCGGCCCACCCTGGTCGACCCCTACCGCGACCACCTGCGCCGACGCCGCGCCGAGGATCCCGCGGTGCCCGTCACCCACCTTCTGCGCGAGATCAAGGAACTCGGCTACACCGGCAGCGCCAACCTCCTGGTCCGGTACATCAACCAGGGCAGGGTCGAGGCCGACCACGCCAGTCTCTCCCCGCGCAAGGCCGCACGCCTCCTGCTCACCGATCCCGACCACTTGCGCGAGGACCAGCTCGTGCTCCGCGACCAACTCGACAGCACCTGCCCGGAGATGACCGCCCTGGCGGACGCGGTGACCGGTTTTGCCGCCCTGCTCACCCGAAGCCGGCCAACGCCGAGGCGCTGACCGGCTGGATCACCCGGATCCGGACCGTGGACCTGCCGTTCCTGCACGCCTACGCCACCGGCCTCGAACGCGACCGCACAGGCGTCGACCACGCCCTCACCCTGCCCTGGCACAACGGCCGCACCGAGGGCGTCAACAACCAGATCAAGCTGCTCAAGCGCCAGACCTACGGCCGAGCCGGACACCGCCTCCTGCTCAGCTGAGATCCAGCTCGAAGGATCACCGGCCACGAAAATCTTGTAAGAGCCTGATTCATGACACTCCCGCGTGGGCTGCAGCGGGCTTTGCGGAGGTTCCGCCAGGTCTTGACCGACGTGATGGTTCTCTCGACGGGCCACCTGAGGCGGGAGTGGGCCCGGTTGACGCACCTCTGTTTGACCGTGAGGTCCTTCCCGGGCCGTCGCCTGTGGGGAACGGCCACAATGTCACCGGCTCCCTGGTAACTGCGGTCGGCCAGGATGGGGATGCCCAGACGGATGCTGGTGGCGATGATCCGGTACCGGCGGGCCGCGGTCAGGTCGTGAGTACGGCCCGGCAACGCGGGTGAGATCCACACCAGGGTGCCGTCCGGAGCGGTCACCACCTGCAGGTTCACTCCGTGCCGACGGTGCTTGCCCGAATAGTCGGCTCGGCCGTCACCGGTCCGGTCGCACTCGGCGAGGGTGCCGTCCAGCAGCACGTACCGGGCTCCCGCGTATCTGAGGGCCGTCGTCAGCCCAGGGGCGAGCGCGGCCAGGTGACCCACCACCGCGTGGACGTGGGCGTGCGCGGGTACCCAGGCTGATCCCGAAGCCGGCCGCGAGCTGCCGCAACGTGTCGTTTTTGCGCAGGTACACCAGTGCGATCAGGGCACGCTGGGATGGCGAGAGCTGGCACCGTCGGTCACCCTCACGGGTGACGATCAGTATCGTGACCCACTCCACCAGGGCATGCGGGACATCGAGTACGGCAGGATATGGAACCAACGAGGCCCCCGAGGTGACGAGCAACGGACGTAAGACATCCCGCTCAACACCCCGAGGGCCTCGCCTGTTACGCCGACCTCACTGCCACCCGATGGTGGCCAAACTGAACAAGCTCAATGGCGGATCTTCCGCCATGCCCGCATCAGCCCGAACAGACTCGCGTCAGTCGCCGCAGCGGGGTCTGTACGGTGACCGGGCCCCGTTGCGGCTGTTGTCACTGTCGGCACCGGCCGGGTCGTGCTTCTCGTAGCCGAGGTGGTCGGTGATCTCACCTTCCAGGGCGGACTCCAGCACGCGCTTGGTCAGCTGCTGCAGCAGCCCGCCGTCGCCGGTCAACTGCAGGCCGCTCGCGCGGGCCCGATCGACCAACTGCCCGATCAACTGGTCATCCGGCAGGTCCTCGGCCGGCCGGACCTCTTCAACCGCCTCAGCAGAGACAGTCACGTCGCTCATCAGGTGCTACTTCCATGATCGGGAGTTGCACCGAAGACCGCACAGACCCACCGGTAACGGGGCGACCGCGTCGACCGGGAAAGGGTGGTGGTCAATGTGCCGCGAAGACCCGCTGCTGATGGTAACCGTGCTCGTGGCGCTCTGCCGCGGGCCGGTTGTCGCGGGGGGAGCGGACCAGTACGCGCTTCAGCCAGCGGTCGGTGCCGTCATAGCGCGGTCGGAAGGCGACCCGGCCGTGGACGACGGCGTCGTTGTCGATGATCAGCAGGTCTCCGGGAGAGAGGGGCACGACGGCCCCATGTTCTTCGAATGCCGTGCCAAGCCGGTTGTGTGCCGCGATGAACTCCTCGTCGTCGGTGAGGTACCGCGTGTACGAGGGGTCGTACCGAACGCACAGCCCGTCGGGGCCGTCCCAGACAGTCGACATTCCCACGGGTTCGCGCGTGGAAGCGGTGTCGTCCTCGTAGCTGTCGTCCGGTTCTATGGTGAGCAGCGGCCGCCGAAGCTGCGAGATGTCCGCAGGGTCGAGGCCGAGGCCGCGGATCGAGACGAGCCTGCTGCCGATGTGGTCGGGGTTGCGGACACAAGCCAGCAAGAGGAAGTCGGCGCGCTCGGGGTGGAACCCGTCCTCACTGTGCCAGGCGAGCGGTACGGTGCTGCTCGCTCCGACCTGCATGTGCTCGAAGCCCTTGCTCGGCAGGATGTCGTGCACGAGGCGTCCTTCCTGCTGGTCCGTCCAGCCGAAGGCCGTTCCGAGGGCTGTCGCGGCGAGGGCGAGCGCGATGTCGAACGGTGCGGTCCTGCGCCGGTCGTCCGTAGACCAGTGGGTCGGTGTCGGGCCGAGATCGTCGAAGCTGTCGAAGAGCCCGCTGACCATGCGGAACCCCACAGCAGGGTCGGGCGGCGCGACCACCGTCGCGAGCGAGGCGCGGAGCGTGTCGGGCAGGTGCCACGTTGGATGGTTCAGGACGGTGTCACCGAGGGCGCCCGCGGCAACGCGGTCACGGACGATCTCCTCGAAGTGGATCCTGACGTCGTCGCAGATGTCGCCGAGGAACTCGGGAGAGAGCATGGAGCTTCCTTTTCCTTTTCACGGGAGGGGTGGGCGCGGGAGGGATGAGGGGCCGGTGGCCGCCGCGCACTCAGAGGGATGAACCGGTGGGGGTGGGACTCTGCTCACGGTTCGGTGGCGGGCTCCCGGCCTTTGTCCTCCCCTGCATGTGCAGTTCCACCAGGACCATGGCCGCGAGGAGGAGGCAACAGCCGATGATCCGTCGGACGGACAGGAACTGACCGGCGAGGAGGCCGAACAGGGCCGCGAAGACGGGTTCCATGGTCATGATGACGACGGCCCTCGCGGCGCTGAGCCTGGTCTGTGCCCAGGTCTGGATCACCAGTGCCGCAGCGGTCGCGAGCACGCCGGTCCACAGCACCCCGAACCATGCTGCCGGGGTCGGCGGTACGACGTTCAGCCCGGCCGGCGCCGCGACGACCACCGCGATCACCGACACCGTCGCCATCTGGGCGAACGCAAGGCCGTAGGGGTCCTGTCCGGTCGCCCAGGCACCGGTCCCGAGGATCTGCAGCGAGATGCACAGCGCGCACCCCAGGGTCAGCAACTCACCGATACCCAGGCCGAGTCCTCTCAACGTGAGCAGGGCGAGCCCCACCACTGCGAGCCCCGTCCCTGCCCATGTCGTCAGGGTGACGCGCCGACGCAGCACGAGCGCGGAGAGGAGCGGGGTGAAGACGACGAACATCCCGGTGACGAAAGCCGACGCGGTCGCCGACATGTGCTGGAGCCCGAACGACTGGAGGGTGTACGAGACGCCCAGAGCGACGCCGAGCACGGCCCCCCGGCCCCAACCCGCTCGGTCGAGGGACCGGACTGCCCGTGGCCGCAACATGGCTAGGACCAGGGTTCCCACCGCGAACCGCACGGCCACGAAATCCAGTACGGGCATACGCTGCGTGGAGTCCTGGACGACGAGGAAGGTCGAGCCCCAGACAGCGGCCACCCCCAAGAGCGACAGACTGGCCAGCCTGTTCGATATGCCGGGGGCGGTCGCCGCGGTTCGCGCGGACGATGTGGCGGAACGCGTCATTCCTATCCGATCGATGAGGTTCAACCAACTCTGCGGTGGACGGCCGCACTCATTCGTAAAGACGGTTGGCGGTGCACGCCTAGTTCACGGGGCACGGCGAGAGCGGGAACCTGTGGGACGGCGGCGAGGGCCGTGAGTCCTGAGTGTGGCCGGCGCGGTCGCCCTGGCGGTGGTGCAGCTCGGTCTCCGGCCGCCCGCCCCAGCGCCTGAGGGGCCCGCGCGCGGCTGATACGGGGACGGGCGGTGTCCGCGCAGTATTTGCACGGGGGGTGACTGACAGAGGGTTGTCGGTGCCTGCCCTGCCCTCCGGTCAAGGGGACTGGCCTGCGCCGGGTTCGGCCGTGGAGGGGCGTACGGAGGGGGCCGTGGAGGGGCGGCGGTGCCCGGTCCCGAGCCCAGGGCCCCGGCGTTTGCCTCGGATGTTCGGTTGATCACGTAATGCCGTAGAGGGCGAGGACGCGGTGGCGTTCGGTGTGGGCTCGGCGTCCGGCGGCGGTGTTGACGTACCCGGCGAGTTTGATTGCGCCGCGGATCAGGTCGCGGACGGCGGCGAGCACGGCGGGCGTATTGTGAGTCCTGACCTGGGACTTGTCCTCACCGAAGACGACATCTCGTATCCAGTGGACGGTGTTCTCCACGGTCCAGTGCCCGCGGGCCCAGGTGGCGATCTCGGCCGCGTCGGCCTGTTCGGCGGGCAGGTCGGTGATCGCGTAGACGGTCTCGCTGGACCACTTCTTCGCCCCGTGCAGGCGGCGCTTGCGCTGGATGCGCAGGACCTGGCGGGCGTCGGGAACAGCAAGCCGTCGACGGTGACGACCTGCACCAGGCGCCGCTCGTGGCGGCTGGCGTCATCACGATGGATCACAGGGACTTCTTTCCAGGGCAGGCGGTGGAGTTGGCGGGCCTGACCACGCTGGTTGTTCTTGATCGTGAGGAGGTAGTGGGCACCACGTTCGCGCAGGCAGGCGGCATGGGTGTGCTGGGCGTGGAGAGCATCGGCCGTGATGACCGCCCCGGTGAGGTCGGCGTCGTCGACCTGGTCGAGCAGGGGCTGGAACTCGGGGATCTCGTTCGTCTTCGCGCCGATCTCACGCGAGGCCAGGGTGATGCCGTCGCCGTGGCGGACCGCGGAGAGCACGAAGACCCGGCTGCCGTCGGGGCGCCTTGCGCCGCGCAGGCACTTGCCGTCCACCGCGATCGCCCGGCGCCTGCGGCGAACGGGCTCGGCCCGGGCGGCAGCCCGGTGGGCAGGGCGCTGTTCACGTTCCTGACCGCCATCGGGCATCAGGGGCCCCGGACCACCAGGTTGCGGTGGAAGAAGGGGCCGGAGGCAGTCGTGACCGGTCGCGCTGATCTCGCCTGGATCGAGGCGCCCCAGGATGCTGCGCAGGGTCTTCTCGCTCGGCACCCGGTAGCGGCCCAGGAACGGGTGATAGGGCAGACCGAAAGCGGCCAGTTCCTCGGGAGCCGCGCGCCGGCACCACTCCGCCGCCGCGGTGACCGAGTCATGGCCTGCCGGTGTCATCGCGCAGACGATCAGGGCCAGCAGCGAAGCGAGTCGGCAGCGCACCCCACATGCACCGCGGGGATCGGTAATCGACTCGGACTCGGCGACGAGACTGCGGACTTGGTCTCGCTCATTGCTCCCACCCAGTGCTTCCAGCCGGGGCGCATGGAGGGCAGGTACGGCGGTGAGAGATGATGGCGGGACGAACACGACACCCTCGTGGATCTTGAAGCGTAGAGAACTCCATGATCTACAGGGACCGTGTTCGTCTGCTTCCGGGGAACGCCACCAGCACCAACCGGCTCAAGATCGGATGAGCCGGGCAAACGCCGGGGCCCTGCTTGGCACCCCCCTCACGCCACCGGCGGCGCCACTGGCGCACCGTGCCGGGCGTGACCCTCAACTCCGTGGCCACCACACCCGCGCTCTCACCGCGCTCGAACCGCGTCGATCAGGGCCTGGAGCTCGGAGGGTGGGTCTTTGTCCGTCCAGGCTCGCCACCACCGGTTGAGGGTGACGGCGGGGGTGAGCCAGGAACGGGTGGCGCGTAAGGCCTTGGGCCAGCTGGGCAGTTGGGGTTTGGCTGGGCCCCCTCTCTGGCCCGTCGTTGGGGCACGGGTCCGGCGCGGTGGCATCCAGCGGTCCGGGTGGGGCGAACCACTGGTCCCAGCAGAAGGAGAAGGCGCAGTTGACCAGGGTCTGGTCGCGGCGGATGGCGCGGTCGGAGCGGACTTGGAAGTCGGCCCAGCCGAGTTCGTCCTTGACCTGCTTATAGCTCTGCTCGATCCACGGCCGCAGCCCGTAGAGGCGGACGATCTCGGCGAGGTCGGCCGGCAGGTGCGGGCTGGTGGCGGCGTGGGGCGCGTCAGGGTGGGGCAGGTTGGTGGCCAAGTACCAGGTGGCCTTCTCCGGCAGGCCGACTGGGTCGGTGGTGGCCACGATCAGGCGGCAGGGTGAGTCGGGGCCATATCCGCCCAGGCGGGTCTCAGCGGCCCACCAGGTCTCGGTGTGCCCGTCGCGGGAGTGACGCTCCACGGCGTCCAGTCGCGGGGATGACCGGCGTCCCGCCAGGTCAGGGCGTGGGCGGCCTCGATGGGAGTGTGTGGCTGGTCGACCGGGGCCCAGACACCGTTGCGCGGCTTGAGTGCCACCACATAGGCCAGGCCGGCCTCGCGCAGTGCGAGATACCAGTCGTCGCTGACCGAGCAGGCGCAGTCGGCGACCACCGCCCGGCAGCTGAAGCCCGCCTCCTTCCCGCGGGCCGCGAGGGCAGCGGCCAGCTGCGGTTTCGTGCGGAAGGCCGGATCGGATCCCGCGGCGGCCCGAGTCCGCCGAGTTGCACGCGACACCGGCAACGGCGGTGGGTGCGGCCCGCCGCCGCTGGCAGCCGCACCGCGCGGGCATCCTCAACGTCTGGCGCTACTACGACGAGACCTTCACCTTGCATCAGGGCCGCCTGCTGCTCCGCGGCCAGAACGGTTCGGGCAAGTCCAAGCCCTTGAGCTTCTGCTGCCCTTCCTCTCCGACGCCAGCCTGCGCCCCAACCGCCTGTCCACGTTCGGTGGTTCGGAACGCACCATGCACTGGAACCTGCTCGGCGAAGGAGCCTCCGGCAAGACCCGTGTCGGGTATGTGTGGATGGAGTTCCGCCGCGTCGGCGACGATGGCGCCGAGCGGTGGTTCGGCTGTGGTGCGCGTCTGCAGGCGAGCGTGCACACCAGCGGGGTACATGCCGACTACTTCACCACCGGCTCCAGGATCGCCCACCCTGCCGGCGTGCTCCTCGTCAACGAGGCGGGACAGCCGCTGACACGCGCAGCGCTGGTCGAGGCCGTGCGCGACCGCGGCGACGTCCATGCCTCGGCCACCGACTACCGCACGGCCGTACGACGTGAATTGTTCGCCGGCATGGGGGAGCAGCGTTATGAGTCGCTGTTGTCCGCCCTGCTCCAGTTGCGCCAGCCCAAACTGTCCGAACGGCTCGATCCGTCCCTGCTCTCCACCCTGTTGTCCCGCGCCCTTCCCCCATTGGGCGAAGGTGAGATCGCTGAACTCGCCGAAGGCTTCGAGCGGCTGGACCGCCAGCGCGAACACCTCAAACGGCTCGACGACGAGGTGACAGCGGCAGAGACCGTCGCATCCCGGCAGCGCGCCTACGCACGACGTGTCCTGCGTGCCGGCTCGGCCGCGCTGATCTCGGCGACCACGGAGATGGACGACCTCACCCGCGCCGCCCGCCAGAGCGCCGAGGGACTCGAACAGGCGCTGACAGAACGGGAGTCCGCTCAGGCCCGGCGCGAGGAACAGGAACTGCGCGCGCACGCCCTGGAGGAGACCGTCGAGGGGCTGCGCGAGAGCGACGCGTACAAGCAGGGCGAGGAACTTGACCGGCTCCGCCGTCGTACGGAAGAAGCGGCAGCCGTCGCCGAGCGACAGCGTGCCACTGCGCAGGCCACTCAGATCAGCGACGAGGCGGCGGCCCAGGCCCGCACCTTCGACGAGCACGCGCGCGAAGCCGCCGAGGAAGCACGCCGGTCGGCCCGGGCGGCGGGTATGGAGTCGATCCATCATGAGGTGAAGACGCTTCTCGACACGGATTCCGTAGTGAACCTCGCAGACAGCCCGGTGCACGAGGCCGGTGGCCGTCGCCCCTTGGGTTCGGACGGTACACACACGGCGGGCGAGAACGGGGCACGACAGGCCCGCAGGCTGCTGCGGGGTGCGGTCACCGCCCGACGCCAGCAGGTCGTCCTCATCACCGAGGCGATGGACGAGCACGATCGCGCGGTACGCGACCGGGGTGTCGCCGAGAGTCTGCTGGAGGACGCCCGTAGCCGGCTCGCGGAGGCGATCGCGCGGCGGGACGAGGCGTCCGAAGCCTGGGACGGTGCCCTTGCCGTACAGGCGGAACGGCTGCTCGCCTGGGCCGGCGACTGCGCGTAACTGCGCATTGCCGACGCCGGGGAACTGGCGGCCAGAGCCGCGACCGAGGCCGAGGTGACGGCGCTGGTCGACGCCGCCGCACGCCCGCTGGAACAAGAGATCGCCACAGCGGAGGCCACCGCGCGAGCGGCACGTCTGAAGCTGCGGGACGAGCGGAGCCGACTTGAGGAGGAAGTTCGACGGCTGAGCGACGAGATCGACCTGTTGCCCCCTCCCACCCGCACCACCGTCCGCACTGCGACGCTCGCTGAGATCGATGCCGAGGTGGCCCGGCTGGAGGCCGCCGAGGTGGTGATCGGGCAGTTCATCGAGGCCGAGCGGAGTGGGCAGGCCGACGATCCGGTCATGGCCGCCGAACCGGCAATGCGCCTGATGATCACCTGCTACCGATCACGCCTACGACCAGCACGAGTACCTCGGCCGCCGCCCACGCCAGCCCCCATGACCAGCAATTCAGCTTGAACAATGATCAATCACTGGGACGCCATCATCGCCGCCGCCGGGCACGCCTTGAGTAACGGGCTCGTCGAGTCCATGAACACCAAGATCCGCCCTGAATTCTCCTCGGCAGTCAGACTGTGGCGGTCGTGGTGTGACGGGTGGAGAGCGGTAGGAAGCCGGTCCGTGGATCGCAGTTGACATACTCGGCGTCGACCGATCCGGCGGGGAGTACGGAGACCTCGTGCCAGAAGGCGACGTCCAGCGGGCCCTCTCCGCCGCCGACCATCTGGAAGAAGCTGGCGTATATGTCCAGGTGGGTTCGGTGCGACCGGCACCAGGTCATCAGGTGCTCGAGCGAGACGAACCAGGCGATCGTGCAGGCCCGGTCGAGGGTCGCGCCGTCGACCGACTCCTCCATGAGGTTGCGGGCGGCGATACAGCCGGATCCGGGGTTCTCCGCGAGGAAGTCGACGCCTCGATCCTTGACCGGTTTCACGTCGGCGAGGTACTTCTGGCGATAGAGCGTGGCCGCGGACCAGTCCTGTGCAGTGCGGATCAGCGCCACATTGCCGGGTACGGCGACGGTGACGCGGCGCCCGCGGGTCTCGGACGCCTCGGGGACCTGGGGTTCGAAGACCGGGAGCGCGGGCGCTAGTTTCTCGGTGGCCGAGGCCGCGATG
Source organism: Streptomyces sp. NPDC050625 (assembly GCF_040654755.1). NCBI lineage: Bacteria > Bacillati > Actinomycetota > Actinomycetes > Kitasatosporales > Streptomycetaceae > Streptomyces > Streptomyces sp. NPDC050625. The sequence goes on from NZ_JBFAIQ010000062.1 coordinate 13,485, forward strand.
CGGTCGCGGGCCGCGCCCCAGTAGTCGTGCACCTGAGTCTCGGGGAGTTCCACGGCGGCGGACTGCGACAGACCGCTGGTCGCGTAGTCCTCGCGACGATGGGTGTGCAGCGTCTCATTCCGCTCGACGGGGATGACGGACTCCTCGCGCCAGTACCCGGCAGCGCCCTGTGCGGGGAGGCCGTCCCAGACGGAGCGGACGGGCTCCGACTCCCGCCAGCGCCGGTGGCTGGCCGGGTCGTACCAGTACGCCATCAGCACCGCGTTGTGCGCTCCGGCGGTGTCCAGGAAGGAACCGCGGTCCACCACATCCGGGCCGTCCGGTCCGCCGAACAGCGCGGCGAGGCCCGTCGCTCCCCGCTCGGCCGCTTCCCGGGACGGCGCCTGGCACGCGTACTGGGCGAACACGAACGCGTTCGTGCCCTCCGGGAGACGGGCACTGTAGGCGGTGAAACGAGGGGCGTGGCCGGGCGGGCCCGATCTCGGCATGGCGCGCTCCTTCGAGTTTCGAGTGGCGGTGGACTGCTTCTGTCTGACTCGAAGCCTGGCCGCCGGACGAGCGCTGTTTGACTACCAGTCTACGGGAACTTGACACAGAGCGAACACACCGGTCCGCCGGTCGCCGCGCCATGAGACCGAAACCGCCGCGTCACCTCTCCACGGCCGGCCCCTCCCAGATGATCAACAACTCGACGATCATCCCAGCCCCAAGGCCACCCGCTCAACCTGATGGTGCCGGCAAAGGCTGTTCGGCCCAGATGGTCTTTCCGGTGCCGGTGTGGCGGGTGCCCCAGCGCTCGGTGAGCTGGGCGACGATGAGGAGGCCGCGGCCGCCTTCGTCGAAGACTCGGGCGCGTCGCAGGTGTGGGCTGGTGCTGCTGGCGTCGGAGACCTCGCAGATGAGGGTGGTGTCGTGGATCAGCCGCAGTTGGACAGGAGGGCCGCCGTAGCGGATGGCGTTGGTGACCAGTTCGCTGACGACGAGCTCGGTGGTGAAGGCGGCGTCCTCCAGGTTCCAGGCGGACAGCTGGGCGCAGGCAAGTTCGCGGGCGCGGGCGACGACCGCGGGGTCGGTCGGCAGGTCCCAGGTGGCGACCCGGTCAGGACCCAGTGCCCGGGTACGGGCCAGGATGAGGGCGGCGTCGTCAGTGCGGCGCTCGGACAGCAGGCTGCGCAGCACCGTGTCACAGGTTTCCTCCAGACCGGGGCCAGGGGTGGCCAGGGCGGCATGGAGCAGGGCGTACCCGTCGTCAGGATCACGGTCGGGGGCTTCGACGAGACCATCAGTGTAGAGGGCGAGGACGCTGCTTTCGGGAAGATCAAACTCCGCCACTTCGAAGGGCAGGCCGCCGACCCCCAGTGGAGGGCCCGCCGGAACGTCCAGGAGGCTTACTCTGCCGTCCGGGGTGGCGAGGGTTGGCGGGGGATGGCCGGCCCTCGCCACGGAGCAATGCCGGGATACGGGGTCGTAGACGGCGTACAGGCAGGTGGCGCCGACCTCACTCGCGTACGCCTCGGCCGGGTCGAGGTCGTCGTCCGCCGAGTTCTCGCGGTCCAGACGCAGGACGAGGTCGTCGAGTTGGGTTAGTAGTTCGTCGGGTGTCAGGTCTATGTCGGCGAGGGTGCGCACCGCGCCACGCAGGCGGCCCATGGTGGCGGAAGCGCGAATGCCGTGGCCGACGACGTCCCCCACCACCAGGGCCACCCGGGCTCCAGACAGCGGGATGACGTCGAACCAGTCGCCGCCGATCCCGGCGCTGGACTGGGCCGGCAGGTAGCGGGATGCCACATCCACGGCAGCCTGCCGGGGCGCGTGGTGCGGCAGGAGGCTGCGCTGCAGGGCGAGCGCGATAGCACGTTCGCGGGAGTACCGGCGGGCGTTGTCGACGCACAGCGCGGCGCGGGCTGCGAGCTCCTCCGCCAGGAGCAGGTCCTCCTCGCCGAACGGATCCGCTGTGCGATGGCGGGCGAAGATCGCCAGACCGAGAGTGACGCTACGGGCCCGCAGCGGCGCCACCATCATCGAGTGCATTCCATGGACCTTGATGCTGCGGGCGCGCTCCGGACATCCCGCCGTCCACCACTGCAGGGTCGCGGCATCAATCTGGTGCCGCGAGGCGCGGCCGACGGCCAGCGCGCAGCCCGGGGGCGAGTCCGCAGGGTAGGTGTGTGTCGCTCCAAGCGGCACTGCTGCCTCGGGGCATCCCGGGAGCACGGAGCGCTGGGCGGCGCGGCGGAAGACCAGGGGGTCGCGGAGGGGGGCCGCATCCGCGTCTTGGCCCTGGAGGACGCTGTCCAGCAGGTCCACGACGACGAAGTCGGCGAAGTGTTCCGTGCAGACTTCCGCCAGTTCGTCGGCGGTGCGGGTCAGATCGAGTGTGGTGCCGATGCGCAGTCCGGCCTCGTTCAGCACGCCTAGCCGTCGGCGGGCCCGGACCTGCTCGGTGGTGTCCACCGCCGCGAAAGACATGGCACGCACGTGGCCCCCGGAGTCCTTCACCGGGTACAGGGACAGCAGCCACGCGCGGATCTCCCCGGACGCTTGCAGATACGCCTCGCGGGGCACCGTCTCCCCGCCCCGCAGAACCCGCTCCACGACCTCGTCGAGATCGTCCAGGCCCTTGAGGTGGCCGGATTTGCCGATACGCACGCCGAGAAGGTCCCGTTCGGGCTCACCCACGGCGCGTTCCATGGCCGCGTTGAGGGCGATCGCGAGCCCCTGGCGGTCGAAGAGCGCCATCGGAAGCGGGATCTGGTCCAGCGCCCACTGCTTGAGCGTCGCCGTTCCCGGTTCGTCGCCGGCAGCGCCGGCAGCGCCGGCACCTTCCGTGGTTGGCGCACCCGGCTGCTCCGCTCCGGTGGCCGTGAGAAACCAGTGCGTTTCGCCAACCGCGTCCAGCAGGGAGTGGGCCTCGACCAGCAGGTTCAGGTGGTGTCCGTCATGGTGCCGCACGGCGACCAGCCCGCTCCAGCCTTCCCGCGCGCGCCATCGAATCGTGGCGGTCGCCGGAAGGGCCTCGGCGAGCAGCCCTGCCGCTGGCCGGCCGACCACCTCCACAGGTTCGTAGCCGAGAAGCCGCTCGGCTCCGGAGCTCCACGCCGTCACCAGCCCGTGGCCATCCACCGCGGCCGATACGGTCTGCTTCAACGGCGACCCTGTGCGGCCCGGGCCTACCGTGGCCGCGGCATCTCTGTCCATGGGTGCAACTCTCGCTCCGCCGCAGCAGCTGCCTCCGATCCCGATGGGCCCGTCCACGGCGTCACTTTCAGACTGCTCCTTTCATTCCGCAGGCGCAAGCGCATCGGCACGCACGGCACTGCTGGGGTACAGGTAGACGGCCTGTGTCTGCTGGTAGGCGGTCAGTCCCTCAAGCCCCAGTTCTGTCCTGGTCCGGAGATCCCGGCGCAGTAGCGTCCGATGGCGTCGATGATCTGGTCAGCGGTCTTGGTCCACTTAAACGGCGTGGCGTGTCCCAGAAACTTGATCCACTGTTCGAGGGCGCAGGCCAGTTCGTCGAGGGGGCAGAAGCAGCCCCGGTCACGGCGTCCGCGCTGTGCCCGTTTCCGGGCAACCGGCTCATGGGTTCGCGGGCGGACAGAAGTGCTGGTCTCCGGTCTGTACCGCTGACCAGTCGGGCAGTAGGTGTGTATGAGGCGTGGGGCGGCAGGTTTGTCCGGCTTGCCGTTGCCCAACAGGGCTGCTCCGACCCTCCCCAGCGTCTCCCGGATCAGGCTGCCCCCGGCTTCACCCGACCGGGGCCGGCTGGTGGAGGTGGCCCGGCTGGTCTGGTCGGCGATCGGCCGGGCGACCACGGCTTTGCTGGATGCCGACCTGCCGCTGGCCGAGAGTGTCATCGCGGCCGATGCGCGGGCCGATGACCTGCAGCGCGACTTGGAGGGACGGGCGATCGACCTGCTGGCCAGGCAGCAGCCGGTCGCCACCGACCTGCGGATCGTGGTCCCCAGCTTGCGGATGAGGGCGGATCTGGAGCGGTCCGAGGACCTGGCCCAGGATGCGGCGAAGCTGGCCCGGCTGCGCTACCCCGGGACGTGCGGTGCCGGACGATCTGCACCGCACAATGCTGGAGATGGGCCAGCTCGCCCAGCGCCTGATGGCGCAGGCCGCCGAAGTGCTGATTACCAGGGACGTCGACGCGGCCCTGCGTCTGGAGCAGGACGCCGACCGCATGGACGAGCTGCACCGGATGGTCTTCCAGCCCTGATGGACGACCGGTGGAAACACGGCGTGGAAACGGCCGTCGATGTCACGCTGGTCGGCCGCTACTACGAACGCTTCGCCGACCACGCCGTCTCGGTCGCCCGGCGCCTTGTCTACATGGTCACCGGCGAGCACCGAGGCAATCCACCCCGATGCCCCGCTGGCGCCCAGAACCCGGCGACCGGGTCGTGCGGGCGGTCAGGCCACGTTGGCCTGCTGGTCGGCCGGAAGGTCTATGCCGTGAACGGCGACCACGCGGGCTCGGCCGTCGGCCAGGCAGTAGGACAGGCCGACGATGGCTGTCCGCCCGACGGCGACCGCCTCGGCCAGTTCCCGGGAGCGGTCGGCAAGGAGGGCGACGGTCGCCCGCACGTGCTCGGCTATCAAGTCTGGGCCCCGTGGTGGCGTCGGCGGCGCGGACGCGGGGGTGACCCGCTTGACGACGTCGCGTACGCATCCGTCGGCGGTGGTGCCCTCGTCCACGGCTGCCCGGCTGGCCGGGACCGCGCCGCACGTGTCGTGGCCGAGAACCACCACCAGCGGGCAGCCCAGCATGCTCACCCCGTACTCGATGCTGCCAAGCACGAGGCGACTATGCCCACCAGCGGCCGCTGGTCGAGGACGCGCTCGGCAATCAGATGCTCGCCCTCTTGGTCCAGCTGGAAGCCGCCTGCACCGCCGCCGAGGACCTCGAAGGCGGTGGAAGAGGCTTTCCCTCAGCACCCGGACGCTGACGTGCTCCTGAGCTTCCCCGGGCTCGGCACCCAACTCGGCGCCCGGGTAGTCCTGCACGTGACCGACGAGTCCTCGTCCCGTTCCGCCACCTTCAAGACCAAGGTCGAGCAGCATCGACGCGCCGGACGCCTACTACAAAAACTGCCGCCGTCCGTTCGCCGATGTCTCCGGATCCTCCTGCGAAACCCTCGTCGACAACCGGCACTTGATCGGCGGGGACCAGACCGTCCGCGCAAAGCGCAAGCCGGCCCCGACGCGCCCCCGGCCGCGGGCCGGGGCACATGAGGTCGCCTCGCTGCCACCGTTCGTTTCCGTTGGCGGTCCGGCGCCCTCGCGGCCCGGATCGTCGGCAACTCAACCCCTGCGCGAACGGCAACTTGCGCTCCTACCCCTCCCACGGGGGCGAGCTATCCCCCGCGCCGACCCACCTACTCCTACGACCGTCCAAGGGGCCACCCCCGTGAATGCCATCCTGCCCGCCTTCGTCGGCCAGCTGCTCCAACAGGGCCAAGAGCCCAGCGAGATCCCCGACATCCCCAGCAAGCCACCATCGGGTGGCTCGAACCACTGGCATCCCGCATCCTCAGCGTGTTCGACACCGGCTCCTACCGGGCGGCCGGCTCCTTCTCCGCTTACGGGTATTGCCACCTGCCGATCCCGTGCCCGACAGTGACGCCCTGCTCGCGCGACGTCGACCTGACCGGCGACGGCGCTCACGATTCGATGCGGCAACGCGCCGCTGCAGCGCATCCGCTCAACACTCGCCATGCTCACCCGCGAGCAGCACGAGCGAAACCAGGGCGGACAGAAGGTCGCTGCATGACCAGTGAGCGCACCGGCTGGTTCGTCAGCATCGACGGGCCCAACGGAGTCGGCAAGTCAACGAGCATGCAGGCCCTGCACGATCTCCTGGCCGATCAAGGCCATCCCGCCACACAAACCGTCCACCACGGCCCCGGGTACGTTCACCGTGCCCACGCAGGCGAGATACACGGCATGGCGCTCGCCTCGGTGGTGTTGCTTCCGCGGTCGACGTCGGCTGTGCCTGCCAGGATTGAACTTCGACTTGTTGTCCGTCCCGCCCGCGGAACGTCTTTCACCCTGTCCCGCGAGGGTGAAACAGCCTGTTCAGCGGGGTGGTGACGAGACAGGGCTCCTCGTCGTTGGCGTGGTAAGACCGTGCACCACGTGCGGGATGTGACGTTCGCCGAGGACGCCTCGAAGATCCGCACCGGGCACGGGCCGGAGAATATGGCAACGCTGCGGAACCTGGCCATCAACACGCTTCGGGACGCGGGGCACCGCAGTATCGCCGCCGGGCTGAGGAAGGTCTCCTACGCGGCCTTCACCCACCCGTTGGAACTGCTCGGCCTGCCCTGACCTGCATCCCAACATGATCACTCGGACTTTGAATCAGCCCTGCAGGACCAGGCCGGTGCGTTTAGCTTCGGCCGCTCCTTCGGCAACCGCGACCACATCGCCCACGCGACCGGCGTCGCCACCGACCAGCTCAATACCCGCGCCCGCACCTGGATCTGGGGCAGACCCGCACACACTTACCAGGCACTTACGCCGCCGATATGTGTACTTCCTTTGAGGAATCCAGCAGTACTCACCGCGTCTGGGCAGGATTCTTCTTCTTCAGAACGCCCTTGGGCCTCGCAGGAGGCTCTGGGTCGTGCCGGGAGCCCATCGCGTAGCCGAGCAGCCGACGGGAGAGCAGATCGATCACCGTTGCCAGGTACAGCTTGCCCTCATCGGTGTCGATCTCGGTCATGTCGCCCACCCAGACGAGGTCCGGTTCCTCGACGGTGAAGTCCCGGCGGACGAAGTCCGGGGCGGCCGGCCGCCTGCCCGGCCTGGGCAGCGACCGGCGGCGCTTGCCCTTCCGGCCCGCCAGCCCGAGCTCGGCCATCAGCTTCGCGACGGTGTTCACCGACACCCGCCAGCCCCGGCGCACCAGTTCGATGAACACTTTCGGCGAGCCGTAGGTGCCCCCGGAGCAGCGGAAGATCTCCTCGATCTCCTCCGCAGGTACTGCCGGCGCATCTCCCGCTCGGTCGGCGGCCGGTCACGCCACTTGTAGTACCACGACTCCGACACGCCCAACGCCCGGCAGGCGGCGCGATGCGGTATATCCTGCTCGGCCTTGCAGCTGCTGATCACCCCGACCGCGACGGCCGGGTCCACCTCAGCTACTTCACCCACAAGGCCACGAATCGCTTGCACACATCACATTCCATCTCCAACTCGCGGATGCGCTTGTCCTTCTCCCACGCCTCGGCCCGCAGCCGCTCCAGCTCCGCCCGCTCACTCTCCCGCAGCCGGCCACCGGACGGCTCGGCCACCGGCCGGTCCGACGACGGCGACCCGTTGCCCGGGCCCGCGAGACCCAGCTGTGCAGCGTCCCGGGATGGATGCCCAGATCCCCCGCCACCACCGGAATCGGCTTCCCGGCCTCCGTCACGATCCGTACCGCCCCCTCACGGAACTCAGCGTCGTAGATGCGCTTCCTGGATGCCATGACCCCCAACTATCTCTCCGGTCACGGTCTCCACAGTAGGAGGGGAGGTGCAGGCCGTCACCTGCCTGCCGCGCCGCTTCGATCCCGATGCGATATGCGCGCTCAGCCTGCACGTGCTGCCCGGCGTCGCTGGCGATCCATCCAGCGATCTGGGCCAGGTCACCGACCTGGGCCAGAAGCACGCTGCCGACGGCTTCTGTGTGCGTGCTCTCCCGGTATAGCCGCATCGCCGCGTTCAGTTCCCGGAACAGGGGCGCCAAGAGGTCACCCCCGGTCAGCACGTCGTCAGCGAGTCGGAAGCCATGCACCCGGGCGGCGAGGCGTGCCACGTCGTCACCATCGATGCGACGGCCGATCGGGTCGACGAGTGGCGTTAGTGAGTTGCCGGGCGGGATCAGCTCCGAGAGGACCAAGGCGCCCCCGAACGGGGGTCCGTCCGACTCGCCGCGTGCATAGGAGGCGGCCCGTTCCAGCTCTCTGGCAGGAACGCCCAGGACTTCCGCGATGAACGGGAGCCAGGATTGCGGAACCCGCTCGCCGCGCTCCCATCGAGAGACCTCGTTCCGCGTGAGCGACTAAGAACCCCTAACGAAATGCGGTTCGGTCGAAGACTCCGCTGCCGACGGCGGGTGTGGAGTTACATGACAGGATCCGGCTGTGACGTGCGATGTGT
>NZ_JBFAIQ010000063.1:0-19899 GCF_040654755.1 Streptomyces sp. NPDC050625
GACGCCTTCATCGACCAGTTCCGCAGCCTGCTGGGCGCCGGAGCCGACACCGACCTGCGCATCATGATCCCCATGGTCGCGAGCGTCGACGAACTGCACGCCTGCCGACGCCTCCTTGAGGCAGCAGCCACCGACACCGACGCGACGCCGCAGGAAGCGATTCGAGGGCTCGCGTTGGGCCTGTTCGACGCGATCGACGCCCACCCATGGGTCGGCACGCAGCTCGCCCGGCGCCCTCGCAGTCGCCGTGCTCCAAGTCTTCGAAGGCATCGGTCGCCAGGTCCAGGCACTTCAAGTGCCAGAAGCCGCCCAGTTCACCGCGGCGTCCGCGTTGATGAGCTACATCCTCGGAGTGGCGGGCCAGAATGCCGCCAACGCCCGAGTGCACCAGCCGCACACGAACGGACCGAGTTCCTCGATGCCGTGGCGACCGCATGGGCAGAACTCGATCCCGACCAGTACGCGTTCACCCGAAGTGTCGCCGAACAACTGCGCAAGCACGACGACCGAACAGAGTTCCTCGCCGGCATCGATCTCATCCTCACGGGAATTGCCGCCCGCCAGTAGCGGACCGGCCACGCAGTGCGGTGGCGCACATGCTGCCACCGCACCGCACCGCACCGCATCACAGCGTCGCGGTCGTCCCCTCCCCGGACGCGCTGCCCGCGAGCCACTCGTCCCAGCCCAGGTTGAAGTCGGCGTAGCCGTTGTCGGCCGGGGCCTTGGCACGGGACGAACCGGTGATGGTGACGGGGTCGCCCTGCTTGACCTGGCCGTAGAACCACTTGGCGTCCGACATTGACAGGTGGACGCAGCCGTGCGAGCCGCGGGCGCTGCCGCTGCCCGGATTGGGGTCGCCGGTCGAGTAGTGCACGTACGTGCCGGACTGGGTCAGGTGGACGTCCCAGGGCAGCGTCAGGTCGTAGTAGTTGGGGCTGCCCTTGTCGCAGCTGATGCCAACGCTGCAGGAGGTCATGTGGACCTTCTCCTGCTTGTCGATGACGGCCATCGTGCCGTTCCACGTCGGATACTGAGGGCTGCCCGCATTGATCGACAGGGTGCGCAACAGGTTGCCGTTGCGCGTCACCTTCATGGTGTGGCCGGTCACCGAGACATCCGCGCGCACGTCGTCGCCGACCTTGAAGGTGTGCGTGTACGTGCGCACGCCGTAGCGCCCGTTGCCGTTGCTGACGCCCTTCATGTCAGCGTCGATCTTCACCGTCGTACCGGAGGGCCAGTACGCCTTCGGTCGCCAGTCGGCGCGCCTGTCGCCGAACCAGTGCCAGGCGCCGGCCACCGGCTGCGAGGCGCTCACCTTCATGTGCTTCTCCACCGTGGCCCGTGCCTTTGCCGACACCGGGTTCGTGAAGATCACCGAGATCGGCATGGCCACGCCGACCGTGGTACCCGTCTGCGGGTTGATCGTCTCCAGCAGCATCGGCGGGCCCGCTGGCTTCGTCGGTGACGGAGAGGCGCTCGCACTCGGCTTGCCCGACGCCTTCGAGCCGTCGCCGCCCGCCTTGTCACTGCCGCTCGCGCCGCAGGCACTCGCGCCCACCAGCATCGCACCCGTGACCAGTGCGATCCCTATGCTGCCGTTGCGCCGTCCCACGCCCTGCCCCGCTCTCTCGTTCCTCGGCCCTGACGGGCCCGACTCTCTGTCAGACAGTGAGGGTGGGGGCCGCAGTTGCATGCGTCGCGTAAAGCGTGTCTCAAAACTCGGTGCGCACCTTCGCACCTTCGCACCGTCGCCTCGCGAGCAGGGGCACGTTGGTGCGCTCGTGCGGTCACATTCCGATGAAGCTCACGGTTTCTGCCAAGTCCGCCCGCCCGGTACGCAGCCGTGGCACGCCTTCCTTCTCGAATCCCACCGCGAGACCACAGAAGAGGACGAGCCCGTCGTCGGCACCGACCATCTGGCTGACAGTCCTGCGATACATCGTCCACATCACCTGGGGGCAGCTGTGCAGCCCTTCTGCCCTGAGCAACAGCATGACCGTCTGCAAGTACATCCCCGCATCCCCCCACTGTCCGGGCCCCATCGCCCGGTCGAGGTAGCAGAACAGTACGACCGGCGCACCGAACGCCTCCGAGTTCAAAGCAGCGATCTTTCTGGGTCGTTCGAGGTCGTCGTGCTCGATTCCCAGCGCCTTGTAGCGCTGGGCGGCCGCGGCGGAAAAGCGGTCCAGATACGGCGAGGTCAGTTCGGCCGGGTACATCGGATACTCCCGCTCATCACCCGGATCGCCCGCCAGTGCCCTGGCCGTTGCGCGCTGCTTCAGCTCGGCCAAGGGCTCGCCGGTCACGACGTACGCATGCCACGGCTGGAGGTTCCCACTCGACGGAGCCCGCGTCGCTGCGGCCAGCACTCGTTCGAGCATCTCTCTGGGCACCGGTTCGTCACTGAACGCCCGCACGGCCCGGCGACTGTCCACGGCCTCGTACACATCCACGCCTTCTCGTCCTCTCGCTCAACGTCAGGGGTTGTGAGACTGGTGCGCGAACCACTCCTGAAGTTCCCGATGTCTGAACTGAAACGCGACACCTGCTCTACGTAGTAGCCCAGCGTCATAGCTCCACGAGAGAAATGGTGAGACTCGGGTGGGAAGAATCCTCCACCCCACCAGGCGCATGGCAACATAGCGGCGGCCGGCGTAGGTGACGAGAAATGCCGTGATAATTCCTGCGAGAATGAACCAGATCGCGATTCCTGGCCATCGTGAGGGAAATCCACCCGGAAAGCGAGAGAGGTGTGGAATGGCGTACTTGTCGAGGAAGTCTGCACTTCGCTCCTCGATCACCGAGGCGAGCCCTTTGAGGGTGTAGTTGCTGGCATGAAGATTCTGGGCGTGTTCCTGCTTGAGTCGACCGGAAATTTCGATCAAGGTCCGCACGAAATCGTGCGGCAATCTTATGAACAGAGCGGCGTAGGCGCCCATCATGAACCCGATCAAGAGGTTCTGTCGAAGCTCTGCCTTGATCGGAGTCGTAGGATCCGCGACCTCGACGTTCCATTCATCCGTGAAGGCGGCATGGAACAGAGGCGTCAATGCCGCGACGAGAAGCGCCAGGATCGTGGCGCAGACAAGCAGGTCGTAGGGCTGGTATTTGATGCCTGCCGTGAAAGGGAAAGATGTCATGTTCTTGGTCAGTAAGAGTTCTGCTGCGAGAACGAGAAGGAATATCACGGCTGCAATCAGTGAAGCTTGTCGACTTCCGTATCGTTGTCGCAACTGTCTCCATGTGGCATGCTGCGGCTCGATCGTGCTGGAATCCATTGACTTGTATGCCAGGGTGATCAATCCCGCGCAGGCCAGGAGAACCCCCCAGATCGGCACGGCGATTTCAAAAATTACGCAGGCCAAGTACGCAAGAGCGATAATTGGAACGGAAACGATTACGGATTCGGCCGCGAGCGGTGCCCGGCGACCGGTGATCTTCCATAGTTCGTGCAGCCTGATGTCGGAGGTGCCTGTGTCGTTGAGATGCACTGCGATGTTCCCCAGCCAAGTGATCACTTTGCGGGGCTGGTAGGTGACTCCCTTGCTTCTTTCGTGGATGCTGGTGACAGCGTCGACGTAGCGGGCCATCAGATGGCGCCCTATGTCTTCGTCCGTCGTCTCCCAAAGCAGTTCATCGGGGTTCTTGTCGGCGCTCTCCGTGTATGCCGTCGACGCCAGGGTGAGCCGCCATGGGGTGGAGAGGGACTGGGCCAGGACGCCGTGCGGGTCGGTCGTCAGGCGCTGGATCACGCCGTGCCATTTTCCCAGGCAGTGACTGAATCTCCGGTGGAGGTAGCTTGCGGCCTGGCTCGCGGTCAGCGGCTGCACGACAACCGGCGCAACATCCAGGATGTGCACTCCGTAATTCGTCGCCAAGTCGTCGAGGAAATCCTTGCGACAGGTGACTACGAGTGGCGCACTCTGCCGTCCGATCCTGAACCTATTGATAGAAGTGATCGCGGACACGGCCCGAGTTGATTCGGTGCCTTCCGAAGACATCTCGTCGAGACCGTCCAGGATGGGCAGAATCAGGCCCATCTCGACGAGTTTCTTTGCGACGGATGAATTGACCTTGAAATCGCTGGATATCCTGCTGGAGATCCAATCGCCCAAAGCTTCGGTCCCGTACCAGTCCGACAGGGAGAATCGCACCGGTACCGCACCCTCTGCGGCCCGCTCGTCGAGCATCAGGAGAAGGAGGTCGACAGCGAGGACTGTCTTTCCTGAGCCGCCGGCACCTGTGATGAGCATCCGCCGAGGAGTCAGATTCCGATAGTACGTGTAGACGGTTTCCAGTGTTCCAGAAGGGCCCGCATTGCTGAGCCGACGGCCCATATCATGGGCCAGAACGAATTCTACGTCGATGGGGATGACATCCCCGCCGAGCCAACGTGATCGTTGTTCGCCTTCCAGCTTCCCCACTTGTGCGGCCAGGTTGTCTGCGGCACGTTTCACGCCCTCGGCACTGAGGTCCGGTCGAGCCGCAATCCGCATTTGAATCAGATTGATGACAATTGCTGCCACGCCGAGGAAGACGCTCCAGAGTGATGCAATGAGTGAGGGATCCTTCGACCCCTGCCCCACCTCGATGGTCCATACCGTCACGAACGCGAGAATGCCGATGAAGGCAGCGAGTCCCAGCCTCAACAAGAAGGATCTTGCCCCTCGCCCAGGCCCTGCTCTGAAGCTCATGGCTCGATTGAAGCCCATCACACCCTGCGCACGCAGCCAATTCTGAGATTTTGGGCGATTTGAGCTCACGACGGCCCAGAACTGCGCTCGCGCTTTTGAGAGGAGAACAGGGGGAAGCGTCGCATCAGACGTGTGTGAGAAGGCGCTCCAGTGGGCGGGGAACGCGCTCCAGGTCCAAGTGCGCGACCAGCGCCTGCGCGTAGAGCGCCTTGCGACCGCTGTGCGTGCCCATGAAGCGCCGCAGTTGGTGTTCCACGGGCCGTTCCCGCTGCGCCGGTTGACCCTGGAAGGTGTGGAAGGGGCGCATCTCGCCCTGGGCCTTGATCACCTGCTGCACGCCTTCGGCCCCGACAGCGCGGATCAACTCGTCCTCCAGGTCGGCGACGCACACATGGAATCCGAATGTCTCAAGTTCGGCGTGCGTGAGAACGGACCCGAGCCCGACCCGCTCAAGATGACGCCGGAAATGCCGCTCCTCGCCGATGTCGCAGAGGCCTGCCAGCGGGAGGCCGAGCCCCGGAGGACCGCACACGTCCAGGAAACGCCCGATGTTCGTCGCACCTCCGAGCGGCACTACCGCCACGCCCTCTGCACCGAGGTCGCGCCCGTGGCGCGCGGCCAGCGCTTCGAGCGCGACCTGATCACTGCTCCCCTCGACGAGCACGATCGTCCGCACACCGCCGCCGGCCAGCTCCCGCGCCACCGCGGCGGCCGCACCGGCCTTTGCTCCGCCGGCCGCCCACGCGACCAGCGCCTGGCGAAATCGCCTCAACTCGTCCACGAGACCTCGCTTCCCGACGGCATCCTGGCACGGCTGAGGACTCGTACGCACGCACGTTTTCCCGGCGCCGTAGCGGTCCGGGTCTGCGGATGGTCCTCGGCGACATGCCGCTGGGCCCGGACATGGAATGCAGATCCCCCAGGAGCTGGAACAGCGTCTCAGGCTCCGAGGGTCGGGCGTCGCCGCGCGACGAGGGCAGCGACGTCGTCGTCGAGTTCGCCGCCGCTGTAGGCGATCAGGTCGCGGTGGAGATGGTCGAGGAGCTGGTGGGGCGCCTCGTCGCCCCATGAGCGGATGCGGTCGGCGAGGGGATAGAACACGCCGGAGCGATCGCGGGTCTCCGTGACCCCGTCGGTGTACAGCAGGAGCTGGTCTCCGGGGTGGAAGGGCGCGAGGTCGACGTGGTATCCGTCGCTCACCATGTCGCCCAGGTTGAGCGGCGGCGAGGGAGCGGCGGGCTGCAACTCCCGGACCTGACCGCGGTGCAGCAGGAGCGGGGACGGGTGGCCGCAGGTGACGGTCCGGACGACCGGTTCATCGTCCGGGACCTCGGCGAGCAGCGCGGTGATGAAACGTTCGGCGATGTCCGAGCCCGGGACCTCCGGGTACCGCGAGGCGTTGCGGCTCACGCTCGTCTCCAGGCGGCGCGCGAGGTGGGGCAGGTCGGGCGCGTCGTGGGCGGCCTCGCGGAAGGCGCTGAGCAGCATCGCGGCCGTCTGCATGGCGAGCAGGCCCTTGCCGCGTACGTCACCGATGAGCAGTCGTACGCCGTACGGGGTGTGTATCGCCTCGTACAGGTCGCCGCCGATCCGGGCTTCCGCTGCGGCGGCCACGTAGAGGCTCTCAAGCGCGACGTGCCCGAGGTGTCGCGGTATCGGATGCAGCACTGCCAGCTGGGCGGTCTCGGCCACTGAGCGGACCTGAACCAGCTGATGGGCGCGTCGGCCCAGCAGACGGTTGAAGATGACGGCAAATGCCCCGATCGCCACGAGGGTGGCCAGCTCGGAGTAGGCGGTCGCGTCCTGGAGCGCATCGAAGTCCGCCATCAGGCCGACAAAGATGGCGCATGCGCCCACTGCGGTGAGCACGGTCCCCCACAGGGAGAGCAGCGCGGCGGCAGCGACCATGGCCGTGGCGAGGAAGGCATCCGGCCTGATCTCGCGGGGTGTCAGGAGGCCGACGACCAGGCCGATGACCAGCAGAAGGGCAGGCAGGGCGGGCAACAACCTGCCCCGCGCACCAGTGCTGCGCGGGACTTTGCGTACCTCAGGAGACCTCGCCTCCATGCCGCGCCCCAGGTCACACAGGTCGAGTGGCAGCCCAGGCCCGGAAGCCGGGACACCGATTTGGCTTATTTTATCGCCGTTCGTCTGCCGACCGGGGTTCTCGACCGCGGCCCGAGGAGGCAGTGCCGGGTGGAACAGTGCGTCCTCAGGCAGCGCCTTCTGCTCTGTGCTTGTCCGCGGGCGTGAGGTGGGCCAGGCACAGTGAGGGCTCGACGAAGGGCTCCAGCCGGTCGACGCCCAGTGGAGCGCGCACTTCCTTCAGGGCGCCGCGCATGAGGCCCAGGTGCAGGGAGCACACCACGTCGCGGTGTTCCTCCGCGATTTCCCGGAACGGGCAGTGGCGCAGCGGGACGACCGGGCCCGGCCGGTCCTGGACGGGACCGGGGGCGAAGCCGACGTCCGCGAGTACTTGGGTCAGTCGCCGGATGGCCTCCTCGGTGTCGACGCGCTGGGTGGGGGAGGGGGTGTCGGCGAGGTAGCGGCCCCATGCCTCGCCGGCGTTGACCGCGGCCTGCGCCGGTTGCGGCAGTGCCTCGGTGACGAGGCCGGTGAGCATCTGGGCCAGCAGCTGGTAGCTGCGGCGGCCTGCCGGAACCTGGGAGGAGGCGGCGGCGCGGTAGACGGTGCGGGGCCTGCCCGGCCGGCCGCGCCCCTCGGTACTGCGCTCGGCAAGCCCTTCCTTGACCAGCGTGTCGAGGTGGAACCGGGCCGTGTTGGAGTGCAGGCCCGTCTGCTCGGCGATCTCCCGTACGCCCACTGCGTCAGGCGTGGCGCGCAGTACGTCGAGCACATGGGCCCGGCTCTCGCCCACGGCGGGAGGATCGGTCGGATCATGCAACGTCTGCTCGCTCATTTCGCCAATTTTACCCAATGTGTGTCGTAGAAACGAGAGAAATCCGTCACCTGTGTCTCACCGTGTTTCTCACCGCCGGCGGATCTGCATGCCGGGGCGGCGGCGGTGGACCGTCACGTAGGCCAGGCCGTTGGGGCCAGCGGTGATGCTGCGTGTCGAGCCGTGCGGCAGCCACAGGAGCCCTCCCTCGGTCAGCGGCAGCGCACCTTTGGGGGTGTCCATCACGCCGTCGCCGGTGACGACGAGGACCAGGACGTCCAGCTCGGGCTCGGCGTGGGTGCCGATGTGCTCGCCGGCGGGCAGCCGGACCAGGTTGGCGTCGATCTGGCGGCCGGACTCGGCCAGTTTCCACAGGACGCCGGCGGATTGGGGGAGTTGGCCGGTGAGGGCTTGGACGTCGCACAGCAGGCGTGCCGCGGCCGCCTCTTCCGGCTGTCCGGCGGTCGGCGTCTCAGGCATCGTCGGGATCCTCCTCCTTCTTCTTCTGGCTGGGGCCAGTTGCCCCTGGAGCCGCCGCAATTATTACGTGCTTCTTCGTGAAAACAGCGGGTGGTAGGCGTCATCGAAAGAGAGTCGTGTTCTGTCCCTCTTCACTCCTCACCCTCAGGCGGTGGTCAAACGCTCTGCTAGCAGAGCCACTTGAGCCAGTCGGGCCGCCTCACGCCGTCCGGTGGGGCCGGGGATGTGCCGGGAAGTGGTCGTGGAGTGTTGTGCTGTGTGCGCGTCGGTGTGCCGGAAGGGCTTCGGTGGACCCTCAGGCAGGACAGGCCGTTCTCGCCTGCGGTGAGGCCGGCGGCGGACCCACGTGGTAGCCACAGCAGCGTTCCCTCGGTCAGGTGTTGGGGTCCGTCCGGGGTGGGGACGGTGGCGTTACCGGCCAGGATCAGCAGGAGAACGTCCGGGTCCTCCTCTGTGTGGGTATTCACGTGTTGCCCAGGCAGCAGGTGGGTGATGCCGGCGTCGAGTTCGCGTCCGGGCGTGGACAGTCTCCACAGTTCTCCGGCCGGTGCCGCGGCGAGGACGGTGAGGGCCCGCGTGTCGCACAGCAGACGCGGCGCGGGGGCACCCCGAGCACTGTCGGAAGGGCGACTGCCGAGGGCGTTCGTGGTGGTGGGTGCGTCAGTCATCAGGGGTGGCCCGTCCGATGCGGTGCTGGTCGAGGCTGCCGCCGTCGACGAGGGTCGTGAAACGTGCGGCCAGGACGGCGAGTTCACCGCCGGGCAGATCGGCGAGGGCGGGCAGGAGCACGGTCTGCTCAACCGCGAGGTGGGTGGTCAGGTGCGCCTCGATGCTCTGGGCGACGGCCTTCGCGCGGTGTGCGTCGTCGGTGCGGGCGAGGGTGTCGATGTCCTGGTCGAGTGCGGTCGCGGCGGTGCGCAGGGCTCGGACGAGCAGGCGGGTTTCCGGGGATCCCGCTGCCGGGGTGTACAGGGCCCGGTCGGTGGCGTTCAGGTAGCGCCGTACCGGGCCGGTGCAGAACTCGGTCAGGGTCGCCAGGGCGGCCTCCCGGGCGTCGGTGCCCAGTTCCAGTTCGGTCAGCAGCGCGACCTTCGGCCGCAGCGCGGCGAGCAGCCGCCGCTGGCCGGTGCGGATCACGGCCCGGGCCCGGATGGCCGGGTCGGCCTCGGTTGCCTGCATGAAGACCTCGGACGTCAGCGTCATGGCTCTGACCCTTCTCCCGCCTCACCCCGAACGGACGCAGTCGATTATTACATGTATTATTCGTAGAAACCTCGTGCGGGAAACCTCTGCCGAAGAGAGGAGGTGCGCCGATGACCTATGTGATCGCGCAGCCTTGTGTGGATGTGAAGGACAAGGCGTGCGTCGAGGAGTGCCCCGTGGACTGCATCTACGAGGGTGAACGGTCGCTGTACATCCACCCGGACGAATGCGTGGACTGCGGGGCGTGCGAGCCGGTCTGCCCGGTCGAGGCGATCTTCTACGAGGAGGACGTGCCGGCCGAGTGGAGTGAGTACACCCGGGCGAACGCCGAGTTCTTCGACCCTCTCGGGTCGCCCGGCGGTGCGGCCAAGCTGGGGTTGATCGAGCGTGACCATCCGCTGATCGCCGCGCTCCCGCCGCAGGGAGAGTAAGAGGGCCAGGAGCCGCCCCGCCTACCGAAGGCCGCACTACCCGCATAGCGAAGAAGGGACGCCATGTTCGTCGCCGAGATCGCCGCCTTCCCCCGCCGCCGCGCGCCCGTGCCCGGCGGCCCGACCGCGGCCGTGCTCACCACCGCGGAGACCTCCGACCAGGTCGCCGTCCTCCACGTGGAACTGGCCCCGGGCACCACCATGCCCGAACACGAGCACGGCGCCTCGCAGGTCGTGCTGATCCCCCTGGCCGGGGCCGTCGAGGTGCACCACGACGGCCGGGCCCGGACGCTGACGGCCGGTACGGCCGTCGCCCACATCGGCGTCGGCGAGCGCGTCAGCCTGGCCAACCCCGGTGCGGAGCCCGCCTCCCTCATGGTCGTGGTCTCGCCACCGGAGTTCGCGGACGGGCTGGCATCCTGGCCGCAGGCCTGATCCACCACACCCCCACAGCCGTCCTTCGACACGACAGAAAGGCACCGCATCGATGAACACCCTGTCGGCCGCGACCGCGGGCGCGGTCACCTTCCTCTGGCTCGGAATGGTGCTGGCGATCTCCTTCCTGGAGGCGCCGCTGAAGTTCCGCGCCCCCGGGGTGACCATCCCCATCGGGCTGGGTATCGGCCGTCTGGTCTTCCGTGCGCTGAACCTCGTCGAGGCCGCCCTGGCCGCCGTCGTCATCGTGGCGGTGGCCGTGGGCGGCCCCTCCGCGGCCATCGTGGCGCTCACCGCCGTCGTGGCGGTGCTGCTCACCGTGCAGTTGGGGGTGGTCCGCCCACGGTTGAACCGCAGGTCGGACCGGGTTCTTGCCGGGGAGGACCTGCCCCGCTCGCGCGGGCACGTGTACTACGTGGCCTTCGAGATCACCAAGGTCATCACCCTGACGGTGCTGGGGATCAGCCTGCTGGCGCAGTAGCCCGCCCCTCTCCCAGGGGCAGCGCGCCGCCGTGGCCTGCTTCCGACCAGGCGAGCGCGTAGTGTGACAAGGCAGGGCGACATGATGACAGTGCCCGACGGCGCCAGGAGGAAGCACCATGGCGCACAACCCGTGGCTCCAGCGGGGACGGGGCCAGGCCCGGGACGGCGTGGCCGCGCGACCGCCGCAGCGTGCCCTGGACCGGCACCAACTGCGGCACCTGCTGGACGGTGTCGTGGCCGTCAGCGTCAATCTGGATACCCGCACCGTGCTGCAACGCATCGTGGAAGCGGCCACCGACCTCCTCGCCGCGCACTACGGGGCACTGGGTGTACTCGCGGAGAACGGCAAGGTCACCGACCTGATCACCGTGGGCATCGACGACCCGCAACTGTGCGCCGCCCTGGGCCTGCCGCAAGGTCATGGCCTGCTGCACACCATGCTGGACGACCGGACGCCGTTGCGGGTGGCGGACGTGGACGGGCACCCTCGCTCGGCCGGCTTTCCGCCCCGACATCCGGTCATGCGGACTCTGCTGGGCGTTCCCCTCATGGTGCGCGGCACGCTCTACGGCGACCTCTACGTCGCCGACAAGATGGACGGCACGCCTTTCGACGACGACGACGAGGGCCTGCTGGTGGCGTTGGCAAGTGCCGCGGGCGTCAGCCTCGAAAACGCCCGCCTGTACGAGCGCCTCAAACGCGCCGCCGAGCACTTTCAGCGCCGTATGCTGCCCGTTCTTCCCGACCTGGCTCCCCTTGAGGCCGCCGCCCGTTACGAGCCCGCCTCCGAACTGCTCAGACTGGGCGGGGACTGGTACGACGCCATGATCCTGCCCGATGGCGCCACCTGTGTGGTGGTGGGCGACGTGACCGGCCACGACGTGGAGGCCGCCCCGCTGATGGGGCAGATCCGCAGCATGCTGCGGGCGATCGCCCTCGACCGCTGCGGGCCGCCCGGCCAGGTCGTGTCCCGGCTGGACCGCGCCCTGGCGATGTTCGAGGACCCGCCGACGGCCACGCTGGTGTTCGGCCGCATCGAGCGTGGAGAGGACGGGGAGTACACCTTCGGCTGGAGCAATGCCGGGCATCTGCCGCCGCTGCTGGTCGGCGCGGACGGCGGCACACGCTACCTGGCACCCACCCGGCACGGGATCCCGGTTGGCATCGATCCGTCGGTCCCCCGGTTCAGCCACGGACACCCCTTCCCGCCCGGCAACACCCTGCTGCTGTTCACCGACGGGCTGGTCGAGCGCCGCGACCAGGACATCGACACCGGACTGAGCGACCTGGCCGAACAGGCCGCCCGCCTGGCCACCTCCCCGCTGGAGGACCTGTGCGACGCTCTGATCAGCCGAAGCCCGCAGGTGTTCGACGACGACGTGGCCTTGCTCGCGCTGCGCACCCCCTCGGACAGTTCGACACGGTGACAGACAAGCGGCGACCGATGGCCGGATGGACGAGGAGGGCCCCCGCGGTGGCGCTGTGCGGGCTGGCGCTGGCCGGGCTGGGGGTGGTCGCGGCGGCATCACCGCTGTACGGACCTGAGGGGCCGCACGGCGTGGTGCGAGGTGTGGTCGTACGGCCGCGGACAACGTCGCGGGCACGATGAGTCCGCTCACCACCAACGGCGGCCTGCGGCTGGCCAAGGACCCGCGCAACGGCACGATGTACGCGCTGTACCAGCAGTCTCAGGGCATGCTCCAGCCCAACAGCGTCCTGCGGAACCAGCCGGTCAGAGTCACCTACCGGCTCAACCGGTCGGACGACGGCGGGGCGCACTGGAGGCTGAACAACGACAACGACGGCATCGTCGTGGCCACCGAGGACAGCGACCAGGGCCTCGGGTACAAGTTCGGCGGTGTGAACGCGCTGCTCGGCGGCGTGGACCACGCGGTCGTCGACCCCGGCAACGGCGACGTCTACGTCGTCTACGGGGCGGATGTGTCGGGGAACAACCAACTCAGGATCCGCCGGCTCACCGACAACGGCTCCGGCGGGCTCAATGTCGGAGCCGCGGTCGATGTCTCCGCGTCGACGAACGCGGCGCTGCCCTCGGTGGCGGTGCTCAGCGACGGAACCGTCGGGGTCCTCTACGACACCTTCGACGGCAACAACACCGCGGGCTTGCCCACTTTCACCGCGCACCTCGCCCGCAGCACCGACCACGGTGCCACCTTCACCGACACGGTGCTGCAGACCTTCGCCTCGCCGGAGCAGGACCGCACCGGCTGCAACGCCATGACGCAGCCGCCCAACCCCAACCCGCCCGACCTCGACTGCGCACGACAGCGCGTGCTCGGCGACTATCAGCAGCTAAGGCGGTCGGCCACGCCTCCTACGGCACAGTCACCGGAAACACCAATGGCGCCAACCCGACCACGACCCCGTCGATGCACGCGATGTTCTTCACCGTGCCGCAGAAGTCGCAGGCATCGCTCGCCTCGTCGGCCAACCCGTCGGTGTACGGCCGGCCGGTGACGTTCACCGCCACCGTCGCCCCGGTCCCGGACGGCGGCACGGTGAGCTTCGAGGCCGACGGCAGCGCCCTGGGCGGGCCGGTCCCGGTCAACACGACGACCGGTGAGGCGACCTCGACGGCGATCTCGACGCTGAGCCCAGGAGCACACACCGTGAACGCCGCCTACAGCGGCAACGACGACTTCCGGCCGAGCGCGGCTCCGCCTCTGATCCAGACGGTCTAGCAAGGCGCCGGTCGCCACGACGCTGTCCTCCAGTGCGAACCCGTCCGGCTTCGGCACCCCGGTGACCTTCACCGACACGGTCTGCCCGAGAGGTGCGAGCACGGACCCGGCCGCGCCACCGACCGGAACCGTCACCGTCAAGGACGGCACCACCGTGCTCGGCACACCGACCCTCACCTCGGGCGGCGGACCCCACTGCAGCCAGGTCCAGGTCACCACGTCCCACCTGCTGCCCGGCCCGCACACCACCACTGCCGACTACAGCGGCGACGCCAACTATCTGGCGGCCGGTACCGAAAGGCTCGCCCACACGGTCAGCTGCACCCGGACCATCACCGGCCAGGTCAACAGCGCGGTCATCGCGACCGGTGACAGCACCTGCATCATCGATGCCACCGTGCATGGCGCGGTCTTCGGCGGGGCGGGCGCCGCGCTGTTCATCAGCAACTCGACCATCGGGGGCGGCGTCCAGTCCTCGGGCGGCACCCTGTTCGGGATGTGCGGCAGCACGGTCGTCGGATCGGTTCAGGTCAGCCGTGCCTCGGGCTTCGTCGTCATCGGCGACCCGGGGGACGACCACTGTCCGGGCAACCACCTCCGCGGCGTTCAGCTCACCGACAACTATTCGAGCGCCGAACTCGTCGGCAATGACATCGGCGGCTCGGTGCAGGTGAACGGTACGACGGGAACCGGGCCGTTCCCGGCGGACGATCGTGCCGCCATCGTGGGCAACACCGTTGAAGGCTCGCTCTCCTGCGTCGGCAACATCCCACCGCCGACGAACCGCGGCACCCCCAACACGGTGTTGGGAAGCCGAGCGGGCCAGTGCTCGGCCCTGTGAGGACGAACCCATAGCGTCAACCGCAGAGATACAGGTGCGCCCCGACCGGTTTCCGGTCGGGGCGCACCCGTGTGCGGGGGAGTGTGGGCGGGGACGTTGCCGCACTTCGACCGGGTGCCCCGCTAGGCTCACGCCATGTCCGACAACGGTCCGGGACGCGTGGAGATCACCTATCACCCGGGGGATCCGCAGAGTTCGCAACTGCGAGTGCGGGTGGGGGACGAGGTCTCGGTCACTCTGCACGGTTCGCCGGCCTACGGCTGGACCCCCGTCGAGGCCGTCGGCAGCCCCCTGACGCTGATCGAGACGGCAGCGGTCGCGGGAACCGCCCGGGCCGCTGTGCGGGCCACCGCTCCTGGGGAGGCGGAGTTGCGTTCGGCGTCGTCGTTCCGCGGGGATCGGTTCGGGCCGCAGACCCGGCTGTGGCGACTGCACGTGCACGTCGATCCGTAGCGGGCGTCGGGTGCGGGCCACGGAACGGCAGTGAGCGTCAACTGCCGGGCCGACACAGGGGAAACCCTATGTTTTTACTGTGAGTTGACTGTACTCCGTAAATTCTCGGTTGCTTGGCGCGATACAGCCGTCACCCCTCTTGTTGCGTGACATGTCCGGTGCAAGCATCCCGGACTGCGAACACGCGCTCTATCGGCGTGAACGTCCTTCTCTCCCCACATGCCGGGGCAATCCCGGCTGCACGAAAGGATGTTCAGTGTTGCGAACCAGACCCAGACGCGGCCGCATAGCCGCGCTCACCGCGATCCTCACCGCCGTTCCCGCGCTCTGGCTCTCCGCTCCGGCGGCCCATGCGGCCCCCGAGCCCACCGCCACTCCCGCCGCGCACCGTTCGGCCGACACCGGCCCCGCCGTGCGGCACGACACTTCCCCCACCCTGCGCTCCATGGCCGCCCATGCCCGGCATCACGGCCACCACGGCAAGAAGGAGCAGGACGACGATCCCGGCGAGGAGCGGCTGCCGCACCCGCCCGCCTCTCCCATCCCCGACCCGGTCGTCCAGTCCAGCCCCGGCGGACCCTCCGCCCCCTCGACGGGCGCCAACTTCGAGGGCATCGGTGCCGGCAACTACTCGATCACCGGCGTCCCGCCGGACCCGAACGCCGCCGTCGGCGCCAGCCAGATCGTCGAGACCGTGAACACCGCCTACGCGGTGTACTCCAAGTCCGGGACCACCGTCCTCGCCCCGACCGACACCAGCACCCTGTGGTCCGGCTTCGGCGGCTCCTGCCAGAGCACCAACGACGGTGACGCGGTGGTCCGCTGGGACACCCTGGCCGGCCGCTGGGTGGTGACCCAGTTCGCGAACGTCTCCTCGGCCTCGGGCCCGTACTACGAGTGCGTGGCCGTCTCCACCGGTGCTGACGCGACAGGCAGCTACTACCGCTACTCGTTCCAGTACGCCAACTTCCCGGATTACCCGAAGCTTTCGGTGTGGCCGGATGCGTACTACATCACCTACAACATGTTCACCGCCTCCGGCAGCTTCCTGAACGCCGAGGCGTGCGCGCTCAACCGGTCCGCCATGCTGACCGGCGCGACCGCCACCCAGCAGTGCTTCACCACCTCGTCCTCCTACGGCGGTCTGCTGGGCGCGGACCTGGACGGCTCGACCGCGCCGCCGGCCGGCGAACCGGAGCTGATGGTGGGCCTGGGTACGACCAGTACCACCCTGGCGTACTGGAAGTTCCACGTCGACTGGACCACCACGTCCAACTCGACCTTCACCGGACCCTCGACGCTCACCGTCGCGTCGTACACCACCGCCTGCGGCAGCTCGGGCACCTGCGTCCCGCAAAGCGGGACCAGTACGCAACTCGACTCGCTCTCGGACCGCTTGATGTTCCGGCTGGCCTACCGCAACTTCGGCGACCATGAATCGCTGGTGGTCAACCACGCGGTCACGGCGGGCAGTTCGGTGGGCGTGCGGTGGTACGAGTTGCGGCTGTCGGGCGGCAATCCGACCGTGTACCAGCAGGGCACTTACGCCCCGGACTCCACCTACCGCTGGATGGGCTCGATCGCCGAGGACAAGGTCGGCAACATCGCGCTCGGATACTCCCAGTCCTCCTCCTCGGTGCACCCGTCGATCCGTTACACCGGGCGGCTGGCCGGCGACACCCTCGGCACGATGACGCAGGGTGAGGTCACCGCGATCACCGGCGGCGGGTCGCAGACCACGTACAGCCGCTGGGGCGACTACACCTCGATGGTCGTGGACCCGGCCGACGACTGCACGTTCTGGTACACGAACGAGTACATCCCGGCCAACGGCAACTTCAACTGGCACACCAGGCTGGCCTCGTTCACTCTTCCCAACTGCGGCTCCACGTCGACGAACGACTTCTCGGTCTCCGTCAGCCCGGCTTCCTCCAGCGTGACCGCCGGGTCGTCGGCGACCACGACGGTGTCGACGGCCGTGACGTCCGGTTCGGCGCAGTCGGTGAGCCTGTCGGCGTCCGGCCTGCCCAGTGGGGCGACCGCCACCTTCAACCCGACCTCCGTCACCGCAGGCAACTCGTCCACGCTGACCGTGGCCACGTCGTCCTCGACACCGGCGGGGACGTACAACATCACCGTCACCGGCACGGGCTCCTCGGCCACCCACACCGCCACCTACACCCTGACGGTCAGCTCCGGCAGCGGCGGCGGGATCACCAACGGCGGCTTCGAAGCGGGCAGTCTGACCGGCTGGACCTCGGTCGGCACCACCACGGTGGTGAACTCCGGGGCCCACAGCGGCACCTACGCGGCCCGGGTCGGCGGCACCTCACCGACCAACGGCGACTCGTCGATCGCCCAGACCTTCACGGCGCCGTCCGGGACCAGCACGCTCGGCTTCTCCTACAACGTGACCTGCCCGGACACGGTCACCTACGACTGGGCCAGGGCCACGCTCAAGGACAACACCACGGGCACGACCACCACGGTGCTCGCCAAGACCTGTGTGTCGTCCTCCGGCTGGATCAACAAGACCGCCTCGGTCACCGCCGGGCACAGCTACACGCTCACGCTCATCAGCCACGACGACAACTACACGGGTGACGCCACGTACACCCGCTACGACGACGTGACCGTGTCCTGACCCGCATCAGGACAGAGGTCGGTTCCCAGGCGTCGTCCTCGGGGTGGATCGCCGGGTGTCCTCCGGCGGTCCACCCCCTCTCAGGCGCCCCGCCCGGGGCGCACCCCCCTCGACGACAAGGGGTCTCCTCATGTCGCGCACCTTGTTCCGCAGATCCGTCGGCACCGCCACCACCGTCCTGGTCTCGTTGGGCGGCCTTCTGCTCGCCTCGCATCCGGCGCTCGCCGACGTCGGCAACGGTGGCTTCGAGTCCGGCAGCCTGACCGGCTGGACGAGCACAGGCACAACCTCCGTGGTCAACTCAGGCGCGCACAGCGGCACCTACGCCGCCCGCGTCGGCGGGACGACACCCACCAACGGCGACTCAGCGATCGCCCAGACCTTCACCGCGCCGACCGGCGCCACCCAGCTGTCGTTCTGGTACAGCGTCACCTGCCCGGACACGGTCACCTACGACTGGGCCACGGCCACCCTCACCGACACCACCGCCGGCACGACGACGACCGTGCTGGCCAAGACGTGCACCAGCGGCCAGGGCTGGCAGCAGGCCGCGCCGTCCGTGGTCGCCGGGCACAGCTACACCCTCAAACTCGTCAGCCACGACGACAACTACACCGGCGACGCCACCTACACGCTCTACGACGACATCGCCTTCACCACCGCCACCCCGCCGCCCGGCCTGACCCAGGTCAGCACCGACCCCTTCACCAACACCTCCAGCCAGCACGCCACCGAACTCGAACCCGACACCTTCGCGTACGGCAACACGGTCGTCGCCTCCTCCCAGGTCGGCCGGTTCACCGACGGCGGTGGCTCCGACATCGGCTGGAACACCTCCACCGACGGCGGCACCACCTGGCAGCACGGCATGCTCCCCGGCATCACCACCTACCAGGGCGGCAGTTGGGCCCGCGTGTCCGACCCCGCGGTCGCCTACGACGCCAAGCACGGCACCTGGATGGTCGCGGGGCTGGTCATCGACTCCAACGTCAACGGCGCGGGCGTGACCGTCAGCCGCTCCACCAACGGCACGACCTGGCAGAACCCCGTCATGGCGGTCGGCAACGACGGCCAGGGCTACGACAAGGAATGGATCGTCTGCGACGACACGACCTCCAGCCCGTACTACGGCACCTGCTACATCGAGGTCGACCTCACGTCCTCCGGAAACCGCGTCGTCATGAGCCGTTCCACCGACGGCGGCGCCACCTGGTCGGCTCCAGTGTCCCCGTCCGGGAATCCCAGCGGGCTCGGCGGCCAGCCGCTGGTCCAGCCGAACGGCACCGTCGTGGTGCCCTACTCCGCCAACGGCTCCTCCGTGCGAGCCTTCAACTCGACCAACGGCGGCTCCAGCTGGTCCTCCAGCACGCTGATCGCCAACGTCTCCAGCCACGGGGTGGCCGGGAACCTGCGCGACGGTGAAGGACTGCCGTCCGCCGAGATCGACGGATCCGGGAAGATCTACGTCGCCTGGCAGGACTGCCGCTTCCGCTCCGGCTGCCCGGCCAACGACATCGTCTACGCCACGTCGACCAACGGAACCAGCTGGTCGTCGGTGACCCGCGTCCCGATCGACGCCACCACCAGCGGCGTCGACCACTTCATCCCCGGCATCGGCATCGATCCCGCCACCTCCGGCAGCACGGCGAAGATCGGCCTCTACTACTACTTCTACCCGACGGCCAACTGCACCGCATCCACCTGCCGGCTGGAGGTCGGCTACCTCTCCTCCGCCAACGGCGGCAGCACCTGGAGCACGCCGGCCACCGTCGCCGGACCCATGTCCCTCTCCCAGATCGCCGACTCCACCCAGGGCCGTATGGTCGGCGACTACCTGTCCACCTCCGTCATCGGCGGCAGGGCGGTATCCGTATTCGCCGTGGGCAAGACCCCGACCAACGGGCAAGCCTTCGACGAGGCCCTCTACACCGCCGGCCCGCTCACCGTCACCGGCGGCAGCACACCGTCCACGACCCACGGCGCCGCGGCCGTTGCGGCACCGCACGGGTCCGCCGGCTCGGGGCCCCTGCCCCTCCGCCGTTGATCTCTGCACCGTCCACTCAAGGTGCAAACAATCCGGGGCCCGGGCGGCGTACCGTCTCCGCCCGGCCCCGGGCCACGTCCGCACAGGAACCGATCGGCAGCGTGGGAAGTCCAAGCCTTTTGACTTCCTCCCCCGCCTAAAGGCGGGGGATTCCAGCGGTCGCCCGCTGGGTTTCCTGTTTCACCGACGACCGCCCCGTCCGGGAGGACTCCCGTTGAGGTCTTACACCGTCTCCACAGGCAGACGCCGCCAGCCCGGCGGCCAGGATGTTGCGTGCCGCGTTCACGTCGCGGTCATGCACGGCACCGCACGCGCACGTCCACGCACGGACGTTCAGCGGCAGCTTCCCGCGGACCGTGCCACAGGTTCCGCACAGCTTGCTGCTGGGGAAGAAGCGGTCGATCACGACGAGTTCGCGCCCGTACCAGGCGCACTTGTACTCCAGCATGGAGCGGAGTTCCGTCCAGGCCGCGTCCGAGATGGCGCGCGCGAGCTTGCCGTTCTTCAGCAGGTTGCGGACGGTCAGGTCCTCGATCACGACCGTTTGGTTCTCACGGACGAGACGAGTCGACAGCTTGTGCAGGAAGTCA
>NZ_JBFAIQ010000064.1:0-18825 GCF_040654755.1 Streptomyces sp. NPDC050625
CGCCGCGGTGTGGACACGGCCACTGTCGAGCGGCTGGCGGAGCAGGGTGCCACGGTGCAGGTGGCGGCCTGTGACGTCGCCGACCGCGACGCGCTTGCCGAGGTGCTCGCGGAGATACCCGCCGCGCACCCGCTCACCGCCGTGGTTCACACGGCGGGTGTGCTCGACGACGGTGTGGTCGCCTCGCTCAACCAGGAGCGTCTCGATACGGTGCTGCGTCCGAAGGCCGACGCGGTGGTCAACCTGCACGAGCTGACGGCGGACGCGGACCTGGCCGCCTTCGTCCTGTTCTCCTCGATCGCGGGCGTGATGGGTACCGCGGGCCAGGCCAACTACGCGGCCGCCAACGCCTACCTCGACGCCTTCGCCGCCCACCGCCACGCCCGCGGTGTGCCCGCCGTGTCGCTGGCGTGGGGCCTGTGGGGGCAGACCGGGGGCGGCATGGCAGGCGGCCTGGACGCGGCCGACCTCGACCGGATGGCCCGTACGGGTGTGCTGCCGATCGAGACCGAGCAGGGTCTGGCCCTGTTCGGTGCGGCGCTGGGCGTCCAGCGGCCCGTCCTCGTCCCCGTCCGGCTGGATGTCGGCGTGATCGGCAGCCGTCAGGAGGTGCCTCCGCTTCTGCGGCAGTTGGCCCGCCCGGCAGCGCGGCGCGCCACCCAGAGTGCCGCCGGCCGTCAGCCGCTGCTCGAGCGGCTCGCCGCCGTCACCGGGGTCGAGCGGAACCATATTCTGCTCCAGCTGGTGCGGACCGAGGTCGCCGCGGTCCTCGGCCACGCCACTCCTGCGGACATCCCCGCCGACCAGGCTTTCCGGGAGCTGGGCTTCGACTCCCTCACCAGTGTCGAGCTGCGCAACCGGCTCAACGCCGCCAGTGGTCTGCGGCTGCCCGCCACGCTGGTCTTCGACTACCCGACCCAGACCGCGCTGGTGGGCCACCTGCTCGCCGAACTCGTCGGCGAAGAGGCGGCCCACACCACCGAGGCGGCGGTAGGCGGCCTGGCCCCGTCCATGGCCGGCGCCGACGACGATGCGATCGCGATCGTGGGCATGGCCTGCCGCTTCCCGGGTGGCGTGGGCAGCCCCGAGGAGTTGTGGCGGCTGGTGGCCGAGGGCGGTGACGCGATCGGCGGCTATCCCACCGACCGCGGCTGGGATCTGGAGGGCCTGTACGACCCGGACCCCGACCACCACGGCACTTCCTACGCGCGCGGCGGCGGTTTCCTGCACGACGTGGGCGGATTCGACGCCGGGTTCTTCGGCATCAGCCCACGCGAGGCGATGGCGATGGACCCGCAGCAGCGACTGTTGCTGGAAACGGCCTGGGAGGCCCTGGAGCGCGCGGGCATCGACCCCACCTCCCTGCGTGGCAGCGGCACCGGAGTGTTCGTCGGCGCCATCGCCCAGGAGTACGGCCCGCGCCTGGTCGAGAGCTCCGACGGCCTCGACGGGCATCTGCTGACCGGTACGACGACCAGCGTGGCGTCGGGCCGTATCGCCTACACCCTCGGCCTGGAGGGCCCGGCGGTCACGGTGGACACGGCTTGTTCGTCCTCACTGGTGGCCCTGCATCTGGCCGCGCAGGCGCTGCGGGGCGGCGAGTGCTCGATGGCCCTCACCGGCGGCGTCACGGTGTTCTCCTCGCCCAGCTTCTTCGTGGACTTCTCCCGGCAGCGCGGCCTCGCCGAGGACGGCCGTTCCAAGCCGTTCTCGGACGCCGCCGACGGCATGGGCGGCGCTGAGGGTGTGGGCCTGCTCGTCGTGGAGCGGCTGTCGGACGCCCGGCGCAACGGCCACCAGGTACTGGCGGTCGTGCGCGGCTCGGCCGTCAACCAGGACGGTGCCTCCAACGGCCTGACGGCGCCCAACGGCCCGTCCCAGCAGCGGGTGATCCGCAAGGCGCTGGCCGGCGCCCGGCTGAGCGCCGCCGAGGTCGACGTGATCGAGGCACACGGGACGGGCACGAAGCTGGGCGACCCGATCGAGGCGCAGGCGCTGATCGCCACCTACGGCCAGGAGCGCCCGGAGGACCGGCCGTTGTGGCTCGGCTCGATCAAGTCGAACCTCGGGCACACCCAGGCCGCCGCCGGTGTCGCCGGCGTCATCAAGATGGTGCTGGCAATGCGGCACGGCGTCATGCCGCGCACCCTGCACGTGGACGAGCCGTCCCAGCACATCGACTGGTCGGCCGGCACGGTGAGCCTGCTGGCCGAGGAGCGGCCGTGGCCGGAGGCCGGTCACCCGCGCCGGGCCGCCGTCTCCTCCTTCGGTATCAGCGGCACCAACGCCCACGTAATCCTCGAACAGGGCCCCGCCGACGAAGAGCCGCCCGCCGCGGAGCCGGTGAGTGATGGTCTGGTGCCGTGGGTGCTGTCGGCCAGGACCGGGTCCGCGCTGGCGGAGCAGGCGCGGCGGGTGGCCGGAGTGGTGGCCGCCGACGGCGCGCCGCACCCCTCGGACATCGGCCACTCCCTGGCCACCGGCCGGGCGGCCCTGGAGCACCGCGCGGTCGTCCTCGGCCGCGACCGGGACGAACTGCTGCGTCGCCTGGCCGCCCTCGCCGCGGGCGAGCCGGACGACGGCGTGCTGACCGGCACCGCCGCCACGGCCGGCGCCGCCAAGACGGCGGTGCTCTTCACCGGCCAGGGCAGCCAGCGGATCGGCATGGGCCGGGAGTTGTACGCCGCCCACCCCGTCTTCGCCGCCGCCTTCGACGAGGTCTGCCGCCACCTGGACCGGTACCTCGACGGGTCCGTCGCCGAGGCGCTGGAGAACGAGGAGATGATCGGCGAGACGCGCTACGCGCAGCCGGCGCTGTTCGCCGTGGAGGTGGCGCTGTACCGCCTCCTCCAGCACCACGGACTCACCCCCGACTACCTCGTCGGGCACTCCCTCGGCGAGCTCGTCGCCGCCCATGTGGGCGGGGTCCTGGACCTGGCGGACGCCGCCGTGCTGGTCACCGCGCGCGGCCGCCTGATGCAGCGGGTGGCCGCCGACGGCGCCATGACCTCCGTCCAGGCCACCGAGGACGAGGTCCGCCGGGCCATCGACGGTCTCGAAGAGCACGTGGACATCGCGGCGGTCAACGGCCCCGAGTCCGTGGTGCTCTCGGGCGACCTGGCCACCGTGTCCGAGGTCGCCGAGTGGTTCGCCGCACAGGGCCGCAGGACCCGGCAGCTCGGTGTCGGGCACGCGTTCCACTCGCCGCACATGGACGCCGTCGTCGGCGAGTTCCGCGACGTCGCGGCGACCCTGACCTACCGCCGCCCGGCCGTCCCGATCGTCTCCAACGTGACCGGCCGGCTCGCCACCGACGAGCAGTTGACCTCGCCGGACTACTGGGCCGGGCACATCCGCCACGCGGTGCGCTTCGCCGACGGCGTCACCTGGCTGGCCGAGCACGGCTGCGACACCTACGTCGAGGCCGGGCCCGACGCCACGCTGACCGCGCTCGTCGGAGGCGTCCTCGCCGACCGGCCCCACCTCGCCGTCAGCACACAGCGCCGACGCGTCGACCAGTACGACGCCCTGCTCACCGCCCTGGGCACCCTGTACGTGCACGGCACGGCCGTCACCTGGGACGGGCTGTTCGCGCACGCCGAGCGCGTCGACCTGCCCACCTACCCGTTCGAGCACCGGCGCTACTGGCGCGCGGCGGGCGCGCGGGCGGGCGACGCCACGAGCCTCGGCCAGGACACTACCGCGCACGCCATCCTGAACGCGGTCGTGGAGCTGCCCGACGGCGGCTACCTCGCCACCGGCCGTGTCTCCGTGCCCACCCACCCGTGGGTGGACGACCACCGGATCGACGGCACGGTCGTACTGTCCGGGACCACCTTCCTCGACCTGGCCCTGCACCTCGGCGAGGCGGTCGGCTGCCCGCACCTGGCCGACTTCACCCACCAGGAGTTCCTGGTCCTCGGCGAGGCAGGGCCGCACGAGACCGGCTCCGCGCAGGCACAGGGGCAGGGGCAGGTCCAGGTCCAGGTGAGCGTGGGCGCCGCCGACGGCGACGGCCGGCGTGCCGTGACCGTACGCTCCCGGCCGCGCGACGCCGCGCCGGGCACGCCCTGGATCGTGCACGGCAGCGGCACGCTCGGCCAGGAGCCGCCCACCGCGCACCACCTGCCCGCCACGGCCACCGGGCCATGGCCGCCCGCCGGCGCCGAGCCGGTCGACACCGACGAGGTGTACGAGCTGCTCACCGGGGTGGGTCTGGAGTACGGGCCGGTCTTCCACGGCCTGCGGCGCGCCTGGCGCGACGGCACCACCCTCTACGGCGAGGCGGTGCTGCCCGAGCAGACCGATGTGGGCGCGTTCCGCATCCACCCCGGCCTGCTCGACGCCGTGCTCCACCTGTCCGGCGCCCAGGCGCCCGGGGACGCCGACGGCGCGCGGCTGCGGGTGCCGTTCTCCTGGAGCGGGGTCACCCTGTACGCCACCGGGGCCACCTCGGTGCGGGTCGCGCTGGACGTGCGCACCCCCGACACCATGTCCCTGGAGCTTACGGACGCCGACGGCTCACCCGTGGCGAGCGTCGCCGAACTGGTCACCCGTCAGGCGAGCCCGGCACAGCTCGCCGGCCGTGCCGGGCGGCTGTACGAACTCACCTGGACCGCGTTCACACCGACCGCCTCCCGCGCCCCACAGGGTACGGACACCCGCGCCCCACAGGGTACGGACGCCTGGGTGACGCTCGGGGACGTCACGCTGCCGGACGTCGCCCACTACGCCGACCTCAGCGCGCTGGTGTCCGCCCTCGGCGACGGCCTGTCCGCGCCGGACGTCATCGCCGTCGGTCGGCACGGTGCCACCGGCGTGGATGCCGCCACCGGCACCCACGTCGCCCTCATGGCCACGCTGGACACGCTCCGGACCTTCCTGGAGCTCGACCGGCTGGCGGACACACGGCTCGTCCTCGTCACCTCCGGCGCGGTGTCCGTGGGCGGTGAGGACGTCACCGACCTGGCCGGCGCGGCCGTGTGGGGCATGGCGCGCGTCGCCCAGTCCGAGCACCCCGGCCGCGTGACGATCGTCGACGGCGGATCGGACGCGGACCTCGTGGCCGCGATCGGCAGCGGCGAGCCGCAGCTCGCGCTCCGCGACGGGCAGCTGTACGTGCCCCGCGTCACCGCCACCGTGGCGGCGGCGCAGGAAGGGGCGGTGTCGTTCACCGCCGAGGGCACGGTCCTCGTCACCGGCGGCACCGGCGTACTGGGCGGTGTCCTCGCCCGGCACCTGGTGACCGAGCACGGCGTACGGCACCTGGTGCTGCTCAGCAGGCAGGGCCCGCAGACCTCCGGGGCCGCGGTCCTGGCGCGGGAGCTCTCCGAACTGGGCGCCCAGGCCGACATCGTGGCGTGCGACGCCGCCGACCGCGACGCCCTCGCCGCGGTGCTGAAGCGCTACCCCGTCACCGCCGTGGTCCACGCCGCCGGTGTGCTCGCGGACGCGACCCTGGCCAACCTCGGCCCGGCCGAACTCGGCGCCGTACTGCGGCCGAAGGTCGACGCCGCCTGGCATCTGCACGAACTGACCGCGGACCGCGACCTGGACGCGTTCGTGCTGTTCTCGTCGCTCGCCGGCACTGTCGGTAACGCGGGACAGGCCAACTACGCGGCCGCCAACACCTTCCTCGACGGGCTCGCCCAGCACCGGCGGGCGAACGGGCTGACCGCCGTGAGCATGGCCTGGGGGCTGTGGCAGAACGGCATGGCCGACAGCCTCACGGACGCCGAGCGCGACCGGCTGGCGCGTACCGGCCTGACGCCGATCCCGACCGACCAGGCGCTGCGGCTGTTCGACGGCGCCCTGGCCGCGGGGCGGCCGACGACGGTCAACGCGGTGGTCGACGCGGCGGCGCTGGACCCGGTCCGGCCGGTGCCTCCGGTGCTGCGCGACCTCCTCAGGCCGGCGACCACCCGGCGCGGCACGGGCGGCGCGGCCGACAGTCCCAGCGGGACCCTGCGGCAGCGGCTCGCCGGGCTGAGCCGGGACGAGGCGCACGATGTCCTGCTCGAACTGGTCCGTACGCAGATCGCCGGCGCGCTCGGCCATGAGTCCATCGACGGCGTCGAGCCGCTGCGGGACTTCCAGCAGCTCGGGTTCGACTCGCTCACCGCCGTGGAGCTGCGCAACAAGCTCAACACGGTGACCGGGCTGCGGATGCCCGCCACGCTGGTCTTCGACTACCCCAACCCGGCGACGCTGGCCGGTTTCCTCGCCGATCAGCTTCTGGGCGGCGTGAAGGCCGTGGCGACCAGCGGCGACGTGGCCGTTCCGGTGACGTCGGCCGTCCTGGACGAGCCGGTGGCGATCGTGGGGATGGCGTGCCGGTATCCGGGTGGTGTGACCTCGCCTGAGGATCTGTGGCGGCTGGTGGCCGAGGGCGGGGACGCGATCTCGGAGTTCCCGACCGACCGTGGCTGGGACGTGGAGGGGCTGTACGACCCGGACCCGGAGAGCGTCGGGAAGTCCTACAGCAGGCACGGCGGATTCCTGCATGAGGCGGCGGAGTTCGACGCCGGCTTCTTCGGGATCAGTCCCCGTGAGGCGATGGCGACGGACCCGCAGCAGCGACTGCTGCTGGAGACGGCCTGGGAGGCGCTGGAGCGTACGGGCCTCGACCCGGAGAAGCTGCGGGGGAGCCGGACGGGTGTGTTCGCGGGCCTGATGTATTACGACTACGCCACGCGACTGGACGGAGCGCCCGAGGGTTTCGAGGGGATGCTGTCCACGGGCAGCGCGGGCAGTGTGGCCTCGGGCCGTGTCTCGTACACCTTCGGGTTCGAGGGTCCGGCGATGACCGTCGACACGGCGTGCTCGTCCTCGCTGGTGGCCCTGCACCTCGCCGCGCAGGCGCTGCGGAACGGCGAGTGCGACCTGGCGCTGGCCGGTGGTGTGACGGTGATGGCGACCCCGCAGACGTTCGTGGAGTTCTCACGTCAGCGCGGCCTTGCCCCCGACGGCCGGTGCAAGTCGTTCTCCGACGACGCCGACGGGACGGGCTGGTCCGAGGGTGTGGGTCTGCTGGTCGTCGAGCGGCTCTCGGACGCGCGGCGCAACGGCCACCAGGTGTTGGCGGTCGTGCGGGGCAGCGCGGTGAACCAGGACGGTGCGAGCAACGGTCTGACGGCGCCCAACGGCCCGTCCCAGCAGCGCGTCATCCGCCAGGCGCTCGCCAGCGCCCGGCTCGATGCCGCCGACATCGACCTGGTCGAGGCGCACGGTACGGGTACGACGCTGGGCGACCCGATCGAGGCGCAGGCGCTGCTCGCCACATACGGGCAGGACCGGCCCGAGGACCGGCCGCTGTGGCTCGGCTCGATCAAGTCGAACCTCGGGCACACCCAGGCCGCCGCCGGTGCCGCCGGCGTCATCAAGATGGTGCTGGCGATGCGGCACGGGGTCATGCCGCGCACCCTGCACATCGAGGAGCCGTCGCGGCACGTGGACTGGTCCTCCGGGGCCGTCAGTCTGCTGACGGAGGAACGGGCCTGGCCGGGGGCGGATCGGCCGCGGCGTGCGGCGGTGTCGTCCTTCGGCATCAGCGGCACCAACGCGCACATCATCCTCGAACAGCCCGAGGAGCCCGCCGACACGGCGCCGGCCGACGACCTCCCGGCGGTCCCGGCCGTGCTGCCTTGGCCGGTGTCGGCCAAGTCGTCGGCGGCGCTGGAGACGGCCGTGGCCGCGGTGCGGGAGGCGGCCGCCAACCAGTCACCGGTGGACGTGGGCGCCACGCTCGCGCGCCGCTCGGTCTTCGACCACCGCGCGGTGGTTTTGGACGAGATGATCGTGCGGGGCGTCGCCGAGACGGGCCGCGTGGGCATGCTGTTCACCGGCCAGGGCAGCCAGCGCTGCGGCATGGGCGCCGGTCTCTACCGGACGTTCCCGGTGTTCAGGGCCGCCTTCGACGAGATCGCCGAGCTGACCGGCGTACCGCTGGTGGAGCTGGTCGTCGAGGGGCGGGACGAGCAGGCGCTGAAGCCCACCGGGGTGGCGCAGGTGGCGCTGTTCGCGGTCGAGGTGGCGCTGTTCCGACTGCTGGAGTCGGTGGGCGTGACGCCGTACGCGGTCTGCGGGCACTCCGTGGGCCAGATCGCAGCCGCCCATGCAGCCGGGGTCCTCTCGCTCCCCGACGCGTGCGCCCTGGTGGCGGCGCGGGCCCGGCTGATGCAGGCTCTGCCGGAAGGCGGCGCGATGCTGGCCGTGGAGCTGCCCGAGGACGTCGTCTCGGAGGCGCTGGAGGGGCTGACGGACCGAGTGACCGTCGCGGCCGTGAACGCGCCGGCGTCGGTGGTGGTCTCCGGTGACGAGACCACGGTGGCCGAGCTGGAGCGCGGCTGGCGGGCCGAGGGGACTCGGGTGAAGCGGCTGGCGGTGAGCCACGCGTTCCACTCGCCGCTGATGGATCCCATGCTCGGGGAGTTCGCCGCCGCCGTGGACGGGCTGACCTTCCACCGGCCCGCCCTGGCCGGGCTGCCGGAGGAGGTCACCGACCCCGATTACTGGGTGCGGCACGTACGCGACGCCGTCCGGTTCACCGACATGGTGCGCCG
Organism: Streptomyces sp. NPDC050625; assembly: GCF_040654755.1. Classification (NCBI taxonomy): domain Bacteria; kingdom Bacillati; phylum Actinomycetota; class Actinomycetes; order Kitasatosporales; family Streptomycetaceae; genus Streptomyces; species Streptomyces sp. NPDC050625. The sequence continues at coordinate 8,562 of NZ_JBFAIQ010000064.1, forward strand.
CCTCGACGACGACAGGGTCACCCGCTGGGTGGAGGTGGGTCCCGACGCGGTGCTCACCGCGCTGGTTCAGCAGACCCTCGACGCGCCGGACGCCGACCCCGACGGGCAGGTGTTCGTGCCGGTGCTGCGCGCCGGCCACGACGACCCGGCCGCCTTCTCCACCGCCCTGGCCCATCTGCACGTCGCGGGTGTGACCGTGGCCTGGGGAGAGCTGTTCGCCACCTGGGGCGGGCGCCTGGTCGACCTGCCCCGGTACCCCTTCCAGCGGCAGCGGTACTGGCTGTCCCGGAGTGCGGGCCGGGCCGGGGACGTGTCCGCGGCCGGCCTCGCCGCGACGGAACACGCCCTGCTGGGCGCGGTGGTCGAACTGGCAGGATCCGACGGCTGGCTGTTGACGGGACGGCTGTCGCCCACCACGCATCCATGGCTGGCCGACCACGGTGTCCTGGGCTCTGTCGTCCTGCCCGGCACGGCCCTGGTGGAGTTCGCGCTCCGCGCGGGCGCCGCCGTGGGACGCCCCACGCTCGCCGGTCTGACGATCGAGGCTCCGCTGCCCCTCGGCGATGGCGTCGACGTGCAGGTCAGGGTCGTCCCGGCCGAGGAGCCCGCCCTCGGACACCGGGTGGACATCCACTCCCGGCCGGTGGGCGACGCGGGGGCGCGGTGGACACGCCACGCCACCGGAACCCTGGCCGAGGAGGCACCGGAGCCCGAACCCGAGCCGCTGTCGGTGTGGCCGCCGCGGGGCGCGGAGCCGTCGGTGCCCGCCGACGACCTGTATGTGCGCCTCGAAGAGGCGGGGCTGCGCTACGGCCCGGCCTTCGCCGCTCTCCGTCGGGTGTGGCAACTCGACGGCGCCGTCCACGCCGAGGTCGCGCTGCCGGACGACCCGGACCTGGCCGTGGACCGGTTCGGCGTCCACCCCGCGCTGCTCGACGCCGCCCTGCACGCCATCGCGGCCGCCGAGAGCGGCAGCCAGGACACCGCCGGATCGGTGCGCGTGCCCTTCGCGTGGTCCGGGGTGACGGTGCACCGTGACGGCGCCCGCGAGCTGCGGGTCCGGCTCACCCGCCGGGGCGCGGACACCTACGCGCTGACGGCCACCGACCCGGCCGGCGCCCCCGTGGTGTCGGTGGAGTCGCTGGTGCTGCGGACGATGTCGCGGGAGCAGCTGGGCGCGGCCGGGACGGCGGGATCGCTGTTCCGGCTGGACTGGATCGTCGCCGGGACCGGCACGCCCGAGACGGCACCGGAGGCGAAGACGGTCTGCCCGGCGGGCCCGGACACGCACGCGGCCACCGCCTCGGCGCTGGAGGCGGTACGAACGCACCTGGCGGATCCGGCGGGTGGAGTCCTGGCGGTGGTGACCCGCGGCGCGGTGACAGCCGGGACGGACGACGGTACGGCCGTGGATCCGGCGATGGCTGCCGTGTGGGGCCTCGTCGGGGCGGCGCAGAACGAGAACCCGGGCCGGATCGTGCTGGTCGACATCGACATCGACATCGACATCGACATCGACACCGGTGCCGGTGCGGGTGCGGGTGACGGCATCACCGCCGCGGTGTCGGCCGCTCTGGCGACGGGCGAGCCGCAGGTGGCGGTGCGCGGCGGCGCGGCGTGGGTGCCACGGCTGGTGCCCGCCGAACCCGGCGGCCACAGCCAGGCGGACGGCGGGGACACACCGGACCGGTTCGGCACCGGCACGGTGCTGCTGACCGGGGCGACGGGCGCGCTGGGCGGCATGCTGGCGCGGCACCTCGTCGCCAGGTGGGGCGTGCGGTCGCTGCTGCTGGCCTCACGCCGCGGCGCGAGCGCGCCGGGCGCGGCCGACCTCGCCGCCGAACTCGGCGCGGCCGGTGCACAAGTGGAGTTCGCGGCGTGCGACGTGGCCGACCGCGACGCGCTCGCCGCCGTGCTGGCCGGGCGCGACCTGTCGGCGGTGGTGCACGCCGCCGGTGTACTCGACGACGGCCTGGTGACGGATCTGACGCCGGAGCGCCTGGCGGGCGTGCTGGCGCCGAAGGCGGACGCGGCCCGGCACCTGCACGAGCTGACCGCGGAGCTGGACCTGTCGGCGTTCGTGCTGTTCTCCTCGGCGGCCGGGGTGCTCGGCGCCCCGGGCCAGGCGGCGTACGCGGCGGCCAACCGCAGCCTCGACGCGCTGGCCCAGCAGCGGCACGCCCAGGGCCTGCCCGCGACCTCGCTGGCCTGGGGCCTGTGGGACTCCGCGGGCGACATGACGGCGGGCCTCACGGGCGCCGACCGCGCCCGCATGGGCCGCGACGGGATCGAGGCGCTGCCCGAGGCCACCGGGCTGGCCCTCTTCGACGCGGCCGTCGGCGGTCCCGAGCCGGTACTCGTTCCCGTACGGATGAACCGAGCCGCGCTCCGCCGCCGGGCGGCCACCGAACCGGAGCTGTTCCCCGCGGTCCTCCGCTCGCTCGTCCCGGCCGCTCCACGCGCCGAACGCACGAACGGGGCCGCGACGGTGCTGTGGAAGGAGCAGCTCGCCCCGCTGGCCGAGGCCGAACGGCGGCGCAGGCTGCGAGAGCTCGTCCGGTCGCAGACCGCCACCGTGCTGGGCCATCCGACCGTCGACGGCATCGAGTCGCAGACCAGCTTCCAGGACCTGGGCTTCGACTCGCTGATGGGCGTCGAGCTGCGCAACCGGCTGGGCAGGGCATCCGGTCTCGTGCTCCCGGCGACGGTGGTCTTCGACCACCCGAGCGCGTCGGCGCTGGCCGACGAACTGTTCGTCCTGCTCTTCCCGGAAGGCGAGCAGGACGGTGAACCGGCCGACGGCACGGCCCCGTTCGACGAGGCCGCCTTCCGCACCGCCCTGTCGGCACTGCCGCTCGACGCCCTGCGGAACGCGGGTCTCCTCCCGGCGCTCCGCAAGCTCACCCAGGAGCCGCCCGCCGGCGACGGGGCGGCGGACACCGGGTCCGCCGAGGCCGAAGCAGACCGATTCGAGGACATGGACGTGGACCATCTGGTGCGGCTGGCACTGGGCGACATCGAGGGAAGCGGGGAGTAGGACATGGCTGCGTCCGACGAGCAGGTCGCACAGGCGCTGCGCGCGTCGCTCAGGGAGAACGAGCGGCTCAAGAAGGAGAACCGGCGGTTCACCGAGTCGGCCACCGAGCCGATCGCCATCGTCGGCATGGCGTGCCGCTACCCCGGCGGCGTCCGGTCGGCCGAGGACCTGTGGCGCCTCGTCGCCGACGGAGTCGACGCGGTCTCCGGGTTTCCCGAGAACCGGGGCTGGGACACCGACCGGCTCTACGACCCCGACCCGGAGGCCACCGGCACGACGTACTGCCGCGAGGGCGGATTCCTGCACGAGGCCGACGAGTTCGACGCCGAGTTCTTCGGCATCTCGCCCCGCGAGGCCCTCGCCATGGACCCGCAGCAGCGGCTGCTGCTGGAGATCTCCTGGGAGGCGCTGGAACGGGCCGGGATCGCCCCGACCTCACTGCGGGGCAGCAGGACCGGCGTGTTCACCGGCGTGATGTACCACGACTACGGAAGCTGGCTCCAGGAAGCGCCCAAGTCCGTCGAGGGCCTGCTCGCCAACGGCAACGCCGCCAGCATCGCCTCCGGCCGGGTGGCCTACACCCTCGGTCTCGAAGGCCCTGCCGTCACCCTCGACACGGCGTGCTCCTCGTCGCTTGTCGCCCTGCACCTGGCCGTGCGGGCGCTGCGCGGCGGCGACTGCGACATGGCCCTGGCCGGCGGTGCCACGGTGATGACGACGCCGCGCACCTTCGTGGAGTTCAGCCGTCAGCGTGGCCTGTCGCCCGACGGCCGGTGCAAGTCGTTCGGCGCCACGGCGGACGGCACCGGCTGGGCCGAGGGCGTGGGCATCCTGGTGGTGGAGCGGCTGTCGGACGCCCGGCGGCGGGGCCACCACGTGCTGGCGACGGTCCGGGGCACCGCGATCAACCAGGACGGCGCCAGCAACGGGCTGACGGCGCCGAACGGTCCGTCGCAGCGCCGGGTGATCCGCCAGGCCCTCGCCGGCGCCGGGCTCTCCGCGACGGACGTGGACGCCGTCGAGGCGCACGGCACCGGCACCACGCTGGGCGACCCCATCGAGGCCCAGGCCCTCCTCGCCACGTACGGGCAGGGGCGGGACCAGGACCGGCCGCTCTACCTCGGCTCCGTCAAGTCCAACCTGGGTCACACCCAGGCCGCCGCCGGTGTGGCCGGGGTGATCAAGATGGTCGAGGCCATGCGGCACGGCATCCTGCCCAGGACCCTCCACGCCGACGAGCCGTCCCCTCACGTGGACTGGTCCTCCGGCCGGGTCGAGCTGCTGACCGAGGCCCGCGAGTGGCCCGCCGCGGACCGGCCGCGCCGCGCGGCGGTGTCCTCGTTCGGCATCAGCGGCACCAACGCACACGCGATCATCGAGGCCGGTCCGGACGCGCCCGCGCCCGAGATGCCCGCGCCCGAGATGCCCGCGCCCGAGACGGTCCCGGCCACCGCCGGGACCGTGCCATGGCTGCTGTCGGGCCGCGGCGAGGCCGGTCTCCGCGCGCAGGCCGAGCGACTGCGCTCCTGGAGTGCGGCCCACCCCGACGCCACCGTTGCCGACATCGGCCGGTCGCTGGCCACGGGCCGGGCGGCGCTGGAGTCGCGCGCCGTGGTCCTGGGCGCCGACCGCGCGGCCCTCACCGCGGCGCTCGAGGCGCTGGCCGCCGGCGCGGACAGCGCGGACGTGGTGACCGCCGCCCGCACGCCTGGGGCGCTCACCCTGCTCTTCACCGGCCAGGGCAGCCAGCACCCCGGCATGGGACGGCTGCTCGCGGAGACCTTCCCCACCTTCGACGCGGCGCTGGACGAGGTGACAGCGCTGCTGGACCCGCTGCTGCCGCACCCGGTCCGGGAGGCGATGTTCGCCGAGCCGGACACACCGCGGGCGGCGCTGCTGGACACCACCGGCATGACCCAGCCCGCGCTGTTCGCATTCGAATACGCCCTCCACCGGCTGGTGGCCTCGTACGGGATCGCCGCCGACATGGTGGCGGGCCACTCCGTCGGCGAACTGCTCGCGGCGCACGTGGCGGGCGTGTTCTCGCTCCAGGACGCCTGCGCCCTGGTGGCCGCGCGGGCGCGGCTGATGCAGGAGCTGCCGACGGGCGGCGCGATGCTCGCCGTGGCGCTCGACGAGGCCGATGCCGCGCCACTGCTGGACGGGCGCGCGGACCGGGTGGCCGTCGCGGCGGTCAATGCCCCCGGCTCCGTAGTGCTTTCGGGACCCGTCGACGACCTCGACGAGATCGCCGCAGAGCTGGCCGGGCGTCAGGTGCGGACACGGCGCCTGCGCGTCAGCCACGCGTTCCACTCGCCGCTGATGGAACCGATGCTCGACGCGTACCGCCAGGTGGCCGAGGGCCTGACCTACGCGGAGCCCGCCGTCCCGGTGGTGTCCACCGTGACGGGCCGCACCGCCGAACCCGGCCTGCTGACCCGGCCCGAGTACTGGGTGCGGCAGGTGCGCGGGGCGGTGCGCTTCGGCGACGCCGTGCGGGCCGCGCGCACCGACGGCAGCTCGCTCTTCCTGGAGATCGGCCCCGGCAACGTGCTGACGGGCATGGCGCGGACCGTACTGGACGGCGACCCGGCGGCAACCGCGGTGGCCACGCTGACCGACGGACGTGACGAACCCGATGCACTGCTCCGGGCGCTCGGCCGGCTGCACGTCGCGGGAGCGGCCGTGGACTGGCACGCCTGGTTCGCCGACACGGCGCCCGCCGCGCGCCGGGTCGACCTGCCGACCTACGCGTTCACCCGCCGCCGCTTCTGGCTGGGCGCGGCGGGCGGCGCCTCCGCCAACGTCGAGTCGGTCGGCCTGACCGCGGTGGCGCACCCGGTGCTCGGCGCGGCGGTGCAGGGCACCGATGGCACGCTGAGCCTGGTGGGTCGGGTGTCCCTGGCCACCCACGCGTGGCTGGGAGACCACCGTGTCCTGGGCACCGCCCTGATCCCCGGCACCGGCCTGGTCGAACTGGCCCTGCGCGCGGGATGGGAAGCGGGCTGCCCGGCCCTGCGCGACCTGACGCTCCGGGCGCCCCTGGTACTGCCGGAACGGGGCGGTGTCCAGATCCAGGTGACCGTCGGCCCCGCCGGCGACAGAGGCGACGGCACCCGGCCGGTGGGGATCCACTCCCGCGCCGACCACGCCGACCCCGAGGCGCCGTGGACACTGCACGCCGAGGGCCTGCTGAGCCCCGCCGCACCGGCGCCCCGAAACGACGACACCCCTTGGCCGGCAGACGACGCCGACGCCCTCGACATCGGCGACGCCTACGAGGTGCTGGCGGGGCGCGGATACGCGTACGGGCCGGTGTTCCGCGGGCTGCGGGCCGCGTGGCGGCGCGGTGACGACGTCTTCGCCGAGGTCGCCCTCCCCGAGGAGGCCCAGCAGGACGTCGACGGCTTCACCATCCACCCGGCCCTGCTCGACGCCGCCCTGCACGCCCGGCTGATCGCGGACGACCCGACCGGGGACCAACCGCCCGTCCTGCCGTTCGCCTGGACCGGCGTCGGCCTGCACGCCACCGGCGCCGCAGCGCTGCGCGTCCGGATCAGCCGCGCCTCCGGCAGCACCGCCTCGGTGACGGTGACCGACACCGCCGGGGCGCTCCTGCTCTCCGTGGACTCGCTGGCCGGACGCCCCGTCTCGCCCGAGCAACTGGCCAAGGCGGCCACGCCGGCGGACCAGACCCTGTGGGCGGTGCGCTGGAACCCCACGCCGGAACCGGCTCTGCCGACGGCGGATTTGGCACCCGCGGTCGAGGCGGCCTCGCTCGCCGCGCACCTGGACGCGCTGGCCGCGGACGGAACGCCGCCACCGTATGTGACGGTCCGCTGCACGGAAGCCGGTGACGGTGACGTGCCCGCACAGGTGCGGACCGCCACGGCCGACGCACTGGCGGCCGTCCAGGCATTCCTCGCGGACACGCGGTTCGCCTCCTCACGGCTCGCGGTCGTGACCCGCGGCGCCGTGGCCGTGGACCCGGACGAGACGGTGGACCTGCGGACGGCACCGGTGTGGGGCCTGGTCCGGGCCGCGCAGGCGGAGCAGCCGGGGCGGATCGTCCTGGTGGACACCGACGACGACGAACAGTCGCGGTCGCGGCTGGCCACCGCCCTGCTCGGGGACGAGCCGGAGCTGGCGGTACGCGCCGGGCGGGTGTTGCTGCCGCGCCTGAGCCCCCTGCCCGGCGGCACCCGTGAGGAGCCGGTGTTCGGGTCGGGCACCGTACTGGTCACGGGCGGCACCGGCGGCCTCGGCGCCCTCGTGACCCGCCACCTGGTGACCGCGCACGGCGTGCGGCACCTGCTGCTCGTCTCGCGCCGCGGCGACGCGGCGCCGGGCGTGGCCGAGCTGGTGCACGAACTGACGGAGGCCGGTGCCCAGGTGCGCGTCGCGGCGTGCGACGTGGCGGACCGGGCGGCGCTGGCGGAGGTGATCGCGGACATCCCCGGGGAGGCTCCCCTCACCGGCGTGGTGCACGCGGCCGGTGTCAGCGACGTCGGCATGGTGGACTCGCTGACCCCGGAGAAGCTCGACGCGGTGCTCGCGCCCAAGTCCGACTCCGCCTGGCATCTGCACGAACTCACCGCCGACCTGCCGCTGTCGGCGTTCGTCCTGTTCTCGTCCGCCGGCGGTCTGGTGCTGCCGGCCGGACAGGGCACCTACGCGGCGGCGAACGTCTTCCTGGACGCGCTGGCACAGCACCGGCGGGCCCACGGCCTGCCCGCGTCCTCCCTGCCGTTCGGCCTGTGGGACACGCGCACCGGCCTGACCGCCGAGCTGAGCCCCGCCAGTTTCGAGCGCATCCAGCGGCAGGGGCTGCCCGCCCTGTCCGTCGATGAGGCGCTGGCCGCGTTCGACGCCGCCGTCCGCGGTGACGAGCCGGTCGCGGTGCCGCTGCGTGTGGACACCGGCGTTCTCCGGACCCGCGGGGCACGCGTACCGGCACTGCTGCGGGGTCTGGCGGGACCGATCGTACGGCGCGCCGCCCGGGGCACCGCGTCCGGTGGCGCGGAGGCGGTCTCGGCGCTGGCGCGGCGCGTCGTGGCGGCCGAACCCGCCGAGCGCGAGCGGATCGTCCTCCGGGCCGTCCGGGAGAAGGCCGCGACGGTGCTGGGGCACGCGTCGGCGGAGGCGGTGCCGGCGGGCCGAGCCTTCCAGGAGCTGGGCTTCGACTCCCTCACCGCTGTCGAGCTGCGCAACGAGCTGAACGAGATCACCGGGCTGCGGCTGCCCGCCACCCTCGTCTTCGACTACCCGAACGCCCAGACCGTCGCCGCCTACGTCGTGACCGAGATCGTCGGCGCCGCGCAGACCGGCACGGGGCCGAACGCGTCAGGGGCTTCGGGCTCCGTGGTCTCGGCGAAGCCCGACGAGCCGATCGCGATCGTCGGCATGGCCTGCCGCTACCCCGGCGGCATCGCCTCTCCCGAGGACATGTGGCGGCTCGTCACGGACGGCGTCGACGCCGTCTCGGGCCTCCCATCCGACCGCGGCTGGGACATCGACAGGCTGTACGACCCCGAGCCCGGCCTGCCCGGGAAGACCTACACACGGCAAGGCGGCTTCCTTTACGACGCGGCCGACTTCGACCCCGACTTCTTCGGCATCTCGCCGCGCGAGGCGCAACGCATGGACCCGCAGCAGCGGCTGCTGCTCGAAGTCTCCTGGGAGGCCGTCGAGCGTGCCGGGGTCGACCCGACGACCCTGCGGGGCAGCCGCACCGGCGTGTTCGCGGGCGTCATGTACCACGACTACGGCCTCAGCACCGCCTCCGCGTCCACCAGCGGGGGAAGCCTGGTCTCCGGGCGCATCTCCTACACCCTGGGTCTTGAGGGTCCGGCGGTGACGGTGGACACGGCGTGTTCGTCGTCCCTGGTCGCGCTGCACCTCGCCGCGCAGGCGCTGCGGAACGGCGAGTGTGATCTGGCGCTGGCCGGTGGCGTCACGGTGATGTCCACACCGGGCATGTTCGTGGAGTTCTCGCGTCAGCGGGGTCTTGCGGCGGACGGCCGGTGCAAGTCGTTCTCCGACGCGGCTGACGGGACGGGGTGGGCCGAGGGTGTGGGTTTGCTGGTGGTGGAGCGGCTGTCGGACGCCCGGCGCAATGGCCACCAGGTGCTGGCGGTCGTGCGCGGCTCGGCCGTCAACCAGGACGGTGCGTCGAATGGTCTGACGGCGCCCAATGGCCCGTCGCAGCAGCGTGTCATCCGGCAGGCGCTGGCCAGTGCCCGGCTTTCCCCGTCCGAGGTGGACCTGGTCGAGGCTCACGGGACGGGCACCAAGCTGGGCGACCCGATCGAGGCGCAGGCGCTGCTCGCCACATACGGGCAGGACCGGCCGGAGGACCGGCCGCTGTGGCTCGGCTCGATCAAGTCGAACATCGGGCACGCGCAGGCGGCGGCGGGTGTGGCCGGTGTGATCAAGATGGTGCTGGCGATGCGGTACGGGGTCATGCCGCGCACCCTGCACGTGGGGGAGCCGTCGCGGCATGTGGACTGGTCGGCGGGTGCGGTCGGTCTGCTGACGGAGGAGCGGGCGTGGCCGGCGGTGGGCCGGCCGCGGCGTGCGGCGGTGTCGTCGTTCGGTATCAGTGGCACGAACGCGCATGTGGTGCTGGAGCAGGGGCCGGTCGAGGAGCCGTCCAGGCCGGAGCCGGCCGGGGACGTGCTGGTGCCGTGGGTGGTCTCGGCGAAGTCGGCGTCGGGGCTGGTGGAGCAGGCGCGGCGGCTGGCCGGTGCCACGCCTGGCCTGCGTCCGGTGGACGTCGCCTTCTCGTTGGCTGCGGGGCGGGCGTCGTTTGAGCACCGTGCGGTGGTGCTGGGCCGGGACCGGGAGGCGTTGCTCGCCGGCTTGGAGGCTATCGCTGCCGATACGGCGGGGCCGGGTGTGACCCGTGGCGCCGCGGAGGCTGCCAAGAGTCCGGTGTTTGTGTTCTCGGGTGAGGGTTCGCAGTGGGTGGGTATGGCCCGTGGGCTGCTGGATGCTTCGCCGGTTTTTGCGGGGCGGATGGCGGAGTGTGCGGCGGCGTTGGAGCCGCACACCGACTGGTCGTTGCTGGCGGTGGTGCGGGGTGAGGAGGGTGCGCCGTCGCTCGACCGGGTCGATGTCGGTCAGCCGGTGTTGTTCGCGGTGATGGTGTCGTTGGCGGCGGTGTGGGAGTCCTTTGGGGTGCGCCCGTCCGCTGTGGTGGGCCATTCCCGGGGTGAGATCGCCGCG
>NZ_JBFAIQ010000065.1:0-17684 GCF_040654755.1 Streptomyces sp. NPDC050625
GGGAGCATGCACCGCCAGCGGATGCACGCCCCGGGCAGACACCCGCGCGTTCCGGACCGCAGCCCGGCTACACCACTCCATGGGACGCGATCTGGCCCTGGGCCTGCTGACTGCCGTAGGGGATGGACAGGAGACGGTGACGCCCCCGTCGATGCCGACCGCGCGAGCGGCGTACGGCTCGGGCGCGAGTAAGCGGGTCTGGATGCAAAAGCAATGCGCCAGCCAAGCACATCCTTGATCAGCCGAGCGCCGGTAACCTGGTGGCCGACGCTCGCGCGTTGGCCACCAGGCAAGTCCGAGCTACAGATCGCCAACCCAGGTCACGAGCAGAAAGACCATGTGCGGCTGGCGAGCGCTCAGCGGGGGCTGTCACGCAAGGCGAAACACTCCGACCCGGCCGAGGCCCGGCGAAAAGAGGGCCGTATCCGATCCTCATCGAGGAACTGCCGGTTCGGAACCCGCTGAAAACACCCGGCTCACACGCCCCATCTCCGATGCCGGGTGGTCGCGGATCCGGAGCCTGCTGGAATACGAGGCCCAGCGGTACAGCCACGAGCGCAGCCGACCGCTGGTTCGCCTCCAGCTGTGCCTCCTCCTGCGGCACCCTACAGGGGGAGCACGCTATATGGACGATCGTCCAGGGACACAGGAATCCCCTGCCTCAGGCAGGCGCGAAAGTCAAGAAAAGCCCCAACACCTCGCAGCAGACGGTTCGACAGGCTCGACACTGATTGCACGCCGCACCTGCTCCATACGGGCCGGCATGGGCTCCCACCCGTATTGCCCGGCCATCACCCAGTTCAAGGCCGTCATTCCCCGCGCGTAGGCCTGGGTCAGACCTTGAGCACGCAGGGTGATTCCTGGGGGCCCAGCCTTGGTGGGCACCAGCGTCACCCACAACCCGGATCGGCCACCCTGCAACGGGCTGGCCTCGAGCAACTGGTCACGAACCTTGAGCCAACGCCGAACGGCCAGACGTGCCCCCTCCCTCAGGGCGTACCACTCGACTTCCGGTACCGGAGTCAGCTGCTCCTGCGCGGCGACGATGCGTTGGTATGTCGCCGAAGACACCTGCTGATGCTGTCCCCACAAGACGGCTCGCACTGACGCGGGATGAACCTGAGCCAGTTCGGCGATCTCCTCCGCCCGGTTCGACGGGGCCTTTTGCTGCCTGCGGCGAATCCCTACCGCCTGCTCACCGGAGGCCAGATCCGTCAGCCGCAAAGCCGCAAGCTCGCCGGAGCGCGGCGCGGCGTCGAGCACGATCGAAACCATCGCCAACAACCGTGTCCGATCCTCGTACGAGAGGGCCGTGCCGTCCCGTTCCAAGGGCCCCTGCGCGGCGAGGTCCGTCAGTCGGCTGTACACAGTCGCCAAAGACTCCGACCGTACAGGCGCCTTCAGTTCGGGCTGTGGCACAGACGGCAACCTAGCCGGTTCACCGTTGGACGAAACCAAAGCAGAAAGGATCTTCACACAGTCCCGGACGATCCGCAGCGTCGCGAGCGGCAGCTGCGGATCACGTCCTCGCTCCGGTGCCAGCATGCGCAGCTCCCCGGCCTGGGCGAGTTCCCAGAATCTGTGCAACGCCGGCTCAGTGAACAGCTCAGCCGCCTCACGGTACGCCCGAGCCGGAAACGGGCCGCGATCCAGAGCCCGGTCCCACATGCCAACGACCATCCACAACTGACGGGCGCGCACATGCGACACCTTGACAGGAATCCCGAGCGGCCCGGGCACAGGCTCACGTGCGTCCCAAGGCTCCGCGTCCCTGGGGGCCACGCGCTCCACGGCCCCAGCCAAGTGTCGAATTGACTGTGCCCCGTATCGGTGTCTGTTCACGTTTACCTCCCGATACACGTCATAAGAACGCGGAGCGTTCCAGTGAACAACGGAGTTGTTCACCACCGGCGGCGGAGATGCCGGCAGGACCGCGCGGAGCGCGGCACAGCTATCCGCCGCGTAGCGGCGGCGCGTCGTGTCTGCGGAGCAGACCGCGCGCATTAGTAAATCATCTTGGCCGAGGGGGGCGGTCGGCAAGGTCACGTTATTTCCTTAGCAAGCGAGCCTGATCATGTTATTTTCCTAAACAGAAACCGGAGTCGCTGAACACATAGAACGGCGCAGGCCGCCTACGGTTCACATCGCGTTGTACAACGGTATGAAGGAACTCGCCTTCGAAGCTTCGCCGTTGTGACCTCGGGCACCGATGCTTAGGTCAATAGGGCGCGCTCTTGCTCGTGTCCCTGCCGGGTCTTCACCAGCGTGAGGTAGCCCCAGCGAGCATGGCGGCGTAGGCGCCATCGGTTGGGTCTCGACGAAGGCACGGACTTCCACGCGGTCGCTGGCCTGGTCAGGCGGGCGGCGGGTTCCGACTCCTCGCTGAGTAGTAGCCACTCGGCCGAGTTCAGACGCGGACGGTCCGAAGACGGTGAAGAAGGTCGTGCGGTCCAGAACGACGCTCGCGGGTCAGGCGGCGAAGCCGATCTTGGTCACGTACTCATAGGCGCCGTAGTCGGAGCCGAGGTCGACTGCAATGTGGTCGAACCATGCCGTGTCCAGCGCGGCGGCGTCGTCTTCGGCCCAGGCCTGGACAACGGCGTCCCAGTGGCGGACGTTGAGGGTGCGATAGCCGACAACGCGCTGGTGAGTTCTGGGAACCAGGGACTGGTTGAGCGGGTGGAACTCCACACGGGTGCCGTGGCCCTGGCGGTTGAGGCGCTGCAGGAGGTGACGTGCCACATTGCGGCGGCGCAGCGCCTCGTAGGCCACTTCGATGAGCTGCAGGTTTTTTTGGGACGGTGAACGTCGGCCGTCCAGCCAGGCTTTCAACGTGCGGTCGGTGACGTTGAGGCCTGCCTCGCGCGCGGCCTGGCGGGCGCGGTCGGTACGGGTGAGGTAGTGCAGGCGGGCCATCCGTCCGCGGCGCAGCGAGACGGGCGTGGCGACGAAGCCGGCCAACTGGTCGAGCTGCCAGGCCACGGCTTCATGACCCTTGATCCCTTGGGCTCCGAACTTGCCGAACTCCCGGTTTTTCTGCGGCATTTACCCCTCCGCGCCCATCGGATCGAGATCGTTGTCTGCAATAGCTCCAGCAGTGTAGATGTCCTTGACCTTGACCTCGGTAACGCCGCGCCCCTCGTTGAAGACACGGCGCCATTCTCCGATGACATGCAGCTCGTCGGTACCCATAGCTCGTACGACGGTGAGGCCTGCCTCGTGCGCCTTCAGGGCCTTCATCCAGAGGTTGGTGAAGGCCTGGGAACGGATGAGGTGCATCCAGTCGGGGCGGTACAGTTCCCGGTTGTAGTTCGACTCCCCCATCGTGGAGACGAACTTGGAGTACATCGCCTTCACGTACGCCAGTGTCACCTCGTCCTGCTCTGCGATGGCGGTATCCCGGGCATCCTTGAGCGCGACGCGGAACTTCTCCAGCAGGCCCTCGGTGGCCCCCGAGGTGTACGACTCGTGAATCTCCGGCGGCTCGCAGAGCATGTACTTCGGGCCGGACAGGCGTTGCAGCAGGCGCAGGGTAGATTCGGTGACCCACAAGGAGCCGGGCTCGTCACGCTGCCCGATCGGATTGGGCAGTACAGCCTCGTGGTCCCAGTGGGGCGGCGTAATCAGGTGGACGCCAGCGCGACGCCGGTCGTGCTCGAAGCCGGTGGAATGCTCCAGCTGGCCGATCGGCAGATGCGTCTTGAGCGCGGACAGGTACGCACCATTGATGTCGAGCGCCGAGACCTCGTGCTCGCCGGGCGGCAGTTGGTGGCGGGTCCACTTGGGGCGGGCCTCCCAGATCCGGTCCGCTCCGCGTGAGGTCTGTTTCCTGAGAATGTCCGGCATCCACGGGTGCGCGACGACGTCGTAGCGGCCGCCCTTACGCGTCTCGTCCAACAGCCGCATCGCGTCCGGGATCGCCCGCTTGACCAACACTGCCGTCGCCAATTCCACGTTGCCGTCGTGCTCGACCAACGCTGCCCGCACGGCCTGAGCAATCAGACCGCCGGGCTCGACGGCGGAATCGAAAGCGCGCCGTGTCTGAGCCTTGGGACGGTCCGACGAGCGTCCCATCGGTCCTACCGGAGTCTCGGTCGGTGCGGGGGTGGCGGCCCAGAGGCAGTCGGAAGGGTCGAGGTGTTGGACGAACCCTGCGACCCGCTGGTCAGCCGGGTGGCCACACAACACACAGGCCTCGGGAATGTTCAGCGACTCTACGTCGTCGCCGCCTTCTTCGGACTCCCGGATGGTTTCCGGCGCGCACTCGTGATCGGGGTCGGCATCAACGTCGGACTCGGGGTGCGGATCGAAGTCGGGTTCGGCGAACTTGGCGGCCAGCCCGTCCAGGAAGTACGCATATCTCATACGAACCTCGCTGGCCGGGTCTCGGCCCGCCTCCCACGCGGTGAGGGTGGACGGACTCACCCCGAGCACACGGGCTACCCGAGTCTTCGACAAGCGGGCTCGCTCACGCAGTTCGCACCGTATGTCAGGCGGCGGCAGCTCAGCCTGAGGTGTGACCGAGGCGAGCAAGGCGTCAATCGCATCAAACTCGGTCATACCTCACCTTTCCCTCCGCTTAACCTGGCGCCACTCGCCCAGGTCCTGCGTGACGTTCTCCTGGGGCCGGACACGGGCTCCCGGGCAAGGCAGACACACGGCGCCGCGGTAACTCGCTCCTCCGCGGCCCGCAACGCGGCACCGCTTGCTCGTGATCACACTCATCATGCGCTTCGACAGCATCTGATCGTTGCGACTTCTACGAGTAGTGTCAATTCCAGAACCGCCTGCGGATACTTGACTGCTCCGAGATCGACTTCGCAACGCAATGGTCAGTGTGCCACTGACAATCGACGAGGACGGTATGGACGCTCAGCGTGACGGTCCACGACGACCCCGAACACGTCGTCCTCGCATGCCAGGCCCGGTTTGCGGCCTGGCACTCTGCTCTCCCTCCCCGGCGGTTCCACGCCGAGATACCGTCTGCTGGGTGAACCACCGAGCCTCTGCTCGGGCTTGCCCTCGTCGTCATCAACCCAGAAGGGTTCGCAACAGATAGGCCTCCACCACCTGAGGCGCCCCGAAGTTCTCGGACAGCGGTCTCCATAGGATCGAAGTCCAGAACGGCGGAGAGAGCACGTGGCACAGAAGCGTAGGGACGGCAGCATGACGAAGTCGTACGGATACGAATTGACCTCAAGGGCAGCGTTCGGCGCGTGCTGCTGCAGGATCGAGTAGCCGTTGTGGTTGATGTACGTGTTGTTGGTCTTCCCGACCACGCAGTGACCGGCGGTCAGCACCCAGGCCCAGTTGTTGTACGTGGTGCCGCCCTTGGAGCGGATGTTGAAGCCGGAGGTGCAGCCGCCCCAGGTGCCGTTGTCACGCTTGATGTTCAGGCGTAGTCCGCCGCGCATGGGCCCGTACTTGGTGGAGCAGTACAGCGGGTGGCAGTAGCCCCAGTCCACGTACGGGGTGAAGGCCTGCTGGGGCTGGTCGAGCCGGCGCTCCTCCACCAGCCCGCGCGGCTGCGCCGCCAACGCGGCACGGCCGTGGGCCAGTTCGTGCGCGACGGCGGCGGTCCGCGCCGCGGCGGTCGCCGCGGGACGCCCTGTCACGTTGGACAGCTTGTTCCATGTTCCTGACCGCTTGGCGTCGGCCACCCAGTCGCGCCGCCACAGCACGACCTTGTTCTCCATCATCGACACCGCGGGGATGAAGAGCGAGTCCGGACCGCCGCCGACCGTCCGCTCCAGGCGGGACACGATCCCGTCGAGCTCGGCCCGGGAGTGAGCGACGGTCCTCGTGCGCACATGGGACCTGTCCGCCAGGGCCCGGATGTAGGGCGCGACGGCAAAGTCGCTGGTGGTGAGGACCCTCAAAACGCCGCCGTGGTCCTGGTCCAGCCACATTCCGGCATACGCCCCGGGCCGCTCCTTCCTGAGCTTCTTGTCCAGGATCTGTGGTAGGTCTCCTTCAGGTACGCCACGGACTCGCGCACCGCGTCCGGATCGAGTCGCGTGTGCCGTGTCCCCTGCGTGTCGTCCGCCGCTGTGCCGGGCGCAGCCTGCGCCCACGTGGCGCACAGGATCATGGTCAGTACGACTGCGGCTAGGGCCAGGATGCGCGCCCTCATGCGTCCAGCCACAGGCACGTCGTCCCGGACCACCAGCCGCGGGTGATGGCGAAGGCGTGCCGGGTGTGCGGTCCGTAGACGCCGTCCGCCGTGGTACCGGCCGCGTACTGGGCCTTCTTGAGCGCCTTGTAGGTGTTGGAGCCGAAGATCCCGTCGACCGTGAGCTGGGCGCCGATCTTGTCGGTGAAACAGTGGTTCAGCTCAGGCTGGAGGTTCTCCACCGCGGAGCTCACAACGCCCTCGACCATGTTGCAGTCGAGGTTCTGTGTGCTCCCGGAGTTGTACGACGGGATCTTGATGGGGCCCGCGTCACCGGTCCAGGCGTCCCCCACTCCGTTGCATGTGGGCGTGGCCGCAGACGCCGGTTCGGCGACTGTCACCCCCAGTCCCAGCGCGAGGGCGGTGATCGTCGCCACCGCGAGTAGTCGTCTCATGGGCTCCCTCCCTTGCCTCGCCTGCGCGGAATGCATAGTGCCGATGGCAGGGGTCGAGGCGCCGGGAGACCACCTTCGGGCAGTGCCGAAAGACCCAGGTGACGGGGTGTGAGTGGCTGTTCTTGGCGTCTTGGGTCATGACGATTCGACTGTGCCCGCATGTTCGGGTTCGGGTTGCGGGCCGGCCGGCGGCAGGCCGCGTAGGCGGGAGCGGTGGGCGGCGATGGTCTTTTCGGCCGCGGTGGTGAGGTTCTGCCAGAGGAATCGGTCGACCGAGGGCCTGGTGCGCTGCGGTGGCCGCCACATCGGCATAGGCGCCGGAGCGGTCGCGGCATGACCTCGATTCCGGGATGATCCTGAAGCCACGGAGCCAGGGTCTCGGCGTCACCTCCAGGCGGCAAGTCCTTCCTCACCCGCGGCGACCTGGACCAGGTCACTCTGAACGATCTGGATCGGACGCCGACGGTCAACGTGCGGGCACGTGTTCCTCGCCTCCCAGACGGCAGCCCGGCACATGGGCGACGGCGGCCGCATCATCACTATCGGCACCTGCGTCACCGAACGTGTGCCCGGCCCGGGAATGACCTTGTTCACCATGAGCAAGTCGGCGCTGAACGGCCTTACGAAGGGTCTGGCCCGCGACCTGGGCCCCCGTGGCATCACCGCCACGCTCATCCACCCCGGCCCGATCGACACCCACGCCAACCCCGCCGATGGCCCCCAAGCCCCTGCCTTCAGCAACCTCACCACCGTCGGCCGCTATGGCACCACCGACGACATCGCCGCCGCCCACCTCGCGGGCGAGGACGGCCGCTGCATCACCGGCACCGCGATCAGCGTCGACTGAGGCTTCGCCGCCTGAAACCGCGCCGGCATTCCACATCCTGGAGCCGGGCCGCCAGGACGCCGCCCGGCGCATGAGAAGACGGGTTCCCGGCGGGACCTCACTTGCCGACTCCAGCTCGCTCCAGAACCCGATACACCGTCGTCCGGCCCACGGAGAACACTCCATCAGCTCAGCGATGGTGTACTCGCCGGCGCCGTGCATGCGCACCAGCTGGGCCTGCTGACATGGCGTGAGCTTGGTCCGGCTGGCCTTGAGCTTGCCCATGAACGCGCGACGGTCATGCCCTCGCGGGTGCGCATCTTGAGGAGCTCGCGGGTGCGCATCTTGAGGAGGTCGACCTCGAACTCGGCGAAGGCTGCGAGGACGTTGAAGAACATCGGTGAAACCGTCGAGCCGCCCACGCGCGTTCAGCTTTCACGAGAGGGCGGCTCGGCGGTCATGCCCACGGTCTCCGGCGGATGTCGGCGCGGTGGTGTCTAGTAGATACTGACGCGGTAGGCGCTGAGCGTCTCGGGAACCGGCTGGTAGAACGTTGTGCCGCCGGTGGTGCAGTCGCCGCTGCCGCCGGAGGTGATGCCGAGTGCCTTGGTGCCGTCGTAGAGCGGGCCGCCGGAGTCGCCGGGCTCGGCGCAGACGGTGGTCTGGATCATGCCGCTGACCGTGCCGCCGCCCTGGTAGCGGACGCTGACGTCGAGCGCGGTCACCGTGCCGCTGTGGGTGCCGGAGGTGGAACCGGTGCGCTTGACGTTCTCGCCGACGTAGGCGTTCGCCGCGGTATAGCCACCGGGGTGGCTGAGGGCGGTGTTGTCGTAGCGGACCAGGGCGTAGTCGTTGCCGGGGAAGTCGTAGCCGATGGTCGGGCCGATGAGGGTGGTGTGGGCCTGGTTGGTGTACCAGGTCTTGGCAACCTTGCCGCAATGGCCCGCGGTGAGGAAGTAGTACGTGCTGCCGCTGACCACGTTGAACCCGAGCGAACAACGGTACTGGCCGCCGTAAATGGCGTCGCCGGCGCTCAGCAGCGGCCGGAAGACGCCGTCGGCATGCCGTATCTGCACCGCGCCCGGGTCGCCGCCGGCGGCCTTCTCGATACGGGCGACTCCGGTCTTGGTGACCGTGCTGTCGACGGTGACGACGACGTGTCCGGACGCCTGGTCCACGTACCAGGCGGTGCCGTCGACACCGGCCCGGGCGATGTTGTCCGAAACGCGGGCCAGCTGTGTCGCGCCGCGAACCGGGGTGCCCGCGGCACCGGCGGTGGGTGCTCCCGCCAGGGTGGCGGCGACGAGACCTGCGGCGACGGCGAACAGTCGGGTGCGCTTGGTTCTCACTTGTCCTCCTCTTGGGAAGCGGAAGGCCCTGCGGGATGGGGGCCCGTGAGACGTGTCAGAATGGCGTGTTCCTGACATGCGCCGGTTAGTGAGAATGCCGCCGAAGAGCCCCGCGCACAAGGGACTGACAGCAACGGAAATCCGGCACCCGGTTCAGGCCACCTGCCTTGCTCCCCGGCCTCGATCGCCGCGTCCAGCCGGTTGCCCGGCGGCGGGAAGCGGCAGAGGAAGCACGCGGTGAAGGCGATACGGATCACCGCTTGTGGCATCGGCGAACACCGCCCACAGGCCGGCCGCTGCCCTGCCGTGTGCGCGCAGCAGCCCGGGCGCGGGTGGCCTCTGCCGGCGGTGTGATCCAGGACGGCCGTCAGGTTCATGCAGCGGCGCCGCCCTGATGGGCGCGGATGTTCGCCCAGGGATGGTGGGACACACCGGGCCCGGAGACGACCACTCCTTCGAACCTCATCGCCAATTGCCCGCCGCCCAGCACCTTGTGTACCGGGCGGGCGACGGGTCGGCGCGGGCTATGGGAGTTTCACGAATGGCGACAGGAAGGCGCGGGCGCCGGGGGTGTCGAGGCGGTACGTCACGTTCGTCGCGTAGCACGGCGTGTCACCGGTGATGGTGGTGGCGGCCAGGACGTTCTTGCCGCCGATCACCGCGAAGTTGGGTCCGCCCGAGTCGCCGTAGCAGGCACCGCCGTTGCCCTGCGGAGCGGTCATCGCCAGGCGTACCCAGGAGTCGTTGAGGGCGTCGAAGGTGACGGGCGCCTTCATGCGGACGCCGCCGCCGGGGTGGGTCTGCCCGCCGGGGCCGTTGACGGCTTCCTGGGTGCCGTATCCGGCGACGAACCAGTCGGTGGCGTTCAGACCCTGTGGACCGAGTGCGCCGAACTGGTTCGCCGTGGGCAGGGCGGCTGGGGTGAAGGCCCAGCGGGCCTTCACCTTCGCGGCGGGCAGTTCGATGACCGAGATGTCGTGGGGGTCGGATGCGGGCCCGGGGAAGCCGGGGTGGCTGTGGGCGGTGCCCTGGACGGCGACGGCTCTCGCCTGGGCTGCCGGGTCGCCGGGGTACTTCTTGGCGGCGGCGTCGAGGCCGGCCTGCACGTCCTGGTCGAGCGACACGTAGAACTTCACGTTGTCGGGCCAGTCGGTGGTGCAGTGCGCGGCGGTCAGGAAGGTGTCCGCGTCGATCATGGTGCCGGAGCAGACCCAGTCGACCCGGTCCGGGGTCGCGGGGTCGCCGTCGTTGTCCCAGGTGGCCACGAGCGCGCCGACCTCGGTGCGTTCGGGGGCGGGCACAGCGTTGTAGGAGTTGATGGCCGGGGACGGCATCGCCGTGGCGAGCACGGCCGCACAGGCCGCCGCGGTGACGGCGGTGGCGCGTATGGCTGACAAAAGAACGAACCCTTCTGCAGGTGAGCTGGGGTGTTCTCCTGTGGGGGATGCGCCCAGTGAAACGCCTCGAGGCGGCCGGGACAAGGGCGTGCTCGTTCCTCCAGGGTTTTCCCTACGGACGATCAGCTCGCCATGCCGAATACGACGCCGCCCGCCAGAACCGAGCTGGAAGGCCGGGCGACGACGGTCGTTCCGGGGTTCACGGGGCGGCCGGTCGGGACGCCGTTCGACGTCACCGCGGTGGCGCATCGCCATGGGCGCCCGGTTCCGACCGTACATGGCGGGCCCGCGGCCATGAAGCATCGGAGCCTCTCAGACGGTGCGTGGGTCGAGGGGGTGAGTGATCGCGCTCGAACAGGCGCGCGACTTAGTACGAGTGGTGGGCCTGCCAGTCTGACCAGGCCTCGCAGGGGCTGCCGTACTTCTGGTTCATGTAGGACAGTCCGCGGCCGTCGATGAGATCCTCAGCGGCCGGGAGAACCTCGTACTCGTCGCCAACAGGGCGAAGACCTCGGACGGTGGTGAAGTCGGTCCGCCTTGGACGGGACGAGCGCCAGCAGGGAGGCGAAGGCGAAGCCACGTCGCACGCAGGACGCACCCTCTCCCCCGCTGCCGACCGGGCCGAGGCGTCTCCTCCGCCTCGGCCCGGTCGGCCGTCAGGTCCGAGGAACCGCCGGACTCGAGGAGCCGCCGGCTCCGGACAGGCCGACTCCGTCCCCTACGGACCAGGTGCGGACGGCCGGGCCGTGCGGTCCGCCGACCAAGCTGCTCAGCACCTGAGTGTGGACGGTCAGCGCCGGGGGGCTCAGCACCGCGTCGTGAACGAGGAAGACCTCGCTGGGTGCGACCTCCCTGACGTAGTCGACGACCTCGGCCAGCTTCACCCACGGTGCACCGGCCGGCGCGAGGAGCGTACGCACTTCCTCCTGCGGGACAGTGAGCGCGTCGCCCGGGTGGAAAACCCCGTCGACCAGGAAGCCGACGTTGTCGAACTCGGCGAAGTCGCGGTGGATGGTGGCGTGCTTTTCCCCGTACACGTGGAATTCCAGGGGGCCGACGTCGAAAACGTCGCCGTGCCGGACGGTATGGACGCGCCCGCCGAGGTCGGCGAGGTGGCGGGCGACCGCCGGGTTGGTCCAAATGCCGATGTCGCCGCTGGCCTCCCGCAGTCGGTCGGGGACGAAGTGGTCTACGTGCTCATGCGTGACGAGCACCGCGTCGGCTCCCTCCAGTGCGTCCGGATCGCTGAAGCAGCCGGGGTCGATGACGACGGTGCAGCCCTCGTGCTGCAGCCGTATGCAGGAATGCCCCAGTGAAGTCATCTGCATGACGGGTCTCCCTTCTTTTTATACAGCCAAACTGTACAGCATTGCTGTATTCCTATGCTGCAGGTACGGTGATGCCGTGAACGAGCAGGAGATCGCGAGCGACCTGCGAGCCGTCGTCGGAAACCTTGTGCGGCACGCACGGACCACCGATGCCATGCCGCAGGCGCAGGCCGCGGTGCTGGGCTTCCTTGACCGCGAAGGACCCATGACCACCAGCGAGCTCGCGGCCCGGCAGCAGGTCCGCCATCAGTCGGCGGCGCGGGTCGTCGGCCAGCTCGTGGAACTAGGCCTCGCCCGCCAGAAGCCCCATCCGGACGACAGGCGCAAGGTCCTCGTCACGCTGACCGATCCGGGCCTGCGGGCACTCCAGGCACGTCGCGGCCGCCGAGCCGACTGGCTCGCCGAGGCCATTAGGGCAGAGCTGTCCCCCGCCGAACAGCAACAGCTCGCGGAGTCCGTCGCCCTCCTCAAGCGGCTGGCCCGGCACGGCAATCGCAGCTGACCGTCCCTGTCTCCAGGTGCCGTCTCCGAGAGCCTTGGGCAGACCTGACACCTCGAAGGGGTAGGTGAGCAGGTCGATCAGCTGCATGCGGGCCGTATCGACGAGCCAGTGCCGGCCCATGCCGAACGCCTCGTCGCTCTCGACGGTCCCGACGACGAGGGTGCTCTCGTCGAGGGAGCCTCCCTCGCAGTCGAAGAACGCCTGTGCCTCGTCATCTTCGGCTTCTCCTCGATCGCGGAATGCTGGGGCACCTCGTCCGCACGCAGCTCGGCTGCCGCTGAGCCCTCGGTGACCCGATGAACGGCAAGAATGCCGGCCATGTCGTCCCGGCAGTCACTTTCCCGCCGCCGACCCGTACTCTGCCGCTGAAGCGGTTCAGCGAGTCGTCCGGGTCGGCGGCGGGATCGCCGTGTTGGCGTCCGGTACTCGCATCCCCAGAGCCAAGTGGCTGTGCACTGCCCGGTCAGGACACGTCGCGGCGCATGGAGGTGGTGACGGCGAGCACCGCGAAGACGAGCGTGTAGACGGCGAGGACGGCGCCGCCGCCCCAGCGCGGCAGCAGGTCCCCTGTCGTCATTGCCTTGACCCCGGCGCCGAGTGCCTGCCCGGCGTTGAACGGCAGCCAGCGCGCGAGGTTGCCGATCAGCTGGCCGACGATGCCTTCGACGAGGGCCACCCACGCCAGCGCGACGGCGACCGCGCCGACGAGGCTGCGGATGAGCGCGCCGACTCCCACGCCGATGGCGGCGAACGCCGCGTCCCAGGCGACGCCGCCGCCGATCGTGGCCCACATCTGAGAGTCGGTCCACGCGAAGGACACGCCTTTGTCCGCCCACCAGGCGGCGGCGACGCCGAGGCCGACGAGGCTGCTCACCGCTCCGGACACTGCGCCGAAGCCGGTGTAGACCAGGAGCTTCGCGCCGTTGACGGGGCCTCGTGCGGGGGTGCTCAGATATGTGTCGGTGATCGTCTTGTGCCGGTACTCCCCGGCGACCGCGAGAATCCCGAACACCAGCGTGAGGATCGAGGTCAGGCCCACGTGCGCGAGCGCGCCGCTCTGCATGGCCGTATCGAGCACCTTGTCGCTGGAGACCACCAGACCGCTGACACCGGCGATCACAAGCAGGGGGGATGCGGCCAGGAGCAGCCATGGGCTGCGCACGGTGCGCAGTTTGAGCACCTCGGTGCGGATCAGGGTGTGCATGTCGTTCGTTCCTCGCGCTCAGCGGTGGGCCGGCGCCGTCATGGCGCCGGTCGTCGGGTCGGTGTCCGGGTTCGACGTCAGCCGGAGGAACGCGGCTTCGAGCGTTTCCCTCTTCGCTGTGGTCAGCTTGGCCAGCGGGCCCGCGTAACGCAGCGTGCCGCCCGCCACGATGACCACGCGGTCCACGGTCTGCGCCACCTCGCTCAGCACATGGCTGGACATCAGTACCGTGCGGCCCTCCTCGGCCAGAGTGCGCAGCAGGTCCCGCAAGTCGGCCATGCCCGCGGGGTCCAGCCCGTTGGCGGGCTCGTCCAGGATGAGCACCTTCGGGTCACCGAGCAGGGCCGCGGCCAGGCCCAGCCGCTGGCGCATCCCGAGCGAGTAGCCGCCTACCCGCCGGTGCGCGGCACCGGCCAGAGCGACCCGGTCCAGCACCTCATCGACCCGCGAGCCCGGGATGCCCCCGGCCTGGGCGAGGATCCGCAGGTGATCGCGGCCGCGTCGGCCGGGATGGAACCCGGTTGCCTCCAGCACCGCACCAACCACCCGCCTCGGCTCCGTCAGCCCGGCGTAGTGGCGGCCGTCGATCAGGGCCCGGCCTGCGGTGGGCGTCACGAGGCCCAGGAGCATGCGCAGTGTGGTGGTCTTGCCGGCCCCGTTCGGGCCGAGGAACCCGGTCACCACTCCGGGCTCGACGTCGAAGGTCATGTCGTCGACCGCGGTCACCGTGCCGTACCGCTTGGTCAGGCCGTCGATGGTGATGCCGCCGTTCATCGTGTCCGCCGACGCGGGATCGGTGGAATGGTCGTGTGCATCGGGGTTCTTCCCTTCCCAAAAGCGTCAATGACTTGCTCTCGACGCCCGGCACCGGGCGCCGGCATCACTCTCCCGAGCCGGGCGCCGCGCGTCGTCGGGCGGGCACGGTAAGAGCGGCTACCGCGGACGCGGTGGTCATGAGGCCGGCTACCGCGTCCGCGGTACGTCGGGCTGCCGCGCAAGGCCGACGTCGATCCGCAGGCAGCCGCCTATCGTGAAGGCATGAGCGCCCTCGCCCACGTGCGTCAGGCCGCCCGCCGGCATGCGCACCTGGCGGACGCGGCGATCGCCCTGGCTGTTTTCGTCGCCACCCTGCTGACCGCGTTCGCGGGTCGTTCTGCGGTGGCCGGGGACCATCGCGCCGTGGTGATCGTCGCGGCCGCGCTCGGCTGCGGGGTGCTGGTCGGGAGACGACGGCACCCGCTGGTGGCCCTGGGGGTCAGCGCGGGGGCCGCAGAGGTGTTCCTTGCCGAATGCGGCAGCAGCAATGGGGTGCTGATCCTGCTGGCCCCGTTGGTCGCCTTGTACACCGTCGCCGACCTGGTCGAACGCCGCCCCGGCCTGATCCTGGGCTGTGGAGCGGTGGCTGCGCTCGCCCTCGTCCATGCCGTGCACGAGCCGGCACTGCTCGGGCCGCAGAACCTGGCGTTCATGGCGCTCGGCGGCCTGGCGATCGCGGCCGGCGACTCCTCCCGCAACCGCCGTGCCTACCTCGCCGAGGTCGAGCGGCGCGCCGAGCGCGCGGAACGGGAGCGCGAGCTGGACGCGCGGCGCCGGATCGCCGAGGAGCGGCTGCGTATCGCCCGCGACCTGCACGACGCCGTGGGACACCATCTCGCGCTCATCAGCGTGCAGTCCAACGTCGCCGGGCAGGCGCTCGTCAGCGACACGGCGGCGGCAAGCCAGGCGATCGCCCACATGAAGTCCGCCAGCCGCAAGGCACTGGGGGAACTGCGCGACACCGTCAGTCTGCTACGACAGCCCGGAGATCCAGTCGCCCCCACCACGATCCCCGCGCCCGGACTGGACGGCCTCGACGAGCTCCTTGCCACGCTGCGCACCTCCGGCCTGGGCGTCGACCTCCGTGTCGACGGCACGGTGGTACCCCTGGCGCCCGCGACCGATCTCACCGCGTACCGCGTGATCCAGGAGTCACTGACCAACGTCTTCAAGCACTCCAGCCGACGGCAGGCACGCCTGACACTGAACTACGACCGACACGGGCTGCGCATTATCATCGACGACCCGGGAGGTGAGCGAGCAGCCGACGGGCGTGCCCGCGCCTCAGGCCCAGTTCCAGCCGGCGGGCACGGCATCGTCGGCATGCGCGAACGCGTCCTCGCGCTCGGCGGGCACTTCACCGCCGGCCCGCGCCGGGGCGGAGCCTTCCAGGTGACCGCGGACCTGCCCTACCAGCCCCTCGACCTCGCCCCGGAGGCCGCGCCGTGACCATCCGTGTAGTCATCGCCGACGACCAGCCCCTGGTGCGCACCGGTTTCAAGGCCCTGATCGAGCCAGCGCCGGACCTGGAGGTCGTCGGCGAGGCCAGTGACGGGCACGAGGCGGTGCGACTGGCCAAAGCCGCGCAGGCGGACCTGGTGCTGATGGACATCCGCATGCCGGTCCTGGACGGCCTCGCGGCGACCCGCCTGATCACCGGGGACGAGGATCTCGCCGGGGTGAAGGTCCTGATGTTGACCACGTTCGAGATCGACGAGTACGTCTTCGAAGCACTACGTGCCGGGGCCAGCGGCTTCCTGGGCAAGAGCGCAGATGCGGAGGAACTGCTCCAAGCGGTCCGCACGGTCAGCCGCGGCGACGCACTGCTGTCCCCCGCCGCGACGAGAACCCTCATCAGCCGCTTCCTCGCCAGCCCCGCCACGCCGCAGCCTCTGGACGAGGCGGCCCGCCGCGGTCTGGAGGCGCTCACCGAGCGCGAACGGCAGATCACCACGCTCGTGGCGACCGGGCTGTCCAACGACGAGATCGCCGCACAACTCGTGCTCAGCCCCGCCACCGTCAAGACCCACGTCAACCGCGCCATGGTCAAGGTAGGCGCACGCGACCGCGCCCAACTCGTCGTCTTCGCCCACCGCAGCGGCCTGGCCGAATCGCTGTAGCGCGGCTGCCCGGTGTATGATCTTTCAACACCGTACTCCCGTCATGGGTGACGACGCGGTAGCCTGGCCGACCTAGAACAGCGCTTGGCCGACAGCGTGTTCAAGTCCGTACGCCAGCGCAGGTGGCCTACTGAGTGTTCTTCGGGAAGCGCGACGAGTCGCAGGTAGCGGGTGCACCGGTCGACGAGGGTGGCGACTGCGGACTGACTGCGGACGCCGACGACCAGGTCGCCTTCCCAGTCTCCCAGGCGCTGGCGAAGCTCGACCTCGGCCGGCCGCTGGTCGATCAATAGGGCAGGTGCGACGAAGCGGGGCATGCGCTGGTTGGCACGGCGGCGTTGTTTGCGCAGCGGGCGACCGGTGCGCAGTTTCCCGGGCAAGGTCCTGCTCAGGCCGTCCTTTGCGCCTTGGTAGAGGGCGCGGTAGATACTCTCGTGGCACAGGTGCCTCTCGGGTCTGTCCGGCCAGTGTCTGCGCAGGTGTGCGGCGATCTGTTCGGGGCTCCACTCCAGATTCAGTTTGGCCTGCACCTCGGTACGCAGTTCGAGGTCCGTGGCCAGCTTCGCGCTGCGTGGCCGTCCGGAGCGCTCACGGCAACGATAGTGGGCCAGGTCCGCGTCGTATCGGCCGTAGTCGTGCGGCCGGCTGTTGCGCCGCAGCTCCCGACTGACCGTCGAGGGCGCCCGGCCCAAGCGCCGGGCTATCTCCCGGATCGTCAGGCCGCGTTCGCGCAACGAGGCGATCCGTCGCCGCTCGATCAGGGGCAGGTACCTGCCTGACCTGGAAGGCTCCGGCCGATACTCCGGTGGCAGTCCGCCGTTCTCGGACCGCCACCGGTATCCGGTCTTCCTTCCGATCCCGAGCTGCCTGCATACCTCGACCGAGCCCATCCCGGCCGCGAGCAGCCGCCAGTACTCGGCCTCGAGTTCGAGCCTGCGCTTCCGTCCCCGCCGTGCCATCAACACACCTCTAATGATCAAGGAATGTTGCGACAAGCGTTAGAACTCAGGCGCCGCGGACGGTCCACTTTTCGCGCGTCGCCGACAGGAGGCATGGTGATCGCCCTGACAGTCTCCGCGCCGGTCGGACCGGCTCTGCTTGCAGTTGCGGCTCCCGCCATCACGATCCAGATCCGCCGGTGAATCCCGGATGGCCGCAGTCCTCGGACTGCGGCCATCCGGGCCGTTCCCCCACGCGCACAGACGCAGAGCGCGCCTGGTTCGCCACCGCGGCCCGGGCCGCCGCCGAATCCGGCGACGCCCAGCTTCACGCATGGGTTCTGAGCCAGGAAACCATGACCATGGTGCCGCTCAACTACGGCACCCCAAAAGCGGCGGCGGGCCACTCCTAGGACTGGCCCGCCGATGATGAGACGGTGCCACTGCGCGCCCCGCTCCGCTACCAGTCGGCCACGGCCCGCAGGACCACGGCGTCAGAGGTACGCGCGTACTCCCACGATTGACGTGCTCCCTGGCCTAAAGTCCAGGGATTCCGGCCTGGGTCGTGTGACCCTTCCGGGGGCTTCCTGCTTCACCGCGCTGTGCGGGCACGGGTGCCCGTCTTACCGGCGCTCCA
>NZ_JBFAIQ010000066.1:0-17021 GCF_040654755.1 Streptomyces sp. NPDC050625
GAGTACAAGGCGGCCAGGCACGGGCGTACCTTCGCCAAGGTGGACCGGGCCTTCCCGTCCTCGCAGCTCTGCTCGGCCTGCGGATTCCGCGACGGCCCCAAGCCCCTGCACGTCCGTGAGTGGACGTGCGGCGAGTGCGGTGCCGTGCACGACCGCGACCACAACGCGGCCCGCAACGTCCTGTTCGAAGGACGCCGTATCGTCGCCGCCGGACGGGCGGAGACGCCAAACGCCTGTGGAGTGCCGGTAGGACGGGCACACGTGCCCGCACAGCGCGGTGAAGCAGGAAGCCCCCGGAAGGGTCAGACGACCCAGGCCGGAATCCCTGGACTTTAGACCAGGGAGCACGTCAAAGGCACCCGCACGAACACCGGGCAATGACCACCCGAGTCGAAACTCCGCACCGGGCTGAGCAGCGCCGGCGACAAGGGCAGCAGTGGACAGCACTCAGCGGCCAGACCTGGCCGCTACCCGCCCGCACGGTGCGCCCTCTTGGCGGACGGCCGTCAATGGCGGGCCGTGGCCACACTGCATCCGGCCGTGGCCCCACCCTGCCGCCACCCATGTCGGCAGTTGTGAACCACTCGGCGCGCACATCGTGTGCCCGACCACAGTCAGCAGGTCGACGTTCAGCGCCCGCCCAGTCTCGACGGATCGTCTGACGCTGCCTGTGCCGTGGGAAGACCTGCCAGCGTAGGTGACATGAGCGTCCTGCCATCGGTGCCCAATCGCCGCACCCCACCCAGCTTGTCGCTCTCGTCCGCGCCGGCGCCCGCTTCGAATGCGACAGGGGATCCACGCAGCTTGATTCATCCCGGTCCGCTCAGCGGTCGCCGTATGACCCGTATGTGAGGTACTCGCCGAACTCATCCTGATGCCAACCGGGGTCTGCCCATCGCCCCCCATGCTCCAGCGAGCCTTCATAGACGATTTCCAAGACACTTCCCTCGGAATGGCCAGGCAGCGAGAGTCGGCGGCTCCTGCTGTACAGAAACAGCGAGACACTGGTGTGCGGCTTCCCGTCGACGGGCTCCATCCCGAGAATTCCCTCCCAGCACAGCTGGAAAGCTTGCCCCTGCGGGGGTGAACTACGGATCAGGCAGGAAAAAGCATCGTCATCGACCAGGCACTCGTCGGGTGACTCCACGAGCACGACCGGCTCTTGCAAGAACTCGCTCAACTCTTCCACAAGCCTTGTGATCCATCCAGGCCGTGGATCGCTTCCACTGGTCACGCGCGGCCGCCCCGATCCCCTGGTCGATTCCTGATGAGTGGCCCCCGCATCAGACGCCGGCGATCCACAGGTCTTGACCATAGCCCCAGACGTGGCCGTAGGCGTCGGTCCGGGCAGCCTGCACTGATGCCGGCTTCGGCCTTGCACCCGCGGCGCGGGGCCATCGTGTGGCAACCCTGCACGGTGCGCGGATGGCCCTGGTCGTACCGGGACCACAGGACGGCCTGGTCCTGGGGGTGCGTCACCGCTCCTTGGGAGCGTCAGGCGCGGTCACGTTTTCTTGGGGCTATGTTGGGGGGTCTCACCTACCTGCGGTGCCGGGCGGCCTGCCAGCCTGGAGTCCGGCTGCTGCGCCGTCTGGGGAGTGATCTCCGTAGAGCCGGGGCAGCGCGTCAGGGAGGGATCATCCATGCATACCACCACGTTGATCAATCTGTTCCAGGTGCCGGCCGAGCGTGAGGACGAGTTCGTGGCGGCATGGCGGTCGGCGGCCGCCTACCTCGCCACCTGTCCAGGCTACGTCTCGACGAGGCTGCACCGGGCTATCGACCGGGACGCCGAGTACACCTTTGTCAATGTTGCGCAGTGGGCCTCGCCCGAGGCGTTCAGGGCTGCCACGGCCAGTCCGGAATTCAGGAAGCTGGCAGGCGCGCTTGCCGGATTCCCCAGCCTGCCGGGGCTGTTCTCCGTGGAGTACGAGCACAGCGCCTGACCAGCCGCGCCACCGCTCTGTCAGCCGGCGGCTCGGACCGCGCCAGCGGCGTCGGCGCTCTTGCGCGCCCTATTTGAGGCGGCCCAATTCCGCATGAAAGTGATGGCACGCATGACTGACATAGGCATCATCCTGGGGAGTACCCGGCCCGGCCGTCGCGGGATGGCGGTGGCCCAGTGGGTGCAGGAGACCGCCGTGCGGCGCGGTGACGCCGACTTCGAGCTGGCGGACGTGGCCGACTTCCAACTGCCGCTTCTCGACGAGCCGGCACCGCCCGCGCAGGGCCCATACGACAAGCCGCACACTCAGGCATGGGCCCGGAAGATCACCTCTTTGACGGGTACGTGTTCGTGACCCCGGAGTACAATCACGGGCCATCCGGTGCGCTGAAGAACGCGATCGACTTCCTGTACCGGGAGTGGAACGACAAGGCCGCGGGATTCGTCGGCTACGGTGCGACCGGAGGCGTCCGGGCCGTGGAGCAGTTGCGGCAGGTGATGGGCGAGCTCCAGGTCGCCGACGTACGCACTCAGGTTGGCCTGTCGCTGTTCACGGACTTCGTGGACTCCTCCGTCTTCCGGCCGGGCCCGCACCAGGAGCAGATGCTCGCGCGGATGCTCGACGAGGTGATCCGGTGGAGTGACGCCCTTGCTTCGCTGCGCGCGGCCCCGCTCGAGGGGCGGGAGTGAGGTGCCCGGCAGTGCGGCTCCACGGTGGACGCCCTCCGTGGGGCCGGTCGACAATGGCGTGGTGTCGTCGCAGACGGTCCTGCTGGAGCGAGAGAGGGAAGTCGCGGCCATCGCGGCCGCGGTGAAGGACGCCGCGCAGGGGACGGGCAGACTGCTGCTGGTGGAGGGGCCGGCCGGTATCGGCAAGTCGCGGCTGCTGGAGCAGGCGCGGCAAGAAGCCGTCCTCGCGGGCGCGGCTGTGGCCGGCGCTCGGGCGGTCGAACTGGACCGGGACTTCTCCTTCGGCGTGGTGCGGCAGTGGTTCGAGCCCCTGGCCGCCGGCGATGCTTCCGTGCGGGAGGCACTGTGGGCGGGGCCGGCTTGTCTGGCGAAGGATGCCGTGACCGGAACGTGGTCCAGCGCGGCACAGGGGGCCGACTTCCCGTCCTTCACGGACTGTACTGGCTGGCTGCCAATGCCTTTCGCGAACGCCCGCTCGTCCTGGTGGTGGACGACCTGCAGTGGTGCGACGCGCCGTCGCTGCGCTACCTGGCCCACCTGCTGCCGCGCATCGGCGACCTCAGCCTCCTGGTGGTCGCCGCGCTGCGCACAGGAGAGCCGGCCGCCGACGAGCGCCTGGTGCAGCACATCACCGCGGATCCGTCCGTGCATGTCCTGGTCCCGTGCGCACTGAGCGCCCAGGCGAGCGAGGCGCTGCTGCGCCAGCACCTGCCGTCGGAAGTGGATCCGCAGTTCGCCGCCGCCTGCTTCGCGGCCACCGGCGGAAACCCGCTGCTGGTGCGCGAATTGGCCCGCACCCTGGCCGCCGAGGCGATCGCGGGCCACGCCGCGCACGCCTCCAAGGTCACCGAGCTGGGACCCCCGGTCCTCGCGCGGCTGGTCTCCGTCCGCCTGGCGCGACTTCCCGACATCTCGCAGATGCTCGCCCAGGCCGTGGCCGTCCTCGGTGACCACGCCGACGTGCGCACGGCCGCAGCCCTGCCCGGCCAGGACACGCCCACCGCACTGGAGGCCGCGGCGGCACTGGAGCGCATGGAGACCGCAGGTGCATCGAACCACTGCGCGGCCGGTCCGCTCATGCTCGACTCATCCTCCCCGGTGTGTTTGGTCCTGGGTGATGCTCCGTATGACGGTCGCGTGTTCCACCATGCGCCCATGCTGCCGCCGCAGACTCGGGCGGGCAACGCCACGCCCGCCGAGTGGCTGAAGCGCCAGCACCCCCGCCGATCCTGATAGAGGGTCAGTCGAGCGTGTCCGGGGTCAGCTTGTCTGCGTGTTCGCCTGTGACCAGGTAGACCACACGCTGGGCCACCGAAACTGCATGGTCGGCGAACCGCTCGTAGTAGCGGCCGACCAGCGTGACGTCCACGGCCGTTTCCACGCCATGGTGCCACTGCTCATCCATGAGGTGCTGGAAGGTCATGCGGTGCAGCTCGTCCATGCGGTCGTCGTCCTGCTCCAGCTGGAGTGCCGCAGCGACGTCATGGGTGATGATCACTTCGGCGGCCTGTGCCATCAGACGCTGCGCCAGCTGGCCCATCTCCAGAATCGTTCGGCGTAGGTCGCGCGGCACCGCCCGCTGGGGGTATCGCATCCGAGCCAGTTTGGCCACGTGCTCGGCCAGGTCACCGCAGCGTTCCAGGTCCGCGCTCATGCGCAGCGAGGTGACCACGAGTCGCAAGTCAGTAGCGACGGGCTGCTGGCGAGCCAGCACCGTGATCGCCCGGTTCTCCAGGTCACGCTGGAGGTCATCGATCTTTGCGTCGGCTGAGATCACGCTCTCGGCGAGCTGGAGATCTGCATCCAGGAGAGCAGCAGTGGCCAGCCCCATGGCCGAGCCGACCAGGTTCGCCATCTCCACGAGGCTGTCGCTGATCGAGTTCAGCTCATCGTGATAGGTCTCCCGCATCGCGTCCTCACCGCCCAGTTGTGTGTGCCAGACTCTTGGGTGCCAGACTCGCACACAGTGCACGCGTGACTACCGGCCGCCTTCAGTCGGCCGTTGGAGGCTGAGCCCATCGTCGAGTCTGGGCACCCCACCTGACATGCATCGGCTTACCGGCCATGCCCACGCGCAGGCTGGGACCCTGCGGCCGGCTCAACCTGATGAGGCACGTCGGTCTGACAAGCTGCGCACAGTTCTCGCTGGTGATCACGGTTCCCCACCCGCGGCACACCTCGCAGCTACGGGCAGACACAAGGTCTGCGCGAGGCGCAGGCCGGGGAGTGCCCTCGGCTCCATGGGCCGTGTACGAGTCCTCCTCAGCAGACCGGCAGATCCAGAATGTAGCTTTATAAACCCTTTATACAGGTATAAGGGTGGCACTCATTCTGGGTAGACCCGATCACCTGCACCCTTCCCCCCGAGATCGGCGGAGTCTCACAGACCGAGTCAGGCCATCGCTCGACGTGCGCCCCCCTCGATGCGACAGTGATCCAAAGGAGACCCTGGCGCCGGACCAACGCGGAATGACCGAAGCTGGGAAACCTACTGGCACTGCCTCCTAGCGGCGACGTAGGCCTATTTTCAGATTGTGGGGTCATGGCTGCCATTCACCCCGTTTAGGGCCGAGTCGAGCGCTCCTGTCAAGAGCGACGCAAAGGTGTCGAAGAAAGACAGAGATGATGGCGGAGATCGCGAGAAAGAACAGGAGCCCCAGGACGCCATATCCTTCATCTGAACCTCCGGGTGCCAGCCATGCAAAGAACTCCGAGATAAGCGCAATTACTTCGAGGTTCAGGAAAATGAACGCGGCCCAATAGGCTACGCGTACAGTTTTCGCCCCAAGTCCAGCGAGAGGCCGCAGCACGAGCAGCCGACGCAAAACCGGGGTACTCGGCTGTGGCGGGGCTACGGAACTGGCCTCCTGAGCCGACTGGTAGCAACGGTCCAGCCAGCCCTCTACCTCAGGGGAAACGCCAGTCGCCGGTTCCAGCAGTTTTCTCGCCTGGATCCAATTGGTGACAAACTGCACTTCCAGCTGGGCTTTCTCTACCTGCTCCCTGTGACGGTGCGTGAGGTCTTTCCTTTTTCGACGGTCCTGGATCGTGAGCCCTGCTACGCCGACCGCTGCGGTCACGATGGGGACCGTCAGTGTGGTCAATGCCTGGCCAACTTCAGCGTTCATACAGCAACTTTGCCGCGTCGAGTTTCCTTATATGGAAGCCCCTGTCGCACATGTCACCCGAAGGATAATGGAGAAGCGATTCGGCAGCCTAATGTGCGCCAAGCGGCGCCATGTGATCCGAAAAAACTCCCTGGGGGCCAGCGCGCAGGTCGGTGGAGTCTCATTGGGCGAGTCAAGCGCTGTCGAGTGCCTTCAGGGGCGGCTGTAGGTTCTGAGGGTGGCATTGGCTGCCGCCATGTACCTGCCAGCTCTGCGAGTGCCTCGCGTGCCAGCTGGCGGACTGTGAGCCATCCTGCGTCGGTCGTCAGTGCCTCACACGTCCATCTGGCAGCATGCTCCGGCCCGCTCATCGCTTCGAGGATCGCGTCCATGCGTGAGAGGTGCGACTCCATCGCGGCATCGATACGACCAGCCTCGGCAAGGACCAGGATCGCGCCCTTCGCGTTTTCGTAGTCCAAGGCCAGGTCGTCCGTTTCGAGTCGGTACTTGTCGAGCCACGCGATTTGATCCGAAGGCGCTGGTCACCTCACAGACCGGCCGGGTCCACGCAGGCCTCGGCGGTGAGCACAAGGCCGCACAGCACCTCGACGCAGCCGACGAGCTGCTGCATGGCGATCTCGGCGACGTGCCGGAGTGGGTGACGTACTTCGACGCCGCATAACGCGCCGCGCAGGCGCAGTCTCCGCCCGCGACCTAAGAAACCTTGGCCTCCTCCACCGCGCCAGCAGCTACTTCACCGACGCGCTCGCCCGCCGCAAGCCCGGCTTCGACCGGGTGAAGATCATGGAGCGGATGGGGGTGTCCGCCGCGCTGTTCGATGAGGGCGAGCCGGAGCAGGCCCGCCGCCGCCCAGCACGCCCTCGGCGAGGCCGCCCGGATCGACTCCACCCTCGTCGCCTCCTGGCTCAACACCCTGCTGGATTCCACCCGGCCGTACCTGAGCGATGCAGTCGACGAGGTCCGCACCCGTGCGAAGGACCTCGCGGCAGCCCGCCCGACGACGATCGCCGCCTGAGACCATCGCACCATGGGCAAGCACTCCCGACCCGGACCACCGAACCAGCCCTTCCGCGCGGTCCTGCGCGTCCTGCAAGTGACCCGCTCGCCGCCTACAACAAGCGCCGTCGGTCGCCACTCGATCAGTACCGCCGACACCGCCCGCTGCACGCCGGCGGCGGGCACTTGCGCTCCGGTGAGCCGAAGGTGCTGGAGGAGTGGGACGGCTTCCGCTTCGTGCCAGCAGGCGCTGCGCCCGATCTCGCGGCGGTATAGCAATGGGTGAATGCAGGGACGTTCGGCGACGGCGCCGAGCCGACTGCCTGACGCTCGCACACCGCCATCACCTGGCATGCAGCTGAGAGCGACGACTTTTGAGCACTGTGGCTTCGGGCCGGCGAGCCCGTACCTGCCATGTGACCCGTTGGATCAAGCCCGCAGACCCTTGAGCCCGTCGTAGGCGGCCATCACAAGCTCCAGTCCCCGGTTGTCGTCCGCGGGTTCGCGCATCTGATTGGTCACGTATGCCATCGTCATGCGATCCTCGGGATCGATCATGACGAGTGAGCCGCCCCAACCGCCCCACCCAAAGGTGTTGCCGAACAGCCCGTAGCCCAGCCCCCAACGCACCGGCATGCCCAGTCTGCGGTCCTCGCCGCTGAACTGCTCCTCCCTTGCACGGTCACAGCCCGCCTGCGACAGCAGTCGCACCCCACGCACGGCTCCTTTGCAGGCCAACACCGACTGCGCGAGGGCGACCGAGCGGGCGTTGCCGAAGCCGCTCGCCGCGGGGATCTGTGCGCGACGCCAGGCCACGCTGTTCCCGTCGCGGACCCGTACGGCCTTGCCGGTGGTGGGGGACGCGCTGTTGCCGGGTGCGCTTGCGGCGTAGTCCTCGTCCTGGGACGGCGGCGGGACGGTGAGCGCCACCCGGTGGTCGTGCTCGGCAGGCAGTCCGATGTGGAAGTCGGCACTCAGCGGTCCGGCCACCTGCTCTGCGAAGAACTTGCCCAGGCTCCGGCCGGTGATCCGGCGTACGACCTCGCCCACGAGAAACCCCTGGGTGAGCGAGTGGTATCCGGCCGTGTTTCCCGGTTCCCACTGCGGAGCCTGCGCGGCCAGACGTGCCGTGGCGGACGGCCAGTCGTAGAGATCCTCGATCGGCCCGTCCCAGTCGGGCAGGCCCGCAGTGTGCCCGAGCAGGTGTCGCACCAGCACGTTTTCCTTGCCTGCTGTGGCGAACTCAGGCCAGTACCGGCCGACCGGCGCGGCCAGATCGAGCTCGCCACGGTCGGCCAGGACCAGCGCGCACAGTGCCGTCATCGTCTTGGTGACGGACCAGACATTGGTGATCGTGTCACGCTGCCACGGGATCGTGCGATCCGCGTCGGCGAACCCACCCCAGACGTCCACCACCGGCTCGCCGTCCACGAACACGGCAACCGAGGCACCCGCGTCTCCGTCGTCCAGCAATCCGGCCAACGTATTGGGAACTGGGGTGAACAGATCATCGTATGAGCCCTGAATATCGGCCATACGCCGTATTAGCGCGCATCGGCCCGTCAGA
This sequence comes from Streptomyces sp. NPDC050625, assembly GCF_040654755.1. Classification (NCBI taxonomy): domain Bacteria; kingdom Bacillati; phylum Actinomycetota; class Actinomycetes; order Kitasatosporales; family Streptomycetaceae; genus Streptomyces; species Streptomyces sp. NPDC050625. Next base: position 8,327 of record NZ_JBFAIQ010000066.1, read on the forward strand.
GGCAATCGAATTTCTCAGCCCCGGCAGGTGTGTTGGGCGCTCCTGCCGATCATCTCAGCCTGCGGAGGGCCCGCACGAGAACGCGCGTGCGGCAGGATAGGCGCCGACCCGGCCATGTCACCGCGCGAACGATGATCGACGCCACGGCCCGTTGGGCGGGACTCAGGCTGGTTCGTCTACATCTCCGGCGCCGGAGCGATGCCCGTCGGGCAGGAAGCTCCCCAGTTGGTTTCGAACGGGGTACTTAGCTTGACCCCCGTCCCAGCGAGCCTGTGCTGCCATGTGCCCCATAGGTGGGGCCGGCTGTCGGGTGGACCAGCCCGTCATCCGTGTAGGTGGGCAAGAAATGCGTCTCCAAGGGGATAGGGGTGTTCCTGGGGCAGCAGTCGGGTGGCTGAGTCCAGGTCACCACTGCGGACGAGGGCGTGGATCTCGTGAGCGAGTGCGGTCACGTCGCGGATGGCGACCGTCCACTCGTCCGCGTAGCGTCGTGCGGCCTCACCGGAGAGGCCGAGTTGCAGGGACCGGTACGGCAGGGGCTGTAGGTGCAGGTCCCGCTCGGGGTCCCACTGGACACGAGCGGGCGCACGCTTCAACTGACGCTGCCAGGTGGCTCGGTCGGGGTGTATCCCGCGGGCATGGCTCGACAGACACGTGTGGCGCAGTGCCCATTCGAAGCCGTCACGGTTGATCTCGACAGCCAGGACGGTCTCCTGCCCCTCCTTGGTGCCCCAGCCGCAGCGGTACATCATCCACAGGAATGACGGCTTGATCCATGTCAAGCCTTGTTCACCGTCCTTTCTGGTGCACCCCGTGCGCACCGTCCGGCCCGTTTCGAAAAGAGTCCGGTTTCTCGCGACGGACGCCGCCCGCCTCCTCGTAGAGCGGACGAAGGCACCACCCTGTACCGCCACGCACCACCGCCCTTGGTCCGACTCGCGAACCCACGAGGTACCTGTGGCTCTCCTCTCGACACTCCATCTTCACCGCCACCCGCGGTTGCGGGGGCGTCTCGCCGTCGGGTTGCTGGCACTCATCGCCGGAACCCTGCCGAGTGCGTCGGCCGACGCCGCCACCCCTTCCTCCGGATCGGTCAGCGACACTGCGCCCACGACCACGTGGAGCGCCGGTCCCTTCGCCGTCCCGAACGTCTCCGGCACTGCCGGGACGGTGAGCTGCGGAAGTGCGCAACTCTGCGACGACTACACCCTGAAGGTGTCGGTGCCCGTGGGCTACGACACCGGCCACAGCCTGCGCGTCGATGTCAAGTGGCCGGACTCCGCTGCCGACTTCGACCTGTACGTCCTCGACGCGGACGGCCGCGAGGTGGCCGCCTCCGCCTCGTCCAGCGACCCGGAGACCGTGCTGCTTCCGGCGGTGTCGGCGTCGTACACCGTGCGCGTGGTGCCGTACGCGCCGCTCGGCGACAGTTTCACCGGCACCGCGAGCCTGATCGCCAACCCGGCCGATCCGCCGCCGAGTACGGCCACCCCTCCGACGTACGCGAACTCCTCGGCACCCGGCAGCATCGCGGACGCGCACAACGCCGGTGAACCCTCGATCGGCGTCGACCGCGTGAGTGGCGCCGCGATGTTCCAGGCGTACACCTCGACGCTCAAGGTCACCTACGACAGCGCCGGCGCCGCCACGTGGCAGGACAAGAGCGCGAAGGCGGCCAACGGCTGCCCCCAGGGCAGCACCACCAGCCTCGACCCGATCCTGTTCACCGACCCGGTCACCCACCGCACCTTCGAGTCGCAGCTCGCCGGAAAGACCGCCCTGACCTGCTACACCGACGACGACGGTGAGACGTGGACGCCGACAGGCGGCTCGGGCATCGACTCCGGTGTGGACCACCAGACCATCGGTGGCGGCCCCTTCACCAAGGGCGGGCCGGGCACCGTCACGTCGTACCCGAACGCCGTCTACTACTGCTCCCAGGACATCGCCGACGCTTCCTGCGCGGTCAGCCGGGACGGCGGTCTGACGTACGGGCCCGCCGTTCCGATGTACTCGCTGCTGGACTGCGGCGGCCTGCACGGGCATGTGAAGGTCGCCCCGGACGGCACGGTGTACGTTCCCAACAAGGGCTGCGGCGGCAACCAGGCCGTGGCCGTGGCCGAGGACAACGGACTGACGTGGACCGTCCGCAAGAACCCGTCCAGCACCCCCGGTGATTCCGACCCGAGCGTGGGAATCGGCGCCGGCGGGACCGTGTACATGGGCTACCAGAACAGCGACGGCACCGCGCGGATCGCCGTCAGCCACGACAAGGGCAAGACGTGGCTGTACGACCAGAACGTCGGCGCGTCCCTCGGCATCAAGAACGTCGTTTTCCCCGCCGTGACCGCGGGCGACGACAACCGCGCCGCCTTCGCCTTCCTGGGCACCACGACCGGAGGCAACTACCAGGACACGGCCAACTTCAAGGGCGTCTGGCACCTGTACGTGGCCACCACCTACGACGGCGGCCAGTCCTGGGTCACTGCCGACGCCACCCCCACCGACCCGGTACAGAAGGGGTCCATCTGCACGGGCGGCACCACCTGCGGCCAGGACCGCAACCTACTGGACTTCATCGACGTCACCCTCGACGCCCAGGGCCGCGTGCTCGCCGCCTACGCCGACGGCTGCACCGGCACCTGCGCGACCGGCGGCGCGCAGAACTACGACGCACTGGCCTCCATCGCCCGCCAGTCCTCCGGCAACACGCTGTACGGCGCGTACGACGCCGTGGTTGCCGGCAAGCACAAGAAGTGCAAGGGAGGCTGCTAGGTGAAGCCGTTCGCCCCGCCTGCCGTGCTGGTCGGCGCCGTCCTCGCTCTGGCGGCCGTCACCGGATGCTCGCCCGCGGCCCGGAACGCCGGACCCCCTGCTACGCCGCACGCGGCCGCCTCCGCGCCCGGCGGCTGCCCCACCGCCGCCTCACTGCCGCTTCCCAAGGACTTCCCGGCGGATCTGCCGGTGCCCGAGGGCGCAGTCGTGAGCTCGGTGGAGCACCGCACCGGCGGCCGGCTGATCGTCGCCACGGTCGTACGGAGCGGCTTCGACGCCACCCTGGCCTTTCTGCAGAAGCAGCTCCCCAAGGCCGGATACGCCCCGAAGGACGGTGAGGTGGAGAAGGACGACGCCGAGTCGAACTTCTCCTCCACGACCGTCCGGGGCCGCTGGACCCTGCGTAAGATGCCCGACTGCGAGGAAGGGGTGTACCTGACGTACCTGACGTCTGCGGTCTCCTGAACTCTGCCCGGCCGGGGCCTCTTCCCGGCCGGGCCGACCTCGAGTGGCCACCGTCCGCGGCGAGCGGCACCGCCTGCAACTCGGCCCAAGGGTGGCCCCTCGGACTGGAAGACCGCTGATGAACAGGTTGCACCGCGAGCCCGACCGGCCGACCTGCCAAAGGACGGTGAGACGGCAGCCCCGGACCAACGATCAGATGATCCATGTCATTCTGTCGCGCTTCCACGCGGTGGGAAACGGCTCTCGCGGACCGCAGGCAGGCCGATTTCCGGGGAGTATGCCTGGTAGACGGTGATCGTGGAATCCGCGTAGGCCGCACGGATCCCGCGTTGCGGTTGTTCCATGCCGTACAGCGTGAGGTCGGCCGTTCAGGCGGCCACTCATTTTCTACTGCCGCTCGCTGCGACGGAGAGCGCCAGCCGCAGCATCGTGCGGATTGGAGGTGGCACGACTGCCCTCCCCCGTAACCAGATGCCGAGTTGATGTAGCGACCGGTGCATCTGCTCTGTCGTCGTCATCGGGTACTGCGCCAGCGCCAGCCGGTCCCCGCCGCCCACGTCCACGTTCAGCCTTGCCACCGTCGCCCCGTCCCGTACGGTACGGCGCCGGTCTTGTCCGGCGCCGCGCATACGGTCCAGGCCAACGGCCAGCCCCGACCACAACCCCGACCATGAAGGCCTGACCAGCGTCCCGATGCGATAGCCCCGCCCCCGACCGCGCCCGCAACCCTATCGGGAACCCTTCCGACAACCCCGCCCACAACTGTCCGCATTTCCCTGGCGTCTGACGGTGTATCCGCAGGTCACCACGCCGTTATGGCGTGGTGGGGGCCCCGGCGTCCCCCTCTGCACCCCCACCGACGGCCCCACCCAGCAAGAACCAAGAACGGGAAGGCCGGGCGGGTGTGGTGGCGGAGCGGCCGGGGGATCGGGCGGCCTCCTGGGGTGCACGTCGGCGAGGCCGCACGCGCTGCCGGGCAGACAAGCCGCCCGGCGCTCTCCGGCGGGTGATCTTCGGCGTGCGGCTGCCGCGTCGGAGGGGCCCGGAACTGCTGCCGCTGGCGGACTGAAGGGGCAGGCAGGGCCGGGCAGGGTCTCCTGGTCCGCCCCCGCATCGGATAGCGATCAGGGGAGCCGGATGGCAGTCTGAGAGGTGGATCCGAGTTTCGGGGAGCCCCTCACACCGATCGACACCACTGTTCGTGATCGCGGGAGGTGGAACTTCGATGAGAAGCCGGGCCTCACTTACCGGAACCGCAGTGGGCCTGATGGTGGCCGGAGCCCTGTCGACGACACTCGTACCCTTCACCGCGTCGCCGGCCTGGGCCCAGGAGTGTGTAGCCTCCGCTCGCACTCCGAGCCACAGCCATTCAGCCCGTGCCGACCGCCGAAACCGTGAGGTGAGGGAAGCGGTCGTGTGCCTCATCAACGCCCAGCGCGCACAACGCGGTCTTCCAGCCCTGACCTACAACCAGAACCTGACAACAGCGGCTCACCAGCACGCCTCCGCGGCCGTTCAGCAGCAGTGGTGGGGACCGGGCAAGGACTCGCACACCAACCCGCAGACGGGCTCGACACCGCAGAGCCGTATCCTGGGAGCCAGCTACTGCCCGAACCCCGTGTCCTGGCGAGTTGCCGAGATCACCTACACCGGCTGGGGCGGCAGGGGCACGCCAAACGCCGCCGTCGACTGGTGGATGAACTCACCACCCCACCGCGCGAACATCCTCGACTCCGGACTGCGTGAGATCGGACGCTGGGCTCAGGCCGGTGCGGCCGACCCGGCCGGAACAGGTGCGAGCGGAGCCGGAACGTACGTCGTCACCTTCGGAAGCTGTCAGCAGTAACGCACCAGCACGCGCCTGGGCGTCTCGAGTTCCGCCGCCGCCAGCCTCAGCCGTGCCTCGTCCGCTCCCGTGGACAGCGTCGGCCACTAGGGCGCGTATGGAGTCGTGATCAGTGGGTGTGACCTCGACTTTCAAGTCGACCATGCCGACCCGTAGTTGGCCGCGGCACCGATAGACCCCGTGTCATCGGCGTGCGGCTCGGTCCGTGAGGGTGTCAGCCACGAGAGGCTTGGGGTGTTGGCGGTGCCTGAACCAGATCCGAGCACGCCGGGTCCGACTGGGGCAGGTCGGCTACGGACTGATCCGTGCGGACCCGGTCACGCCGAGGCTCCTGCGTGCGCGGTCGATGTATTCCTGTCGCGCGGTTCGATAGGCCTCATGGGTCTGGTCCCAGCTCCCGCCGCTGTCGCCTTGGTCGGGAATTGCTCGTGCCAGTTGTTCCAGTTGCCAAAGGTACTGATTCATGCGTTTCACTGTGGCGATCGTGTGCCTGTCCCCCAGGAGTAGCAGTGCTTCGGAGAGGGCTGTGCGGTGGACTTCCGCACTGCCGAGTCTGTCGAGTGCCTCGGGGGTGGGTTCCAGTGGGTGGGGGCCGACGGTCAAGCCTCGGGCGACCGCGATGCGCTGAGCGTTTGAGACGAGCCGAGCGTATTCGGCGTAGGCCGTAAGGCGTTGTGCGTCCCACCGCACGGACTGCTCGCGCCGCCACTTGGTCCGCTCGTTCAGACTCGTCACAAGGAAGGAGGTGGCAGCACCGACGGCGACGCCGACGAGTGGGAGGATCTCGTTCGCCATGTTTGTGGGACCTCCGATCACATCGATACCGAACCCTCAATCCTCTCGCGGCGTCGGAGGGCCGATCTAGGGACTGTGTGACGTCAATGATCAATCTTGCAGATCCGGATCGGCTTGGAAGGCGGATCGGGTAGGAAGACGATCGTGACGCGCAGGCAACTCACCCACGAGCAGTGGAAGTTGATCGAGCCGTTCCTGCCCATAGGTGAGTACGGCCCGTACCCCGAGCGGCTGCAGGGGTACCCGCCGTCCTGGCTGGTCCTGCACGTCGGGTTCGTGCCGGAGTAGCCGTTCTGGCCGTGGCGGGACGAGCTTGCGCATGCTCTGTCTCTGTTCCTGCCGCGGCCTTCCGGACTGACGTGGGCGGCCCGCATCACCATGCAGTGCCGCGGCCGACGGCCCGGGACGGTACGGGGACGGCGCGGCGGGCATGAGGAGGCGGTGCTTCATGGTTCAACCGCCCAGTTTCCTGCGGTATTTCACCATGCACAACTTGCGGAATCACGTGCCCGGAAAGATGCTGGAATCATCAGATCGGGCATTTCACCAAGTGCCGTAACACCGTGGTGGCGATCAGTATCATGCCGCAGACCTCCTTCTTCGCCCGATGACCGGCCGACGGCTGGGTACGCGCTCGCCCGTGCGGTGAAAGAGCACGCGTCTGAAGGAGTCTCCATGAACGCGCCGGCCGAGAGCGGGACGGCCGTGCCCCGCTACTGCGTCCAACCACCGCAGACCCAGCCCGTGTTGCGCCCCGACCTCAACCCGAACCGATCGAGGGCCATACTCCTGGTCCGCGCCAAGTGGATCAACGGCACGGTCCTGCACTACGCCTTTCTCGACCAAGGCGGTGACATCGGAGGCCCGGAGCAGCTGGACGAGGTCCGGCACGCCTTCCAGGCATGGAAGGCCCTCGGGATCGGGCTGGAGTTCAAGGAGGTGGCCGATCCCGGCGACTCCGAGATCCGCGTCCTGTTCCGGGAGAGTGAGGGGTCCGCGTCGTACGTCGGCCGGGACAATCTGGGCATCGGCACCACCGAGCCGACCATGACGTTCGGCTGGGACCTGACCACCCCGTACGGCAAGGCCACCGCGCTGCACGAGACCGGGCACGCGATCGGCTTCGCCCATGAGCACCAGAACCCGTTCGCCGGCATCGTCTGGAACGAGGAGAAGGTCTACGCGGACCTCGCCGGACCACCCAACAATTGGCCCCACGAGGTCACGTTCAACAACATCCTGCGCAAGCTGTCGCAGAACGAGGTGACGGGTTCCCTCTGGGACCCCGACTCCATCATGGAGTACAGCTTCGGGCCTGGGCTCATTGTGCGTCCGGAAGCCTACCGCGGCGGCATCCCGGAGACGCTGGGCCTGTCCGCCACGGACAAGGAGCGTGTGCTCCAGTGGTACCCGCCGCTGGTCGCCCAGCCGGCCAGACTCCAGCCGTTCCAGTCGGCGCCGGTGCAGCTCGCCACCGGGGGTCAGGCCGACTTCGAGATCGTTCCACCGGAGACCCGGAGCTACCAGGTCGGCACGTTCGGCAACAGCGACGTCGTCCTGGCCCTGTTCGAGGAGACCACCGACGGTCTGCGGTACGTCACCGCCGACGACGACAGCGGACAGGACCGCAACGGACGCCTCGATGTCAAGCTCGTGAAGGACCACCGTTATGTGGCTCGGGCCCGCCTGTACTCCAGCTGGGGCAGCGGCTCGATCGCGCTCATGTACTGGTGAGCGGTGGTGGCCGCCCCGGCGTCCGGGGCGGCCGCCGGGCGAGTGGCACGGCCCGTGTGCTCCGCCGTGCCACTCCACCTCGAAGACCCATATAGGCCCGACCCCCGGGCCGCCTCGGGCACGTCGATCACTAGAGATCTTTAAGGGCTAGGGTTACGGCGGTCGGCAGCCGAGTCCGGTCTTGGCCACGGGTCCCTCGCTAAGCCTGGTCAGTACTGCATGCCGAACCCCTCCCGCTGCCGGTGCAGCGGGGGTTCGGTGTCATGCGTACGTGGTGCAGTGCGGACGCTGAGCGCCCCCAATCTGGGCGGCCGTGGGAGCAGCTGCTGGTTGAATTGCGCAGCGACGGCAACCTTGTCGCCTTGTCGAAGGTCCATGGTGTGTATTTGGCATCGTTGACGTGTGAGGAGCCTATGAAGCGGACGCTGCAAGTGCTGCGGAAGGCGGAGTTGTTGCTGCTGACGGCGAGCCTGAAAGCCGATCGGTATCTCGGCATGGGCGGGAGGTCCCGACCTCCGGCGCCCATCGCTGTTCGCGTCGCCAGCCGCCCGCTGCGCTCCGCGGCTGTCGTGGCAGTGCCGCTTGCAGCGCTGGGCGGCATGACCTTCGGGGCATTCACCGATGGGACGCGTTTCTGGCAGGCGGTCTTGTTGGGCGTTGGGATGACGCTGTTCTTCGCACTTCTCCTGCGGTTGGAGCGCCTGACTCAGCTGCACTACGAGCGCGTCGGCTATGACCCCATCGCCCGTCTGCCCGCCCACCGTCCGCGTCCCGGCGGGCTCGGACGGGCCCTTGCACAGTTGTGTATGGGCCTGTGTGCGTGCTGGGGCGTGCTGTGGGTGGCCTTCTGGAGTGTGGAAAGAGCCAAAGGCACTCCGGTCAGCTGGCTCTGCAGTGGGGTTTTCACGGGGCTGTTGCTACTGGGCACAACTGCGGTCGGCTACTGGGTGGAGCGGAAAAGGCAGCGGGCACGCCCGCCGGGTAGCTAGTGTCCTGCGCCAGTAGTTGATCGTTAGAAGTTGCGTGACTTCTGCTGCTGGTGCGTCAGTTCCCCGTCGGGGCCCGAAGCTGGAACCGTTG
>NZ_JBFAIQ010000067.1:0-16870 GCF_040654755.1 Streptomyces sp. NPDC050625
ACCGCGGCGCGTTGACCGCCGCGATACCGACCTCATCGGTCAGATGCGGCAGCACCTCCTCCTCGGTGGCCTGTACGGCAACCATGGCGCCGCCGGCGGGCAGCGCCTGCATCAGCGCGGCACGCGCCGACACCAGCCTCACCGCGTCGTCCAGCGACAGCACCCCGGCCACATGCGCCGCCGCGATCTCACCCACCGAGTGACCAGCCACAAAATCCGGCCGAACCCCCCACGACTCCAGCAGCCGGAACAACGCCACCTCGACCGCGAACAACGCAGGCTGGGCGCACCCGGTCGCATGCAGCGCCTCGGCATCGACATCCACCGCCACCTCCAGACGCGCACACACCTCGTCGTACGCATCGGCGAACACAGGGAACGCCTCATACAACTCACGCCCCATACCGATCCGCTGCGAACCCTGACCCGAGAACAGGAACCCGACCTTGCCCTCGGAGCGGGCGCGTCCCAGCGTCACGTTCGCCGGCGGTTCGCCGACGGCGAGGGCGGTGAGGGCTTGCCGGAGCTCGTCCGGGCCCTGTGCCAGGAGCACCGCGCGGTCCTCGAACGTCTCTCGGGAGGCCAGGGAGAGGCCGATATCGGAAGCCGTCCAGCTGTCCTGCGCGTCGAGGTGGCCGGCCAGCCGGGACGCCTGGGCACGCAGCGCCGACTCGCCCTTGCCCGACAGGACCCACGGCACGAGCGCGCCGGAGTCGGGCGTGGGGGGCAGTTCCGCCGTGGCGGGAGCCTGCTCGATGATGGTGTGGGCGTTGGTGCCGCTGACACCGAAGGACGACACGGCGGCACGGCGCGGGCGGTCCGTCTCCGGCCACTCCACGGCCTCGGTCAACAGGCGGACGTCACCGGCCGACCAGTCCACGTGGGGCGTCGGCTCATCGGCGTGCAGCGTCCGCGGCAAGACGCCGTGGCGCATCGCCATCACCATCTTGATCACACCTGCCACGCCTGCCGCGGCCTGCGTGTGGCCGATGTTGGACTTCAGCGAGCCAAGCCACAGCGGCCGGTTCTCCGGCCGCTCCTGGCCGTACGTGGCGAGGAGCGCCTGCGCCTCGATCGGGTCGCCCAGCGTCGTGCCCGTACCGTGCGCCTCTACGGCGTCCACGTCGCCCGGAGCGAGTCCGGCCGAGGCCAGCGCCTGACGGATCACCCTCTGCTGCGCCGGACCGTTCGGCGCGGTCAGGCCGTTGGACGCACCGTCCTGGTTCACGGCGCTCCCGCGCACCACCGCCAGGACCTCGTGGCCGTTGCGCACGGCGTCGGACAGCCGCTCCACGAGCACCACGCCCACGCCCTCGGACCAGCCGGTGCCGTCCGCGTCCGCGCCGAACGCCCTGCAGTGGCCGTCGGGCGACAGGCCGCGCTGACGGCTGAACTCCACGAAGACGTTCGGGCTCGCCATGACGGTGACGCCGCCGGCCAGGGCCATCGTGCACTCGCCGTTGCGCAACGACTGCATGGCCAGGTGCAGGGCGACCAGGGACGACGAGCAGGCCGTGTCGATCGTGACGGCGGGGCCTTCAAGGCCGAAGGTGTAGGCCACCCGGCCGGAAACGACGCTGGACGCGCCGCCGACGAGCCGGTGTCCTTCGACGCCTTCCGGCGTACGGCGCACGTCGGCTCCGTAGCCCTGGTAGGCCATGCCGACGAAGACGCCGGTCCGGCTGCCGCGCAGCTGCACGGGCGCGATCCCAACCCTCTCGAAGGCCTCCCACGAGGTCTCCAGCAGGAGGCGCTGCTGCGGGTCCATCGCCAGGGCCTCGCGCGGCGAGATCCCGAAGAAGCCAGCGTCGAAGTCGGTGGCACCGTAGAGGAATCCGCCGTCGCGCGCGTACGTCTTGCCGGGGCGATCGCGGTCGGGGTCGTAGAGGGCCTCGACGTCCCAGCCGCGGTTCGACGGGAACTCGGATATGGCGTCGCCACCGGATGTCACCAGGTCCCACAGCGCCTCGGGCGAGTCGACGCCGCCGGGCAGGTGGCAGCTCATCGCCACGATGGCGATGGGCTCGTCGTCTGCGGCGGCCGCGTGCCGATCCTGCGACGCGGTGGCCTGCGATCCGAGCAGCTCGCTCTGCAGGAAGCGGGCGAGCGCCGTGGCGTTGGGGTAGTCGAAGACCAGCGTGGGCGGCAGCGTGAGGCCGGTCGCCGTGTTGACCTTGTTGCGGAGTTCGACGGCGGTCAGGGAGTCGAAGCCGAGGTCCTTGAAGGCCCGGTCGGGCTCGACTTCCGCAGCCGAGGAGTGACCCAGGACCGCCGCGACGTGCGCGCGGACCAGATCGATCAGGGTCTGAGTGCGCTCGGCCTCCGGCAGTCCCGCGAGCCGGGCCACCAGGGGCGCGGCGCCGGTGGCGGCGTCGCCCGGTGCGGCGGTGTCGGCGCGGCGCACCTCGGGCAACTCGGACAGCAGGGCGCTCGGGCGGCCGAGGGTGAACGGTCCGATGAACCGTTCCCAGTCGACGTCGGCCACGACGACCGCGGTGTCGTCACAGTCAAGGGCGCGCTGGAGCGCCGTCACGGCGAGTGCGGCGGGCAGGGTGACGACGCCACGGCGACGCAGGTGCTCCTCGTCGGCGTCGGTGACCATGCCGCCGTCGGCCCAGGGGCCCCAGGCGATCGCGGTGGCGGTCAGGCCCCGGGCCCTCCGCCGGGCGGCGAGCCCGTCGAGGAAGGCATTGCCGGCCGCGTAAGCGGTCTGCAGTCCGCTGCCCCACACGCCGGCGATCGAGGAGAAGAGGACGAAGGCGTCCAGCTCGCGGTCGCCGAGCAGTTCGTCCAGGTGTGCGGCACCGTGGGCCTTCGCCGCCACCGTGTGGGCGAAGTCGGTCGGCGTCAGCTCGTCGAAGGGGGCGAACTGTTCCACGCCCGCGGCGTGGAAGACGGAGGTGAAGGTGTGCTCGGCGAGCAGCGCCGCCACCGCGTCGCGGTCGGCGACGTCGCACACGGCGAGGGTGACGCGTGCTCCCAGCTCCTCCAGTTCGGCCTTGAGCGCGGTCGCGCCGGGCGCGTCGGCGCCGCGGCGGCTGGTGAGCACCAGGTGCTCCGCGCCCGCACCGGCGAGCCAGCGGGCGACGTGCCCGCCCAACGCACCCGTACCACCAGTGATCAGCACCGTGCCGCGCGGAGACCACGGCCGGCCGGCGCCGCTTCGGGCGTGGGCGAGCCGCGCGGTGAACACGCCGGAGGCGCGGACGGCGACCTGGTCCTCCCGGGCATCCGCGGCGCCGGCTCCCTGGCTCAGAACGGCGGCGATACGGCCGGCGGCGCGCTCGTCGACGGCCGCGGGCAGGTCGAGCAGGCCGCCCCAGCGCCGGGCGTGCTCCAGGGCCAGGGCGCGGCCGAGACCCCACACCTGGTTCTGCACCGCGCTGAGCGGTGCGTCGTCGGAGCGGCCGGTGGCGGCGGCGCCGCGGGTGGCGCACCACAGCGGCGCGTCGACGCTCGCGTCGCCCAGCGCCTGGGCCAGGGCCACGGTCTGCGCGAGGCCCTGGGAGAGCGCGGGGTGCTCGGGCGAGGCGGTCTCGTCGGTCGCGAGCACCGACAGGACGCCGTCGAACGATCCGGCTTCGGCTACGGCCCGGGTCAGCTCCCCGGTCAGGGACGCACGGTCGGCGTCGGCGCCGACCGTCAACGGGATCAGGTGCGCGCCGCGGCCGGCGAGGGCCGCGCGGACGGTCCCAGCCCACTCGTCGCCCTCGGGCGCGGCGAACAGCCATGTGCTGCCCGAGAGGTCGCCTGCTGACAGGCCGTTCAGCGGCTGCCAGGCCAGCTGGTAACGCCAGCCGTCCACGACGGACTGCTCGCGCCGTCGACGCCGCCAGGCGGACAACTTCGGCACCACGACGTCCAGTTCTTCGAGGCTCAGCCCCAGCGTGGCGGCGAGTGACTGGGCGTCCTCGCGCTCGACGCTCGCCCAGAACTCGGCGTCGACCGCGTCCACGGCGGCCGTCTCGGCCTCGGGGGCCTCCAGCCAGTAGCGCTGCTGCTGGAAGGCGTAGGTGGGCAGGTCTACGCGGCGGGCACCAGGGAACAGAGCCCGCCAGTCCGGGGAAACGCCGTTTATGTACAGTTCGGCGAGCGCGGTGACGACGGCCTGCTGCTCGGGGCGGTCGGCTCGCAGTACGGGGATGGTGACGATGTCGTCCGCACAGCCCTGCGCCATGCCGCTGAGGACCCCGCCGGGACCGATCTCCACGAACGTGGTCACACCCAGCTCGTGCAAAGTCCGTACGCCATCGGCGAACCGGACCGCCTCTCGGACATGCCGGACCCAGTACTCGGGGGTGTAGGACTCAGCCAGCTCACCCGTGAGGTTGGAGACCACCGGGATCCGCGGCTCGTTGAAGGACAGACCTCGAACGACCTGCGCAAACTCCTCCAGCATCGGCTCCATCAACGGCGAATGGAACGCGTGACTGACCTTCAGACGGGACGTCTTACGACCTTGACCGGCGAAGATCTCACCGATGGCGGTGACCACCTCCTCAGCGCCGGAAACCACAACCGACTGTGGGCCGTTGATCGCCGCAATCCCGACCTCGCCGCTCAGGTGCGGCAGCACCTCGTCCTCGGTGGCCTGTACGGCGACCATCGCCCCGCCGGCAGGCAGCGCCTGCATCAACGCAGCGCGCGCCGACACCAACTTCGCCGCATCATCGAGCGACAACACACCCGCCACATGCGCGGCCGCGACCTCACCCACCGAGTGACCAGCCATGTAATCCGGCCGGATACCCCACGACTCCAGTAGCCGGAACAGCGCCACCTCAACGGCGAACAACGCCGGCTGGGTGCAACCGGTCTGGTCGAGCTGCTCCGCATCCGCGTCGAGGGTGACATCGAGGTGGGCGCGGATCTCGTCGTAGGCCGCGGCGAACGCCGGGAAGGCGTCGTAGAGTTCGCGGCCCATGCCGGCCCGTTGCGAGCCCTGGCCGGAGAACAGGAACCCGGTCTTGTCGCCGAGGCGGGCCGCGTTGGGGACGACCGCCGCGGACGGGGTGCCGGACGCCAGTGCCCGTATGCCTTCGGTGAGTTCCTCCAGGCTCTCGCCGACGACGGCCGCCCGGCGGTCCCAGGCGGTGCGTGTCGTGGCGAGGGAGAAGCCGATGTCGGCCGGTGAGCGGCCGGGGCCGCTCACGTCGCTCCGGCCGTCCTCCAGGAACGAGAGCAGGCGCTCCGCCTGGGCGCGCAGCGCCGCGTCGCTCTTCGCCGAGAGCACCCAGGGGACGGGTCCCGCAACGGCCGTCTCGCGGGGGGGCTCTTCACGTGTCGCGGCCTGCTCGACGATGACGTGCGCGTTGGTGCCGCTGACGCCGAAGGACGAGACGGCGGCGCGGCGGAGGTGGTCGGAGTCGGGCCACTGGACGGCCTCGGTCAGGAGCTTGACGCCGCCTGCCGACCAGTCGACCTGAGCGGTCGGCTCGTCGACGTGCAGCGTCTGCGGCAGGATGCCGTTGCGGATGGCCATCACCATCTTGATCACGCCGGCGACGCCGGAAGCCGCCTGCGTGTGACCGATGTTGGACTTGATGGATCCCAGCCACAGCGGCCGGTCGTCGGAGTGCTCCTGGCCGTACGTGGCGAGCAGCGCCTCCGCCTCGATGGGGTCGCCGAGGGTGGTGGCCGTGCCGTGCGCCTCGACCGCGTCGACCTGGGAGGCGGTCAGGCGTGCGTACTCCAGCGCCTGCCGGATCACGCGCTCCTGCGACGGGCCGTTCGGGGCCGTGAGGCCGTTGGAGGCGCCGTCCTGGTTGACGGCGCTGCCGCGGATGACGGCCAGCACGTCGTGGCCGAGCCGGCGGGCGTCGGACAGCCGCTCCAGCAGGAGCAGGCCGACGCCTTCGGACATGCCCGTGCCGTCGGCGGTCGAGGAGAACGCGCGGCAGCGGCCGTCGGGCGACAGGCCGCGCTGCGCACTGAACGCGATGAAGGTGTTTGGAGTGGCCATCACGGTCACGCCGCCGGCCAGGGCGAGCGAGCACTCGCCGCGGCGCAGCGCCTGGGCGGCCAGATGGAGGGCCACCAGCGAGGACGAGCAGGCCGTGTCGACGGTGACCGCCGGGCCTTCGAGGCCGAGGGCGTAGGAGATGCGGCCGGACACCACGGCGGCGGTGTTCGCGGTGACGAGGTGGGCCTCGATGTCGCTGTCGCCCTGCCGCTGGAGGTAGGCATGGTCCTGGCCGTTGGTGCCGACGAACACGCCGGCCCGGGTGCCGCGTGCGGTGGCGGGGTCGATGCCCGCGCGTTCGAGGGCCTCCCAGGAGGTCTGCAGGAGCAGCCGCTGCTGTGGGTCCATGACCAGGGCCTCGCGCGGCGAGATCCCGAAGAACGCGGGGTCGAACTCGCCTGCGTCGTAGAGGAAGCCGCCCTCGCGCACGTAGGTGCGGCCCGTCCGCCCGGGCTCGGGGTCGTAGATCGTGTCCAGGTCCCAGCCGCGGTCGGTGGGGAACTCGGACACGCCGTCGCCGCCCGAGGCGACCAGTCGCCACAGGTCCTCGGGCGAGCCGACCCCACCCGGGTAGCGGCAGGCCATCCCGACGATGGCGATGGGCTCGGTGTCCTTCGCCTCCAGCTCGCCCAGCTGCCTGCGGGTCTGGCGCAGGTCCACCGTCACGCGCTTGAGGTAGTCCCTGAGCTTGTCGTCGTTCGACATGTTTTACGTCCTCGGTAGCAGTGCGTGAGATGAGTCAGTGAGACCCGAGCTCTTGGTCGATGAGGTCGAACATCTCGTCGTCTGTGGCGGCGTCGATCCGGTCGAGATCGAGGTCCTGGTCGAAGTCGCGGTCGGTGCCGGGGCCGGCGTCGGCGGTGTTCGCCGCGGCGTCCTGGTGGGTGTCGGTCCACTTCCACAGCAGTGCCTTGAGCCGGGCGGTGACCTTGTCCCGCACCGCGTCCTGCGGGGTGAGCGCGGCGAGCTGCGCCTCCAGCCGGTCCAGTTCGCCGAGCACGGGCGAGGCTTCGGCGGTGAGGTCGAGCACCAGGTCCTTGTGCAGGAGCCGGGCGATGGCGACGGGGCTGGGGTGGTCGAAGACCAGGGTGGGTTTGAGCCGGAGGCCGGTCGCGGCCTTGAGCCGGTTGCGCAGCTCCACGGCGGTCAGGGAGTCGAAGCCGATGTCCCGGAAGGCCGTGGTGGGCTCGATGCGGGCAGCGGTGGCGTGGCCGAGGGCGGCTGCCGCCTGATGACGCACCAGGTCCAGCAGGACCTTCTCCTGGTCGGCCTCCGGCATCCCGGCGAGGCGGCGGGCCAGGGCGGGGGCGGGGGTCCCTGCGGCCGCGGCCTCGCCGGACGCGGCGCCTGTGTCGCCCACGAGGCCGCGGAGGACGACGGGCAGCATGCCGGCGCGGGCCATGGCGCGCAGTCCTGGAACGTCCAGCCGGACCGGCACGATCACCGGCCGGTCCACGGTCAGGGCGGCATCGAACAGGGCCAGCCCCTCCGCCGGGGTGAACGGCACGACTCCGGCCCGCCCCATCCGGTTGCGGTCGGCGTCCGTGATCCGGTCGCCCATGCCGCCGTTGTCCGTCCACAGGCCCCACGCCAGCGAGGTGCCGGGCAGGCCCGCGGCCCGGCGCTGCCGCGCCAGCCCGTCCAGGAAGGCGTTCGCGGCGGCGTAACTCGCCGCTCCGGCGCTGCCCAGAACTCCGGCCAGGGAGGAGAACAGCACGAACGAGGAGAGGTCCAGGTCCCGGGTCAGTTCGTGCAGGTGCAACGCCCCGTCGGCCTTCGGCCGCAGCACGGTGTCCAGGCGCTCCGGGGTCAGGGCGGTGACCACGCCGTCGTCCAGGGCCGCCGCCGCGTGCACCACCGCCACGAGCGGATGTTCGGCCGGGACCGAGGCCAGTAGTTCCGCGAGGGCGTCCCGGTCCGCGATGTCACAGGCGGCCACGTCTACGTGCGCGCCCAGCTCGGAGAGGGCGGCGACGAGTTCGCCGATGCCTTCGGCCGCGGGGCCGCGGCGACTGGCCAGCAGCAGCCTCCGTGCGCCGCGTTCGGCGACGAGGTGCCGAGCGAGTGACCGTCCGAGGCCACCGGTCGCGCCGGTGAGCAGCACGGTCCCCTCGGGGTCCCACGCTTGTCCGGTGGGCTCCTCGGGCGGGGTGATCCGGGCGAGGCGCGGCACGTACAGCTTTCCGTCGCGCACCACGGCCTGCGGCTCGTCCAGAGCGGCGAGCGACGCGGCCAGCGCCGGGTCGATGCCGGAGCTCGTGTCGATACCGCTGTTGGTGTCGATTCCGCCCTTGGTGTCGATTCCGCTGTTGGTGACCGAGTCGTCCGCGTCGACGAGGAGAAGCCGGTCCGGGTGCTCGCTCTGGGCCGACTTCACCAGTCCGGAGACCGCGACGTGCGCGAGGTCCACAGCTGTGCCGGCCAGTTCGACGGCTCCGCGCGTCATCACCACGAGCCGTGTGTCGGAGAACCGCTCGTCGGCGACCCATTCCTGGACGGCCGACAGCACATCGGCGAGCAGCTCGCGCGTCGCCGCGGCGGCATCGCCCTCGCTCGGGGTGCAGCGCAGGAGGACTTGGGCCGGCGTGGCCGCGCCGTCGTCGACTGCCTTGCGGAGCGCGTCGATGTCGGAGTGGGAACCCTCGTTGCCGAGGACCGCCCACCCGGCTTCGGGAGCGGTGGCCGGAGCGGAAGCCGTGGTGTGCTCGACCCAGTCGACCTCGAACATCCAGTCCTGGTGCGCCACGCGCGAGGCCAGCACGTGCTGCGGGGACATGGTCCGCGTCCGGACGGACGCGACCGAGGCGACGGGAGAGCCGTCGGCGTCGGACAGTTCGATCGCCACCGCGTCATCGCCGGCGGGCCGGATGCGTATGCGTACGGCTCCGAGTCCCGGAGTGTGCACGGACATGCCGCTCCAGGCGTGGGGCATGAGCACCTCGCCGGGGTCCTTGGCGCGGTCGGACGCCAGCATGCCGAGGGCGGCGTCCAGCAGTACGGGGTGCAGGGCGTAGTGGTCCGCCCGGTTCAGCTCCGTGACAGGCAGTGCGGCCTCGGCGTACAGCTCGTCCCCGGCGCGCCAGGCGGCGCGCAGGCCCGGACGGCCCTCGACGTCCACGGGTTCGGCACCCGTCGGCGGCCAAGTCATCGTGTCGAACTCCGGCGCCGGAGCGCTGCGGGTGAGTTCTCCGGTGACGTGGCAGACCCACGGCTCGCCGGCACCGCCCGCGGCGGGCCGGCTGAAGACGCGCACCGAGCGCCGGTCGGGGTCGTCGCCCGCACCGACCTGCACCTGGATGCGGACCGCGCCCTGTTCGGCCAGAACCAGCGGGGTGTCCACGTCCAGCTGTTCCAGGTGTGGGAACCCGGCCTGCCGTCCCGCGGACAGGGCGAGTTCCACGAACGCGGCGACCGGGAGCACCGGCACTCCGCCGACCGTGTGTTCCGCGATCCAGGGCGGGTCGGCCGGGGACAGCCGGCCGGTGAACAGCACGTCCTGCGCCCCGGCGGTCTCCACCACCGCGCCGAGCAGGGCGTGGCCGGAGGAGTCCAGACCCGCCGAGGAGACATCGAGCACGGCCGCGCCCTCGAGCCAGTAGCGCTCGCGCTGGAAGGCGTACGTGGGCAGGTCGACACGCTGGGTGTAAGGGAACAGCACCTGCCAGTCCGGGGAGACACCGAGCGCGTGCAACTGCCCGAGGGCGAGCGTGAGCGCCTGGGGTTCGGGGCGGTCGGTAGGCAGGGTGGGAACGGTGACGATGTCCGCGTCGTCGTCGAGGCAGCCTTGGGCGAGGGCGCTCAGCACGCCACCGGGGCCGATCTCCGCGAACGTGGTCACACCCAGGTCGTGCAGGGTCTCGATGCCGTCGGCGAAGCGGACCGCTTCGCGGACGTGCCGGATCCAGTACTCGGGGGTGTACGGCTCGGCCAGGCGGCCGGTGAGGTTGGAGACCACCGGGATGCGCGGCTCGTTGAAGTCCAGACCGCGAACGACCTCCGCGAACTCCGCCAGCATCGGATCCATCAACGGCGAATGGAACGCGTGGCTGACCTTCAACCGGTAGGTTCTGCGGCGTTGTTGGGCGAAGGCCTCGGCTATCTCCAGCACGGCATCCTCGGCTCCGGAGACCACGACGGACTGCGGACCGTTGACCGCAGCGATACCGACACCGTCGGTCAGGTACGGCAGCACCTCGTCCTCGGTCGCGTGGACTGCCACCATCGCGCCGCCCGCAGGCAGTGCCTGCATCAACGCGGCACGCGCCGACACCAACTTCGCCGCATCGTCGAGCGAGAGGACCCCGGCCACATGCGCGGCCGCGATCTCGCCAACCGAGTGACCGGCCACGTAGTCCGGCCGGATGCCCCACGACTCCAGCAGCCGGAACAGAGCCACCTCAACGGCGAACAACGCAGGCTGCGTCGCCCCCGTCTGATGAAGCGTCTCCGTGTCGACGTCGACCTCGGCGTCCAACAGCGCGCACACCTCGTCGTACGCCGCGGCGAACACCGGGTACGCCGTGTACAGCTCGCGCCCCATCCACCGCCGCTGGGAGCCCTGACCCGAGAACAGGAACCCGACCCTTCCCCGGTCGGCCTCGGCGCGGCCCGTCACCACCTGTGCCGCGGGCTCACCCGCCGCGAGAGCGGTCAGGCCTGCGCGCAGCTCCTCCCCGTCGGCGCCGACGACCGCCGCCCGGTGCTCCAGCGCCGAGCGGGTGGCCGCCAGCGAGAACCCCACGTCGGCCGGTGACGCGGCCGCGAGGTCCACGGACGACAGCAGTCGTCGTGCCTGGTCCCGCAGCGCCTGCCCGGTCTTCGCGGAGAGTACCCACGGCACCACGGTGGTCCGGGCCCGCATCAGCTCCTGGCCCTCACCGTCAATCGTGTCCTCGGCCTGGCCCTCCGACTCCGGTTCGGGCGCCTGCTCGAGGATGATGTGCGCATTGGTGCCGCTGATCCCGAACGACGAGATTCCGGCCCGGCGAGGGTGGTCCGTCTCCGGCCACGCGGTCGCCTCGGTGAGCAGCTCGACGGAGCCGGCCGACCAGTCGACCTGCGGCGTCGGCCGGTCGACGTGGAGCGTCTTCGGCAGCACGCCGTGCCGCATCGCCAGCACCATCTTCATCACGCCGGCGACGCCCGCCGCGGCCTGCGTGTGGCCGATGTTGGACTTCAACGAGCCGAGCAGGAGCGGCCGTTCGCGCTCTTGTCCATAGGTCTCCAGCAGCGCCTGCGCCTCGATCGGGTCGCCGAGGTTGGTGCCCGTGCCGTGTGCTTCGACGGCGTCGACCTCCTCGGCGGACAGCCGGGCGCCGGCCAGCGCTTCGAGGATCACGCGCTGCTGCGCGGGGCCGTTCGGCGCGGTCAGGCCGTTGGACGCGCCGTCCTGGTTGACGGCGCTGCTCCGGACGACAGCGAGCACCTTGTGGCCGAGCCGGCGGGCGTCCCGCAGCCGCTCCACGAGCAGCAGGCCGGCGCCTTCGGACCAGGACGCGCCGTCCGCCGCCGCCGCGAAGGACTTGCAGCGGCCGTCGGGGGCGAGTCCGCGCTGGCGGCTGAACTCGACGAAGGCGCTCGGGCCCGCCATGACCGTCACACCGCCGGCGAGCGCCATGGAGCACTCGCCGCCCCGCAGCGCCTGCACGGCGAGGTGCAGGGCGACGAGCGAGGACGAGCAGGCGGTGTCGACGGTGACCGCGGGGCCCTCGAAGCCGAAGGTGTAGGCGATGCGCCCGGAGGCGACGCTGCCGGAGTTGCCGGTGCTCATCAGCCCCTCGACCCCTTCGGGCAGGACGCCGGGTGTGAAGCCGTAGTCGTGGTACATCAGGCCGGCGTACACGCCGGTGCGGCTGCCCTTGAGACCGGCGGGATCGATGCCCGCGTGTTCGAAGGCCTCCCAGGCAGTTTCCAGCAGCAGCCGCTGCTGCGGGTCCATGGCCAGCGCCTCGCGCGGCGAGATCCCGAAGAAGTCCGCGTCGAAGTCCGCCGCGTCGCGGAGGAAACCGCCCTGTCGGGTGTAGACCTTGCCGGGCCGCTCGGGATCGGGGTCGTAGAGCGCGTCGACGTCCCAGCCGCGGTCCTCGGGGAACCGCGAGATGGCGTCCTTGCCCTCGGCCAGCAGCCGCCACAGCTCCTCGGGGGAGCCGACGCCGCCGGGGAACCGGCAGCTCATGCCCACGATGGCGATCGGCTCCTGGTCGCGGGTCTCCAACTCGCGCACGCGCCGCCGGGCCTGGCGCAGATCGGTGGTGGCCCGCTTGAGGTAGTCCCGGAGCTTGTCTTCGTTCATCATCGGTGCTGCCCGTCCCTTTTGGCCTGCTTTTGGCCTGCGCAGTTCAGGAGATCCTGCACAGTTCAGGAGATGCCGAGTTCGTCGTCGAGGAGCTCGTACAGCTCTTCGTCGCTCGCCGAGCTGAGGTCCTCTTCGTCCTCAGCTCCACCGGCGCCTCCGGGATCGGCCGGCTCGGTCCCGCTCCAGCGGGCGAGCAGCGCCTGGAGACGCATGTTGATCCTGGTTCGGGTGACGTTGTCGACGCCGTCCGCTCCGGCGCCGTCGAGGGCGGCCGCGAGGCGGTCGAGCTCGTCGAAGACCGGCGCCGTCCCGGCCGTGCCACCCGGGAGGTCCTTCAGCACCCGCTGCGCGAGCACCGCGGGCGTCGGGTGGTCGAAGACGAGCGTCGCGGGCAGCCGGAGTCCGGTGGCCCGGTTCATCCGGTTGCGGAGTTCCACCGCGGTCAGCGAGTCGAAGCCCAGGTCGCCGAAGGCTTGGTCGGGCTGGACGGCCTTGGCCGAGCTGTGTCCGAGGACGGCGGCGACCTCGGACCGGACGAGGTCCAGCACGGCCTGTTCGCGCTCGCTCTCGGGCAGGCCCGCGATCCGCTGCGCCAGCGATACGGAAGCCGCCCGGTCCGTACGCCGCGGCCGGCCGCCGACGAGCGCCCTGAGCAGCGGCGGCACCGGGGCGGTCGCGTTCCGCAGGGCGGCGAGGTCCAGCCGTGCCGCGACCACCAGGGGCTCCTGCAACGCGAGCACGGCGTCGAGGAGTTCCAGGCCGTCCTCGTCGGACAGCGGCAGCACGCCGCCGCGGGCGAGTCGGGTCCGGTCGGCGCCGCCGAGGTCCT
Organism: Streptomyces sp. NPDC050625; assembly: GCF_040654755.1. Lineage (NCBI taxonomy): Bacteria > Bacillati > Actinomycetota > Actinomycetes > Kitasatosporales > Streptomycetaceae > Streptomyces > Streptomyces sp. NPDC050625. The sequence continues at coordinate 13,087 of NZ_JBFAIQ010000067.1, forward strand.
CGGTCATGGTGCCGGTGCGCTGCCACAGGCCCCACGGCAGCGACACCGCGGGCAGCCCCTGGGCCCGTCGGCGCCCGGCGAAGGCGTCCAGGAAGGCGTTGGCCGCGGCGTAGTTGGCCTGGCCGGGGGTGCCGAGCGTACCCGCGAGCGAGGAGAAGAGGACGAACGCCGACACGTCGCCCGCCAGTTCGTGCAGGTTCAGCACCGCGTCGGCCTTGGGGCGCAGCACCGTCTCCAGGCGCTCCGGTGTGAGCGAACCGATCACGCCGTCGTCGAGGACGCCGGCCGTGTGCACCACGGCCGTCACCGGCGTGCCGGACAGCACCCCGGCGAGGGCGTCCCGGTCGGCCACGTCGCAGGCAGCCCAGGCAACTTCGGCGCCCGCAGCGGTCAGTTCCTCCTGGAGCTGCGTCGCGCCCTCGGCGTCCGCGCCGCGTCGGCTCATCAACAGCAGGCTGCGTACGCCGTGTTCGGCGACCAGGTGCCGGGCGACGAGTCCGCCCAGGGCGCCGGACGCGCCGGTCAGGAGCACCGTGCCGGTCCCGAAGTCCGGTGTGGCCTGCCGGGTGTCGGTGGCGGCCCTGGCGAGCCGGGGCAGCAGGAGCGCGTCGCCGCGCAGTGCCGCCTGCGGCTCCTCGGAGGCGAGGAGCCGGGCGACGGCGGTCGCCGAGACCTGCTCTCCGTCGGCGTTCTCTGCGGTGTCGAGGAGGATGATGCGGTCCGGGTTCTCCGACTGTGCCGACCGGACCAGGCCCCACACGGCCGCCTGCACCGGGTCGCCCTGTGCCGGGTCGCCCTGTGCCGGGTCGTCGCCCGCGGTGACCGCGCCCCGGGTCAGCAGCACCAGGCGGGCGGCCCGGTCCTCGGCCAGCCACCACTGGACCAGCCGGAGCACCTCGGCGAGGACGTCCCGGAGCCGTTCGGCGTCGGTGCCCGACCCGGCCGGGCAGGGGACGACGACAGCGTCCGTGTCCGCCTGCGCCCCGGTCTCCGCCGCGGGGGCGACCATGAGGGCGCCGATGTCGTCGTAGGCCCGTACGACCGGGGCCTGCGCGTCGGCCGGCGCGGCGAGCGGCGCCCAGTCCACGGTGAACAGGGAGTCCCGGGAGCTCGTGCGCAGCTGCTCGGCCGACACCGGGCGCAGCGTCAGCGACTCCACCGACACCACGGGACGGCCCGTACCGTCGGCGGCCTCCAGCCGTACCGTGTCCCCGCCGACCGGGGAGAGCCGTACCCGCAGGCCGGCCGCTCCGGTTCCGTGCAGCGTGACGCGGGACCACGCGAACGGCAGCAGGGGCCCGTAGGCCGCCGGTACGAGGCCGCCCGCACCCAGCGCGTGCAGCGCGGAGTCGAGCAGGGCCGGGTGCACGCCGAACGCGTCCGCGTCCGCCTGCGCCTCGTCGGTGACGGCGAGTTCGGCGTAGACCGCGTCGTGGCCGCGCCAGGCGGCACGCAGCCCCTGGAAGAGCGGGCCGTAGCTCAGGCCGAGGTCGGCCAGGCGGTCGTAGAAGCCGTCCAGGTCCACGGGCTGGGCGTCGGCCGGGGGCCAGTTGCTCAGGTCGGTGCCGGAGGAAGTGTTGCCGGTGGCGAGGGTGCCGGTGGCGTTACGGATCCAGGGGCCGTCCCCGGCTCGCGAGTGCACGCTCAGCGGGCGGCGGCCGGAGTCGTCCTGGGCGCCCACGAGGACCTGGAGCGCCACGCCGCCGTGCTCAGGCAGCACCAACGGTGCTTGCAGGGTGAGTTCCTCGACCAGATCGCAGCCGGTCTCGGCCGCGGCGTGGGCGGCCAGTTCCACGAAGCCCGTGCCCGGCAGCAGCACCGTGCCCAGCACCGCGTGGTCGACCAGCCAGGGCTGGGCCTGCAGGGACAGCAGCCCGGTCAGCAGGTGGCCGCCGGCGTCCGGCAGCTCCAGCGCCGCTCCCAGGAACGGGTGGTCGGCGGCGTCCAGCCCGGCCGCTCGTACGTCACCGGCCGGGGCGCCCGCCTCCAGCCAGTACCGCTCGTGCTGGAACGCGTAGGTCGGGAGGTCGACACGGCGAGCGCCCGGCAGGACGGCGTCCCAGTCGATGGCGACGCCGTGCACATGGGCCTGGGCCAGGGACCGCATCATCCGGTGCCGTCCGCCGTCGCCGCGGCGCAGTGTCGGTACGATCGCGGCCTCCGCCTCGGCGGCCTCGATGGCGTCCTGGATGCCCGCCAACTGCACGGGGTGCGGGCTGACTTCGACGAACACGTCGTGCCCGTCGGCCAGAGCGGCCCGGATCGCGTCGTGGAACCGCACCGTCTGCCGCATGTTGCGGTACCAGTAGCCGGAGCCGAGTTCGTCCGCGTCCAGCTTGCCGCCCGTCACCGTGGAGTAGAAGGGCACGGAGCCGGGGAGCGGGCTGATGCCGGCGAACCCCTCACTCGCCTGTGCTTCGACGTGTTCGATCTGCGGGGAGTGCGCGGCGTAGTCCACGGCGACCTTGCGGGCCTGGACGCCCTCCTGTTTGCAGTGCGCGAGGAGTTCGTCCAGGGCGTCGGTGTCCCCGGAGACCACGACGGTGGCGGGCCCGTTCACGGCGGCGACGCCGAGGCGGCCGGCCCACCGGCCGACCAGTTCCCGCGCCTTCTCGTCCGGGAGCGTCACCGAGGCCATGGCGCCGCGGCCCTGGAGTTCGCGGACCGCTAGGCTGCGCCGCACCACAATGCGCGCCCCGTCCTCCAGGGAGACCGCGCCGGCGATCACCGCCGCGGAGACCTCGCCCTGGGAGTGTCCGACGACCGCGTCGGGGGTCACCCCGAAGGAGCGCCACACCTCGGCGAGGGCGACCGTCATCGCCCACAGCACGGGCTGCAGCACGTCGACGCGGTCCTGCTCGATGTCGGACGTGCCGCGCAGCACGGCGGTCAGCGACCAGTCCACGTGCGGCGCGAGGGCGCGCTCGCAGGCGTCGATGCGGTCGCGGAAGACCCGGGAGGTCTCCAGTAGTTCGGCGGCCATGCCCACCCACTGCGACCCCTGCCCGGGGAAGACGAAGACGGTCTTGCCGCCCGTGCGTGCGGTGCCGGTCACCACGCTGGGCGGCGTGGCGCCGTCGGCGACACCGGCCAATGCCCGCCGGAGTTCCTCGGGGGTCTTGACGACCACCACGGCGCGGTGTTCGAAGGCTGTCCTCGTCGTTGCCAGCGAATACGCCGCGTCGGCCGCCGCAACCGCCTCGCCGGCGCTGTCGTTGTCTTTGTCGCTGTGTTCGTCGCTGTTGTCGTCCAGGAAGGACGCGAGGCGGGCGGCCTGCGCCCGCAGCGCTGCTTCGGTCCTGCCGGAGATGACCCACGGCACGGCCGCGCCCGAGTCGGGCGCCAGGGCCGGTTCCTCGGTCACGGGGGCCTGTTCGATGATGGTGTGGGCGTTGGTGCCGCTGACGCCGAAGGACGACACGGCGGCCCGGCGCGGGCGGTCCGACTCGGGCCAGTCGACGGCCCCCGTCAGCAGCCGGACGTCGCCGGCCGACCAGTCCACGTGGGGTGTGGGTTCGTCGATGTGCAGGGTCCGCGGGAGCACGCCGTGGCGCATGGCCATGACCATCTTGATCACACCGGCGACACCCGCGGCGGCCTGCGTATGACCGATGTTGGACTTCAGCGAGCCCAGCCACAGGGGCTGTCCTTCGGGCCGCTCCTGCCCGTATGTGGCGAGGAGCGCCTGCGCCTCGATCGGGTCACCCAGCTTCGTCCCCGTGCCGTGGGCCTCGACGGCGTCCACGTCGGCCGGCGTGAGCCCGGCGGACGCCAGCGCCTGCCG
>NZ_JBFAIQ010000068.1:0-16209 GCF_040654755.1 Streptomyces sp. NPDC050625
CCGGACACCGCGAGGTCTTCCACATACACCGCTTGGTTGTCGCGGATGATCTGCGTGGATGCCTTGTGGTGCCAGTCCCGGCGCCGGTCCGCCACCTTGGCATGCTGACGTGCGACCTTGATCCGGGCCTTGGCCCGGTTCTTCGAACCTTTCTGCTTGCGGGACAGCTCCCGCTGGAGCCGCTTGAGCTTCTTCTCGGCCCGGCGCAGGAAGCGGGGACTGTCGATCTTCCGCCCGTCGGACAGGACCGCGAAGGCGGACAGGCCGAGGTCGATACCGGCGTCGGTCTGAAGGCCAGGCAGGATGTCCGGCTCGGTGTCCACGACGAAGCTGAGGAAGTACCGGCCGGAGCTGTCCTTGGTGACGGTCAGGGACGTGGGTGCGGCCGGAAGTCGGCGGGACCACGTGACCTTGAGGTTGCCGACCTTGGCCACGTACACCGTGCCGTCGTCCTGGAGGGAGAAGGCGTTGGTGTTGAGGCGGATCGACTGCCGGGTGTCCTTCTTCGACTTGTAGCGGGGAGGGCCGACCTTCGGGCCCTGCCGCTTGCCCCTGACCGAGTCGAAGAAGTTCTTGTAGGCGGCATCGAGGTCGCGAAGGGACTGTTGCAGGACGACCGCTGAGACGTCGGCGAGCCAGGCGCGTTCCTCGCTGCACTTGGCCTGGGTGATGCGAAGCCGGGACAACTCCGCCGACGTCACGTACGGCAGCCCGGCCGCGTGCGCTTCCTTGCGGTCGCGCAGGCAGTCGTTCCACACCACGCGGGCGCACCCGAACGCACTCGCCAGCGCACGGCGCTGGGAGGCGTCCGGGTAGGCCCGGTAGTTGTAGCGCAGCTGCACGCCCAAGATCCTAGTCCGATTGACCTCATGGACGGGCAGAATGACTACAGGCATGGCAGACATGCCATTTCGGCGATGCACGTGCACTTGGTCTTCGTGACGAAGTGCCGGCGCGGAGTGTTCAACGAAGAGATGCTGACACGCTGCGAAGAGATCATGCGCAAGATGTGTGAGGACTTCGAAGCGGAGCTGAAGGAGATCAACGGCGAACGCGATCACGTCCACCTCCTGATCAACTACCCGCCCAAGGTCGCCGTCTCCAAACTGGTCAACAGCCTCAAGGGCGTCTCCGCCCGCCGGATACGGCAGGAGTTCACCGGCCGCATCAACCGCGCCGTCATGCACGGACACCTGTGGTCGCCCTCGTACTTCTCCGCGTCGTGCGGCGGAGCACCACTGGCGATCGTCCGCCAGTACATCGAACAGCAAAAACGCCCGCTCTAGAGTGCAGGTCACAGCAGTCCTGAGATGCATTCATCCCCGGCGTGAACGCCGGGGCTTTCTGTAAGAATCCCGGTAAGCCGACTTGAAGCTCAGGAGGCCGTCCCCGCCCACTCACCCCTGATAACAAGGGCCAACTCATCCAGACGGCCACCATCCGCCCCCCCCCAGCTGGACCAGCCCTTCACCGCTGGTCCCTGCGCAGGCTCGCCGCCTCCCTACCAAAATCACACGGCAGACTTCGACTTCCAAGGACTACACGAAAGGGCGGGATCCGACGGCTGGTCAGAATCGAATCTCGACAGCGCGGCCTTCCACGTCGAATTCGGGTACTTCGGGAACCCGGCCCGCGACCCCCCGTGCGATCCGGTGCGCCGACCAGGCCGCGACGGCGGCGTCGAGGACGTCGTCCGCGGAGATGCGATCCGCCTCACCGAGCGCGTCCGGGAGCACGATCCCGGCCTCGGCCAGCAGAGAGCGGCGCAGGTGCTGACCGCGCCAGGTCTTCTTGGCGTGAGTCAGCGTCACCCCGTCGGCCAAAGTGTGGAAGGACATCTCGGGGTGCACCTCATGGATCCGCTCATCGGCCAGCCAGCACGCCCGAGCCTCAACAAGCTTCGGGGTCAGCGCCCACGCCTGTTGGCTCAACCGATTACCGGTGAGCTCCTGGCACCGGTCAGCGGCGGCCGCGTAGTCCCGCTCCCGCCACGTCGGCCTTGGCGCTATGAGGAAGACACTGCTGCGCCGCACACCAAGAAGAGCCCTCGCCGCGAGGTCCGCGGCGCGCCAACCCTTCTCGACAAGGCCGAGCGGCATGTCCACCGCGATGACCCGCGCTCCGGCGGCACGCTCGATCAGTGTGTGGAGTCGGGCTTCCACCAGGCTGCACGCGTAGGCGCCGTCCGTGAGCCCGATACCGACCCAGCCCTGCTTGCCGCAGGCGTCGACTCCCACGACGTCCATTCCACACCTCCCTCGTGCTCCGGAACCGTCTCCGACGAACGGACCTCCACCCGCCGTAGCCGGGCCAGGGCCCTGCCACATAATCCTCGCATGTCCGAGACCCAGTCCCGATAGCGCGGGGATGCGCACTCTCGGAGTTGACGCGCAAGTACTCGGAAGTCCTTCGACAGGCGGCGGCATCGCCCCAGTCAGGCACCTGTTCGCTCTACCGCCCAGCGGAGCGGGACGACCTCGAAGCGGGGCACTCGCGGGGCGGTGTCCCCCCGGACGTGCCCAAGGTGCGGGAAAGTGTCGGCGGCGAAGGGCGAACAGGACAACGGCGCCGTCGCAGTCGCCCACGCTGGCCGGACCGACGCAGGCGACCAGTACAGGGCCCAGGGTGTCGACCAGCAGGCGGTGCTTGATGCCGCTGATCGGACTGGGGGACGCCGTCACCGGCGCTACGTGGCGGGTCGGCTCCGAATGCGCACTGGCGATCGCGGGGAGTGAGTTGTTCGCCGTGGGGCACATCGTCCGCGGCGCGCTTCAGGCCGCCGACACCGCGGGCCTTCTCGGGCTTCCCCTCGGTGTGATCGGCCTGGTAACCGCTGTCATGGCGTTGCGCAGGCCGATCGAGGGCAACGACGCCGAGCTCGCGCGGCTGGACCAGGACGCTCGCCCGGAACGTCAAGGCCGGCGGAGGCCGGGTACGGCGGCAGCTGCTCGGCGCTGACCCCAGACGCATCAGTCAGAAACCGTCCCACTCCTGCGGCGCTGTCGCGCACGAGCGGTTCGAGAGCCTGGCTGTCGTGATGGTGGGTGCAAGGGAGGCCGATGGAGACGGGCAATCTGGTCCGCTCGCCGATCAAGTGGATCTTCGATCCCTTCTGGGAGTTCGCAGGGTGACAATTCAGCGACTCCGGCGCGTCCGAACCACCTGTCGGGGCAGGGATGCGCACACTCTGCGGAGATGTGTCCGCATCTCCGCCGCCCATTCGCCTCGCGGAACGAGTCCTCCGGAGTAGCAGCGTGTCCCTCCCCCTACGCAAGCTCGCCGTCTTGGCGACCGCCGCCCTCGCCGCGATCGCGGTCGCCGCGTCTCCCGCCGGTGTCGGCCATGCGCTCGCCGAGGAAGCCTGCTTCGACCGCACGACGCGGCCGTACACCTCCGTCGTCGACAGCCATCTGCACTTCCGCCCGTTCGGCGGCAAGGCCATCCCCTTCGACGAGGTCAACGAATACTTGCGCAAGAGCGGTGTGCGCTACGTCAACGTCTTCGGCATCGGCCAGAAGCTCCCGGCCGGCTCCGACTGCACCTACTACCTGGACTGCCCCGGCACGCCGGTCCTGCCCAGCGTCAAGAACGACATCGTCAACGGGGAGAGCTACGCCGAGTCCAAGCCCACCGACCCGCACCTGACGCTGTCGATGACCTCCCTCGACGTCGCCAACCCCGAAACCGTTCCCGGCGACATCGCCCTGTACGACAAGGAGTTCCCCGGCCTGTTCCGCTGGGCCGGCGAGGTCAACCTCATCAAGGTGGCCCTCCTGCCCAACCACCACGATCCCGCGACGCTGGAGGACATCCGCCATTGGGCGCCGTTCATGCGCGAGCTGGAAAAGCGCGGCATCCCCATCACCATCCACGCCGACCTCGGAACCGACGCCGAGCCCACCAAGTACCTGTACCTGTTCCGTGAGGCACTCACCCGCTACCCCCGGAACAAGATCGTCTGGGCACACATGGGCCTTTCCAAGGAACTGTCCACCATGGATCCGGCCCGCCATATTTCCATCGTCCGCCAGCTCCTCGATCGGCACCCGAACCTGACCCTCGACCTGAGCTGGCGTGTCCTGGAGGACCAGTACTTCAGCAAGCCCGGAGTCCGCGAGCAGTACGCCGCCCTACTCGACGCCCACCCCACACGCGCCATCCCCGGCACCGACTTCGTCGCGTCCCGCAACAAGGACTACGCCGTCTACAAGGAGGAACTGGAAGTTACGAGCCGCATCAACAAGTCTCTCGGCGACGAGGCTTTCCGCGACATCGCGCTTGGCGAGAACTACTTCCGGCTCCTACGGCTCAACGCCACGGCACCCGAGATCTGCGCCACCAATTGACGTGCTCCCCGGCCTGAAGGACCCCGTTGCTGATCTCTCAATCTGCCCTCGTGCGAGTGCGAGTGCGAGTGCGGGTCGGTGGGGAGGATGGGTTGGTTGGCGGTGATGTTCCGGTGTCGTTGGAATCATGGTCGGGCGGAGACGTCCCGGAGTTGACCCGGCGGGTGCCTCGTGTGGCTTTCCCGAAAGGGTCGTTAGCCATCCGGCTGCACGACAGTCTGGGGCGGGTACTCGATGACGCCCTGCTGCCCTGTCTGGCGCGCTGGCGATGGTGTCGGTGATGTAGTTCGCCGAGAGGCTGGCCGACCGACAGGGCGCCGAGGCGGTGAGGGCTCGCATCAACTGGAAATACCTCCTGGGTCTGGAGCTGGAGGCAGCGGCTTCGATTACTCGCTATTGGCCCGGTTCCGGGCCGGGCTGATTGCGCACGGCTTGGAAGAACGCGGCTTGGAGGCAGTATTGAAGGCCGCCGTGGCCCAGGGGTTGCTGCTTCAGGGAGGGCGGCAGCGCACCGACTCCACCCGGGTGGTCGCCGACGTGCGCCTGCTGCACAGGATGGAGTTCGCCGCCGAGTCCCTAGGTTCCGCACTGGAGGCGCTGGCCGCAGCCGCTCCGGACTGGCTGGAGCAGGCCCTGGCGGAGCGGGACACGGACTGGCTCGGCCGATACGGAGAGCGCGTGGACTCCAGGCACGGGCCTGCCTGCCGACCAAGACACGAGACGTGGCTGTGGCGGGTGGGAGAGGACGGCTTCCACCTGCTGACGGCTGTCTGGCGGCCCGACGCCCCAAACCGGCTGCGCCGCATCCCCGCCCTGGAGACTCTGCGCCGGGCCTGGGCGCAGTGCAGCAGTACCACCGCGACCAGGCAGGAGTGCGGGCCCGCGAGGGCGATGACCTGCCCAGGGCACCAGCGGCTGGCCAGCCCCTACGACACCCGTGCCCGGTGCTGCACCAAGCGGACCACCGGCTGGGTCGGCTACTGCCTGCACATCACCGAGACGTGCGACGACGACGTGCCCGGCTGATCACAGATGTCGCCACCACCAGCGCCGCCGAGGGGACCGCTGGATAACGGATGGGATTCGGCCACTGGCCGAACCCTTGACTCACCCTTACTCGGAGGTAAGTATTCCGGTTTTACCGGTCGCCATTGCCGAACACCGGTCGGTCGCAGCCGAGCATGAAAGGGACATCATGCGCGCACGACGCACAAAACGAACAGCCCGCCTCCTCGCCGTCACCGCCGCAGCGGCGCTCTGCACCCTCGGCCTCACGGCCCCCGCGGGCGCCGCCGACACCCCGCCGCCGGGCGCCAACAACTGGTCGTGCAAGCCGGACTCCGCGCACCCGCAGCCCGTGGTCCTGGTCAACGGCACCTTCAAGACCTCCTACGAGAACTGGCTGACCCTGTCGCCCGCGCTCGTGGACGCCGGCTACTGCGTCTTCTCCTTCGAGTACGGCGGACTGGAAACCGCCCCGGTCCCGGACTCGGCGGCCGAACTGCGTGACTTCGTGAACGCCGTGCTCGGCGCGACCGGCGCCAAGAAAGTCGACATCGTAGGCCACAGCCAGGGCGGCATGATGCCCCGCTACTACGTGAAGTTCCTCGGCGGCGCCACCAAGGTCGACGACCTCGTTGGCATCGTGCCCTCCAACCACGGCACCAGCAACCCGCTGGCCCTCGCGGCCGGGGCCACCGTCTGCCCCTCCTGCGTCGACCAGACCGCCGGCTCCGACTTCCTGCAGAAGCTCAACTCCGCCCCGGAGGCCCCGGTCGGCCCCGACTACACAGCCATCGCCACCAAGTACGACGAAGTCGTGCTGCCGTACACCAGCGCCTTCCTCAAGGGCCCGGACTCGTACGTGACCAATGTGCTGCTCCAGGACCGCTGCCCGTTCGACACGACCGAGCACGACCAGGCACCCAAGTCCCCGCTGGTCGAGCAGTGGGTGCTCAACGCCCTCGAGCGGAACGGCCCAGCAGATCCGGCCTTCGTGCCGCGCTGCGTCAACGCGGGCTGAACCATACAGGGCTGGGAGATAGGGCGGCCGGAAGGTCCTCCTCCCGCCCGACGACTCGATCACATTAGTGATCCTGGTCACCAGTCCGGAGCGGTGAAGATGCAGGCCGATCTTGTTGGCGACCTTCGTCTCGACCGTCTCCGCGGCCTTGGCGATGAACGGCCTCGCCTTGCGCAGGAAGGTCTTTCCGGCACTGGTTTTCAGGAACTTCATGGTCGCGTGCCCCAGCACTCCGCCGGCGAAGGCCGCGTAGACGAAGTTGGTGATCGCCTCGCCCCAGGTGAAGCCGCGGTCCCAGCGTGTTTCCACGGAGCACGACACCGCGGAGGAGAGTGCCGAGACTATCGCGCTGCCCAGGGCGAAGACCGCGGTAACCACGGCGCCGCAGACGACCTCGCCGACAGGTGGTCGCGCCCAGGGCGCCGACCACCTCGGGGCGGCCCTGACAGGTGCCTGTGGGCGACGGCGGTCGCGGTTGCGGCCGAGGCGAGATCTCCCGCAGCCAGTCGTTCTCGTTTCAGATGGGCAGCGCCCCGTAGAGCAGCGCACCGATGGCGGCGAAGCCGTAGTCGGCCCAGTTCGGCCATCTGCGGATGCGTCCCGAGACGGTGTAGTGGAGTGCTGATGCAGCCATTGCAGGCCACAGAGAGAACGCCACCGCGCTGAAGGAGAGTCGGTCTGCGGCGAGTGCGGCTGCGGCGTAGGCGAGCGCCGCCACGGCGACTGCTGCCGGGAAGGGGGCGGTGAAGGGATCCCAGGCAGACGACGTGCCCTGGCGCTTTGTTCGGGCGGAAGTCACAACCGGGGTGATCACGGACGCACCGGCGGCGATTGTCCAGATCAGCTCGGGTACAACCAGCAGGGGTGTGGGTGAAGTCATGTGAGGGAGTCCGTTTGAACACCTTGCTCCGGCGGGTGTTCCGGCCGGAGCAAGGGTGATGTCAGTTCGAGCGGACTGGGCTCGGGTGCCGCCGACATGCAGTGCCGGCGATACCGGTGTCTACCGCTTCGCCTTCACGCACTTGTCGTAGCCGCTGTCGAGGCCCAAGATCGTGGCGGCGGAGAGGAGCATCGTCGCCAGGCGTTCCATCTTCAGATATCTGCTGCCCGCACTCATCACGCGGGTGATCGCAGCCCTGATACACCGTCCCATCTCCGGATGACCCGCCAGATCCTGCGGATCGTGGTGACTACGAGCTTCCGAGCAGCCAGAGGATGGCGCCCACGCAGACGGTGATCCTCCAGGCTCTGCCCCAGGAGAACCATCTGCCCTGGCAGCCACCGTCCGCTCCACAGTCACCGCCACCCTACCGACGGCGCCCTCCGCGCCAGAGGACTCCCACGCAGCGCATTGTTGCGGTGGCACTGGCTGGCCCACAGCGACGATCAGTCGGGTGCCGGCATAGACGCCGCTCGTACAGCAGGGCTCGGATGACGTGACGGCGTCGGCGGCCGGTGGGTTCTCATGTTTCCCGGGCGATCCAGTGTCGCAGCGAGGCCACCCGTACGTAGACGCCCACATCGTCGGTGCGGCAACTGGGGCCCCAGCTGACCAGTCCGACTACGGTGCCGCACGCGTCGGTGTCGAACACCGGGCTGCCCGAGTCCCCGGTGCAGGTGTTCCGCTTGGCGTCGGCGTCCGGTACCGCGCACAGTTGCCCCTCGGGGTAGGGGGTGAGACCGAGACTACGCTGAGCTGCCGAGCAGTACTGCTGGGCCACGAAACGAAGGGGCACGCTGGTGCGCCGGCACGGTGCCACGCCTCCGTAGCCGTCTCGTCCCCAGCCGAAGGCCGTTCCCCGGGCGGGCGTGCTGCCGTGGCGAGAGGGCAGCGCGGCCGGGGGCGTACGCGTCCTGCTGGACAGGACCAGCAGGGCCGCGTCCGGGGTGCCGCTCGTGGTGCGCGGTGCGAGAAGGGTCCGTACGACGCGGAGGCGCCGCCCCTGAACAGGGGCCCCGCGGCAGAGGTCGTCGGCTCCGACGACGGCGTCGACCGAGCCGGGGCGGCGGTGCGGACACAGTGGGCGGCGGTGAGAACGAGGTCGTGCGTGACCAGGACGCCGCCGCAGAACTGGCCATTGAAGAGGTTGTCCCGGGGGGACGAGGAATTCACCAGGGCCACGACAACAGTCTCCTGCGGCGTGGGCACGGCCGGGCTGCCGACGGGAGGCGCGGAGCCCCCCGCCAGCAGCCCGACCACAAGGACCACCCAGGCCGCGAGACGCGGGTGGGTCAGCACTGCGCCTTCTTCGTCTCGACGATGAGGCTGGTGATGTTGTGCCACCGGTACTTTGGCCGACGTGGTAGTCGACGATCACACCGGTCATGCGGGCCTTCGCACGGCCGGCCACGCGAACGGCCACGACCAGGTTCTGGGTGTGTGCCGTGGTGTTCGCCTGGGGAGCGATCGTCGCTCCGACAGCGGAGGTCCGGTGGTCCCATGCGGACCCCACCGCGTCCCGGAATGTCTTCGTCGGTGGATAGTGGTTGTCGTACCCGATGAAGGTGTTGCGGGTGGGCAGCAGGAGGGCGTCGACCAAGCGCAGGCCCTTGGGGTCGAGCAGGGCGACCTTGTCGACGACCACCTTCGCGTGACCGTAGTTGTGCAGTTCGTCGCCGCCGAAGGTCAGCGTCGTGCCCGGCTTGGCGGGCATGCACATATTGGCCGAGCCCGCCTTGTCCCAGTCCGGACCGTCCAGTGGGCCTCCGCCCGCCGGTGCCGCGGCCGTCGAGCAGCCGAGGACGGTGCTCAGTGCGACGGCCGATGCTAGGACGGACAGAATGTTGCGGCAGGAACCCTGGGATGCCATGTGTCTTATGGGATGTAGCCGTTGCTGCTCGTCGCGACGAAGTTGTACGGGTGGCTGCCGCCCGGGGGGCCGCCCGTACCGCACATGTAGCGGGTGGCACTGAACGAGTACACCACTGTGGTATCCGTCGAATATCCGGTCTCCGCCGACAGGTTGAGCCCGATCGCGTCGGCGGTGCTCGCCCCGTCCGTCCACATGATGGCCTTGGACGTGGTCCGGGTGAACTTGCCGCCCTTGAGGTACTGCGCGCAGTGCGTTGCCTTGGGGATGCGGGCGGTGGTCACCTTTTCACCGCCGTAGTAGCCCTTGGCCCGCACCTCGCAGTAGTCCTCGTTGTTGTATTTTCCGTTCGCGCAGATGACGTGGTACTTGCCGTCACTGAACTCGGTCTTGTAGTAGACCCCGTGGTGGTTGCCGTAGGACGGGTAGTCGTTGGTGACGGTGCTGGACTTGGAGTTCGTCCCGCTCGCCTCGAAGGTGCCGTAGGTGCCAGTGCCCGAGATGCCGACGCCCAGCGTGCTGGAGGCGCTCTTGCTGTAGGACAGGGTGTGTGACACTCCCGTGGTGGCGCTGTAGGTCTGGCCCACGATGACCCACTTGGGACCGAGGTTCTTCACCAGTTGAGCGCTGCAGCCCTTGGTCACGCCCGCGTCGTAGTCGGCGCCGGTGTCATCCGGGTCTGCGCTGCCGGGGCTGTCCGCGACGGACACCGGGGTGGCATCCGTCTCGTCCGTCACTGCGGTGGAGTCGGCTGCGGCCGTCGAGACCGACAGACTCTGCAGGGCGAGCGTGGCGGTCACCGGCGCTGTCTCGGCACTCGTGGTCTCCGCCGCGGAGTCCGTGCTCGCATACGCGTCGATGGTGGGGTTCCCCGCGGTGACCGCGGCCAGATAGGCCGAGCCGCTGGACGACGTCAAGGCGCTGACGAGCTTGCGCGGGAAGCTGAAGTTGGCCTGGGTCGTGCCTGGGTAGGCGACAGTCTCGAAGTTGACGAGCCCGTCGCTGCCCGCCTGTGGGAGATGACGGTGGCGGTGTGGACAAGCGTGGCCGTGGGAACCGTTGCCATCGGGCTCTCCACCCTGGTCCAGAGCTGGAACGTCGGCGTGCTGACCACGCTGGCCATCTGCATAGGGGCATCAGCGGTGGCACCCGCGCTCACCTACTCCCTGTTCTGGCGAGGATTCACACGCACCGGCCTGCTCGCTACCCTCTACGGCGGCGCGGCCTGCGCACTGCTGCTCATGGCACTCTCCAAGGCCGTTTCGGGCACGCCGGCCGCCGTCTTCCCGAACGACGACTTCCACCTGTTCCCCATGCAGTCCACCGGACTGGTCTCCATCCCATTCGGCTGCCTGGCGGGGTGGCTGGGGAGCCGTTGGGACCACCGGCGCCGCCCGGCCGACAACCGCGAGAACGAACGACTGTACGAGGAGAGCGAGGCCCGGCTGCTCGCCGCGGCCGAATGATCATGCCGGCGGAGGCGGGCCGGGCCGACTCCCGGCCCGCCTGCATGGCCCGAGACGGTCAGGGCAGCGTGCCGGTCAGTGGTTGTTCGGTCCACACGGTCTTGCCCTCACGGGTGTAGCGAGTACCCCAGCGTTCGGTCATCTGAGCCACCAGGAACAGCCCGCGCCCGCCCTCGTCGGTGATACGGGCGCGGCGCAGGTGTGGTGAGGTGTGGCTGGTGTCGCTGACCTCGCACACCAGGCTCCGCTCACGGATCAGCCGCAGGGTCGCAGGGCCGCTGGCGTACCGGTAGACGTTGGTGACCAGTTCGCTGGCGATCAGCTCGGTGGTGAACGCCAAGTGCTGCAGACCCCATTCGGTCAGCTTTGCCGTGGTCAATTCCCTGGCCCGGGCCGCGCTGGCAGGCTCCAGCGGCAGACGCCAGGAAGCGACATCGTCCGGTGGCAGTATGCGGGTGCGGGCGATCAGCAGAGCGACGTCATCGCTGGGGCGCGAGGGCACGAGCGAGTCGACCACCGCCTGGCATGTCCGTTCCAGGGCGTCCGTGGGGCGGGTGAGCGCTGCGCGCAGCTTGTTCAGCGCGGTGTCGGCAGCGATGTGGCGTTCGCCGATGAGTCCGTTGGTGTACAAGCACAGCAGACTTCCCTCGGCCAGTTCGATCTCCCGGGCCTCGAACGGCAGGCCGCCCAGGCCGAGCGGTGGGCCGGCGGGCAGGTCGAGCGGAGTCACCTGTCCGTCCGGTGCGGTCACGACCGGCGGCGGGTGACCGGCGCGGGCCACGGAGCAGCGCCCGGAGACCGGGTCGTACACGGCGTACAGGCAGGTGGCGCCGACGACCTGCTCGCCCACGGGCCGCTCGCCGGCTGCTTCCTGTTCGGCCGCCAGCAGGTTGACCAGGTCGTCCAGGCGGGAGAGGACCTCGTCCGGTTCCAGGTCGAGGCTGGCGAGCGTGTGTACGGCGGTGCGCAGCCGGCCCATGGTCGCGGCGGCGTGGATGCCGCGACCCACCACGTCGCCGACGACGAGGGCAACCCGGGCCCCGGACAGGGGAATGACGTCGAACCAGTCGCCGCCCAGGCCCGGGGCCGCGCTTGACGGCAGATACCGCAGGGCCACCTCCACGGCCGACTGGTCCGGAACCGCCCGCGGCAAAAGGCTGCTTTGCAGGGTGAACGCGGTCTGCTGCTGCTGGGTGAAGCGACGGGCGTTGTCGATGGCGACCGCTGCGCGCGAGGCGAGTTCCTGGGCGAGGGTGAGATCGTCCGCCTCGAAGGGATCGGGGCGGCGCGAACGCCACAGGGTCAGCACGCCCAGCACCATGCCACGTGCGGCAAGAGGTACCACGATCAGCGAGTGGACGCCCACGTCCGGAGCGTGGGCCCCCTGGTGGCCCTCCGGGGAGAACCAGTCGGGCGGGAGAATCGGTTCCAGGACGGGCCGCCCTTCGGCCAGGCATGAGGCCTGGGGTGTGTCGGGCCCGAACTCAACGGGTTCGCCCTGGGGGTGGGGCGGGCCGGGTTGCTGGGCACCGACGCTGCAGGCTCCCAGTCGGACCAGAGGCCCGGCCAGGGCGCGCGTCGGTTCCTCACCGCGCGTCACCGGCTGAAGCACGTCCACCGACGCATGGTCGGCGAGGTGAGGCACCATCACTTCAGCGAGTTCCCGGGCGGTCTCCGCCACGTCGAGGGTGGTTCCGATACGGCTGCCGGCCTGGTCGAGGAGCGCGAGCCGACGCTGGGCCCGATGGCGTTCAGTGATGTCCTCAATCATCTCGGCCACGCCCAGGATGCGGCCGGAGGGGTCCTCCAGCCGGAAGGACGAGACCATCGCGACCCGCTCGCGTGTCGGATCCCACTCCAGGCGAGCGAGCTGCTCGGAGTAGACCAACGGTTTTCCGGTCTCCATCACCTGG
The DNA here is from genome assembly GCF_040654755.1 of Streptomyces sp. NPDC050625. Lineage (NCBI taxonomy): Bacteria > Bacillati > Actinomycetota > Actinomycetes > Kitasatosporales > Streptomycetaceae > Streptomyces > Streptomyces sp. NPDC050625. The sequence goes on from NZ_JBFAIQ010000068.1 coordinate 12,559, forward strand.
CGCACACGGTCCACAGCCTTGCGTGCGTCGTCAGGGAGGAGGAAATATCCGGTGGGCAGCCCCTTAAAGCCCGCTGCCGGGACGCCGCTGAAGCGTTCGATGGCCCGGTTGACCCGGAGAATCCTCAGGTCGGGGCCGTGGACGACCAGGCCGATCGGGCAGCGGCGGTACAAGCCGTCGAGAACCGCGCGGTCTCTTTGCCACTCCAGGACGTCAACCGCGGGTGCGGTGGCAAGGATCCACTCACGGACCCGGTCGTCGCGTGAGAGCGCGCGGGCCCTGATTCCCATCTCCACGAGCCGCCCGTCGCCGTGCCGCACCCTCAGCACCCCGGACCAACCGCCGGCTCTCCTGCACTTCTCGGCTGCTTCCCGGACAGCCGGCAGATCGCCGGGATCGACCAGGACCTCGTATGCCCGACGACCGATCACCTCTGCGTCCAGACGACCGAGCAGTTCCTGCGCCCGCCGGTTCCATCCGACCACGACGCCCCGGTCGTCCAGCACCGCCAAGGCGGCGAGGTGCAGCGCGAACGGATCGTCGTGGCCTTCGCTGAGCTCCGTCATCCGCCTCTCCACCGCTGGACACCGCTCGGAGTTCCCCCGTGCAGGCTGACCTGCTATGCCGTGCAAGCCTATTGAAACCCGGTGGGAGCCGCGGCCTCGCCCGCCGCGCCATGAGCGGGTCCCGCATGGTCTCGCGGCGGTGTCCGCAGCTCGCGTGCCGCCAAGGCCCAGCTGAGTTCCACGGCGGTGTCCGGAGCGTCCAGGCTGGTGCCGGTGAGCTCCTCGAAACGACGCAGCCGGTAGCGGACGGTGTTGACATGGACGTGTGCGCTGCGAGCGACTTCACGGATGTGCCGTCCGCGCTCCAGGTATCCCCGCACCGACTCCTCGATGAGCGCACCGAACGCCCCCTCCGCCTCCAGTGGGCGCAGATAGCGGTCGAGCAGCAACTCGGCGAGTTCCGGTTCGGCGACGACCGCCACGCGCCACGACAGGTCGCTCAGGTCGTACACGCCGCGCAGACCGTACGCACGGGCGGCCTGCAGCAGCCTGCCGGCGGCGCGGAAGGAGCGGTGCACCGCGGCCAGGTCCGTCGGCGGGCCCAGCCCCGCCGTCACCTCCAGGTCACCGGTCTCCGGCTTTGCCTCCACGACCCCGGCGACAGCCTCGTCCAGAACGGTGAGCAGCGCGCTTCGCCCGTTCCTGCGGCCGTGGGACTCCAGAGAGCGTTCCAGCGCATCCGGATCCATGGTGCCGTTCGGTACAGCCGTGACGGCCCGGTACGCCCGCGACGGGTCCAGTCCGTAGATCGCCGCACCGCTGTGGATCTCTGCCGCGCTCAGCGTCCCGTAGAGCAGTCCACGCAGGAAGTCGGCGCGGCGGCGGGCGTCGGACAGGGCGGAGGCGACCTCCGCCTGCCGGTGGACGGCGGCGATCTGCAGACTCGCGACGTCCGCGAGCTCCCACAGGCATTTGGTGCGGTTGACGACGAGGCTGGGGTCCAGCCCGCGTTCGGTCGCCTCGGCGATGAACAGATCCCGTATCGCGCTCAGCGCACGGCGGAAGGCGCGGAGCCCGTCGCCGAGGGGCACGCCCCGGGCGGCCCGGTCCCGGGCCACATCGGCTTCGTCGAAGTCCTCCGGCGCGGGCACCGTCCCCTCTCTCACCACCTCGAGAGCCCGCTGGAAGTGCCGATGCCAGATCCGGTCCAGGAGTTCCCGAGGAATCGTGCGGTAGGACGGGATGTGGTCCGCCAGATCCGTGTGCAACCGCCCGCCCACGTGGGTCTGCTGCGCGACCATCGCGGCGATGACCCGTTCGAGGGGCGCCGCCGCGCCCGACTGCCCGCCCATGGTCCTCGTCTCCGCCCCTCGAACACCGTCCGTTGTGCAACGGAACAATATGCAGCCCTCCGGCCTTGGCCGGGGAGCCGTCGACAATCCGCCGCCCCCGAAAGCACAGTGGCAAGGCGGCAAAGGGTGCCCGTATCGACGCGCCCGCGACGAGGCGCCGATCGACCGTGCCAAGTGCCGCCCTCGTGCCACCGCCCCACCCCGACGAAGAGTGCGGAGACCACCATGACCGACGAACACCGTCACCGCCCCCACCGCGCCGCCCCGGACACCGGCCCACGCCTCGCACCGCTGCCCGAGGACGGTTGGGACCCGGCCACCCGGGAGCTCCTGGCCGGCATCCCCCGGGACGCCGACGGCCACCTCGCCAACGTCTTCACCACCTTGGTGCGCCACCCCGGCCTCTTCCGGCACTTCCTGCCGTTCGGCAGCCATCTGCTGCGCGACGGCCGCCTTTCGGACCGGACCCGGGAACTGCTGATCCTGCGCACTGCGTACAACACCGGGGCGAGTTACGAATGGGGGCGACACGTACCGCTGGCCAGGGCCGCCGGGGTCACCAACGAGGAGATCCGGCGGGTCGGCGCGGGCCCGGACGCCCAGGGCTGGACGGCGGCCGACGCCCGTCTGCTGCGCGCCGCCGACGAACTGCACCGAGACGCACGTCTGTCCGCGGCCACCTGGTCCGCACTCGCCGCCGATCACGACGAGGCGCAGCTGATCGAAGTCACCATGCTCGTCGGTCAGTACCACATGGTCGCGTTCTTCCTGAACTCCGCCGGGACCCGGCTCGAGCCCGGCTACGAGACGGAGACTCTGCCCGGGGCCGATGCGGAGGCGGAGGAAGGGACACACACCGATGCCTGAGGCCCGGCGCCACGCCGCCCACCCGGTCGGCCTCCTGACCGGCCGTAACGTACTGGTCATCGGCGCGGGCACCCGACCCAGCGACGATCCGACGGCTCCGGTGGGCAACGGGCGGGCGGTTGCCGTGCTCGCCGCTCGCGAGGGAGCGTCCGTGGCCTGCGCCGACGTCTCCCCCTCCGCCGCGGCGACCACCGCCGCCCTTGTCGGTGAAGAGGGCGCCCGTGGCCTCCACGTGGTCGGTGACGCCACGGATCCCGGCCAGTCCTCGGCCATGGTCGCCCAGGCCCTTCGTGAACTCGGCGCCCTCGACGCGATCGTGGTCAACGTCGGCATCGGCCTCGGCGCGGGCCTGGCGGAGACCTCGCCGCAGCAGTGGGAACGCGTGCTCTCGCTCAACCTGAGCGCCCCCTTCCTCGCCGCCAAGTACGGACTGCCCGTGATCGCCGACGGAGGATCGATCGTCTTCGTCGGTTCCGTGGCCGGACTGCGCGCGGCCACCAACTCGCCCGCCTACGACAGTTCCAAGGCAGGCCTGTTCGGTCTCACCCGCCATGTCGCCAAGGAGGGCGCGCCGCGCGGGATCCGCGCCAACCTGGTCGTCCCCGGCCTGATCGACACCCCGATGGGCCGCGAGGCTTCGGCCCGGCGGGCGTCACGTTCCACCTCGTTCACCCGGATACCGCTCGGCCGCCAGGGCACGGCCTGGGAGGTGGCCGAAGCCGTCGCCTTCCTGCTCTCCGACCGCGCGTCCTACATCACCGGGCAGAGCCTGGTGGTGGACGGAGGGCTGAACGCCGTCTGAGCACCTGGGCGCCTGTCCGCACGGTGCCGACGGGGCGGGGGGGGGGCCGGGGGGGGGGGGCAAGAACCGGACCCCCCCCCCCCGCGCACGAGGTCAGCGGGCCCCAAACCATTCGGGGGGTGAA
>NZ_JBFAIQ010000069.1:0-15373 GCF_040654755.1 Streptomyces sp. NPDC050625
GCCCTGTCCGTCTCCTTCTCCGAGAAGGCGACCGGCACCAAGGTCACCGCCCGCACGCCGCGTGAGTCCACCGGGCGTCCGGAGCTGACCGAGGCGGCGATCGTGGTCTCCGGTGGCCGTGGCGTCAACGGTGCCGAGAACTTCTCGATCATCGAGGCCCTCGCCGACTCCCTGGGCGCGGCCGTCGGCGCCTCGCGTGCCGCGGTGGACGCGGGCTGGTACCCGCACACCAACCAGGTCGGCCAGACCGGCAAGTCGGTCTCGCCGCAGCTGTACATCGCCAACGGCATCTCCGGCGCGATCCAGCACCGCGCCGGTATGCAGACCTCCAAGACGATCGTCGCGGTCAACAAGGACCCCGAGGCCCCGATCTTCGACCTGGTCGACTACGGCGTCGTCGGCGACCTGTTCGACGTCGTCCCGCAGCTGACCGAGGAGATCAAGGCCCGCAAGGGCTGAACCCCCCCGAGAAACAGAAGGCGTTCTCCATGCAACTCGCCGCGATCACCGTGTCGCTGGTCCTGGCCGTCGTGGGCGTGGCGCTGTTCGCCCGAGCCATCCGTCAGATCTGTCTGTTCGTGCGGCTCGGGCCGAGCGTCCCCAAGGGCACCCGCACCGACCACCCGAAGCAGCGGAGTCTGACGCTGCTCAGGGAGTTCCTCGGCCACACCCGCCTCAACCGCTGGGGCATCGTGGGTGTCGCGCACTGGTTCGTAGCGGTGGGCTTCTTCACCCTCCCCACCCGGGGCCGGCTGTAGCCGGTGCGCTGGGAGGTCTGCAGCAGGATCGGCCACCACGCATCGAGATACCGCTGGTAAAGGCGGTGCTTGGCTGCCGTAGCTGGTTCCAACGGCCATAGAACACCCATGCCGGCCCCCCTCGGACAACAGAATGTGGCATGGATTGTCCGCTGAGTACCCGTCAGGCGCCAGAGCGCATATGCGCCCCGCCCCCAAGAAGCCGCGCAGAGGGGCATGCCCACTGACGGTTCCTGACGGGCTTCGTGACTGCGGTCGGAAGTGACCTGCTGCAGCCGGCCGTGTCCCCTTTACGGGGCAAGTAGGCCACGACACGTGTCGGGCAACTAAGATCTCCGAACGGAGTATTAGGGGGCAACGTGGCCATCGACATCGTCGACGCCGTCAGGCTCGTGAAGACGAACCGACGGAGGGACAAGCGTCTGCTTGAGTGCCAGGAGGAGCTCGATCAGCGGGCCGCCGAGGAGAACGCCACCCTGCAGAAGGCACGGCAGACGCTCTACGACGAGGCCCTCGTCCCCTTCCGTGACGTTTTTCAGCGTCTCAAGCACGTCGATCTGATCGAGCTGGCCGCGATCGAGAGGCCAACCATCGGCGGCGAGGTGGGCATCGACCTTCGGCGAGCGCGCGAAAGTGCCGTGCCGGCTGCTGCCAAGGTGCTGGTAGGCGGCGCGCTCCTAGTAGTCGGTCCGCTCGTCGTTGGTCACGTTGCCGAGGCAGGCGCCTATCGCGCCGTGCGAACCTTCGGCTCCGCCTCTACCGGCAGGGCGATAAGGAGGCTGTACGGGGCAGCGGCCCACAGCGCCACGCTCGCGCGGTTGGGCGGCAGGTCTGTCGCCGCGGGCGGTGGCGGGGTAGCGGCCGGAAAAAGGGTGCTGTCCGAGATCCACGCGACTTCGGCCAAACTCACGCAGGAGGCCATCGTGAAGTGCCAGATTCAAACGCTCAGAGACAGTCAGCAGAAGAGGCACAGGACCTGGAGCGGCGCGAGAGGAAGATGGGCGAGGTGCAGGACGCGGCGCCCGCGCTGCATGAGCGCAGCCAGGACATGCAGTGCGTCCCGCGGGACCTCCGGTCCGAGCTGGTGAGACGACTCCCGTCATTCACCGCGCTGGTCGAAGCGTGCGACGACTTCACTCAGTACGACTCCCGTCAGCGCGCCGAGGTGGCGGCGATAGTGGATCTCGAGGGCCTCGCAGTCGTGGTCATGAATTGCCCGATTATCGACGCGGATGGATGGATGACCGAGGAATCGGGGCGGGGCATCGCTGACGCTGAGGCCCGACTGCGGGCGATGGAAGCCGAGTCGTGAGTTCTGTACCTCGGCTTCGGGATCGACGAGCAGCCGTTAGCGGGAGGCCGTAGCGGGCCGCCGTCGATCATGGTGTCCGAGGCCGCCTGCCGAGTGCCGGGCCTTCAAGGAACCACCGCGTTGGCGGAGTTCATCCTGGAGCTGATCGTCTCTGGCACTCGCGAGGGCCTGGACGCCGCGGGGTCGGCAGCTGGCCCACCGTCGTCAACGCCGATACCCTCCGCGCCGCACGCAGCGCGGCCGGACTACCCCCGCGTCTGCGGGGAGCACGGGCCTTGGCCGAAGGATGCGCGCTGGTGTTGAGGACCATCCCCGCGCCCGCGGGGGTAGCTCCGCGCACGTCGAGAACGTCGGCTACAGCACGGCGTCATCCCCGCGCCCGCGGGGGTAGCTCCGACGAGACGCTGCCACTCGATCCGGAGACCGCGTCGTCCCCGCGCCCGCGGGGGTAGCTCGAGGGTCGCGAAGTTCCTGACGACCACGGGTACGTCGTCCCCGCGCCCGCGGGTCGGTCTCCCCGATACCGCCGGGTGTGGGGGGCCGAAGTCGTCCCCGCGCCCGCGGGGGTAGCTCGGCCGCGAAGGTCGCCAAGTCCTCGCGGTGGTGGTCGTCCCCGCGCCTGCGGGGGTAGCTCAACGCCCGTGTCGAGGCCGCCGGCCGCGTCCTGGTCGTCCCCGCCGACGCGGGGTAGCTCGTCAAGGGAGCGGGGTGGTCGGGGACGCTGAGGGGGTCGCCGGGTCCTGCTGCTGGTCGGCAGGACCAGGAACCGGGCCGAGGAGAAGTTAGAGCACCTCGAGAACTGCGATCCGCTCCAGGAATGCTTGCCCGGGCGTACGGTGACAACACGACCTGCTTGGAGGTGGCGATGAGCGCTCAGCCCGACCATGTGCCCGTCCCGCCGGCGTCGCTTGCGCCGACTGCGGCCGCACAGGTCCTTGCCCAGCTGCGGGCCTCCGCTCGCGCGGATTCCTGGGTGCCGGCGTTCGAACAGGACTGGGTGCGGGCCCTGGAGGATTCCCGGCATTCCTACAGCCTCAGCCCGCTGCATGGCGTCGTACGCGCCTGGCAGGCCCGCTTGGAGGCGACGCCGGCCGTGGACGCGTTCTTGGCCTCCGGCCGGGACGATGCAGACGGCGTCGACCTGGCCGACGCGCTCGACGGCCGCCGGTGAGCGACACACCCTGGCCCGCACGCCTGTCACCCAAGGCGCTGACCGCCCTGGACGCCCTGCCCGACCACGCGGTCGCGATGCTGGGCGACGTCCTCGACATCGCCGGCCGTGACCCGTGGTCCTTCCCGCCCTTTGACAGCCGCGACCCCGAGGGAGAGGACGTCCGCGCGGCTGCGGTCGGACACCTCACCGCCGTCTACTGGGTCAACCGAGCGGCCGGGCGCCTGTACGTCATCGACGTTGTCTGGCTTGGGTAGCGAACGGCGGAGCCAGCTTTCGAACTCTGATCCGATTCAGATAGGAAGGGCCGCGCCCATGGTGGGCGCGGCCCTTCCACGTGGGGCACGAGCCAACGTGTTTCCCACGAAGTCCCTGTTCAGCTGTGGTTGGAGCCAGAAGCGATGCAGGGCAACGGTCAGATCGTGACAGCAAGGTCGTGTGCCGACAAGTGAAAGTGGGCCACAAATGGATGAATCCCATTTTCGGGTACTTGAATGGGTCGCAATGTGAATAGACTCGAAGTTGACGCGATCAGTTTCGGTTGACTCTACATCAAGAACGGGCGAGCCTTGCGGTGAGGGTTACGCTCGGTATCCGGATATGCCATGCTTCCCGGCGCTGTTTGAATGGGACGCGCATGAACATAAGTGCGAGATGCGGCCTCGCGGCCGGGCATGCAGTGGCACGATTCTCAGCATCGCACTGGGCGGAGCCAAACGTCCATGCGCGTCAGTGTGGTTGGAGCCAGTTCTAGGTCACGGTCGCATGGCCGGCCTGCGTTGCAGAGCAGAAAGGCGTTATCCAATGTCCGCCATCATCGCCTCGTGTGTCGGTGCGCCTCGGCGCCTTAGCGCTCCTGAAGCGGCTGTCATCATCGTCGTCATTGTCCTGGCCGCCGGCCTTGGAACTCGCGGTGCCCTGGCGGGGGAAGGCCTGTCCGAGGTCATCGGGCTACTGGGAGGCGCAGGACTTGCTGGAGCACTGGTGATTCGCACAGCCGTCAGCAGGACTCTGGATCAGATGCTGCAGGTTGCGGGAAGCGCCCTGTACGGCCGTGTGCAGGCTTGAGGAGGGCGGTATGCATCGCTCCGCAGGCCGACCGATGAAGGACGTGTCGGCACCCATGAGTGACGTAGGCAAGTTAGCTATTTTTTTGCGCGATTGCAGGAGGAAGAGCGGTTTCTCGCGAGCCGATCTCGCAGAAAAAGTCGGCTGCTCTATCTCCACCATTCAGCGTGCTGAGTCGGGGAAAACCCCACCCAGTGCATTGGTTTTGCATGGGTATATTCGAGTCTGCGGCCTGGATCCCAACGAGGTCGACAAGAAATGGAGATTGGCACGCCGGACCCTGAAAGGTACCGCGCACCGCACCCTAACCCAAGCCCCGCGCCTTAGCCTGATACGCGACTCGCATGAATTTGGCGCGGCATTGGTGCGGATATGGGAAGAGAGCGACAAACCGTCGGCACGTACGATGGCGGACCGCACTGAACGGCGTTACCTCGAGAGCAGGGATCTCGCTCCGTTGTCGAAGAACACGGCCTGGCGCATCGCGAACCGCAGGACGCTTCCCAGTTCCGAAGAGGCTTTGAAGGCATACCTGTTTGCATGCGATGTACCCCAGCGATCGTTCCCCAACTGGATTCAAGTATGGCGCCGGGTCCGTGAACGTAGGGAGCAGTCCCTACCCCAAGGGGAGGTTGCTGCCGTTGAGGCCGAAGCACGTCTGAGAAGTCGGATCACTGCGGCGGAGGCTAAGGCACACATGATGGCAGTCGGGCTTACCCCCGTGGAGAGATACCCGGGAGCGACCCTTCCGTGGGCTGCACAGTGCAATCGGTGCCGAACGCTCAGCCGCTACCGTCTCTCCAGCGTCCTTGAGGGCCAGGGCTGCCGCGTCTGTGCTCAATACCTACATGGAGCTGCTGCCGTCTGAGGCAGGGCTGGGGCACCTCATGGGCAGCAGCGAGGACGACGGGGATCTTTACCCGTCCTATCCCAGTGAAGAGCCCAGTCGGCAGCGATCCTCGCCGAAGGCCTGGGGGATATGTACTTCCGCGACCGCTGCCGCCGTGCAGGTCATGGAGGGAAGAGACCATCGCCTCCGCGGCATCCTGCGCCCGCGCTGGACCGTGCAACCACCGTCCGTGTGCGGTGTACGCCTGGTCCCGTTCCTGCTGCCGGGCCGAGTCCACGGCTCCTCTTACGCCAATCCGTGCTCCCCACACAGCGCACAGTTACTCCTGCGTGCATCCGAACATCCTGTCCGCTGTGGCGGTTTATCAGCAGGCACAGGAAAACCGCCCGCGCAGGACGGCGTGCGGCTCCTTACAACGTTGCCGGACGCCAGAAGCTGATCCTGCCTCCGCCTGCCGCTAGCCCGCCGCACCTGTTCATAAACCGATCTATCGATGCGTACGCTGTCGCCGCCGTACCGGTGATCCCTCCCACGCGGGACGCTGTGCCGCGCGAGCGCTCGGTCAGCGCCGCGCTGTGCTGGACGGCATGGACAAGAAGTGGTGGTCACGGGTGCCACTATGGCTGTGGTGGCTCCTGGTGGCGCTGGGCGGAGTCGCCGCCGCGGGCGTGGCTCTGTGGCGCGTTCCCTGGTGGATTGATCACCAGTACCTCAACAGCGAGTTGTCGCCGGCCGTGGCGACCACGGTCACCGGGATCCGGACCGCCATGGTGGCGCTCGGCGCTGGCGGCCTGGCTGTGGTCGGCATCCTCTACACCCACCGCGCCTGGCACCAGGCCCGCGAAGGACAGGTCACCGACCGGTACACCAAAGCCATCGGGCAGATCGCCTCCGACAAACCGGTCGAGCAGCTCGGCGGTATCTACGCGCTCGAGCGCATCATGCGCGACTCGCCGAAGGACCACACCACCATCGTCGAGGTCCTCGCCGCGTTCGTCCGCGAACACGCCCCCGCCTCCATCGAGCCCTCTCCGCACGACCGCTTCCGAGCTGCCCTTCGCCCCCTGCGCGCCGGAATGTCAGGCGCGAGGGCGCCGAGCGGGCGCACCACCCAGCAGAGCGCACCGCCGCACCCCAGTGAGCCGGTCCAGGCAGCACTGACCGTGCTCGGCCGAAGGCCTTCGGGCCGCGACGAGCCCTTCGGGGTCCAGCTCCCTCGCACTGATCTGCGCGGTGCCAGCCTGGTCGAGGCCCAACTGACGGGGGTGAACCTGTCTGGTGCCCACCTGGAGCGGGCGAACCTGTCTGGTGCCCACCTGGAGCGGGCGAACCTGGACAATGCCCACCTGGAGGGGGCGAGCTTCTTCTCGGCCCACCTGGAGTGGGCGAACCTGCGCCAGGCTCACCTGGAGCAGGCGATCCTGGACAATGCCCACCTGGAGGGGGTGAACCTCTTCTCGGCCCACCTGGAGGGGGCGAACCTGAACAATGCCCACCTGGAGGGGGCGACCCTCTTCTTGGCCCACCTGGAGGGGGCGAACTTGCGCCGGGCCCACCTGGAGCGGGTGGACTTGGACCAAGCTCACCTGGAGCGGGCGTACCTAGCCAAAGCTCATCTGGAGAGAGCGAGCCTGGACAATGCTTACCTGAAGCAGGCGAACCTAGAGGGGGCTCATCTAGAGGAGGCCCGGGACTTGACGACCGGGCAGCTGGTGGGTGCCTTCCCCTGGGAGAGCACTGGTCTGCCTGCCGACCTAGCTGCGGATGCCGCGGTCCGGGCGCGGGTCGCACAGGTGGAGAAGGAGGGGCAAGCGATGTGGGAGGCGCTATGGGTCGGCGCTCACGGAGATGGTCACATTCGGCTTAGCTCACTGTTCCGACGCAAGGGCCGTTGACCTCGGAGGGGTGTTCACCAAAGGCTTGCAGTGACCAACAAGTTCGTTCAACAAAGGCAGGTGGCTCGATGTGACCTACACGTGGCATGTCGAGCGACTGTGCACCAAGTAGCACCAATCGGCGCAGCTAGATTCATACTGTGCATATTGCTGATACTTGGTACACGTCGGCTAGCTTCTGGGCTCCCACTGGAGTTCTCGCACTAATGACCGCATGGGTGGTGTGGACTCAAGTAAGAACCACGGGCTCAGGGCAGCGCTTGGTCTATGGGATGTCAACCGTCTCGCTCTTGCGTACCGTTCCTGGGGGCCACGAGCGAATCAAGGTCATCTGGGACGAGGGTAAAGAGCCCATCCAGCACCCGCACGTGATCACCATGAAGGTGGCCAATCGGGGCCGTCGGGACATCGCCAACGCAGCCTTCAACGCTGCCGATCCGGTTGAATTCGACCTCAGCGCCCAGATCCTGGGTCCGCTCGATGCCCCTATCGGTCACCAATGGGAGATTGAGGGGAGCAAGCTGAGACTCCGACCCACCATCATCCATCGCGGCCCATCCCGCTGGAACAAGTGGAAGTGGGTCAAGGTCGATCGGGCCAAGTCTTCTTCAGCGGTTCTTTCCATCACCCTGCTCGTTGATGGGCGAAGCCCTGAACTGACCCTGACCGAGCCCCACCCGCTCATCGATGTCGACGTTCAAAAGGGCAACCCAGACGAGCCCGATCTGGGGAGAGCACTGACGCAAACGACGATGGCGCTGGTCGCGGCTCTCTCTGTCGTCTTGATCGTGCAACTGCTGGCCCTCTTCAATGTGACGCATTATTAGGGCGGTCGGCCGTTCGCAGGTTGGCACGGGAGCCCAGGTCAGACGTCTTGGTTGTGTTCAACTAGTCGGTCCTACAGCACGCCGAGCAGGGCGTTGTCCTCCCACTGGTCGACCAGGATGGGCCCCGCACTCCAAGGAGCTTATTCGGGGTCCACGCTGGTCTCCTCGTACCAGTCGTCGAGCATGCTCACCTGATGCGGCAGATCCCCCCCGGGCGGGGGCGCAATGAGAGCCGCGCCCAGGGAGTGGGGGTGCAGGGTGAGCATGAGCCGCGAGTTCAGTTCCACGGTGACGGGCTTTACGGCCCCAGTCTTCTGCAGCTTCTCCAGCGCCGGCAGTGGGACCACCAGGCGGACGGGGTGTCCTGCCTCGGTGGTCTGGCCGGGTAGGGCGACCGTTGTCCCCGGTACGGGAGCCTTCCGCTGGGTTCCGCGGGTGGGCATTTTCAACGGCCTGCGGGAGGTTGGGTAGAGAGCCGCGTACAGCCCGGCGAAGACGCTGACATGGGAGTACCCGGCAGGTGTGAGCCTGCAGACGGGGATGTCGTCGATCCGCTGTTGTGCGACGAGGTGGGCCGGTACGGCGGCTGCGTCCTCGGTCAGGAGCTTCGTCACGGCCCACGGCGCGTCCGCGCGCTGGACGGCGTCCGCATTGAAGAGATCGACGAGGATCTGCCAGGCGTCGGACGGCTGCGCGGTGCGGTGGAACTGCTCCAGGCGGACGGGGATGCGCGCGAGTTCCCGTACGTACAGCTCGTCCCAGCGGGCGAAGGCGGCTTGCGCGTTCAGCTGGCGCTCACGATCGGTGTCGTAGTCGGCGATGACGCGCTCCCGCAGCGCCCGCACGTGCCGCTGTCGCAGCTCACCCAGCTCATGGATCATCACGCGGCGGGTCCTGCTGATGGGCCGACCATAGGCAGCGGCCAGCTCCACCAGATCCGGGTCCGCGGGATCGGGCCCCTTCCAGGGCCCCGCCGCGGGCACGTACCGCTCGGCAAGTTTCTGCACGAGGTCGGCGGTGCGGCGTTGGCGCAGTTTCGCGGCGGGAGCCTTGTCGATGGCCCGCTCCAGGATCTCCCTTGGGGTGCCGAAGACGGTGGCCACCTCGGTGAGGAAGCCCGGCCGCCGGCTGGGCACGATGCCCTCGGTCTCAAACCTGCGGTAGTTTTTCGGCGATATCCCGAGCTGGCGTACAACGTCCTCGGCGCGCAGCCCGCATGCGCGCCGCACGTCGGCCACCGCCCATTCGTCCCTGCGGTCGGGGTTCATGAGGTACCAGGGATGAAGCTCCAAAGCGCGGGCGAGGGCCCGGATCCGTTGAGGATCCGGCACTCGGTGCCCGTTCTCATACGCGAGGATCTGCGCCTTCGTCGTCCCCGCCTTGCGGGCCAGCTCCTCCGCGGTCATGGCCCGCGCGTCGCCACGCGCGTAGAGGTTCATGCGGTGCGCGCGCAGCTCCGAAGGGCTGAAATCAGCCAGTCCACGTGCCATCAAAGTGCGCTTTCTCGTCGTCGGGACCAGTTTAGGGGTACCCTTTGGGGGCACGACCAAGTCTCATCCGTGAGATGCACGTGGCCCTGACCTGCTCAGGCGTCGCACTTAGGTGGCTGAACCGGTAGATCTAAGCGTCGTAATGCGCGACGTTGGACGCCGTAGGCCGCACGGTATGGGGACCGCGGTTCACGTGTATTGCTTACGAAAGGGGCCCTGCACCCCCACGGTTAGCTAGGCCGTTGATGGTGGGCGCAGGGCCGACGGTGGGAGCATGACTCCCGCTAGGCCCTCTGTTTGCGCAGAGGGCCTTTGCCGTTAGAAAAGGTTCTCCAACTGGTGGCGCAGCCAGACACCCAGTGCCTGGAGGGCCAGCCAGCCCAGGATTTTCTTGACGGCCTTACGGTTGTTACGCTCCCCGCCCTTGGGATCCTTGGGCGGGTCCTCCACTCGCAACACCTCCTCTCGGTCGCGGGGCGATCGACCCCGATCGGGCCTGCCGATCGCGAGGTGCGCCACGAGAGACGATGTTGAGACGAGCTTACCGGGTCGCACTTACATCACCGACCTGCTCAGGGCCAGGCATGGGCGGCCAACTTCGGTCTAAAATCGCAGTTTGACGCTTAGTTGATTTTCACATCATCATCCCGTGCAAGCGGTGACCTGCGAACTCTCGCCCGAATTGATCCTGTTGAGGCGGGCGCCCATGCGCGGCACTCCGCGCCGCTCACCCAGAGTGGGGCTCAGGGGTGCACAGGATGCCTACGACGCATTACGTAGACGCGTCTTGGCTTCCGCTCCTAAGGACCCGCTCGTGTGTCATACGTCACTCGGGTGGCGGTCGTTGGTAACCTGTGAATCACGATAATGCCCCCTACTTCTATGCGGGGCCGAGGACTTCGCGAGTCATTTCGGCGGCTTGTCTTTCCCGAAGCGCCACTGCTCAGCCCACACGTCCTCGAGGTGGCGTTGGTACGTACGGAAGCACCGCGGCCCTGACGGTGTCCTGCGCTTGCGCGCCGCTCATCTGCCCACCACGCACGAAATGACACCGGAGTAGAGCGACAGACACAAGGCGTGAAGGACTTCCTGGCCCGCACCGGGCAGACCCCCGCCCCGACGAAGTCGGTGCCCTCCTTACCGACGCCTGGAGAAGCCACTTCCCCGGCTCGGTCGACAAGCGCGGTACCGAACTCCTCTACCGCGTCGGCGACCTCAAGAGGTGGGCCCGCAACCGGCCCCGCGCCGCGTCCGGACCACCGACCTCGACTGACCCATCCCAGCCGGCCGCTGATGTCCGCGAACCGGGAGCAGCCGATCGGACAGGGCCATGATCACGCAAACGAGAACACGGCGCCCGCCCCGGGCACATCCCCGGGGCGGGCGCCGTCGTTACCACCGACCTGTCGTGACCTGGACAGACCCATGAGTGTCAGTGGGGCCTGAGACGATGGAAGTGGGCGATACCGCTCTGCAGGGACAGCAGTTGAGACGGAGACAACGCGCGCCATGAAGCTGGTATTGAACGACGAATGGACTCTGGGCGGGCCCATCGGGAGCGGCGGTTTCGGCGCCGTGTACGAGGCTGAGAACGCGGTCGGCGAACAGGCCGCGGTCAAACTTGTACCCAAGACACCCGGGACCGAGCGCGAGATGTTGTTCACCGACCTAGTTGGCGTCCGCAACGTCGTACCGATCATCGACAGTGGCGAGCACGAGGACCAGTGGGTGCTGGTGATGCCCCGTGCCGAGAAGTCGCTGCGCGCCCACCTCCAGCGGAACGGCACCCTTCCCCTGAGTGAGGCCGTCTCCGTACTGTCCGACGTCGCCGAAACTCTGGCCGATCTCAAAGACCGCGGCATCGTGCACCGCGACTTGAAACCGGAGAACATCCTGCTGCTGGGCGGCCGCTGGTGCCTCGCCGACTTCGGCATCGCCCGGTACGCCGAAGCCACCACTGCGAGGCAGACCTTCAAGTTCACGGGCACCTTCGCATACATGGCCCCCGAACGCTGGAACAACCAGCGGGCCACCAGCGCCAGCGACATCTACGCCCTGGGCATCCTCGCCCACGAACTCCTGGAAGGATCGACCCCCTTCACCGGCCCCACCGACGTCGACTTCGCCGAACAGCACCTGCGCGGCACTCCGCCCCCGCTGACGACCGCGCCCCCTCTCCTGGCCGCGCTCGTCACGGAATGCCTCTTCAAGGGACCCCAGGGACGTCCGGCTCCCGGCAACCTGCTGGAGCGCCTGCGACACGTCCCTGTCGGCGCGACGTCCGGGGGACTGGCCGCCCTCGCCGAAGCGAACCAGAGCGCGGTCGCGCGCAGGGCCGAAGCGGACCTCCGTGCGTCGGAGCAGGCCACTGAGGCCGACCGTCGTAAGGGCCTGCTCGAGGCCGCCAAGACCTCCTTCGGCTTCATCGCCGACAGCTTCCTGACGACCCTCAAGAACGCTGCCCCCAGCGCCGAGGTCCGCACGGGCAACCTGGGCGGATGGACCATCCGGATCAACGACGCCCAGCTGACCCTGTCCGGCCCGCAAGAGACTGCCCCCGAGATCTGGCGCACCGACTCAACGCTGGCCCCGTTCGACGTCATCGCCTCCGCGACGCTGTCCCTGAAGATCCCCGCCAACTATCATGGGTACGAAGGCCGCAGCCACTCCCTCTGGTATGCCGATGCGCAGACGGAAGACCAGTATCAGTGGTTCGAGACCGCTTTCATGAGCACCCGTCCTGTCGTGGGGACCATGGAACCCTTCGCACTCAACCCCCACCACGAATCACGCGCCGCTGTTAATCCGGGCATGGCCATGCACCAGGTGGCCTGGCCCTTCACCCCTCTCGTCATCGGCGACCTGGACGAGTTCATCGGCAGATGGGCGGAGTGGCTCGCCCAAGCGGCGAATGGCCAGCTCGCCCACCCGAGCTCGATGCCTGAACGCAATCCTCAGGGCTCCTGGAGAACTTGACAGACCAGACCGACAGCCCGTCCCGGTGCTCGCCCCGGCCTGGAAGAGTGAGGAGCACACAAACAAGAACAGCGCCCGCCCCGGGCACATCCCAGGGCGGGCGCTGTCGTCGTACCGTCAGGCCGCAGCTGCTAGTCCGCTGGGCATGCCGGGTTTCAGTGCTCATCGATCTCCCTGAGCGCCTGCAGCGCCCAGACGAGCACCGCACATCGGGCTGCTTGCGCGATGGCGATCTGAGGGTGCCGGTTGTAGCCGCCATCATTTGGGATCGGTGTAGCCGTCCAGGCCCAGGGAGGTTGGGATTAGGGGACGGCCGTCGTCGGGAGCGTCGGCGAGGTAGAGCCGGTAACTCTTGTCGTCAGCGGGGCGCAGGGTGACCTTGGTGCCGACGCCCTGTCCGCGGGTCAGGGCGCGCAGGGCATCTTGGCCGTTGTCGGCGCTCAGCTGGGTGTGGAACAGATGGACGGGCCCGATGTCGAGGGTGTGGCCGCCGACGGTGACCTCGAAGCCGGGCGGGCTGACACGGATGCACTGGGGCCGGTCACCAAGGACGGAGTGTAGAGCCGGGTGGTCTTGGCCGTTGAGTGTGATGGTGAGGGTGTGGGCGAAGGGATAGGCCACGCAGTGGCCTTCCACGACTAGTCGCGCGATCCGGACCTGGATGCGTTCCACGGCGGTGTATGTGAGTGGTGTGGGGAAGTAGTTCTCGCAGTGTTGCTGCAGGACGTCCCAGTCCGACAGATAGAGCAGCAGGTGCTCGACCTCGCGCAGGTGGTCCGGGCTGCCGCTGGGCGGCAGCATCCCGGCGCCGGCGTTCACACCGTTGACGCTGAGGCGGAATGCTCCGCCGCGCAGAAGCCGCTGGTACAGGCGCATCAACTTCATCGCCTCCGCAGGCTCACGGCCTTCCAGATCGAAGGAGTACCTGAGTGTGCCGGCAGCAGTGTCTTCGAAGGGCAGCATCATCTGCAGCCGGGCGCCGTGGACATCGGCGTCGACCGAGGCGCCCAGCCCTCCCGAGCCGACGGTGTTCAACCGCCCCGCGTAGCAGGCAGCAACGCCGCCGCCGGTGTCCAAAAAGGCCACCTCAACCCTGGTTCCGGCAGGCGCGGACGCCGGTGCGGGCTTCCAGAGCACCTCGACGTCGGTGACGGTCCGCGACAGCCACGAGGGGCCGTCGATCGTCAGGCTCTCCACTGCCTCCCGGGGCAGCACGATGTCGTCAGCGATTCCGAACCCGAGCGTGCGGGTGATAGCTGCGGTGAGGTCAGCGCTGACCGCCTCCGGGCGACCGACCAGACGCAGAGAGATGGGGCTGACCTCGTGGGCCCGGGAGTGCTTGGCGCGCAGCGTCTGAATGACGGTGTCGCCGTGCCGCTGGAAGTCCCAAGTCCAGTCGGGATCCACGGTGTCGGCCCGGCCTCCCAGAGCACGGACACGGTCGGCGAGATCGTCTGCGCCCAGCAGCATGGCCCTCTCCTGGTTGAAGTCCCTGGCAGCCTCGCGCAACAGGTCGCGAGTGAAGCTGGCCTCCAGGTCCGGGTGGACGGCGAAGTGGCAGTCCAGGTCGGAGCGGTCCAGCACGGAGACCTTCACCGCTGCCTGGTTATCGGCGAGCTTGCCGACGAAGGTCCGCTCGGACGTCGTCAGCGTGCACGGCACTACCAGCGTCCATTCCACCGGCTCGTGGGCCATGGCCCGGTTGAACGACTTCTTGATCGAAGCCCGGCGGCCCTTGAGCGAACCAGGGAAGCCATCCGGGTGGTACTTCAGCTGGAAGATCCGCAGACCGGCGTCAGTAGTGACCTGCACGTCGATTCCGTTATCGCCGCCGCGCCCGTTGACCACGACCACCTGCCCGCTGTCATCGAACATTCGGTGCAGCAGCGCCTCGACATGCCGGTCGAAGGCTGGCTGCCCGATGCGGTCCCACTCAATTGCCACGTCACTCGCCTCCCAGGGGCCTCCCAGCATCGTCACATGTCGGTGTGACACCGAGGCGGAACGGTGTTCGTAGGGCTCCGTCACTGTTGGTTCGGCCGGATCCTTTGCATCAGGCAAGCCACTTCGTCGATCGTCGTGACCGCAACGGACGTGGCCACGACGACAACGCCTTCTTCGCCTGCCAGCGGAGGGCGCCGCACGCTCCGCTGGTGACAGCACCAACTCCGCATCCACAAACGGTCCTTGGCCGCCAATGACACGGTGTAAGTTGGTGCCTGCTTTCCAGCGAAGAGCCTTCGGAGGGACCGCACTGGCGGGACTTCCGACCGGGGGCCCGACACCCAGGTGTCGGACTTCCGGCCGGGGGTCCGACACACCAGGTGTCGGTCCAACGATCCCGAGGGGGACTCGATGAGGAAGCGCGCAAGGCCAAAGCCGGTGAACCGGAAGCGGGTGCTGCGAAGCATCCGGCTCTGGATGGTTCCGGTAGCGGCCACCGCGTACTGGGTGGGGCAGATAGTCCACACATGGGCTTGGCCTCACCACTGACGCCGCCCCCAGATCAGTGATAGTGATCTGGGAGCGGCGTCTGAGCGCGGGTACGGGGCTCTTGCCGTTGGAGCGGCGGGGGCCCCGTTGCTCGTAGTGGACCACTTAGATGACAACTGAGATGACAACTAAGTTGGTGACCCCACCCTAACGCACCCATAGATGCGTGAGGGTGGGGTTTCACTGCAACACAACGCCCCAGCCAAGGCCCTGCGTGAAGGCCCTACGCCGTTGCCCAGTCGAGGCCGAGGCTGGCGAGCCGCTGAAGCTGCGTGGTGCTGAGCCCCGCACGTCGGGTCTTGGTGTTGGACAGAAACACCCCCAGTTTGACCGGGTGTTCCTCGCCGTCGATGGTGATCGTTTCGACGTGTGAGCGGCTGACGGGTCCGACGGTGCCGGTGCGCTGCCGGTACTGCTCCAGTGCCGCACAGCCCCGCTTGTCTGTAAGCACTTCTTTGGGCTCCAGTGCACGGAGTTGTTTTGGCTCCGCTGCAGGGGTGGAGGGGGCGTGTGTTGGTGTGATTCACGCCCCT
>NZ_JBFAIQ010000070.1:0-15320 GCF_040654755.1 Streptomyces sp. NPDC050625
GGAGGCCACCTCACCGGAGTGGAGCCAGATCAACTCCGTACACCCGGAGCCACTTTTCATCCGTGCACTGGAGCCCAATCACGTGCTTACAAACAGCCGGAAGCCTTTCACGCGGCGACGCAGCCGTACGGCGCCCTGCTCGCCCCCCTGATGCCCGAGTGGTCGGCGGCCCGGACCGGAGGTCCCAAGTGGGCCTCCGACTGGTGTCAGGCCCGCTTCCTCGCCCACGACGCGGTCTGCGAGGTGTTACTCGCCCTCGCCGGGAAACAGCCGCTCGTGCTGCTCCTCGAAGATCTGCAATGGGCGGACACCGCCTCCCTCGACCTGCTCAGGCTCCTGAGCACCCGCTGCCAGGGCCATCCGCTCGGCATCGTGCTCACGGCCAGGGCGTCCGAGGCGGAGTCGGACGCAACGCTGCGCCGCATGGTCTCCGACGTCCTGCGCGGCCCCAGGACCGAGACACTCCGCCTCTGCGGGCTGTCCCTACAGGCGGTCGGCGCCCTGGTCGGGACATATGCGGGGTCCGGCGTGGATCCGAAGGTCGTCGAGGTGCTGCACCGGCGCAGCGAAGGCAACCCGTACTTCGTGATGCAGCTTCTCTCCCTTGTGGGTGACGCTCGCAAACTCCGTCGCCCGGACGCCGTCGACACGCTCCTGACCCACATTCCTACCGGCGTACGCGAGGCTCTGCACCAGCGGTTCGCCGCGCTGCCCGAGCCGGTCCTGTGGGTGCTTCGCCTCTGCGCCGTCATCGGCGCCGAGGTGGACACCGACCTGCTGCACCGGACCGCCACGTCCGACGAACCGGTCATCGCAGGTCTTGAGTCCGCCATCCGTGCCGGCCTGCTCGGGGAGGACCCGCACCATCCGGGACGGCTGCACTTCGCTCACGCCCTGGTCCAGGAGACACTCGTCGACGAGCTCCCGCGTGAGGACCGCCACCGCCTGCACGCCAGGGTCGCCGAAGCGCTGAGCGCACGCAGGCGCGGGCAGGTGGGGGACGAGGAGATCGAGCGGGTGGCTCATCACAGCTGGCACGCCAAGAGTGCGCTGCCCGCCCCCGAGGTGCTGCCCCGGCTGCTGCTCGCCGCGGCACACGCCGAGCAGGCCATGGCGTACGAACAGGTGGAGATCTGGCTGCGCCGCGCCGTGCACCTGGTCGGCTTCCTGCCTCCGGACGATCCCGCCACCGTGAGGCTGGAACGGAAGCTGCACATCCAGCTCGGCCAAGTACTCGCCACCACGCGCGGCTACGGCCACCCCGAGGCCGAGACGGAACTGACGCGCGGTCGCACCCTCAGCACGGCCACGCATGCCCCCGAGGACCCGTCGGTGCTCTGGGCGCTGTGCACGGCACACCTGGTCACCGGCCGCTACGACGCCTCGCGGCAGTTCTCCGGCCTGCTGCGGGACATCTCGCGGCAGACCCGGGAGCCCGTGGCGGCGCTCGGCGCGGCGTACGGCGAGGGCATCGTGCTGCATGTGCGCGGCATGCTTCCGCAGGCGCTCGCCGAACTGGAGCGCGGCGTCGACATGGCGGACCGCTTCGCCGACGAGGGCCACGAGCTGGCACGTACCTTCCAGCACGACCCGCGCGTCTCCTGCCGCTCCTACGACACCTTCACCCACTGGCTCCTCGGACACCGGCAGACGGCCGACGCGCGCCGACGCGAGGTGTTGAGCCTCACCGAGTACGAAAGCAGGCCGTCCGACCGGTCCTTCGCGCTGTACGTGGACGGGGTCGTGGCGGCCTGGGAGGGAGACACCCGCACCGCGCTCGCCTCGAGCGACGAGGGCGTTCGCGTCGCGGGCGAACACGGGCTTCTCTACTGGAAGGCGATGCTGGGTGTCGTCAAGGGGTGGGGCTTGGCGCACACGGGCCATCACCACGACGGCCTCGCCCTCATCCACAGCTCGCTGGCCGAATTCGGCCAGTCCAGGACGTACTTGCGCCACCCGCTCCACCTGGGCCTGCTGGGCCAGGCGCAGCATCACAGCGGGCGGATCGAGGAGGCGAGGACCACCTTCCGGAAGCTGCTGGCCGCCGTCGAACAACGCCGCGAGCGTGTGTACCTCCACCCGGCGCTGCCCGCGACCCCGCTGCTCCACGAACTGCTGAGCCGGGGTGCCGACGACGCGCCCACGGGCCTGGGCCCAGGACGGGACCGGCCCGCCTCCGGCCGATGAGTGCGGTGGCCCCCGCCGCACGGCCGATACCGCTCAGTCCTCGAAGATCGCGACCGCCTGTACCGGACACGCCTGGGGGACGTCGTGCACACGCGGGTCCCCCGCCCCGTCCTCATGTCCCGGGACCAGGGCGACCAGCGCGTCGTCGTCCTGCGTGAAGACGCCTGGTGCCGTCATGACGCACTGGCCGGAGCCGATGCACCGGTCGCGGTCGACGGTGATGCGCACGGGGTGGCCCGCCTCCCTTCCTTCCGTTCCCGCCGCCTGAGCCTTCACCAGGTGACGGGGAGTTCGATCGGGCCCTGGGCGTCGTGGCCGGCCTTGATGGGCACCTCGTCCAGGGGTACGGCCAGCCGCAGGCCCGGGATGCGGGTGAAGAGCGTGCCCAAGGCGATCTCGAGCTCGGCGCGGGCGAGATTCTGCCCCAGGCACTGATGGATGCCGTGGCCGAAGCCTACGTGGTGCCGCGCGTTGCGCCGGGCGTCGAAGACGTCGGGGTTCTCGTACGCCTTGGCGTCGCGGTTCATCAGCGTGATGGAGACCAGCACCGCGTCCCCGGCCTTGATGGTCTCGCCGCCGACATCGATGTCTTCCTTGGCCATCCGGACCATGTAGTCGGAGACGGAGGTGAACCGCAGCAGTTCCTCCACCACGCCCGACACCGCGTCGGGGTCACCCAGCAGCACGTCGATCTGCTCGGGGTGCTGCATGAGCGTGAGGGCTCCGAGGGCGATCGCGTTGACGGTGGTCTCGTGGCCGGCCACCAGCAGGACCAGCGCGATCATGACCACTTCGTTGTGGTCCAGGTCGCCCTCCTCCAACTGGCGTGCGATGAGCTCGTCCAGCAGGCCGTCCTCGGGCTCGGCCTGCTTCTTCCCCACCAGGCCGTGCAGATACGTGTACAGCTTTCCGAAGGCCGCGTCGGCCTCCGCCGACGTCGCGGCGCCCACGAAGTCGCGGGAGCACTCCTCGAAGAAGACGTGGTCGCCGTAAGGGACTCCGAGGAGCTCGCAGATCGCCGTGGAGGGCACCGGCAGGGCGAAGGCCGACACCAGGTCGGCGACCGGCCCCTTCGCCAGCATGTCGTCCAGGAGGCGGCCGACGAGGCTCTGAAGGCTGGGACGGATGGCGTTCATGCGCTTGACGCCGAAGCTGGGGATCAGCATGCGCCGCTGCCGGGCGTGCAGGGGATCATCGACGCCGATCAGCGGGAAGGCGAGCCCGCCGCGGTCATCGGTGCGCCGGACGACGACGGGGAAGACCGGGTGACCCCAGTCGGAGGACAGCCGGGGGTCGACGAGCAGCGCCCGTCCCTCGGCATGCCCGGTGATCAGCCATGCCGGTCGGCCGTCGAACAGCGTGACCCGCGTCAGCGGGCTCTCGCCCCGCCATTCCGTGTAGCCCTTCGGCGGGTGGTACGGGCAGGTCCGGTCCTGGGGGAAGGACGGGGCCCGCGACTCGGTGAGGCGGATTTCGGTTTCGGTCATGCTGTGCCTTTCGGACGATCGGCAGTGCGGTCGTTCATCGATACGTGACGGGCTGTGGGAAACAGGTTTCAGCCCGTCAGCACGGCCTTGTGGCAGTGGGCCGTGGTGCGCAGGTCACCAGATGACGGGCAGCTCGTGCACGCCGTAGAAGACCATGTCGGTGCGGAAGCGGAGCTCCTCGACAGGCTTGGCCAGGCGCAGGGTCGGGAAGCGGCGGAACAGGGTCTCGAAGACGATCTGCAGCTCGATCCGGGCGAGTTGCTGGCCGATGCACTGGTGTGCGCCGAAGCCGAAGGCCAGATGCGGGGCGGGGCGGCGGGTGATGTCGAAGCGCTCCGGCTCCGCCACGAAGGCGGGGTCGAAGTCGGCGGCGAGGACGTGCGCGACGACCTGCTCGCCCTTGGCGATGCGCACGCCACCGAGCTCCACGTCCCGGGTGGCGACGCGCTCGCCGCCGAACTGGCCGATGGTGAGGTAGCGCAGCAGTTCCTCGACCGCGTTGCCGACCAGCGACGGGTCCTCGCGGAGCAGTGCCAACTGGTCGGGGCGGTCGAGGAGCAGCGCCGCACCGAGGCCGATCATGCAGGCGGTGGTGTCGTGGGCCGCGATCAGCAGGGTGCCGGCCGCGTTCATGAGGAACATGTCGTCGACGACGCCATCGGGGTCCTCGGTGGTGATCAGCGCGGAGATCAGGTCGTCACCGGGATTGGCGCGGCGCTCCTGGACGAGCTGGTAGAGCAGTCCGCCCAGGCGCATGCCGGCGGCCTCGGTGGCTGCGGCGTCCTGGTCGACCCGCATCATCGCCTCGGCGATCTCCTGGAACTCCGCCCGGCGCTCCACGGGGACACCGAACAGGTCGGAAATCACCATGGAGGGCACCGGATTGGCGAAGGTCTTCACCAGGTCGACCGGGCCGCCCCGCGCCTCGATGGCATCGAGGTGCTCGTCGACGATGCGCTGGATGTTCGGCCGCAGCGCCTGCATGCGCCGGACGGTGAACTCCTTGGCGAACAGCTTGCGGTCCGACGTGTGCTCCGGCTCGTCCTGCCACAGCAGGCTGCCGCGGCCGGGCTTCTGGGTGACGACGCCGTCCTGGGTGTGCAGCGCGTGGGGCACCTGGACGCTGAACGAGGGGTCGCGCAGCAGGGCGCGTACCTCCTCGTAGCCGGTGGCCAGCCACGCCTCGTGGCCACTGGTGAAGGTGGCCCGGGTCACCGGGGCGGCCGCCCGGATGTCGGCGAGGCCATCCGGCGGCAGGAACGGGCAGCTGCGGGTCTTGGGGACGGCGGGCGCGTCGGCGGTGGGCTCGGGCACGACTCTCCTTGTGACTGTGGGAGGGGGTTCTTGTGCTTGTGGGAGGGGGTTCGTACGACGGGGACGGTCAGGCGGCGGCGAGTTCGAGGGTGGTCTCGCCGCGCCGAGGCGCGTTCACGAGGACGGCCATGTTCCCGGAGGGGTGCACGTTGTCGTGCATCATCTGGTGCATGCGCCCGATGTCCTGGAAGCTTTCGCAGGCGGACAGGCAGGGGTCGAGCATGCCGGCGCCGACGAGGTTGATGACCTCGCGGCACTGGCGGGTGTCGGCGTAGTGCGAGCCCTGGAGGCGCTTGGAGCGCATCCACAGGTGGCGCAGGTCGACGTCTCCGTTGTAGCCGGAGGTGCCACCGCAGATCACCACCATGCCGGCGTTGTCGCACAGGTACATCGAGGTCGGCAGGGTGTCCTGGCCGCTGTGCTCCAGCACGATCCGCGGGGACCTGCGCTCACCGAGGATCTCCCAGATCTTCTTGCCGACGCCGCGAGCACCGCGCAGGAACCGCGCCGACGCCTCGGCGTCCTTGGTGTCGGGCAGCCGGCCCCAATGGTCGAAGTCGCGGCGGTTGATGGTGCCGGCCGCACCGAGGCGGCGGCAGTATTCGGAGCGGTCCTCGCTGGAGACCACGGCGATCGGGATGCCGCCGGCCAGCCTGACGAGCTGGACGGCCATGGAGCCGAGGCCGCCCGCACCGCCCCAGATCAGGACGGGGTCTCCGGGGCGGACCGTGTTGCCCTGCCAGCCGAACAGCTGCCGGTAGGCGGTGGGCCCGGTGAGCAGGAAGGCCGCCGATTCCTCCCACGAGAGGTGGGTGGGCTTGGGGTGGCACTGGTACTCGTCGACGCGGCAGAACTGCGCGAAGGAGCCGTAGTTGGTCTCGTACCCCCAGGCCTTGATGCTCTCCGAGACCAGCGGGTCCGTGCCCATCCGGATGTCCTCGGCGGTCTCGTCCCACTGGCCGCTGGTGAGCAGCACATGGTCACCCACCTTGACGTTGCGGACGCCTTCGCCGACGGCCCACACCACGCCGGAGGCCTCCGAGCCTCCGATGTGGAAGTCCTCCGGCTGTCCCTGGCGCTGCCGCATGCCGATGACGTCGACCGGGTTGCCCAGCGACGACCACACATTGTTGTAGTTGATGCCGGCGGCCATGACATAGACCAGCACCTGGCCCCGGCCCACCTGGGGGGTGTCGACGACCTCTGTGCGGAACGCCTGCTTCGGCTCTCCGAAGCGGTTCTGGCGGATCACCGAGGCGTACATCTGCCGCGGGACCTCGCCGAGGGGCGGGGTCTCGCCCATTTCGTAGAGACCCTTCGTCATGTTTTCTCTCCCCTGTCTGCTGTGTCCGGTCTGGGGTGCTCGCGGTGCTCGCGGTGGTCGCGGGCCGGTCATGCGGTCGTTGTGTCCGGAGGTGCGGTGGGGCCGGTCGCATCGGTGACGACGTCCGCCAGCCAGGAATCCACCGCCGCCGCGGTGGTGCCGGCGTGGTCCTCCAGCATCGAGTAGTGGTTTCCGGTCACTTCGACGATCGTGTCCACGTGCTCGGGCGGTGCGGCGCGCCCGTCGCCGTCGGCGGCGCCGGCCAGCATGGGCTCGCTCGCCCGTACGAGCAGGGTCGGCGCGGCGATCTCCGGCGCGGCCCAGTCGTCGAACAGGCTCATGTAGCGGCCCATCGCGGTGAGCTGTTCGCCGCCTGACCTCATGAAGTCCAGGCGTTGCGACTGCGCCTGGGCCATCGCGTTCAGCACCTGGTGGTCGAAGGGGACCTCGTGGCTGAAGCTGTCGACCATCACCACGGCAGCCGGCTGCTCGCCCATGGCCTCCAGGTGTGCCGCCACGCCGTGGGCGATCCAGCCGCCGGAGGAGTAGCCGAGCAGGACGACCGGCTTTCCGCCGGCGCATTCCCGTACGGTCCGCGCGTGCAGCCGGAGCACGACGTCCGGGTCGGAGGGGACCGGCTCGCCCTTCTCGTAGCCGGGGTGGACCAGCGCCCACACGTCCAGCCGGTCGCGGAAGGGTGTGGCGAACCGCGCGTACTGGTGCGCCCCGGCCGGTACGACGTACGGCGAGAAGCACATCAGCGCATAGGGACGGCCGCCTTGCGACAGCCGTACCGGGGCGGGCCACTGGGCCAGTTCCTCGGGCCGCTCGAACGAAGGCCGGAAGCGGGCCGCCTGCATCAGCATCCCCATGGCCTCGGCGGCCGTGCCGGTCTCGCTGGCGTGCCGGTAGAGCTGCACCAGCATGTCGGCGGGCCGCTCTTCCGCCGCGTCGCGGCCGGCGTCTTGGAGCCGGGTCAGCAGGTGCTTGGCGAGCCTGGCGGGCGTGGGATGGTCGAAGGCCAGTCCGGCGGGCAGGCGCAGACCGGTCGCTGCCGCCAGGCGCCGGCGCAGGTCGATCGCGGTGAGCGAGTCGAAGCCGAGCTCCAGGAAGTGCGCGGTGGGCAGCACGTCCTCGGCCGAAGCGTGGCCGAGGACCACGGCGCTCTGGGCGCGGATGTGCTCCAGCAGCCGATCCTCCCGCTCGGCCGGGGCGAGTGCGGCGAGTTCGGCCGCCAGCGTCGCTCCGGCGCCGGTCTCCTCGCCAGCGGCGTGCTCGGCCTCCAGGAGCCGCTGTACGTCGGGGAGGTCGGCCAGCAGCGGGCTGGGCCGTCCCACGGTGAAGGCGGGCAGGAACTTCTCCCAGTCGATCGGGGCGACGGTGAGGGCCGCCTCGTCGTGCTCGACGGCCTGGCGCAGGGCCGAGATCGCGAGCTCGGGGGCCATGACGCCCAGGCCGCGCCGCTCGCCGCGCTCCTGGACCGTGTCGTCGACCATGCCGCCGCCCGCCCAGCCGCCCCAGGCGACCGAGGTCGCGGTCAGGCCGCGGGCCCGCCGCCGCAGTGCCAGGGCGTCGAGGAAGGCGTTGGCGCAGGCGTAGGAGGCCTGCCCGCCGCTGCCCCAGACGCCGGCACCGGAGGCGAAGAGGACGAAAGCGTCCAGCTCACGGCCGTCGAGCAATGCGTCGAGGTGGAGGGCGCCGGTGACTTTGGCGGCCGCGGCTTCGGCGAACTCGTCGAGGGCGGCGTCGGCCAGCATGGACGACCGTGCCGTACCGGCGGCGTGCAGCACCGCGGTGAGCGGGTGCCGGGACTCGATGCCGGCGAGCAGCCGCGCGACCGCGTCGCGGTCGGCGATGTCGCAGGCGGCGATGGTCACTTCGGCGCCCAGGGCGGTCAACTCCGCGTGCAGTTCCCGCGCACCGGGGGCGTCGGGCCCGCTCCTGCTGGTGAGCACCACGTGCTGCGCGCCGGCGCCGGCCAGCCAACGGGCGAGGTGCCGGCCGACGCCGCCGGTTCCGCCGGTGACCAGGACGGTGCCGCGCGGCAGCCACGGTGTCGCGGGCTCCGCGTCGGCGGGCCGCGCCCGGACCAGGCGCCGGCCGTACACGCCGTCGGCACGTACGGCGAGTTGATCCTCGTCGTGCTGGGCCAGCACTCCGGCCAGGCGGCGCAGCGCGTGCTCGTCCAGCTTCTCGGGCAGGTCGACGAGACCGCCCCAGCGCCGGGGCAGTTCCAGTGCGGCGACGACGCCGAGGCCCCAGTGCTGTGCCTGGCGGGCGTCGCGCAGCGGGTCGGTGGCTCCGGTGGACACGGCTCCGCTGGTCGCGCACCACAGCGGTGCCTGGATGTCCGCGTCACCCAGCGCCTGCAGCAGGGTGACGGTCGTGGCGAGGCTCGCGGACAGTGTCGGGTGGTCCGGGTGGCAGCCGGGGGCGAGGCCGAGCATCGACAGGACACCGGCGGGCTGTTCGCCGCCGAGTTCCTCGGCGAGCCGGTTCGCGGTCTGCGCGCGGTCGCAGTCGACGGGGAGTTCGACGACCCGCACCTTGGCGCCGTGGGCGCCGAGCACGCCGACGACGCAGGGCGCCCACTGCTCGTCCGCCAGTCCGGCGGGCAGGACGGCGAGCCACAGGCCGTGCAGGCCGGGGGCCGGGTGGTCGGTCAGCCGCCGGAAGGAGACGCGGTAGCGCCAGCTGTCCACCGTGGACTTCTCGCGGCCGCGCCGACGCCACGCGGACAGCACCGGCAGCGCCGGGCCGACGAGGGCGGCGTCGTCCGCGCCGAGTTCCTCGGCGAGTCCGGACAGGTCCGTGTTCTCCACCAGCTCCCAGAACCCGGCCTCGACCGGATCGGTGCCCGCGGGCACCGGGTCGGCGCTCTCCAGCCAGTACCGCTGCCGCTGGAACGCGTACGTCGGCAGGTTCACGTGCCGTACCGGACGCCCGGCGAAGGGGACCGTCAAGTCCACGGGTACGCCGCTCACGTGCAGCTCGGACACGGAGCGCAGGAAGCGGTCCATGCCGCCCTGGCCTCTGCGCAGCGAGGCCCCGGTCACGGCGTCGGCGCCGGCCTCCTCCGCGATCTCCTGCACCTCGCCGGCCAGCAGCGGGTGGGGGCTGCACTCGACGAACACCCCGTGCCCGTCCGCGAGCAGCGTCCGTACGGTCCGTTCGAACTCCACCGTGTGCCGCGCGTTGCGGTACCAGTACTCGGCGTCCAGGGCGGTGGTCTCCAGCACCGTGCCGGTCACTGTGGAGTAGAAGGGGACGTCCGCCGAGACCGGCGCGACCGGGGCCAGCAGCTCGAGCAGTTCGGGGTGCAGGCTCTCGACCTGGGCGGAGTGCCCGGCGCCGGTGGCGCCGCGGACCTTGCGCACGCGCACGCCCTCGGCTTGAAGTTCCGCCAGGAGTTCGTCGACCGCGTCGGGCTCTCCGGAGACGGTCAGGGCGGCGGGCCCGTTCACGGCGGCAACCGACAGCCGGTCCCCGTACTTCTCCAGCCGCGCACGGACCCGGTCGGCGGGCATGGCGACCGCGAGCATCGCGCCCTTGCCGATGAGCTTGGTCAGTGAGCGGCTGCGCAGGGCGACGATCCGGGCCGCGTCGTCCAGCGTCAGCGCGCCCGCGACGTACGCGGCGGCGACCTCGCCCTGCGAGTGGCCGACGACGGCGGCGGGCGTCACGCCGTAGGAGCGCCACAGGGCGGCCAGCGACACCATCACCGTGAACAGCGCGGGCTGGGCGACCTCCACCTCGGCCACGTCCGGCGCGTCGGGCTCGGCGCACAGGACGTCGAGCAGCGGCCAGTCGAGGTAGGGGGCGAACGCCTCGGCGCAGGCCTTCGCCTTCTCGGCGAAGACCGGGGAGGTGTCCAGCAGTTCGCGGGCCATCTCCGCCCACTGCGAGCCGTGCCCGGGGAAGACGAAGGCCACCCTGCCGGAGGCCGCGGCGGTGCCCTGGACCACGGTGTCCACGGGTTCGCCGTCGGCGAGCGCCGCGAGCCCGGCCCGCAGTTCGTGCCGGTCGTGGCCGACGACCACGGCCCGCTGCTCCAGCCGCGTCCGCGTGGTGACGAGGGCGCGGCCGACGTCGGGCAGCGAGAGCGCTTCGGTGCGGTCGAGGTGGTGCAGCAGCCGGCGGGCCTGCTCGCGCAGGGACCGGGCGGTCTTCGCGGACAGCGCCCACGGGAACACGTCCAGGGGACGGGCGGCGGTGGTCGCGTGCTTCGCCGCGGGGGTCTGCTCGTCCTCGGCGGTGGGCGCGTCGTGCGCAGCGGGGGTCTGCTCGCCCTCGGTGGCGGGCGCATCCTGCGGAGCCTGCTCGATGATGGTGTGCACGTTGGTGCCGCTCATCCCGAACGAGGAGACGGCCGCACGCCGTGGCCTGTCCTGGTCGGGCCAGACGGTCTGCTCGGTGAGCAGGCGCACGTTCCCGGCGGCCCAGTCGACGTCGGGGGTCGGCTCATCGATGTGCAGCGTCCGCGGCAGGATGCCGTTGCGGATGGCCATCACCATCTTGATGACACCGCCGACGCCTGCGGCCGCCTGCGCGTGGCCGATGTTGGACTTCAACGAGCCCAGCCACAGGGGCCGGTCCCCGGAACGCTCCTTGCCGTACGTGGCCAGCAGCGCCTGCGCCTCGATCGGGTCGCCGAGCCGGGTTCCGGTGCCATGGCCCTCCACGGCGTCCACCTCGTCCGGGGCGAGCCGTGCGTTGGCCAGCGCCTGCCGGATGACCTGCTGCTGGGCCCTGCCACTGGGCGCGGTCAGACCGTTGGAGGCGCCGTCCTGGTTGACCGCGCTGCCCCGGACGACGGCCAGGACCTGGTGCCCGTTGCGGCGGGCGTCGGACAGCCGCTCCACCAGGACCAGGCCCACGCCCTCGGCGAAGCCGGTTCCGTCGGCGGACGAGGAGAACGCCTTGCAGCGGCCGTCGGCGGACAGCGCGCGCTGCCGGCTCGACATCGTGAAGGCGGACGGTCCGGCCATCACCATCACACCGCCGGCCAGCGCCATGGAGCACTCGCCGCCCCGCAGCGCCTGCACGGCGAGGTGGAGGGCGGTCAGCGAGGACGAGCACGCGGTGTCGACGGTGAGCGACGGCCCCAGCAGGCCGAAGGCGTAGGAGAGCCGGCCGGAGATCACACTGGCCGCGTTGCCACTGGGGAGGTAACCCTCCACGCCGTCGGGCACCTTGAGCGGGCGGCCGGTGTAGTCCTGGTAGCCGGAGCCGACGAAGACGCCCGTGACGGTGGAGCGCATCGCGTCGGGGGCGATCCCGGCGCGCTCGAAGGCCTCCCAGGTGGTCTCCAGCAGCAGGCGCTGCTGCGGGTCCATGGTGATGGCCTCGCGGGGGCTGATTCCGAAGACCGCCGGGTCGAACTCGTCCGCGTCGTGCAGGAATCCACCGTGGGTGGTGTACGTGGTGCCGGGGTGGTCGGGGTCCGGGTGGTAGAGCGCCTCGACGTCCCAGCCACGGTTGCCGGGGAAGCGGGAGATCGCGTCGCGGCCGGAGGCGACCAGCTCCCACAGGTCCTCGGGCGAGCGCACGCCGCCGGGGTAGCGGCAGGCCATCGAGATGATGGCGATCGGCTCGTCCAGCACCGCCGCGGCCGCAGCGGCCGTGGCCGCCGTGTCCTGGCCGCCGGTGAGTTCGGCGAGCAGGTGGGCGGCGAGGTCGGCGGGCGTGGGGTGGTCGAAGACCAGTGTCGTGGGCAGGGCGAGGCCGGTTGCCTCGTTGATCCGGTTGCGGAGTTCGACGGCGGTCAGGGAGTCGAAGCCGAGGCCCCGGAAGGGCCGGTCTGTCTCGACGGCGCCCGCTTCGCGGTGGCCGAGGACGGCGGCGGCGTGCGTGCGCACGAGGTCCACGAGGGTGCGTGCGCGGTCTTCGTACGACAGCCCGGCCAGGCTCTGGGCGAGCGCCCCGGAGCCGTGACCCGCCTCAGGGGCGTCGTCCGCGAGTGTCGCGCGTACTTCGGGGAGGTCGCCGAGCAGCGGGCTGGGCCGGCCGAGGGTGAACGGCACGATGAAGCGCGCCCAGTCCACGTCGGCCACGGTCAGCAGGGTCTCGTCGCGGTCGAGTGCGCGCTGCAGAGCGGTGATCGCCGTTGCGGGGGTCATCGGTCCGAGGCCGCGGCGGCGCAGCCGCTCCTCGTCGTCGCCGTCCTCGACCATGCCGCCGTCGGCCCAGGGGCCCCAGGAGACGGCGGTCGCGGTGAGGCCGCGGTCGCGGCGCTGCCGGGCGAGAGCGTCGAGGAAGGCGTTGCCGGCGGCGTAGGCGGCCTGGCCGCCGCTGCCCCAGACGCCGGAGATGGAGGAGAAGAGGACGAAGGCGTCGAGCTCCTGGTCGCCCAGAAGTTCGTCCAGGTGCGCGGCGCCGTCGGCCTTGGCGGCGAGCGCGGCGGCGAAGGCGGCCGGGGTGGTGTCGTCCACCATGCCGGCGTCGGCGACTCCGGCGGCATGCACGACGGCGGTGAAGGCGTGCTCGGCGAGCAGGGCCGCCACGGCGTCTCGGTCGGCCACGTCGCAGGCGGCGAGCGTGACGCGGGCGCCGAGGTTCTCCAACTCGGCGCGCAGGGCGGCGGCGCCCGGGGCGTCCGCGCCCCGGCGGCTGGTGAGGACGAGGTGTCCGGCGCCGCCGCGCGCCACCCAACGGGCGACGTGGCCGCCCAGCGCCCCTGTACCACCGGTGACGAGGACGGTGCCGCGGGGCTGCCAGTTGCGGGTGGCCGCCCGTGCCGGCGCGTGGGCGAGCCGCCGGGCGAAGACGCCCGAGGCGCGGACCGCGAGCTGGTCCTCCTCCCACCGGCCCGTCAGCGCCTGTCCGAGCACGTCGGCCAGGCGTGCGGCGGCCTGGTCGTCCACGGACTCCGGCAGGTCGATCAGGCCGCCCCAGCGCCGGGGCAGTTCCAGGGCTACGGTGCGGCCCAGGCCCCAGACCTGGGCGTGCCGGGCGTCGCGTACGGCGTCGGAGCCGCTCACGGCCACCGCGCCCGAGGTGAGGCACCACAGCGGGGCGTCGACGCCCGCGTCGCCCAGCGCCTGGACGAGCAGCAGGGTGGGCAGCACGGGGTCGCCGGTGACGAGCAGGGACAGCACGCCGTCGACCGGCCCGATCCCGGCCAGTTCCCCGGCCAGACCGGCGCGGTCGCTCGACGCGCCCACGACCAGTGTCTTCAGCGTGGCGCCGCGAGCGGTGAGCGCGGTGCGGACCGCGGCGGTCTGCTCGTTCTCCTCCTCCGGAACGGCCAACAGCCAGGTGCCGCCGATGCCGGCCGGAGCGAGCTCGCCCAGGCGCTTCCACGACTCGCGGTAGCGCCAGTTGTCGACGGTGGACTGCTCCTTGCGCTGCCGACGCCACGACGACAGCCTCGGCAGCACGTCGCTGAACGCGTCCCCTGTGCCGATGTCCAGGGTCTCGGCGAGTGCCTGCAGGTCCTCGCGCTCCACGGTCTCCCAGAACTCCGCGTCCACCGGGTCCACCGCCGGAGCGGTAGCGGTTTGCGGGGCGTCGACCCAGTACCGCTCGTGCTGGAAGGCGTAGGTCGGCAGGTCGGTCTTTCGCGCGCCGGCGAAGAAGACGCTCCAGTCCACCGCGACGCCGTGCGTGTGCAGATGGGCCAGGGCCGTCACGAGTGCCTGCCGCTCGGGGCGGTCGGCACGCAGGGCGGGCACGGTGACGGCCTCGCCCAGGCAGCCCTGCGCCATGCCGCTCAGGACACCGCCCGGGCCGATCTCGATGAAGGTCTTCACGCCCAGGTCGTGCAGGGTCCGGACGCCGTCGGCGAAACGGACGGCCTCGCGGACGTGCCGGACCCAGTATTCGGGGGTGTAGGCCTCGACGAGCTGACCGGTGAGGTTGGAGACGACGGGGAGTTGGGGCCTGTCGAAGGCCAGGCCACGGACGACCTCGGCGAACTCCTCCAGCATCGGCTCCATCAACGGCGAATGGAACGCGTGACTGACCTTCAACCGGGACGTCTTGCGGCCCTGCCCGGCGAAGGCCGCGGCAATCGCCAGGGCCGCCGTCTCGTCGCCGGAGACCACCACCGACGAAGGGCCGTTGACCGCGGCGATGCTCACCCCGTCGGTGAGGTGGGGCAGTACTTCCTCTTCGGTGGCCTGCACGGCGACCATCGCGCCGCCCGTGGGCAGGGCCTGCATCAGCGCGGCGCGGGCGGACACCAGCTTCGCCGCGTCGTCCAGGGACAGCGCACCGGCCACGTGCGCGGCGGCGATCTCGCCCACCGAGTGGCCCATGACGAAGTCGGGCCGGACGCCTAAGGATTCGAGGAGCCGGAACAGGGCCACCTCGACCGCGAAGAGCGCGGGCTGGGTGCGCCCGGTCAGGTGCAGCGTCTCGGCGTCGACATCAACGGGGGCGTCCAGACGCGCGCGCACCTCGTCGTAGGCCGCGGCGAAGACGGGAATCGCCGCGTACAACTCGCGCCCCATGCCGATACGCTGCGAGCCCTGCCCGGAGAAGAGGAACCCGGTCTTGCCGCCGGCCGGGCGCCCCAGCAGTACACGGGACGAAGGGGTCCCGGCGGCCAAGTCCGCCAGCCCGAGGAGCAGTTCCTCACGGTCATCCCCCACGACCGCGGCGCGGTGACGCATGGCCGCGCGGGTCGTGGCCAGCGAGAGCCCGACGTCCTGCGGCCGCACCTCGCTCCGTGCCAAGGGCAGCAGCCGGGCCGCCTGGGCCTTGAGCGCCGTATCGCTCCTGGCGGAGAGCACCCACGCCAGGGGGCCGTCGGCGGCAGCCCCTGCGGGCTCCTCGTCCTGGGCCGGCGGGGCCTGTTCGATGATGGTGTGGGCGTTGGTGCCGCTGACGCCGAAGGACGACACAGCGGCCCGGCGCGGGTGATCGGTCTCCGGCCAGTCGACGGCCTCGGTCAGCAGCCGCACCGCGCCCGCCGACCAGTCCACGTGCGGCGTCGGCTCGTCCACATGCAGGGTCCGCGGCAGCACACCGTGGCGCATGGCCATGACCATCTTGATGATGCCGCC
>NZ_JBFAIQ010000071.1:0-14486 GCF_040654755.1 Streptomyces sp. NPDC050625
AAACGCCTGTGGAGCGCCGGTAAGACGGGCACCCGTGCCCGCACAGCGCGGTGAAGCAGGAAGCCCCCGGAAGGGTCACACGACCCAGGCCGGAACTGGACTTTAGGCCAGGGAGCACGTCAAACGTGCGGACCGGTGCGACCGCAGTGCGCGCACCGGCTGGTCGCTGGGGTCAGGTCCACGGCGAGGATGTCACCGAGGGGCCCGCCAGAGCGCTGCCGTCCACGGAGTCTCGCCCACGCCGGAGGGTGTCTCGTCCTGAGATGTCATCTCGGTCTCCTCAGCCGCCGAAGCGCTCGGTTCGTACACGCTCGGGAGCATGCCCGAGCAGCACCAGGTAGGCGGCCGCCTTCTCGACGAAGCCCGTGGGACCGCACACGTAGACGTGCGGCTCGAAATCCGGGGGCCAGCCATGGCGCGCGAGGTCTTCGGGGGTGATACGGCCCGCGGGGCGCGCGGTCCCCGGTGGAGCCTCACGTGTGTAGACGCGTGTCACGTCCAGGCCGGGCGAACCCTGCTGCAGCTCGGAACTGTAGAGCTGGTCCTGTGGTGAGCGAAGCGAGTAGATCAGCCGGAACGGGACCCTGCTGCCGGCTGCGCGCCGGGCTCGGATCATGCACATCAGCGGCACCAGTCCGGACCCGCCGGCCACCATAAGCACCGGCTCCTGCTGCTTCGGTTGCCACACGAACCAGCCGCCGACCGGGCCCCTCAGCTCCAGCCGGTCGCCGGGAACCAGCTCGTCGACCAGGTAGGGCGAGACCTCGCCGTCGGCGATGCGCTGCACCGTCAGCTCCAGGCGTGTGCCGTCCTGGGCGGATGCGATGGAGTAGCTGCGCTGCGTGCTGTATCCATCCTCCGCGGTAAGCCGGACGTCCACGTGCTGCCCCGCGAGATGGCCGGGCCATCCCGGCACGTCCAAGGTCAGCGTGACGGCCGTCGGCGACTCCACGCGCCGCCCTGTCACCTCGGCGACCCTCCAGCGCAGTCGGTCGCCTAGTCTCCCCAATACCGCTGCTCTTGCCATGGGTCTCCGTAGTTGTGATAGCCGGCGCTCTCCCAGAACCCGGGAGTGTCGTCATCGCGCAGTTCGATGCCGCGGACCCACTTCGCGGACTTCCAGAGGTACAGGTGCGGGACGAGCAGCCGGACCGGCCCGCCGTGCTCGGGGTCGAGGTCCTCGCCGGCGTATCCGTACACGATCCACGCCTTGCCGTCGAGGAGGTCCTCGAGCGGCAGGTTCGTGGTGTAGCCGCCGTAGGAGGACACGAGGGCATACTCGGCCGCGGTCTCGACGTCGGCGAGCAGGACGTCCAGGGACACCCCTTGCCAATGGGTGTCGAACTTGGACCACTTGGTGACGCAGTGGAGGTCCACGGTCGGGGTTTCCGACGGCAGTGCCGTCAGAGCGGCCCAGTTCCAGACGTGGCACTCACCGGCTTCAGTGGTGACGGACAGCTCCCACGTGTCCCGGGGCACGCGGGGCGTGGGACCGGCCGACAGCACGGGAAAGCCGTTGGTCTCGTACTGGCCCGGCGGCAGCTTCTTGTCGGGGGCAGCTCTGCGCCCATGGAAACCGCGAGAGATGATCGACATTTCTGGGCGTCCTTAACGGTTGAACAGGAGGCGTACGGCGTCCTTGGTGGGGTTGGCGTCGCGAGGTGCGGTTGTCTTACCTCTCGTCATGAGCAGGGGCAGTAGGGGCAGGGGCGGGGGGCGGGCGATCGGCGTGATGGCGACCGGCTGCGTCCGGGCGCTGAGCCGTGTCGCGATGGCCTCGCGCACGGCCTGGACCGACACTTGCGCATGCTGGTCGCCGCCCGGGGTGTGCGCGGCAAGGAGCGACGGGGCTCCGTGCCCGCACCTGCGCATGGGCAAATGGCAGCTCGTGCTTGCCGCCGGCCGGATACAGCGGCCGCGCGCCACACGGCCCAGCGTCGCCTCCGGTTGTCCGTCTCCGGACTGCCGCTATTCGAAGTCGCGGTCGGGGACGACGTGGATGGCTGCCTCTTCCGCTGAGGCCGCGCCGCCGTCGATGCCGACGTCCCGGGCCGTGTAGTCGTCGTCGAAGCCTGTGCTGTCGTCCAGGTCCCAGGCGAGCAGGCGGCCTGCGCGCTCGTCGCCGACCTGGTCGTCGATGAGCTCGCCGTCGGTATCGGTGGTGTCGCCCAGTCCGTCACCATCGTCGTCTGCGCTCAGTTCGGGGACTTCACGCCTCAGGCGGTGGGCCAGATCCTCGTGGGAGGCCCCCTCACGGGCGGTCAGCCCCCACTCGGACAACCCGAGGGGCCTCTCAGGAGGCGAGTACCCCTCGTCGAGGATGTCCTCGCCGAACGCGTCCTCGTCGTACTCCTCCTCCGGGCGCAAGGGGTTGAAGTCTGCCGGATCGCTCGAGGCCGACGCGTCATCTGCTGCCGTCATTACGGTCTCCCATGCCGTCTCGTCTTCTCCCGCGCCACCCTCTTGCGGTGGCCCGGGTCTCCTCATCCAAGCGCCCCGGAGTGGACGCGGCATCTACGCGACGTCGCCGATCCGGCACGGATACCTCGTTCGGGCGGCGGTCCCCCACACGAACCGGCCCCAGCGTCCCGTCCGAGTCACAGCCGGAAGCGATTCGCCGCTGGGGCGCCTGTCCGGCGACCGTCAGTGCCCGCCGTGCTCCGCGGCCCGGACCTCGGGATGGCGCAGGTCGAACGCCGGGGACTCCGAGCGGATCGCGGGCAGGGAGCGGAAGTTGTGCCGCGGGGGCGGGCAGGAGGTGGCCCATTCAAGAGAGCGGCCGTATCCCCAGGGGTCGTCGTCCGTCACGCGCGGTGCGTAGTGCGCGGTCTTCCACACGTTGTAGAGGAAGGGAAGCATGGAGAGGCCGAGCAGGAAGGAGCCGATGGAGGAGACGGTGTTCAGGGCGGTGAACCCGTCGGACGCCAGGTAGTCGGCGTAGCGCCGCGGCATTCCCTCGGCGCCGAGCCAGTGCTGGACGAGGAACGTGAGGTGGAACCCGACGAAGAGAGTCCAGAAGTGGACCTTCCCGATGCGCTCGTCGAGCATCTTGCCCGTGAACTTCGGCCACCAGAAGTAGAAGCCCCCGAACATGGCGAACACCACGGTGCCGAAGACGGTGTAGTGGAAGTGCGCCACGACGAAGTACGAGTCCGAGACGTGGAAGTCCAGCGGCGGGGAGGCGAGCAGAACACCGGTCACGCCACCGAAGAGGAACGTGACGACGAAGCCGACGGCCCACAGCATGGGTGTCTCGAAGGACAGGGACCCCTTCCACATCGTTCCGATCCAGTTGAAGAACTTCACGCCCGTGGGCACGGCGATCAGGAACGACATGAACGCGAAGAAGGGCAGCAGGACCCCTCCGGTGACGAACATGTGGTGCGCCCACACGGTCACTGAGAGGCCGGCGATGGCGATCGTGGCCCCGACCAGACCTATGTAACCGAAGACCGGCTTCCTGCTGAAGACGGGCAGGATCTCGGTGACGATGCCGAAGAACGGCACGGCGATGATGTAGACCTCGGGGTGGCCGAAGAACCAGAAGAGGTGCTGCCACAGCAGAGGCCCGCCGTTGGCGGGATCGAACACGTGCGCGCCAAACTTCCGGTCCGCCTCCAGGGCGAGGAGAGCCGCTGCCAGCGTCGGGAAGGCGAGGAGAACCAGGAGCGCGGTGAGCAGGACGTTCCACGTGAAGATCGGCATGCGGAACATGGTCATGCCGGGGGCACGCATGCAGATGATGGTCGTGATGAAATTGACCGAGCCGAGGATGGTCCCGAAGCCCGACAGGGCCAGGCCCATGATCCACAGGTCGCCGCCCACGCCTGGCGAGTACAGAGCGCTCGACAGGGGCGCGTAGCCGGTCCAGCCCCAGTGGGCGGAGCCCTCGGGGGTGAGGAACCCCGACAGGACGATCAGGGAGCCCAGAAGGTAGAACCAGTACGCCAACATGTTCAGCCGGGGAAAGGCCACGTCCGGGGCGCCGATCTGCAACGGCATGATCCAGTTCGCGAAACCTGCGAACAAGGGGGTGGCGAAGACCAGGAGCATGATGGTGCCGTGCGCGGTGAAGGCCTGGTTGAACTGTTCGTTGGAGAGGAACTGCAGGCCAGGGCGCGCGAGTTCGGCACGCATGATGAGAGCGAAGGCGCCGCCGACGAGGAAGAACACGAAGGACGTCGTCAGGTAGAGGGTCCCGATCCTCTTGTGGTCGGTGGTGGTCAGCCAGTCCACCACCACCCTGCCCTTGCCGGCGCCCTGTCGCTGTTGAATGGCCGCGTCGGCCGCCTGTAGATCCGCCACCGTCGTCTCCATGTTTCTGATCGAGGGGCCGCGATCACGTGCCCGCTGTGCTGTGAGTGCCAATCAAGCACCGCGGCATACATGGGCCGTCTACGGCGGGTGAAGGACCCGGCGGGCACAGGCGTCGGCGAGTCACGTACGGGTGCCGCCGTTCTTCGCCCCTCGGGAGCGGCTGCCGATCCGATGGCTGATGCGAGCGCATCGCCGACCCGCACGTCCAGGACCAGGGTGGCGAGGCCGACCGGACTGGCGGCTCACCCCGCCCGGCGGACCGTACCCGTGCGGGGGCGGGGCACGCGTCTCCGCACGGCGGGGCGATCTGCCGCATAGACGTGACGTAGATGAGCGCGAGGTGCCCGGGCGACGCCCGTCCGGTACTCAGGAGGAGCGGCGACCGCGCCGAGGAGGGGCCCGCCACCCCTCGACCACGACAGCGCATGGAGCAGCCATGTCCTTCGAAACCGCTTACGGACACCTGGCCGCGGCGGACCCCGTCCTGCGGCAGCTGGTGCGGACCGTCGGCCGGCCCGACCCGTTCACCTGGGAGAAGCGTGGCTACCCCACGTCGTCCCATTTCGCCGCGTTGGTCCTCCACATCGTCGGGCAGCAGATCTCCACCGCGGCGGCGCTGGCGATCTTCGGGCGGATCTCGGCGTCGATGGGCGGCGACATCACCCCGGCCGGACTCCTCGGCCTGCCCGAGGGCGGACTACGCGCCTGCGGACTCTCCCGGATCAAGGCGTCCTACCTCCACGACCTTGCCCGGAGGCAGGCGGACGGTGCCATCGACCTGGAGAACATGGGCGACGTCGACGACGCCACCGCCCTCGCCGACCTGACCGCCGTGCGGGGTGTCGGCCTGTGGTCCGCGGAGATGTTCCTCCTCCACCAGCTCAAACGCCCGGACATCATGCCCGCGGGCGACCATGGCATCCGCCGGGCGATCCAGCGGGCCTGGCGACTCGACGCCGTGCCCGGGATCGAGGAGACCAGGCACCGCGCCCTTCCCTGGGCCCCGTACCGCACGTACGCGGCGGCCCTGCTGTGGACCTCGCTCTCAGCGCTCGCCCCCTTCGGGGATGGGCCGGGCGGCGGCGCGTGCCGAGCCCAGGAGAGGGCGCGGTGAGCCGGGCCGCTCCCTCCCGGGGCGTGCTTTCTCCCCTGCTGTCTCCGTGTCCCTCCACTCCCCTGACGGTGCCATGAATCTCCCGTCCGAACCGCCCGCGTTCTCCGGCCAGTCGATGTGCGACAAGGCCGCCCGCTCCCCGCTGCGCGCCTTCCTGCACACCGAGACGGCCAGTGCCGTCGTCCTCCTGGCGGCCGCCGTGGCCGCACTGGCGTGGGCGAACAGCGCACCGGCGCAGTACGAGTCGTTCTGGAGCGCACACGTCGCCGTGCAAGTCGGCCCCTACCGTGCCTCGATGTCGCTGCACGAGCTCGTCAACAGCGGCCTCATGACCGTGTTCTTCTTCGTCGTCGGTCTGGAGGCCCGCCGCGAGTTCGACATGGGCGAGCTGCGCGAGCGCAAGCGTCTCACCCTCCCGCTCGCGGCCGGGGTGACCGGAATGCTTCTGCCGATCGCGATCTACCTCGCCTTCAACGCCGGCCAGGAGTCGGCACACGGCTGGGGAGCGGCGATTTCGACGGACACCGCCTTCGCCCTCGGCATGCTCGCCACGTTCGGCACCCGGATGCCAGCCGGTCTGCGGGTGTTCATCCTGACCATCGCAGTTGTCGACGACCTGCTGGCCCTGGTCGTCATCGCGACCGCCTACAGCAGCGGCGTCAGGGCCGCGCCCCTGCTGACGGCGATCGGCGTGTTCGGCGTGGTGCTGCTGGCGCGCGCCCTGAGGGTGCGGCAGGGGCGACTGTACCTGCTCCTCGCCGTCGTCGCGTGGGCTGCACTGGCCCGTTCCGGGGTGGACCCGGTCATCATCGGGCTCGCGATGGGCCTGCTCACCTATGCTGGCCCGGCCTCGCGCGGGGACCTGGAACGCGCCAGCGGTCTCTTCCGGCTCTTCCGCGAGCAGCCCACGCCCGAGGCCGCGCGCGTGGTGCGGGAGGGCCTCGCCTCGGTCCTCTCCCCCAACGAGCGCATGCAGCGGCTCTACCACCCCTGGGCGAGCTATGTGGTGGTGCCGTTGTTCTCGCTGGCGAACGCGGGGATCGTGATCGACTCCGGCCTCCCGTCCCGGGCCGCCACGTCCCCCATCACCCTCGGCATCTTCCTGGGGTACGTGGTGGGCAAGCCGCTCGGGATCCTGGGCGCGTCGGCCGCGGCGACAGGCCTGAGCCAAGGGCGCCTGCGGCCCCCGGCCGGATGGGGCGCGGTCGCCTCCGGTGGCGCCCTGGCCGGTGTCGGCTTCACCGTGTCGCTGCTCATCGCCGCACGCGCCTTCAGCGGCGCCGAGCTCGACGAGGCCAAGGCGGGGGTGCTGGGTGCCGTCGTCGTCTCGTTCGCCGTCAGCTGGCTCATGAACGTGGCCGTCAACACGCTGCCGCACCGGATGCGGCTTCGCGCCCGCGTCGGCAGGGCCGAGGCCATCGTGGACCTGGCCGTGCCGGTCGACCCGGCCCGCGACCACGTACGCGGGCCGCAGTCGGCGGCCGTGACCGTCGTGGAGTACGGCGACTACGAGTGCCGCTACTGCGGCCTGGCCGAACCGGTGATCCGCGACCTGCTCAACAGCCCCGACGACGTGCGCTACGTGTGGCGACACCTCCCCCTCGCCGACATCCATCCACACGCACGACTCGCCGCTGAGGCGGCCGAGGCCGCCGGACGGCAGGGGAGCTACTGGCAGATGCACGACCTCCTCCTCACCCACCAGGGCAGCCTCACCCTCACCGATCTGTCCGCCCACGCCGCGGCGATCGGGCTGGACGTGGACCGCTTCCGGGCCGACGTGGAGGCCAGGGTCGACGCCGGCCGCGTCGCCGAGGACGTGGAGAGCGCCGACCTCAGCGGGGTCGCGGGAACACCCACCTTCTTCATCAACGGCCGCCGCCACCACGGCGCGTACGACATCGCGACCCTGACGGCGGCCGTTCGCGCGGCGCGCGAGCGGGCCGCCGTGGCGCAAGACCGCCGCCGCGGGGGCCTGCGCAATGCCCAGTGAGGCCGACGCCACCCGAGGCGGACCTCACCGTGTTCGCGGGCACCGGCCGGCGCGACTGACCGGTCAGGCGTTCGATCACCGTAGCCTCCGGAGACCGCAGCGAAGGATGGCTCGGCCCGGCCTGCGGCGTCAGGTGCACGCTCGCAGACCGTATGAAGGGTGTGCGGCACAAGTAGCCTTCCACTTACAGACGTTGGAGAGCGGTTGGCGTGACTTGCGCGAGGTGCGGGCGCGAGGTGCGGGCGCGACGCGCCTTCAAGACGGCGTGCGCGCTGCGTTACCGTGCGCATGCCCTTCGGTCCGCGTGGAGGGACGACCCATGGGCGCGGGAAGCAGACAACCGCACCCGGACCCGGGTTGAGGCCGAGCCTCTACCGGGCACGTGCCGCACGGCGGACATGGCGTGCCGCCCCGGACCAACCCCACCTACTGGTTGGAGAAGGTCGCCCGCAACGCGGCGCGCGACCGGCCCACCGACGCCCACCTGGCGGAGGCGGACTGGATGATCCTGCGGTGCTGGGAGCTGGGAGCACCAGCCCGCGCTCGAGGCATCCCGGACGGTGTGCGAAGCGGTCACTCCTCGCCGTGCTGGGCAGGCAGGGACGGCGCCTGATCCTCCGCGGCGAGAGGCCCCGGCCGAGCGCCGCCCCCCCGGCCCGCATCTACGCACCCTCTACGGCGCGTCTACCGCACGTCGCGACGGCCCCGCCAGCGGCGGCCGCAGCGCCGCACCGCCGTCGGGAGGGCGCTTCGGCCGCAGGCCACAGGTGTTGAATAGGCCGTGGCGGGGTGCTGCCCCGTCGTCCCCGCTCCAGGACGCGGGCGGCGCCGGTGTTCCAGCAGGCGCGGCAGCGTCCGCCGGAAACCGATCCGAAAGCCGGTGATCACCCACATGCCCACGCCCGAGCAGCACCGCGTAACCGTCGACGGAGTGCGCATCCGCACGAACCGGCTCGTCCTGCGGCCGTGGTCGTTGCAGGACGCGGCCGCAGCCCTCGCCGTGTACAGCCAGAGCGAGGTTGCACGGTGGCTGGCGCCCGCCATGGAGGCCGTGCCCGACGAACCCGCCATGACGACGGTCCTCAAGCAGTGGATCGACCAGTGCTCCTCTCTGGAGGCGCCCGCGGGCCGCTGGGCCATCGAGTTGGCGGACAGCGGCGAGCTGATCGGCGGGGCCGCGGTACTGCCGCTGCCGCCGGACGGCGTCGACCTGGAGATCGGCTGGCAGCTGGCACCCGCGTACTGGGGCTACGGGCTGGCCTCCGAAGCCGGCCACGCAGTGACCCACTACACGTTCACCCAAGGCGTCGACGAGGTGTTCGCCGTCGTACGGCCCCGCAACACGCGGGGCATCGCGACCGCGCGGCGCGTCGGCATGGAATGGGTCGGGGAGACGCAGAAGTACTACGGCCTCACCCTGCAGGTCTACCGGATGCGCAGGGGCGACCTCGACATGCCGGGCATCCGGTAGGACACGCCTCGTCGGGCTGGCCTTCTTCAGCGCGGTCACCAGCTCGGCTCCGGTCGTCCGACGGGGGCTTCTGATCACCGGCAGACCAGGCGAGGACGAAACCTGCTGAACCGGGCCCGGCGGGATCCGGCTGAGGTCCGCGACGACCTGCAGGAATACGTGGCCGAACGGCTCGGTGAGCCCGACGGTGTCCTGGTCATCGACGAGACCGGCTTCCTCAAGAAGGGTGTACTCCGGCACGCCAGGACGCACGGAGAAATGCCAGGTCGCCGTGTACGCCGCCTATGCCTCGTCTCGGGGCCGGACCTTGGTGGACCGGGAACTGTACCTGCCGAAGTCCTGGATGTCCGACCGGGAACGGTGCCGCGCGGCAGGAGTGCCCGACGCCCGGGCCTTTGCGACCAAGACCGAGCGTGCCCGGAGCCTTATCGCCCGGGCGCTTGGCTCACCCCTGCCCATTGCTTGGGTAACGGCGGACGCTCTCTACGGCCAGGACTGGCACTTTCGCCGCATGCTTGAGGAGGCCGAGCTGGGCTATGTCGTCGCGGTCCCGAAGTCGCAGCAGGTCAAGTCCCGCGCCGGCTGTTGGCGCATCGACCAGCTCATCGGTGACGCCCCCGACGAAGCCTGCGAGCGGCTCTCCTGCGGCGACGGAGCCAAGGGCCCGCGTCGACCACCTTCTGCAGGGCCGGTGACCTGCTCGACGAAAATGACCTTCTCGCAGGCAGGGTTCTCGCAGTACAGACAGCGCACCGATAAGTCGATCACGACCTCACGGCCGCCCACCGCCTCGTCCGCGACATGCCGCTCGTATCGCGAATGCGGGCAGTCCGAAGACTGCCCGCAACCCGGGCACGCCACCGAGGCGTCATCCCTGATCCGAGCCGTGATCCTCAGCAGATCTCCGCCAGCTTCCACACGCTCGACCTGCACCGCGGCCAGCCGCGGCAGCAGATCCCCCACGACGACAACACACACAGCCAGCCTGCCACCGTCAACAAGTCAGAACCACAGGCAAGTTGAAGCGAACACCGGCTATGAAAATCTTGTAAGCGTCTGATTCATGACACTCCCCCGGACATCGGTAGAGCCCGCGGTCAGCAGTCGCGGAAGGGCAGTCGTCCGAGATTGTCCCCGGGTGCGCTGCGGTCGAGGGGTTCGAGCT
Source organism: Streptomyces sp. NPDC050625 (assembly GCF_040654755.1). NCBI lineage: Bacteria > Bacillati > Actinomycetota > Actinomycetes > Kitasatosporales > Streptomycetaceae > Streptomyces > Streptomyces sp. NPDC050625. The sequence goes on from NZ_JBFAIQ010000071.1 coordinate 10,061, forward strand.
GGGCCGCCTGGCGGAGATGTTCGGCGAGTGTCGCGGTTACCGTCGAGGTGACGCGATCCGTGACTCCCCAGGCCAGCAGGTGGTGGCGGCGGGCCCAGCGCTCCTTGAGTTCGCATACCTCCAGGCTCTGGCGGGGGTCAATGGCCCGCCGTGGCACGACGGCGAGTCCGACGCCGGCAGCGGCCAGGGCGATGAGGACCCCGAGGCCAGTGACGGTGGTGCGGTGGCGCACTGCGGGGGCGTGGGGTCCCAGGTGCTTTTCAATCCAGCGGCGCAGCGAGGAGTAGGCGTCGAGGCCGACGAGCGGGTGTTCGGCGGCCTCGCGGTAGGTGAGCATGGGCCGCCCGGCGAGAATTCCTCCGGCCTGCCCGATGACGACGAGAGAGTCGTCGCCGAGGGGCTCCGTGCGCAGTCCGCAGCTGCCGGCCTCATCGTCCAGGACAACGCCCAGGTCTGCCTCGCCATCGGCGAGTTTCCGCACGGTCTGCGGGGTGCGACTCTCGGACACTGTGACGTCAGTGTCCGGGTGGGCACGGAGAAATGTGATCAGAGCCTGCGGCACGAGCCGGTGCATCGCGGAGCCGCCGCCGAGCAGGATCAGCGGGGGCGCGGCCGGGGGGCGGCTGTAGCTCGCGACGGCGCTTTCGAGTCGGGCGGTCTGGTCGAGGACGTCGCGTGCGTGGCGGGCCAGGGTCGTGCCTGCCGGGGTGGGCCGTACGCCCCGGCGTCCGCGGATCAGCAAGGCCACGCCGGCGTGGTGTTCCAGCGTGCGCACGCGGGCGCTGGCCGAGGGCAGGCTCAGGTGCATGCGGCGGGCGCCCGCGGTGATCGATCCCTCCGCGACGATGTGGAGGAACAGCCGTAGATCGTTCAGGTCGTAGCGCATCAGGTCAGGCTAAGGCTCAGCCTGAGGCACACTGCGGTGATTCCGCATTGTGGAAATAAGTTCCCGTAGGTGACGCTCGACAGATGATCGAGCTAGCCCTTGTCCTGCTGACCGGTGTCGCCGCCGGTGTCCTGAACTCCGTCGGAGGCGGCGGAACCTTCGTAGCGCTGCCCGCACTCGTCGCCATCGGTCTGTCGCCGGTGACGGCGAACGCGGTCGCCCGGATCGCCCTCGTACCCGGTGCCGTGGCGGGCGCCTGGGTGTATCGACGCGAACTCGCCCCGGTGGGGGGCGTGTCCACCGCAGCGCTGACCGTGACCAGTGTGGTCGGCAGCGGGGTCGGTGCCTGCCTGCTGCTGCTTCTGCCTGCCTCGTCGTTCGAGTCCGCATCGCCATGGCTGCTCGCCTTTGCCACCGCCGTTCTCGCCCTGGGCCCCCGCCTGTCCCACATGGTGAGCCGGGTACTGGGCCGCCGCGTCGGCATGAGTCCGCGGGCCGTCCTGATCGGCCAGTTCCTGATCGCCGCGTACGGCGGATACTTCGGCGGAGCCGTAGGCATTTTGATGGTGGCCCTGTGGAGTGCCGGCCTTGGCATCGATGCCGCAGCGGGCAATCCGATGCGGATCGCCCAACTGGCGGCCGTCTTTCTCATCTCGGGCGTGCTGTTCGTGTTCACCTCGGACGCACTGCGCACCCCTGTGCTCCTGGTCGCGCTGCTGGCCGGCGCGACCGCCGGGGGCTTCGCCGGCGCCCACCTGGCCCGCCGCCTTCCTGCCTGGCTGCTGCGGGGCGCGCTCCTGGCCACCGCCACGGTGACGACCGTTCTGTACTTCCTGCGCGGCTGACCACGTAGGGAGGTCGCGCTTGAACATCTCCAGGTCGAGAGTTGAGGCGGACTGACTTGACTTCCTCCCCCGCCTAAAGGCGGGGGATTCCAGCGGTCGCCCGCTGGGTTTCCTGTTTCACCGACGACCGCCTCGTCCGGGAGGACTCCCGTTGAGGTCTTACACCGTCTCCGCAGGCAGACGCCGCCAGCCCGGCGGCCAGGATGTTGCGTGCCGCGTTCACATCACGGTCATGCACGGTGCCGCAGTCGCACGTCCACGCACGGACGTTCAGCGGCAGCTTCCCGCGGACCGTGCCGCAGGTTCCGCACAGCTTCGAGCTGGGGAAGAAGCGGTCGATCACGACGAGGTCGCGCCCGTACCAGGCGCACTTGTACGCCAGCATCATGCGCAGGTCCGTCCAGGCCGCGTCCGAGATGGCGCGCGCGAGCCTGCCGTTCTTCAGCAGGTTGCGGACGGTCAGGTCCTCGATCACGACCGTTTGGTTCTCACGGACGAGACGAGTCGACAGCTTGTGCAGGAAGTCACGGCGCCGGTCAGCGATCCGCGCATGCACGCGCGCGACGCGCTGACGGGCTCTCTCCCGGTTGATCGAGCCCTTCGCCTTGCGCGACAGCTCCCGCTGCGCCTTCGCCAGGCGGGCGCGGTCACGCCGCTCATGCTGCGGGTTGGCGATCTTCTCCCCGGTCGACAGGGTCACCAGCGACGTGATCCCGGCATCGATGCCGACCGCCGCGGCGGTGGCGGGAGCCGGGGCGAGGGTGTCTGCGCAGAGCAGGGACACGAACCAGCGGCCCGCGCTGTCGAGGGACACGGTGACCGTCGTGGGCTCGACGCCCTGCGGCAGCGGACGCGACCAGCGGATGTCCAGCGGCTCCGCCATCTTCGCCGGCGTCAGCCGGCCGCCGCGCCACGTGAAGGCGCTGCGGGTGTACTCCGCCGATGCCCGGGACTTCTTCCGGCTCTTGTACCGGGGGTACTTCGCGCGCTTGGCGAAGAAGTTCCCGAACGCCGTCTGAAGATGGCGCAGCGCCTGCTGGAGCGGAACAGAGGACACCTCCGTCAGGAAGGCGAGTTCCTCGGTCTTCTTCCACTTGGTCAGCGCGGCCGACGACTGCACGTAGGGGATCCGGCGCTGCTCGCCGTACCAGGCCCGCGTGCGCTCTTCCAGCGCCTTGTTGTACACGAGGCGGACGCAGCCGAACGTGCGCGACAGCTCAGCCGCCTGCCCGCCCGTGGGATAGAAGCGGTACCTGAAAGCCCGCTTCACCGTCTGCGTCATACTTCACATTCTATCAACTCCCGTGTGAGTGGCGGAAGTCGGTCGGTGGATGGTGGACGCCGGTCCGCCCTGGCGGCGAACCGGCTTTCCCTGCCCTGCTCCGCAGGAGCTTCGTTTCCTCCCAGGCCTGAAGGCCGGGGTATCCACGAAGGAGAGCCCCGATGAACGACGGATCGAGCTGGCCCGTGGACAAACTGAACGCACTCCGCCTCGGCACAAGGCTCGTTGCGGAAGTCCCGGCATCGAGGCCGGGCCGCCAGGCATTTGTGGACGTCCGCCCCAAGAAGAGCGATCCCGACGCCCAAGCGCAGGGCGAGGGATGGGTTCGCAGCGACACTGAACGCAGCTTCCACCTTGAGCACTGGGAATACGACCGCGATCGCGTCGACGGCTTCGACTACGACATCGGAGCAGTCCTCGTCGGGTCCACTGATGCCACGGACGAGTCCGAACTGATCACTGTGCTCAACGCATGGGGTGTCCGGCCTGGCCTCTTCGTCTACCCCTGGGAGAGCGAGGACCCCAAGTAATACGACGGAGCAGCCGTCAGCTCGTGCAGACGATCAGCTGGCGTCACCCAGCCGAGCGTCTTGCAAGGGCCGCCTCTCAACTCGGCCGCTACCGCATCAAGGTGCTCACGAGGATGAACCGAATGGTCGGTGCCGTTCGGTTCAACGACGAGTGCAGCGTTGATCGTTGGATATGCCTCATCTGACCCGAGACACCTCGTCCGTTGCACCATCGCTCGCCGGTGCAACCGGTGGATGGCCCGAGCCGTCCCCGACCGCCGGCGCTGTGTGCTGGCACGGGCTCCGCGACTCCCAACTGATCTGCGAGAAGCCAGGGAGTGCGAACCTCTCTGGCGTGCGTCTCACATCCACGGGGCAGGACCCGTCCGCGTCGCCCACCCCGCGAGTGCCCCGCTGTCGAACATCCGGATTCCGTGCTGCACGCCATAGGCGACCGCTGGCTTCGTGAACACGGACGTGGTCACTACGGTGGCAACCTGCGCCCCGTGGACGCTGTAGCACGTCCCGCCGAAGCGCTGCAGATCCGGCGAGCCCACCTTGGTGGTCGGCCCGTACCGCTTGCACTGGATCACGATCCGCCGGCCGTCCGGGGCAGTGGCGATGACGTCCGCGCCCAGGTCCCCGGCGCCGCCGACCACCCGGGTGTCGAGACAGCCGTCCCGCTGACACAGGAACGCGATCGCGTGCTCGAACTCCCTGGGATTCATTGCGTGGTAGCGGGCGATCTCTGTCGATTGCAGTGATCGAATATGGTGCAGTTCGGCGGCCTGCTTCGCCTTGTGCTGATCGACCACTAGTGTCCTGCGCCAGAGATCCGTCGGCAGAAGCGGGCGAGGGAGTCGAGGATCTCTTCGGCGGTCTTGGTCCAGATGAACGGCTTGGG
>NZ_JBFAIQ010000072.1:0-14277 GCF_040654755.1 Streptomyces sp. NPDC050625
CGGTCCTCGCCTTCCTGCGCGAGCACGAGGACGACCTCGTCCTGTGCGTGCACAACTTCTCCCGCTTCGCCCAGCCGACCGAACTCGACCTGCGGCGGTTCAACGGCAGACACCCGGTCGAGCTGTTCGGCGGAGTGCGCTTCCCGGCGATCGGCGAACTGCCGTATCTGCTGACCCTGGCGGGGCACGGCTTCTACTGGTTCCGGCTCCGCAGGGAAACCGCATAGTCCACCCCCGGGTGGAGCGGTTTCCCCTGCCCCACCCGGGGCACCCATCAGTCACACCCCGACGCCCCGGGGAAAGGACGCGCTGCCATGGCGGAAACGGTCACACCTTCCGGCACGACAAGTCCCGGCCACCTCCTCGCGTCGCTCGATCCACTGCTGCGCGAGTGGCTGCCGAGGCAGCGGTGGTTCGCGGGCAAGGGGCGCCCGGTCACCGGCTTCTCCCTGGTCTCGGCCACCGAACTGCTGCCCTCCGACGGCAGGCTGGGCCTGCACCATCTGCTCGTCCGTGCCCATCAGCCACCCGTCCTGGGCGCCGCCGTCCACCCCGGCGACTGCTACCAGCTCCTGATAGGAGTGCGCGAGGCGCTGCCGCCCCGGCTCGCGCCCGCGCTGATCGGACACGTGGAGGAAGGGCCACTCGCCGGACGCACGGTGTACGACGCCCTGTACGACCCCCGGCCCGCCGAGGTGCTCCTGGAGGCCCTGCGCACCCAGGCCCGCATCGGCGGGCTGCGCTTCGAGCGGGACAGGCGCCAGGAGATACGCGACGGCCTGGTGGCCCGCATGATGACCGCGGAACAGTCCAACTCCTCGGTCGTCTACGGCGACACCTTCATACTGAAGCTGCTGCGCCGGATCGTCCCCGGCGACAACCCCGACCTGGAGATACCGCTGGTCCTGGCCCGCAAGGGCTGCGCCCGGGTGCCCGCGCCGACGGCGTGGCTGATGGCCGACACCGGCGAGCCCGCCCAGGAGTCCTATGTCCTCGCCGTGCTCCAGCCGTTCGTGCGGGGCGCGACGGACGGCTGGGAGCTGGCGCTGCGCGAGCTGGCCAAGGGCGAGGACTTCACCGCCGAGGCCCGAGCGCTGGGCCGGGCCACCGCCGAGGTGCACACGGCACTCGCCGACGCGCTCCCCACGGCCACCCTGGGCCATGTCCAGCTGCGGCTCCTGGTGGACGGCATGGTCGAGCGGCTTGAGGCGGCCGTACAGGCGGTGCCGACGTTGGGGCCGTACGAGCCGGGGCTGCGCTCCGCCTACGAGGCGCTGGCCGAGCTGGCCGCCGAGGGCCGCACCTGGACCGCCCAGCGCATCCACGGCGATCTGCACCTCGGCCAGTGTCTGCGCTCGCCCTCCGGGCAGTGGTCGCTGATCGACTTCGAGGGCGAACCGGCCCGTCCGCTGGCCGAGCGGCGCATGCCGCAGCCGACGGTGCGGGACATCGCGGGGATGCTCCGCTCCTTCGACTACGCGGCGCACTCGGCGACCTCGCCGGCCCCGGGATGGGCGGCCGCGTGCCGGGCCGCGTACTGCTCCGGGTACGCCGAGGTCGCCGGGCGCGACCCGCGCACGGATCCCGTTCTGCTGCGGGCCCACGAGACCGACAAGGCGGTCTACGAGGTCGTCTACGAGGCCCGCCACCGCCCCGACTGGCTCCCCGTACCGATGTCGGCGGTACACCGCCTCGCCCTGTCCGACCAGCTCTGACCTCACCCTCGCCCAGGAGGCTCGTCCGTGACCCCCAGCCCCCCGTCCAGCGGTTCGGATCCGAAGAATCCAAAGAAGACGGCGGCCAAGAAGACAGCGAAGAAAACAGCCGAGACGTCGGCCGAGGCGACCGGGAAGCCAACGGCCGCAAAGCCTGCGGCCGCCGGTAAGGCAGCGGCCAAGAAGACGGCCGACGCGAAGAAGGCGACGGCCAAGAAGGCCGGGGTCAAGAAGGCCGCAGCCAAGAAGGCCCCGGCGAAGAAAGCCTCCGCCAAGAAGGCCGCCCCGAAGAAGGCGGTCACGAAGAAGGCGGTCACGAAGGCGGCCGCCGCTCCCGCCGAAACCGCCGTGTCCCCCGCCCTGGACGCCGCCGACCGCGAGCGGCTGCTGCACGGCACGCACCACGACCCGCACTCCGTCCTCGGCGCCCATCCGGTGCCCGGCGGGATCGCCGTCCGGGCCCTGCGTCCGTACGCCCGGTCCGTCACGGTGGTGTCGGGCCGTCTGCGGGCCGAACTGCACGACGACGGCGACGGCTTCTTCTCCGGGCTGCTGCCCCTGATCGGGGTCCCGGAGTACCGGCTGCTGGTGGCGTACGACGAGACGGTGCGGGAGACCGAGGACGCGTACCGCTTCCTGCCCACGCTCGGTGACCTCGATCTGCATCTGATCGGCGAGGGCCGGCACGAGCAGCTGTGGCGGGCGCTGGGCGCCGAGCCGATGACGCACCAGGGCGTGGCCGGCACCCGCTTCACCGTGTGGGCGCCGAACGCGCGGGGCGTACGGCTGGCCGGTGACTTCAACTTCTGGGACGGCACGGGCCACCCCATGCGGTCGCTGGGCTCCTCAGGGGTGTGGGAGCTGTTCGTGCCGGGCATCGGCGAGGGCGAGCTGTACAAGTTCGAGATCACCCGCCAGGACGGCTCCCGCACCCTGCGCGCCGACCCGCTGGCCCGGCGCACCGAGGCCCCCCCGAACACCTCCTCCATCGTGCACGCCTCCCGGTACGAGTGGGGCGACACGGAGTGGATGGCGCACCGGGCGGACACTCCGGTGCACGAGGCACCGTTCTCGGTGTACGAGATCCACCTCGCCTCCTGGCGCCCCGGCCTGACCTACCGCCAACTGGCCGAGCAGCTCCCCGCGTACGTCAAGGACCTCGGCTTCACCCACGTCGAGCTGATGCCGGTCGCCGAGCACCCCTTCGGCGGCTCCTGGGGATACCAGGTCACCGGCTTCTACGCCCCCACCGCCCGGCTGGGCACCCCCGACGACTTCAAGTACCTGGTCGACGCCCTGCACCGGGCGGGCATCGGTGTGCTGATGGACTGGGTGCCGGCTCATTTCCCACGGGACGACTGGGCGTTGGCGGAGTTCGACGGACGTCCGCTGTACGAGCACGAGGACCCGTTGCGGGCGGCGCATCCCGACTGGGGCACGCTGGAGTTCGACTTCGGCCGCCGCGAGGTGCGCAACTTCCTGGTGGCGAACGCCGTGTTCTGGTGCGAGGAGTTCCATATAGACGGGCTGCGGGTGGACGCGGTCGCCTCGATGCTCTACCTCGACTACTCACGTGAGCCGGGCCAGTGGTCGCCGAACGAGCACGGGGGCCGGGAGAACCTGGACGCGGTGGCGTTCCTTCAGGAGATGAACGCCACCGTCTACCGCCGCAACCCGGGCGTGGTGACGATCGCGGAGGAGTCGACCGCGTGGGACGGCGTGACGCGCCCCACCCACCACAGGGGCCCGAGCGGCTTCGGCGGTCTGGGCTTCGGGCTGAAGTGGAACATGGGGTGGATGCACGACTCGCTGGAGTACATGCGGCACGAGCCGGTGCACCGCAAGTTCCACCACCACGAGATGACGTTCTCGATGGTGTACGCCTACAGCGAGAACTACGTCCTGCCCATCTCCCACGACGAGGTCGTCCACGGCAAGCGTTCACTGGTGTCGAAGATGCCGGGCGACTGGTGGCAGCAGCGGGCCAACCACCGTGCGTACCTGGGCTTCATGTGGGCCCACCCCGGCAAGCAACTCCTCTTCATGGGACAGGAGTTCGCCCAGGGCGCCGAATGGTCCGAGGCCCACGGCCCCGACTGGTGGCTGCTGGACCCGGCGTACGGCGCCGAGTCCGACCACCGCGGCGTCCGCGACCTGGTCCGCGACCTCAACGCCGTCTACCGTACGACCCCCGCCCTGTGGCAGCGGGACACCGACCCGGCCGGCTTCCAGTGGATCGTCGGCGACGCGGCGGACGACAACGTCTTCGCCTTCCTGAGACTGGACGCCGAGGGCAACCCCCTCCTGTCGGTCTCGAACCTCTCCCCGGTCGTCCGCCACGACTACCGCCTCGGCGTCCCCGAGGACGTCCCCGCCTGGCACGAGACCCTCAACACGGACGTCGGGAGATACGGCGGCGGCGACGTCACCAACCCCGACCCGGTCAAACCGGAGCCGCAGGGGGCGCACGGCCGCCCCGCGAGCATCCGGCTGACCCTGCCGCCACTGGCTACGGTGTGGCTGCGACCTGCCTGAGCCCCTCGGGCAGCGTGCCCTTGTGCAGCACACCGAGCCGCTGTGTCGCTCGGGTCAGGGCCACGTACAGGTCGCTGGTTCCATAGCTGCCCGGCTCCACCACCAGGACGGAGTCGAACTCCAGGCCCTTGGCCTGACGCGGATCGAGAAGGACGACGGTCCGCGTCAGGTCGGGCTCGGCGCCCGCCGTCACCCCGTCCAGCCGTGCGGCCAGCTTGCGGTGCAGATGGCGCGGGGCGATGACGGCGAGCCGGCCCTCGTCGGGGGTCAGTTCCTTCACCGCCTCGGCCACGGCGCCCGGCAGGTCGTCGGTCGCGCGCACCCACGGCCGTACGCCCGTCGACCGCACCGAACTCGGCGGCTCGAAGCCGGGGTCCTCGGCGCGCACCACGGCCGCCGCGACCTCCATGATCTCTGCCGGGGTCCGGTAGTTGACGCCCAGCCGGGTGTGCTCCCAGCGGTCCTCGACGTACGGCTGGAGGATCTTCTGCCAGGAGCCGACGCCCGCCGCCTCCGCGGTCTGCACCGGGTCGCCGACCAGGGTCATCGAGCGGGTCGGGCTGCGCCGCATCAGCAGCCGCCATGCCATCGGCGACAGCTCCTGCGCCTCGTCGACGATGATGTGCCCGAACGCCCAGGTCCGGTCGGCCGCCGCGCGCTCGGCGGCGCTGCGGTGGTCCTCCTCCTCATGGCGCTCGGCGAACCGCTCGGCGTCGATGATGTCGTGCGCGGACAGGACCTCCGAGCCGTCGGGATCACTGTCCTCCTTGTCCTCGAACTCGTACGTCCGCGAGGCGTACGAGACGTCGAGGACGCCCTGGGCATAGGCCACCTGGGTCTCCCGCTCGCGCTCCGCCCGCGCCCGCGCCGACCGCTCGTCGACCCCGAGCAGTTCGGCCGCCTCGTCGAGCAGCGGTACGTCCGCCACCGTCCACGCCCGTGTGGTCGGGCGGCGGATCGCGGCCGCGTCCTCGTCCGAGAGGTAGCCCACGGGGTCGGCGAGGAAGTCCGCGACCAGTCGCTGCGGCGTCAGGCGCGGCCACAGCTGGTCGACGGCGGCCCACACCTCGGGGTTCTCGGCGAGTTCGTCGCGGATCTGGGTGATGTCGCTGGGGTCGAGCAGATTCGTGCCGTCGTACGGGTCGGTGCCGATGCGTTCGGCCACCATGTCGGTGAGCGTGTTGAGGATGTGGCCCTCGAAGTGCTCGCGGGCGACGTTGTGCGGCAGCCGGGCGGCACGGGTGCGCTCACGGGCCACCTTCACCAGGCCGTCGTCGAGCATCAGGACCTCGCGGTTGTGCTCGATCGCGATCACCGGGTCCGGCAGCGACTGCCAGTCCCGTACTACCTCGGCGAGCACGTCCGCCATATCGGCACGGCCCTTGATCGCGGCCGCCTCGCGGCTGTCGGTCGCCGTCGCCTTCACACCCGGGAAGAGTTCGCCGACCGTGGCCAGCAGCACGCCCGTCTCACCGAGCGAGGGCAGCACCTCGCCGATGTAGCCGAGGAACGCGGGGTTGGGGCCGACGATCAGGACGGCCCGCTTGGCGAGCAGTTCCCGGTGCTCGTAGAGGAGATACGCGGCGCGGTGCAGCGCGACCGCCGTCTTGCCGGTGCCGGGTCCGCCCTCCACCACCAGCACCCCGCGGTGCGGCGCCCGGATGATCTCGTCCTGCTCGGCCTGGATGGTCTGCACGATGTCGTTCATCCGGCCGGTGCGCGCGGAGTTGAGCGCGGCGAGCAGCACGGTGTCCCCGGTGGGGTCCTCGTGACCGGTGCGGGTGGCGTCGCCGAGGTCGAGGATCTCGTCGTGCAGGGAGGTGACCCGGCGCCCGTCGGTGGCGATGTGCCGGCGCCGGCGCAGCCCCAGCGGGGTGTGCCCGGTGGCCAGATAGAAGGGGCGGGCGACGTCGGCCCGCCAGTCGATGAGGACGGGGGTGCGCTCGGCGTCGTCGGTGCGCAGGCCGATACGGCCGATGTGATGGCTGGTACCGGAGGTCAGATCGATACGGCCGAAGCAGAGCGAGCCGTCCACGGCGTTCAGCGCGGCGAGCAGCCCGGAGCGCTCGGCGACCAGGATGTCCCGCTCCAGCCGGGCCTGCATGGGCTTGTCACCCTGCGCGAGGGCGTCCGCGACGGAGACCTCGGTGTCGCCGCGGAGGGCATCGACGCGCGCGTACAGTCCGTCGATGAATTCCTGCTCGTGCCGCAATTCATCGTCCGGAAATTCGGTGTTTGACAATTCCGCTCCCGCCCGGATATACTGTGCTCACTGAACTTCACCGCGCCTCAATGCATTTGAAGTCGCGAATCATTGAATATACGCACAGAAATCCCCCGAGCGCAATTGCTCGGGGGATTTTTTGCGCGCCCGTCGCTTTACCAGACGTCTTACCAAACGTCGGAGAGCTCCTCCAGAAGCCTGCGCCTGGGGCGCGCCCCGACCATCGCCTTCACGGGTTCACCGGCGCGGAACACCATGAACGTCGGCATCGACAACACCTTGTACGCGTTGGTGGTCAACGGATTGGTGTCCACGTCCAGCTGCACGACCTTCAGCCGCTCGCCCTCCTCTGCGGCCAGCGCCGTGAGCACCGGCCCCATCTGCCGGCACGGCGGGCACCAGTCCGCGGTGAACTCCACCAGTACGGGCAGCTCCGAGCCGAGCACCTCCGCCGCGAAGTCCGCGTCCGTCACCTCGGTCACACCGTCCGCCTTGATCAACGCTCCTGCCCTCCCAGTTCGCACAGCGGCTCCGGACCTCCCGGAACCAGCGCCTCGGCGGCCAGTTCGGCCCGCGCCCGCTCGGCGCGGACCAGCTGCCCGGCGACCGTCTCCCGCACCGCCCGCAGCTCCCCGATGAGCGCGTCGAGCTCGTCCAGCTTGCGCCGGTAGACCGCGAGCGAGGCGGGGCACGAGTCACCCTCCGGGTGCCCGGCCCGCAGACACTCCACGAACGGCCGCGTCTCCTCCAGGTCGAACCCGAAGTCCCGCAGCGTCCGTATCTGGGTGAGCAGCCGCAGGTCGGACTCGTCGTACGACCGGTGCCCCTTGTCGTCGCGCCGCGCGGGCAGCAGCCCCCGCGACTCGTAGTACCGCAGCGCCCGCGTGGTGGTTCCGGCCCGTGCTGCCAGCTCGCCGATTCGCATGGGTACGACCGTAGGCGTTGACGTCGGCGTCAGGGCAAGGCCGGTTCGCCGCCGTCTCGCACCCCGAGCAGCCGGCGGGTCACGCGGTCACGGTCGGAGAGGAGCTCGTCGAGGGCCTCGCGGACGTCCTCCGGCTCGGTGCGGGTCGACTCGCGCTCCGCCGCGATCAGCACGGACCGCCGTACCAGCTCCTTGGTTCGCCGAGCCGTTCACCACGAGCCGGCGAAGCGGCGGGCCCGGTCGCGAACCCGCCGCTTCACTCCCCCGTGATCCCCCGCGGTTCCCCCGTGGTCCCCGGTGATCCCTGGGTGTCTCACTGCTCCGGTACGGCGGTCCGCTCGAACCACTCGCGCGCCGCTTCCGGACGCCCGGTGAGTCGCAGGAGCAGGGCCGCGATCGGGCCGTGGACCTCCTCGCCCTCGCCGCGCGTCCACGCGATGTCCGTGGCGACGAGCCGGGCGCGCGGGAGGGGCCATGGCCGGGGCGGGACGCGCATGGTCCACACCCGGTCGGCGGCGTCGCGGGCGGCCTCACGGGGCATCTCGCGGGTCCGGCCGAGAGCGAGGGCGATGTCCTGGCCGTGGACGAGGACGTCGAGGAGGGACTCGCGGGGCGTGGTGAGCGGTGCCGTACGGCGGGAGCCGACGAGTGAGCGCAGGTGAGCGACGATCTCCTCGACCGGTGCCTGTCCCTCGCGGACCGAGGCGTCGTGGATCATCCGGTCGAGGTTGCCGCGGGCCCGGACGAGTTCGCCCAGCACCTGCCGATGGCTGAAGCGCGCGCCCATGGTCAGATGCGCGGCGACGTCCCGCACCCGCCAGTCCCCACACCGCGTCCGCGTCTCCCACTCCTCGGGACTCAGGCCCGCCAACAGGTCGGCCAGACCGGCCCGCTCGCGGTCGACGACCTGCCAGAGCTCGTCCACGTCCAACGCCACGCCCATGCGGATCACCGCCCACTCAAGTGGTAAGCTTCTCTGACCAAATTAGTCAGAGGCTCTGACCAAAGTCAAGGCATGCGAAGGGGTGTCGACGGTGGTGGCGGAGAGCGAACTCAACACGGGACTGCTCCTGTTCATCCCGTACCGGGCCCTGGAGAACCGTATCTTCGGTGTGCTCGCCGAGGCCGGCTTCGACGATTTCACGCCCGCCCAGGCCCGGGTCCTCCAGCGTGTCGGCCCGGACGGCACACGGCTGACGGAACTGGCGGAACAGGCCCAGATCACCAAGCAGACCGCGGGCTTCCTGGTCGACCAGCTGGAGAAGGCGGGCTATGTACGCCGGGCCCCGGACCCGACCGACAAGCGGGCCCGGCTGGTGTGTCTGGCGGAACGGGCGTGGGCGGCCAAGGAGATCGCCGACGCGGTGGTCGCCGAGGTGGAACGGGAGTGGGAGACCCATTTGGGCAAGCGGCGCATGCAGCAACTGCGCGAAGCGCTGACCCTGCTGCGGGAGATCACGGATCCCTGGGCGTAGACCTGACCCGCCTCAACGGCAGAGTTCGTCGAGATCCTCGGCAAAGGAGGGGAACGCGGCACGGGCCTCGGCAACGATCTCCAGGGCCGGCCGACGCGGGGTGCTCGCATGGCGCGCGGCGAGTTCGGCCAGACCGGGGTCGGGCCCAGCCGAGCGCTCCTCGTCCTCGTGCAAGGGCGGCCTCCCGAGGGCCGTAGCCGTCGGCCAGCACCCACAGAAAGTCGGAAAGGTTTCCCGCGACCAGGCCACACTCGCCCTCCGAGCCCATGAACACCACGGGCTGCTCCACGAGCGGACGGCCCGGCCGGGCGAACCAGACGGCGGCGAGACCACCGGAACCGTCCCGACCGAAGACCCGGTAGGCGCCGCCGTCGAGTTCACGGTTGCCGGTCCACAGCCGCACCCAGTCGGTGGTCTCTTCGGCGGAGTCGAAGACGGGGTACGGCTCGAAGTCGACGCCCTCACCGTCGGCGTAGTCGAAGTCGACCCGCGCCACGTCGGCCAGGGCAGGAGGAAGGCGGCGGTCGTCCTCTGTCACGTGCATCCGCGCAGGGTATCCGTCGCCACGGACAGGCGCCCCTAGACCGCCACCCCCGCCGACTCCTCCACCTCCATCAGCGAGGCGCTGTGCCGCTCCTCGTCGAAGGCCTTGCGGCCGCCCCGCAGGCCGAACAGGCGCTTGGCGAGGGCGATGTAGAGGACCGCGAGAATGTTGAGGACGAGGGTGGTGATCTTCAACCAGCTGATGTGCTCGGTGAGTTCGTAGACCTCCAGCGGGAGGAACGCGGCGGTGGCGACCACCGTGAGGTACTCCGCCCAGCGCTTGGCGTACCAGAGGCCGACCGCCTCGACGAGTTCGATCACCGCGTAGGCCAGCAGCAGGGCGGCCACCAGCAGCAGCGTGGAGTGCTTGTAGCCGAAGGCCTTCTGGATGGAGCCGACGACCGGTGAGTGGTCGAGGTCGTAGTGGAAGTGCTTGAAGACCGGGCGGAATACATCGAGGTTCTCGTTGAAGAGCCGTCGTACCGCGTCCTGGCTGTTGCTGAACTTCCACACCGCCACCGCGACCAGCACGATGAACACGCCGCGCACGGCCCGCTCGATCGACAGGAACCGCAGGATGAACAGGTCCCGCAGTACCTTCCCTCGCGGCACAAGCGGCGCATCGGCGGCCGGTCCCGAACCGTGCGGCTCACCGAGCACGAAGTCGCCGCAGCGCAGACAGCGCCATACGTCGCCGAGGGCGGTCTGGGCGTGCAGCCGCTCCCGGAACCTCGGCTCGTCCGGCACATACGTCACGTGTCCCTTACGTGCGCAGTGCCGCCGGTCCCAGTCGATCTTCATCCCCCGTGCCTCCACGCATACATACGAGCAAACGAACACGCAAAAATATGAACGTGCCGTTCCGGCTGGTCCGGCACGGCACGTTATTGACTGCTCCCCTCCCGGGGGAAGGGGATTCCTGGCTCAGGCCGCCTCTTGGAGCAGCGCTCCAAGAGGCCTTACGCCATCCACACCAGCCGGGGCCAGACCAGCCCGGACGAGCATCACACGCGCGGATTTCTTGTCCCTTGGAGAGACGGATCCGCACGCGGTGCAAGTGTAGGTGCGTTCCGACAGCGGAAGTGCGTGCTTGGTTCTCGCTCCGCACCGTCCGCAGTCCATGGTGGTGTGCGCGGGATGCACCAGACGCACGTCCCGCCCGTGCTTGCGGCCCATGTCCAACAGGGCCTTCTTCGTCACGCCGATCGCAGCATCCGCCGCCTTGCGCGCCATCGACGTCTTCGCAAGGAACTTCGGCTTGAAGTCCTCCACCGCGATCGAGTCATGGTCCCGCACCACCTTCTTCGCCCACTTGCGGGCCCCGTCCTGCCGCTGGCGGGCAATCTTCTGGTAGGTCTTCGCCCGCCACTTCTTCGCCTCCCGATACCCCTTCGACGCGGCCCGCCCATTCTTCGGCCTGCGGCGGGCCATCATCCGGTCATATCGCGACAGCTTCGCCTTCGCCTTCTTGCCGTGCTCGGGGTGGGGCTGGTCGTGGGTATCAGACGTGGTGGTCGCGATCTCCTTCACGCCCCAGTCCACACCGACCACTCGGCCGGTTTTCGGCAGCGGCTCGACACGAACAGGGACGACGAAGGAGGCGTACCAGTCACCAACCCCGTCCCGGAACACCCGCACTGACGAGGGCTCGACAGGCAACTCCCGCGACCACACCACCCTCAGCACGATCCCGCCTGCCAGGTGGAGCCGCCCGTCCCTGAGCCGGAAATTGCGCCGCGTGTAATTCAGACTCGGATCAGCCTCATGCTTCTTCTTGTAGCCTGGCATCCCCGCCCGCTGCTTCACCGGCAGCCGTTCCCTGATGTCCTTGAGCGCTTTCGCCCGGGACTTGCCGAAGTCACGGATCAGTTGCTGCTGCGGCACGCTGGCCCCCTCGGCCAGCCACGGTGTGACCGCGCGGGCCTCGGTCAACATCCGATCCAGCCGTGCCGCACCGCACTCCTCGCCCTCCGCATGGGCCTTCTTGGAGCGAGCCACGCACTCGTTCCACACCCACCGGCACCGGTCCCAATCCCCCAGCAGCCCCGCCCGGGCCGTTGCCGACACCCGCAGCCGGTAGGTGTACCGAACATGCCCCACCCCGTCCTCTTCCTTCACCACCAGACCGTACGTACGCCAAACGAACACCCGCACCCTAATCCCGCCTCCGCCACCCCAACCAGGGAACTTAGGTACAGACGTTCGACCCCTGACTCCACCAGGCAGGCCATGCGGCGTTCCGCAACGGGTGCGCGGGTCAACCAGCCGCGCTGTCCACCAGTTCCCGCTCCTCTTCCCGTACCGCCGGAACAGCCGACTCTTGGCGGGGGAGCAGGGAGGCCACCAGGACCGTGCCGACGCCCAGGACCACCGCGCCGACCAAACTCGTGTGGGCCACCGCGTCCGAGAAGGCGGAGCCGACCGCGTCGGCCATCTGACGGGCCCCCGTGGCCAGTTGAGCCGATTGTTCCTTCAGCTTCGCGGCCTGTTGCGGGTCGGTCGCCTCGGCCGCCTGCACCGCGAGTCGGCGCGCCTTCCCGCCGATGGCCTGCGCGACCGCGTAGCCCGCGCCGACCGAGTCCTGGGCGGTGGTCAGGGCGTCCGCCGGGAGCCTGCTGCCCGCGGTGGCGTCGGTGAGGTGGTTGCCGTACGACGTCGACAGCAGCGAGCCGAGGATCGCGATGCCGAGCGAGCCGCCGAGCTCCAGCGAGGTGTCGTTCACCGCACCGCCGACGCCGAGTTCGGACTCCGGGAAGGCGCCCATGATCGCGTCCGTGCAGGGCGAGAGGGCGAGCCCGATGGCCAGGCCGAGCACGATGAGCGGGGCGACGAAGTCGTCGTACGACGAAGCCGCGTCCACCCGGGTCAGCAGGGCCAGCGCGGTCGTGCCGCCGACCATGCCCGCGGTCACCGTCCACTTCATGCCGACGCGCGGAGTGAGCCAGCCGGTCAGCGCCGAGCCGACGAAGACGGCGCCCGCGAGCGGGAGCATGCGCAGACCGGTGCCGAGCGCGTCGTATCCGAGCACGAACTGGAGGTGCTGAGTGAGGTAGTAGAACGCGCCGAAGACGGCCAGGAAGAAGAGGGCGACCGCGAGGTTGGAGCCCGCGAACCGGCGGTCGGCGAAGCGGCGCACGTCCAGCACCGGACGCGGGTGGCGCAGCTCCCAGAAGACGAAGGCCACCAGGCCGGCGCCCGCTGCGACCGCGGCGCTCACGGCCTTCACGCCCCAGCCGAAGTGCGGCCCCTCGATGATCATGTAGACCAGCGAGCCGGTCCACAGCACCGACAGCAGCCCGCCGACGTAGTCGATCCGGTCGTGGTGACCGGCCTTGGACGGCGGCACGAGGACGAAGGCACCGACGATCGCGACCGCGGCGACGGGCACATTGATCAGGAACGTCGACGACCAGCCGTGGTCGCGCAGCAGCGCGCCCGCGACGACCGGACCGGCCGCGATGGCGAGTCCCGCGGTCGCCGTCCACAGGGTGATGGCCTTGGCCCGCTCGGCGCGCGGGAAGGTCGCGGCGAGCAGGGACAGCGTGGCGGGCATGATCAGCGCGGCGCCGACGCCCATCACGGCACGGGCCGCGATGACGGCGGTGGCGCTGTCGGCGAGGTAACCGGAGACGGCCCCGCCCCCGAAGACCACAAGCCCGAGGACCAGCGCGCCGCGCCGGCTGTACTTGTCGCCGATCGCGCCGAGCAGCAGCATCAGCGCGGCGTACGGGACCGTGTAGCCGTCGATCACCCACTGCAGGTCGGCGCTGGACAAACCGAGTTCCTCGGTCATGTCGGGGGCCGCAACCGTGAGGGCGGTGTTGGCCATCACGATGATCAGCAGGCTCAGGCAGAGCACCAGCAGGGCCCACCAGCGCCGGGCGTAGGGGCGGTCCGTCCTTTCGACCGGTTCGTTCATGACGAGTGGCATGGGCAGGGGTCGCCTTCCTCACAGGTGCACACGACGGGGCGGACGCACACCACGACACTTGCACAGCGGCGTGCAATTGCACAACGATGTGCAATGTACGGCTACTGCACAGCGTTGTGCAAATGAAGGAGGTGAAGC
This sequence comes from Streptomyces sp. NPDC050625, assembly GCF_040654755.1. NCBI lineage: Bacteria > Bacillati > Actinomycetota > Actinomycetes > Kitasatosporales > Streptomycetaceae > Streptomyces > Streptomyces sp. NPDC050625. The sequence goes on from NZ_JBFAIQ010000072.1 coordinate 13,487, forward strand.
CATGCGGAAGCACCGTGAGGCCCTCCGCGGGGCAGGCAGAATGGCAGCCATGACCACGGGTAACAGCTCTCGCGCGGACGCCAACCGGCGCCGCATCCTCGACATCGCCCTCGCCGAGCTGCTGCGCGACCCCGACGCCTCCATGGACCAGATCGCGCGCGCCGCGGGGGTCGTACGGCGGACGGTGTACGGGCACTTCCCCAGCCGCGAGGCGTTGATCGGCACACTGATCGACGACGCGGTGGAGGCGTTGGCGGCCGCGCACGCGGCGGGACGCGAGGGGGTCGACGACCCGGCGGAGGCGGTGGCCCGGTCGGTGCTCGCGGTCTGGGAGATCGCCGACCGCTACCGGCTGCTGGTCGCGCTGGCCCAGCGCACGGTCACCGTGCAGGGCATCCGCGAGCGCCTCACGCCGGTCCGCGAAGCCTGCGCCGAGGTGCTGCGACAGGGCCTGGAACAGGGGACGTTCAGCTCGCCGCTGCCGGCTCCGGCGCTGGCGTACGTGCATGAACAGATGCTGTTCGCGGTGATGGAGGCGGTGAACGACGACCTGCTGGCAGCACCGGAGGCGGGCCGCTCCGCCGCGGTCGCCGTGCTGGCCGCGTCGGGCGTGCCCGCCTCCCTGGCCACCGCGCTGGTGGCGAAGCTGAGCGAGTAGACGCCGGGGAGGGCGAGTGGACGCCGGAATGGGCAAACAGAAGCCGGGCGGCTGAGCTTCGGGGGGAGACTCAGCCGCCCGGGGCGGTGGGCCGGGCGCCCGCCCCGCGGTCAGGCCCGGGCCGGCCGAAAGG
>NZ_JBFAIQ010000073.1:0-13993 GCF_040654755.1 Streptomyces sp. NPDC050625
CGTCCGTCAGTTCATGCCGCCGCACCATAAGACGCTCCTGCCCAACCCGAGCGCTGATCCACCCACTCAAGCAAGAGCCATCAGAAGGGCCCTAGGCCTGAAGGGAAGCGTCTCGGGGGAGCACCTCAGGCCTGCCGTGCCGCCCGGCGCTCCATGGCGTCGCGGGCCGCGTCCTCCGACGTGTACACCTCGCACATGTGCCGACCGTCGGGCGTCGCCGTGTGCTCGACCTCCCAGAGGGAGAGTTCCTCGCCGTCGCGCAGCAGGAACGCGTGCTCGTAGAGCGAGAAGCACAGCCCCGCCCGGCCGGCCCGCCCCGGGCGGCCGAAGGCCTGGGTGATCTGGTGCGCGAACGCCGTCGTCAGCAGCGCGGCCATCTCCGTGCCCGGCCGGTCCGGGTTCTCCGCGCGGCGCAGAAGCCGGCGCGCGTGGTCCGCGGAGTCGTCCGGAACATACACGTGTCGTGGCTCAAGAATCGGCGACAGCTGTGTCAGCACCGGCAGTTCGAAGTCCGGCGCGTCCGGCGGCAGCGGCAGCCGGGCGGTCGCGGCGCGCAGCTCCTCCTCGTCCACATACACCTCGTGCTGGGGCTCACTGCCGGGCGCGGTGTTGTGGACCAGTTCCCAGAGGGTGACGGCCGAGCCGTCGGAGAGCAGCCAGGTGTGCCGGTACGTCTCGCGGTGCAGCCCCGAGCTGTGGTGCGCGGAGTGCAGCGAACTGTCGTGCGCCAGCGCGCAGTCGAGCTGTCGTATGGCCTCGTCGGGCAGCTCGAAGGAGTTCAGGGCACGACGGAGGAGCCGCGCGAGGTGCTCCTCCGGAGACTCGGGCGACTCGGCTGGTTCGTACGCTGTCGTCTCGTACGGAACGCTCAAGGTTGCTCCCGGCGTTGCTGCATGTCACCTTGTGGGTGCATACCGTAGCCCCTCGGTCGGACATCATGTCCGGGAACCGAGAAAACGTACGTCAGGAAAACGCGCGGGCCGTGCTAATGGTTCCCGCGCGGCCCGACAACCCGTCAGAACAAGCCAGTCGGAAGGCACTTCCCGATCAGGCGGCGCTGCCCGCCTGCCACTCGCTCCACGACATGTTCCAGCCGTTGAGACCGTTGTCCGGGGACACCGTCTTGTCGGGGGAGTTCTTCACGACCACGACGTCCCCGATGAGCGAGTTGTCGTAGAACCACTTGGCGGTCGTGCTCCCCTGCGCGCCCCGCACGTCCTGGAGTCCCACGCAGCCGTGGCTGGTGCCCTCGCGGCCGAAGGGCGGGTTGCCCTGGTTGTACCAGTAGTTGCCGTGGACGAACGTGCCGGACGTCGTCAGGCGCATCGCGTGCGGCACGTCCGAGATGTCGTACTCGCCGCCGTAGCCCACCGTCGATCCGTTCATGCGCGTCTGCACGAACTTCTCGGAGATCACCATCTGCCCGTTGTACGTCGTGTGCTCCGGGCTGCCCGACGAGATCGGGACCGACTTGACCGTCCTGCCGTCCCGCACCACCGTCATCGTCTGCGTGTTGACGTCGACCGTGGAGACCTGCGAGCGCCCGACGGTGAAGGTCACCGTCTTCTTCTGCACGCCGTAGACGCCCTTCGCGCCCTGGACCCCGTCCAGGTCGATCTTCATCGTGACCTTGGCGCCGGCCTCCCAGTACTTCTGGGGCCGGAAGTCGATCCGCTGTGCCCCGAACCAGTGGCCGACCACCTGCTGGCCGCTGCTGGAGGTGACCGTGATGTGCGACTGCACGGCCTTCTTGTCGGTGATGACCTTGTCGAAGTTGAACGACACCGGCATCCCCACACCGACCGTCGTGCCGTTGTCCGGCGTGTACGTGCCGATGAAGCTGTTCGCCGTCGTCACCGTGGTGAAGATGGAATTGGCCGCGGACGTATGCCCGTCGGCGTCCTTCGCGGTCGCCGAGATCTGGTACTTGGTCCCGCGCTCCAGCTGCTCCTTCGGCTTCCAGGTGGCGCCGTCGGCCGAGATCGTGCCCGGCACGGCCTGCCCCGATCCCGCCAGGGTCATCTTCACCTCGGTCAGCTTGCCGCCGCTGACCTTCACGCCGGTGGCGTTGATGGACGCGCTGGTCGAGCCGTCCTTGGCGGAGATGGCTATCTGCGGCGAGGACGTCTTGGCCGAGCCCTTGCCGCCCTTCGCGTCGTCGCTCTCGGCGCTGGCGTTGCCGCCGCAGGCGGTGAGGGTGAGGGCGCCGACCATCAGGGCGGCACAGGCCCCCAGTGCGCGCCGCGCTGCAATGTCCGGCGTTGTCACGGGCTGCTCCAGGTTCGTGTGATGTGGGTGATCCGCTCCAGTGCGTGGAGAAAGAGGGAACCGAAGCCCGCGCAGGTTCCCTCCAACTCCCCTGAACACCACCACGTGACAGAACCAGGACAATCCGCGGACGACAGAAGACGGGAGAAGACCACAGAGGACCGAGGAGGGCCGAAGAGGACGGCAGGGGACGGTAGAGAACGGCAGAGGACGGCAGAGGACGGCAGAGGAAGACAGCGGCCCGTTACCGGGAGCCGTACAACTCCCCGTACGACGGCCACGTTCCGCCCGGCCCGTCCACCGACTCCGCGGCGCGTACGGCGCGGACGATCGCGCGCGTCACGAGGTCCGCGCCGGCTGCGAGGATGTCGTTGAGCGCGAGCGGGCGCTCGGCGTCGAGCGGGCGCGCTCCCGTGGCCAGCGCGAACACGGTGTCGCCGTCGTTCAGCAGATGCACCGGGCGCACGGCGCGCGCGATGCCGTCGTGCGCGGTGCCGGCCACCTTCTGCGCCTGCGCCTTGGAGAGTTCCGCGTCGGTGGCGACCACGGCGAGCGTGGTGTTCAGCACCGGAGGGGCGTTCTTCGCGGCGGCCTCGGCAAGGCGCCGGCGTGCCGCCTCGTGCACCCGCGCCTCCGGATACTCCACCCGCCCCTGGAACAACTCCCCGTACAACACCCCCGTTTCCGGATCCAGCACCGATCCCACGGCGTTGGCGACCACCAGCGCGGCCACCGTGATCCCCGAGTCCAGGACGGTGCTCGCGGTGCCGACCCCGCCCTTCAGCCACTTCACCGCGGCGCCCGTACCGGCCCCCACACACCCCTGCGGCACCGGCGCGCCCGGTGCGCTCGCCGCGGCCGCCTCGACCGCCGCCCGGCCCGTCGACGCGTCCGGCCTGGCCCGGAAGTTGCCGCCCCGGCCGAGGTCGAAGACGCAGGCGGCGGGCACCACCGGGACGACATGCGCCGGGTCGGGCCCGACCGGCACTCCGCGCCCCTGTTCCTCCAGCCAGGCCATCACCCCGGACGCCGCGTCGAGCCCGTACGCGCTGCCGCCGGTCAGCACGACCGCCTCGACCTTCTGCACCACGTTGCGCGGGTCGAGCGCGTCGGTCTCCTTGGTGCCGGGACCGCCGCCGCGCACGTCCACGGCGGCGACGGCGCCGCCCTCGGGAGCGAGGACCACCGTGGTGCCCGTGAGCCAGCCGTCGCCGCTGCGTGTCGCGTGCCCCACCCGCAGTCCGGCCACGTCCGTCAATGCGTCAACTGTCATGGCAGCCAGTCTGTACCGGCCCGGGCCGCGCGGGAGGGGTCACGCCGCGGTCGCGGTCGCCTTCGCCTCGCCCTCGCGGGCGCCCGTCCGCGCCGTCAGGATCACCCCCGTCACCACGGCCAGTGCCGACACCAGGCCCGCCGCGAGCACCGCCCAGTCGCCCAGGAAGGTGCAGCAGATCACCAGCAGCGCCGTGGCCGGCAGGACCAGTTGCTGGGCTGTGCCGATCTTGAAGTGACGCGAGTGAAGCGCCCAGACCGTGAGCAGATACAGCGCCGTCGGCAGGGTGACGGCCGCCGAGGCGGACAGGACGGAGATGTGCGCCTTGCCGACCGCCTGCTCGACCGCCACTTCCAGACCGGCGCCGATCGCGGCGGCCGAGGAGAAGATCAGGTAGTGGCCGTAGCCCCACAGGAACGACTGCCTGTTGGAGCGCAGATGCCCGTGGATCGGCACCGCGAAATAGATCCACCACGCGGAGAAGACGATCAGCAGTCCGCCCGCCGCGATCGGCAGCAGCTCGCCCAGCGCGTCGTGCTCGTCCACGGCCGACTTCACGGCGACCGTGGCCGCGGCGATCGTCTCGCCGAGCACGATGATCGTGAACAGCCCGTACCGTTCGGCGATGTGGTGCGGATGCCAGGCCGTGGCGCAGGCCCGCTCCGCGTACACCGGCACGCACAACTCCGCGATCACCATGACCAGGAACAGCCAGGGGCGCGCGGGTTCCGGCAGGAGCACCAGGCCGACCCAGCCCACCTGGCAGGCCAGGACCCCGCCGGCGTACCGCAGGGCCATGGTTCTCTCCGCGCCCCGGGCCGATCTCGCGGCTCTGAGCCACTGCGTGGCCATCGCCAGCCGCATGATGATGTAGCCGAGGAACACCACCAGGTAGTTGTGGTCCTGGAACGCCCGGGAGACACCGGCGGCCAGGACGAGGACGCCGGCGATCTGGACCAGTGTGACGGCCCGGTACAGCACGTCGTCGTTGTCGTACGCCGAGGCGAACCAGGTGAAGTTCATCCATGCCCACCAGATGGCGAAGAACACGAACGCGTAGTTCAGGATGCCGTGGCCCGCGTGACCCCCCGCCACGGAGTGCACGAGCTGGACGCCGGCCTGTGCGATGGCCACGACGAAGCACAGGTCGAAGAAGAGCTCGAGCGGTGAGGCGACACGGTGTGCCTCGTCGCGCCCGCGTGCGGTGAGCCGGCGCAGGGGTCCAAGGGGCTGCTGCCCGCCCGGGGAGGAGGCGGGCGCCGAAGCGGAACTCGACATCATGCCTCCCAGCACAGCATGAAAATTCACCGAAATCTTGTGCATGGATTCACAAGCTGACCGGGGGACGAAAGGCGGGGCGAGGGACGCGGGCCCGTACCCTTGAGGCATGAGCAGCGACCCCGCCCCCGAGCCGCGTGACCCGAAGTCCGCGCTGGTCTTCGACGACCCGCTGAACCAGCAGTCCTCGGACGACACGGACCGTGGCTGGGGCGAGCGCGGGGACGGCGACAGCGCCGCCGATCTGAAGCGGTTCCTCGACGAGAAGCCGCCCCACCACCTCTGAGCCCGCCCGGGCGAGAACCGTGCCGCTACCGTTCGCCGCGGCCCGCGGCGCCGCGCTGTGCGATCAGCTCGTCGCGGATCTGCTGGAGCACCTCCAGCTCCGTCACCTCGATGACCTCCTGCGTGCCTTCCCGGGCCTTGCGGCGGGCCTCCACCCGGGCCAGGTACTTCGCCATCGGCAGCACCATCAGGAAGTAGACCACCGTCGCGGTGATCACGAAGCTGAGCGTGGCACCGAGGACGGAGCCCCACAGCAACTGGATGCCGTGGGTGCCTTGGCACGACGAGCTCAGGCACGAGCGGTAGTTGTCGAGGTTCTGTGTGCCGATCGCGCCGACCAGCGGGTTGATTATGCCCTTCACCAGCGAGTTCACGATGTTCGTGAAGGCCGCGCCGATGACCACCGCGACCGCCAGATCGACGACGTTGCCGCGCATCAGGAAGGCCTTGAAGCCCTCCCATATGCTCGGTTCCTTCTTCATGCTCACCTCGGGGACTCTCCTCGCGCGCACAGGGTGTGGAACGAAACGCTCCGCAACCTACGGCACGATGCCGCCATCCTGTCCAGTGCGATGGTGAGGTGCTCAGCACAGCGTCACCGCCAGCCGGGCGGTCGCGCTCGCGCCGACGAGACGTGCCGCGGTCGAGCGCGGCACCGAGAGCACGACCAGTGCCCCGCTCTCCTCGGCGCCGTCCAGGGGCTCGGGGAGCCTTGTCACCCGCGCACCGCGCGCGATCACCCGGGCATCCCCGCCCGCGGCCGGGTCCTCGGCGGCGATCACGTCGACCCGGTCGCCGGGCCGCAGCAGCCGGACGGTGGCGGCATCCGCGATCCGCACGGGCGCGGTGACCACCTCCACCGCACGGTGACGTCGTGCGGGCTCCGCCACCGGATGCCCGCGTGCCCGCTCGCCCTGGTCCCGATCCGTCCCGGCGCGTGGTCCGGCGGCCACGAGCGCTGCCGCGGTGACGGCGAGCCCCGCCGCCACGGCCCGCCGGCGATGCCGCACGAGCCGTTGCAGCCGATACCGCCCGCCGCGCACCCGCACCGGCGCGAAGTGCGGGACCTCGCACGTGGCGGGAGCGTCGGTGCCCAGCGGGCGCGGGGAGGGAAGGGGAGGGGGGAAGGGAGAGGGAAAAGGCGAGGATGAGGGTGAGGGGAAGGACGGGGACGGAGCGACGGGCACGGGGACCACCACCTGCGACGAGGAATCGGCTTGCGAAACCACGATGAGGCCTCGCGCCGAAGCTCGCCGGAGCCGGTGGGCTACTGGCGGGTTGTGGACAACTCGCTCACCCGACCGTGGTCAGACCGCGGTCACAGGAGCTCGAATCCCGTGGTCATGGCAGCTCGAACCCCGGATCCATCCCGCCGAGTGCGTTCGCGCACAGGCAGTCCCGCGCCGCGTTGTCCGGCAGTGCCGCCACCGCGTCGAACAGGACGCCCCGCATCCGGTCGACGTTGGCCGCGAACACCCGCAGGACCTCCTCGTGCGAGACTCCCTCGCCGGTCTCCGCGCCGGCGTCGAGGTCGGTGACGAGCGTCAAGGACGTGTAGCAGAGCTCCAGTTCACGGGCGAGCGTCGCCTCCGGGTGGCCGGTCATGCCCACCACGGACCAGCCCTGCGCCTGGTGCCACAGCGATTCGGCGCGGGTGGAGAAGCGCGGCCCCTCGACCACGACCAGCGTGCCGCCGTCCACGGGCTCCCAGTCCCGGCCACGGGCGGCCTTCAGCGCGGCGGTCCGCCCGGTGGGGCAGTAGGGGTCGGCCAGCGACACGTGCACCACGTTCGGCACGGTGCCGTCGGCCAGCGGCAGCCCGTCGAAGTACGTGCCCACCCGGGACTTGGTGCGGTCCACCAACTGGTCCGGCACGAGCAGCGTGCCGGGCCCGTACTCGGGGCGCAGACCGCCGACCGCGCAGGGCCCGAGGACCTGGCGGACGCCCAGGGAGCGCAGGGCCCAGAGGTTGGCGCGGTAGTTGATGCGGTGCGGCGGCAGATGGTGTCCGCGTCCGTGCCGGGGCAGAAAGGCGACCCGTCGGCCGGCGATCTCGCCGAGGAAGAGGGAGTCGCTGGGTGCGCCGTAGGGGGTGTCCACCTGGACCTCGGTCACGTCGTCGAGGAACGAGTAGAACCCCGATCCGCCGATCACACCGATCTCTGCGTTCGCCATGACGAGCACATTAGCTGGCTGCGCAAACGTGGGGGAGCCGGTCCCGGGGAACACCGAGACCCTGCCGTCGGGCGACGGCAGGGTCTGCGGGGAGGAGTCTCAGGCGGCGGAGCTGCTGGTGGAGCTCGACGACGGCTTCGAGTCGGACGCCGAGGAGCTCGACGAACTCGACGAGCTCGTCGAACCGGTCGAGGCCGACGAGGAGGTGCTCGACGAGGACTTCGACGCCGGGCTGCTGCTCGACGAGGAGCCGCGGCTGTCGTTGCGGTAGAAGCCGGAGCCCTTGAAGACGATGCCGACCGCGGAGAACACCTTCTTGAGGCGGCCACCGCAGTTGGGGCACTCGGTAAGGGCGTCGTCGGTGAACTTCTGCACCGCCTCAAGGCCCTCGCCGCACTCGGTGCACTGGTACTGGTACGTCGGCACTGTCTTCCTCCTGGCACTCTTACTCGATGAGTGCTAACGACGGTCCATAGTGACGTATTCCCGGGGATCAGTCCACCGTCACCGGCACGCGGTGACCGACGCCACGTGCGACGGTGCGGGTCCGCGGCCGGGTGGCCAGCAGCGAGCGCAGCGCCACCAGGGTCGCCAGGGCGAGCACGGTGCCGGCCATCGGAACCAGGAATCCGGCGCCGTCCCAGAGGCGGTCCTCCAGCTGCCCGGCCACGGTGACCGCGGCCGCCTGGCCCAGGGCGACCGCGCCGGTCAGCCAGGTGAAGGCCTCGGTGCGGGCACCGGCCGGGACCAGGCCCTCGACCAGGGTGTAGCCGGTGATCAGGGCGGGGGCGATGCACATGCCGACCAGGAGGCCGAGGCCCGCGAGGACGAGCGCCGAGTGGGCGGTCCACAGGGCGGAGGCGGTCAGCGCGAGGGCCGTGTAGCCGAGGACGAGGCGCCGCTGCGGGGCGACCTTCCAGGCGATCGCGCCGCAGGCGATCCCGGAGAGCATGTTGCCGGCCGCGAAGGTGCCGTACAGGACGCCGTTCAGGCCGGGCTCGCCGATCGACTCGGTGAAGGCGGCGAGGCCGACCTGCATGCCGCCGAAGACCGACCCGATGCCCAGGAAGGTCACCACCAGCACCCGCACCCCGGGGACGCGCAGCGCGGAGACTTGCTTCACGCGCGCGTGCCCGGCGTCGGTCACCGGCGGCTGGGTGCTCTTCCGCGCGGCGAACAGCAGGCCGCCGAACAGGGTCAGCGCGGCCTCCGTGATCAGGCCGGCGGCCGGGTCCACGGCGGTGCACAGCGCGGTCGCCAGCAGCGGGCCGACGACGAAGGTCAGCTCGTCCGTGACGGACTCGAAGGCGGCCGCGGTGGCCATCAGGGGCGAGTCCTGGAGCTTCACGCCCCAGCGGGCGCGCACCATGGGGCCGATCTGCGGCACCGAGGCGCCGGTGGGCACCGCCGCGACGAACAGCGCCCACAGGGGCGCGTGGGCCAGGGCGAGCGCCGTCAGGGTCAGGGCGGACAGCGTGTGGACGAGGATGCCCGGGAGCAGCACGGCGCGCTGGCCGTAGCGGTCGGCGAGACGGCCGCTGTAGGGCGCGAACAGTGCCATGGAGACACCGGTGGCGGCCGCTGCCGCGCCCGCGGCGCCGTAGGACCCGGTGGTGTGCTGCACCAGCAGCACGATGGAGAGGGTGAGCATCGCGAACGGCTGGCGCGCCGCGAAGCCGGGGAGCAGGAACGTCCAGGCGCCGCGGGTGCGCAGCAGCTGTCCATATCCCGGGCGGGACGGTGCGGCCGAGTTCTTCGACGGCTCGGTGGTGACCGTGGATGCCACGGCCCGTGCCTTTCTGCCGCCTGGTAGCGCGGCCCCTTGTCCGGCTGGTTCGCCGTGCGGGGTGCGCCGAGAGCTGTCCTCTTGCGCGGAACTGCGGTAGATACCGGCGCCCACGTTCAGAGGAGAGCGGTCCGGCCGCCATACGGTCGCGCCAGCTCTGCGTCAGGCAGAGTTGGTTCGATCAGGGTGCCTTCATCGTACAGGGGGCAACTCGCCGTACACCTGTGAAAACGAGCACCATCGGGCGCGTTCACCTGGGATTGGCAGTGGTGTGAACCGTATGAAACAGGCCCTTAACGGGAGCTCGTGCCGTTCCGGCCGAGGCCGAGCCATCCGGCCAGCTTGCCGCCCTGGGCGACCGCGCGCAGCCGGCGCTCCGCGGCGTCCCGGACGCGGTCCGTGGCGACCACGAGCAGTTCGTCCCCGTGCCGCAGCACCGTCGTCGGCAGGGGCACGAACGACTCTCCCCCGCGCACGACGAGGGTGACGGCCGCCCCGGCGGGCAGCCGCAGTTCGTTGACCTCGACGCCGTTCATCCGCGAGCCCTCGGGGATCGCTACGGAGAGCAGATGCCCGCGCAGCCGCTCCAGGGGCGCCGACTCGATGCCGAGGTCGGCGGCCTCGGTGTCCTTGCCGAGCTCCAGCGCGCGCGCCAGCCAGGGCAGGGTCGGCCCCTGGACGAGGGTGTAGACGACGACCAGCACGAAGACGATGTTGAAGATGTGCCGGCTGCCCGGGACGCCGTTCACCATCGGGATGGTCGCCAGGATGATGGGCACGGCGCCGCGCAGTCCCGCCCATGACATCAGCGCTCGATCCGGCCACGGCACCCGGAACGGCGTGAGGCTCAGGACCACGCTCAGCGGGCGGGCGACCACGGTCAGCACCAGCCCGATGATCAGGGCCGGCCAGAAGTCGACGATCAGGTCGTGCGGGGTGACGAGCAGACCGAGCAGGACGAACATGCCGATCTGGGCGATCCAGCCGAGCCCCTCGGCGAAGCCGCGCGTGGCCGGCCAGTGCGGGAGCTTGGCGTTGCCGAGGACCATCGACGCCAGGTAGACGGACAGGAAGCCGCTGCCGTGCCCGAGTGCGCCGGCGGCGTACGCGGTGACGGCGATCGCCATCACCGCGATCGGGTAGAGGCCGGAGGCGGGCAGGGCGACGCGCTTGAGTCCCCAGGCGCCGAGCCAGCCGACCGCGAGGCCGGTGGCGATGCCGATGGCCAGTTCCAGGGTGATCCGGCCGAGCAGCAGGTACCAGTGTTCGACGGGGCCGGCCGCGGAGAAGGCGACGACCAGGATGACCACCGGGGCGTCGTTGAATCCGGACTCCGCCTCCAGCGTGCCCGTCACGCGCGCGGGCAGGGGGATCTTGCGCAGGACCGAGAAGACGGCCGCCGCGTCCGTCGAGGAGACCACCGCGCCGACGATGAGCGCCTGCCGCCAGTCAAGGCCGACCAGATAGTGCGCGCCCGCCGCCGTGACCCCGACGCTGATCGCGACGCCCGCCGTCGCCAGGACGGAGGCCTGGCCGAGGATTGGCCGGATGTCCTTCCACTTCGTGCCCAGACCGCCCTCGGCGAGGATCACGACCAGGGCCGCGTACCCCATGACCTGGGTCATCGCGGCGTTGCTGAAGTGGACGTGGCCGATGCCGTCCTGGCCGATGAGGATGCCGATGCCCAGGTAGATGAGCAGGCTGGGGAGCCCGCTGCGCGAGGAGATCCGCACTGCCGCGACGGCGATCAGCAGGACGAGGGAGCAGACGAGCAGGAGCTGGTTGAGGTGGTGGACAGTCAGCGGCGGTTCCCTCCACTGCCCCGCGCGCGGGGGACACGCGGGCACACGTACACAAGACCCGAGGCTGCGGCATTCCGCACCCAAGTACTTTGTTACCTTACCTAACTCTTGACGTTTTCTTGACGCTCCACGAGGCAAGATCGAACGTCCGTGCGCGCCGGTTCACCGACTCCGCGTCAAGTGGCACAGGGCCCTGCGCCTATGGTTGCTCCAGCGCTCATTCAAAAGGACAGCACGCCTCGCCGCTCGCGTTAGGACAGCAAGGACAGCGATGCCCCCCAACACCACCGCCTCAACGGGTGACACGCCTGGCAAGTCCGGCAGGAAGAAGGGGCGCAAAGCCCGACTCATCGTGCTCGTGCTGGTGCTGGCCATCATCGGAGGCGTCGCCTACGGGGCGTACTGGTCCATCAGCACGGTCCGTGCCTCCTTCCCGCAGACCACGGGTTCGATCACGCTCCAGGGCCTCTCCGGTCCCGTCGACGTGAAGCGGGACGGCTACGGCATCCCGCAGATCTACGCCTCGTCCGACGAGGACCTGTTCATGGCGCAGGGCTACGTCCAGGCGCAGGACCGGTTCTACGAGATGGACGTGCGCCGCCACATGACCTCCGGGCGCCTGTCGGAGATGTTCGGCAAGGGCCAGGTCGGGAACGACGAGTTCCTGCGCACCCTGGGCTGGGACAAGATCGCCAAGCAGGAGTACGACTCCAAGCTGTCGGCCGCCACGAAGAAGTACCTCCAGGCGTACGCCAAGGGCGTCAACGCCTACCTGGAGGGCAAGGACGGCAAGGACATCTCCCTGGAGTACGCCGCACTCGGGTTCACCAACGACTACAAGCCCGAGCAGTGGACCCCGGTCGACTCGGTCTCCTGGCTGAAGGCGATGGCCTGGGACCTGCGCGGCAACATGCAGGACGAGATCGACCGCGCCCTGATGACCAGCCGCCTCGGCCCCCAGCAGATCGCGGACCTGTACCCCGAGTACCCGTACGGCCGCCACAAGGCGATCGTCCGGACCGGCCAGTACGACGCGGTCACCAAGACGTTCGGGCAGGGCGGCGCCACGAGCGGCACACAGGGCACGACGGGCGCCACCGGCACCTCGAACTCGTCGACCGCGGGTTCGGCCCTCACGAGCCAGCTGGCGGGCCTCTACAAGGTCCTGGACGACGTCCCCGCGGCCGTCGGAGTGAACGGCCAGGGCATCGGCTCCAACTCCTGGGTCGTGGCCGGGAGCCACACCATCACCGGGCATCCGCTGCTCGCCAACGACCCGCACCTGTCGCCCTCGCTGCCGTCCGTCTGGTACCAGATGGGCCTGCACTGCCGCACGGTCTCCGCCAAGTGCCAGTACGACGTCACCGGCTACACCTTCGCCGGCATGCCGGGCGTCATAATCGGCCACAACGCGGACATCGCGTGGGGCATGACCAACTCCGGGGTCGACGTCACCGACCTCTACCTGGAGAAGCTCAGCGGCGACGGCTACCTGTACGACGGCAAGGTCAAGCCCTTCACCTCCCGCGAGGAGACGATCAAGGTCGCCGGGGGCGAGTCCAAGAAGATCGTCGTGCGCCGCACCGCGGACGGGATGCCGCTGCTGTCCGACCGCGACGACGAACTCGTCAAGGTCGGCAGGAGGGCCACCGTCGACACCGCCGCACCCGACCGCGGCGACGGCTACGCCATCGCCCTGAAGTGGACGGCCCTGCAGCCGGGCACCACCATGGACGCCGTCTTCGCCATCGACCGGGCGGGCGACTGGAACGACTTCCGCGCCGCGGCCGCACTGTTCGACGTGCCCTCGCAGAACCTGATCTACGCCGACAAGGACAACATCGGCTACACCCTGCCCGGAAAGATCCCCACGCGCGCGCAGGGCGACGACGGCTCGATCCCGGCCCCGGGCTGGGACTCCAAGTACCGCTGGACCGGCTACCTCAAGCAGGACGAACTGCCCTACGAGTACAACCCCTCGCGCGGCTACATCGTCACCGCCAACCAGGCCGTCGTCGACAAGGACAAGTACCCCTACACGCTCACCACGGACTGGGGTTACGGCGCCCGCAGCCAGCGGATAACCGATCTGATCGAGTCGAAGATCAAGGGCGACGGCAAGATCTCGACCGACGACATGCGCCAGATGCAGCTGGACAACAGCAGCGAGATCGCCAAGCTGCTCGTGCCCAAGCTGCTGAAGATCAACCTCGGCGACAAGGACGTGCGCGACGCCCAGAAGCTGCTGGAGGGCTGGGACTACACCCAGGACGCCGACTCCGCGGCGGCCGCCTACTTCAACGCCGTCTGGCGCAACATCCTCAAGCTCGCCTTCGGCAACAAGATGCCCAAGGAGCTGCGGGTCAAGGGCCAGTGCCTGTGGGTGGACAAGATCGACAACACCGGCCCGGTGGACGACGACGCCAAGGTGCGCGAGTGCGGCGAGCGCGACGCCGACCAGGCGCAGCCGGACGGCGGCGACCGCTGGTTCGAGGTGGTCCGCAAGCTCATGGACAAGCCGGACAGCGACTGGTGGAAGGCGCCGGCCGGAGTGGGTGACCGCCCCAAGGCCGACAACCGCGACGAGCTGTTCAAGCGCGCCCTGATCGACGCCCGCTGGGAGCTGACCGCCAAGCTCGGCAAGGACATCGACACCTGGAGCTGGGGCCGGCTGCACCGGCTGTTCCTGAAGAACCAGACCCTGGGCACCGAGGGCCCGGGCGCCCTGCAGTACGTCCTCAACCGCGGCCCCTGGAGGCTCAGCGGCGGCGAGGCGGCGGTCAACGCGTCCGGCTGGAACGCGGCCGGCGGCTACGGCGTCGTGTGGGTGCCGTCGATGCGCATGGTGGTCAACCTCGCCGATCTCGACAAGTCCAAGTGGATCAACCTGACCGGGGCCTCCGGGCACGCCTACAGCGCCCACTACACCGACCAGACCGGCAAGTGGGCCAAGGGCGAGCTGCTGCCGTGGTCGTTCTCGTCGAAGGCGGTCGACGCCGGCACGAGCGACACGCTCGTCCTCAAGCCGTGAGCCGCTGACCGCACATTCCGACGACCACTGACGACGACGAGGGACGGGCGAGCGCGTGGCCGAGGCGGCAGACTTCCAGGGGATGAGAGATCGGA
>NZ_JBFAIQ010000074.1:0-13523 GCF_040654755.1 Streptomyces sp. NPDC050625
CCGCAAACCCGGGCCCCCGGCGGCCCCGCGCCCCGTCGCGGCCCGGCTCCCCTCGGAGACCCGCCCGCCCCCGACCCCGAAACCGGGGCCGGGGCGGACGCGGGTGGGCAGCACCGCCCGCGCGTGGGCAAAGATGTAGCGGCTCATCGGGCCACCTCCAGTGGCAGGGACGGGTCGTGCAGGATGTCCTCGGGCGCGCCGGTGGCGAGGACCTTGCCGCCGCCGAGGACGACGACTCGGGTGGCGAGGCGCTCGATGGCATCGAGGTCGTGGAAGACGGAGAGGACGGCGGTGCCGGTCTCCTCGAGGCGGGCGATGAGGTCGAGAACGGCGGCGCGGTTGGCCGGGTCCAGGGCGGAGACGGGCTCGTCGAGCAGGAGCAGCCGGGGCGGGGAGATGGTGCCCGCGGCGATGTTGACGCGCTGTTTCTGGCCGCCGGACAGGACGGTGGCGTGCATGTCCCACAGCTGTTCGTCGATGCCGACCTGGCGCAGTGCCGCCGCGGCCGCGTCGTGGGCGGCCTCGCGGTCCATGCCGCGGGCGACGCCCGCCGTGGCGACGATGGACAGGACGGAGCGGCGCGGCTGGGGGCGCAGGAACTGTGAGACGTAGCCGATCTCGTGGCCGCGCAGCTGGGCGACTTCGGCGTCGGGCAGGGCGGCGATGTCGACGCTCTCGCCGGTCTCGGTACGGAACCAGATGTGGCCGCTTCCGGTGAGGTAGGTGCGGTGGACGCAGCGCAGCAGGGTCGATTTGCCGGCCCCGGAGGTGCCGGCCAGCGCGACGTGTTCGCCGGGGCCGACGTCCAGGTCGACGCCGTGCAGGGCGCCGACGGTGCGTCCGTCGATGGTGTGGAGGGTGAAGTCCTTGTGCAGTCCGCGCACCGACAGGACGGCTCCGGGTGCGGGCCCGGTGTCCGCGTCGGCGATGGGCTCGGTGGTGGTCGTCATGGTGGTGTCCGTCCTCATCCCCGGGCCGCCGCGACGAGCTGCTGGCTGTAGGGGTGCTGGGGGTCTTCGAGAAGCTGGTCGGTGAGTCCGGCCTCGACGACGCGGCCGTGCTGCATCACCAGGACGCGGCGGGTGAGCATCTCGATGACGCCGAAGTCGTGGCTGACGACGACGGCGGCGACGCCGGTCTCCTCGAGGAGTCCGCGCAGCAGGTCCAGGACGCCGGCGGCGACGGAGGCGTCGAGGCCGGTGGTGGGCTCGTCGAGGAGCAGCACGGGCGGGTCGTTGGCCAGGGCCTTGGCGATCTGCACGCGCTGGCGCATGCCGCCGGAGAAGGACCGCACCGGGTCGTCCATGCGGTCGAGCGGTACCTCGACGCGGGAGAGGAGCTGCGCGGCGCGTTCCCGGATGCGGCCGTAGTTGCGCCAGCCGACGGCGGTGAGCGGGTCGGCGATGTTGCCGCCGGCAGAGACGTCGAGGTTGAGTCCGGCGGCCGGGTCCTGGTAGACGGCGGAGATCTGGTCCAGGCGGAGCCTGCGCCGGGCGGAGGGGTCGAGGTCGCGGATGTTGGTGGTGCCGTCGTCGACGCCGCGCAGCGCGATGGTGCCCGCGGTGGCGGTCTCGTCACCGGCGACGCAGCGCATGACGGTGGACTTGCCGGAGCCGGACTCGCCGATGATGCCGAGGGCCTCGCCCGGGGCGACGTCGAAGCCGACGTCCCAGGCGGCGACGACCGCGCCGGTCGCGGGCGAGACCGCGGTGCCGTGCTCGGGTCCGGTGCCGGCCAGAGAGGCGGCGGACGGATCGCCGTAGATACGGCCGAGGCCGTCGACCTTCAGGGCCCAGGTGGGCGGGGCCAGGGGAACGGGGGTGCTCATATGGTGCTTTCCTCGCGGGTGTGGGCCAAGGCGGCCTCGAGGGCGGTGACTTCGGGGGCGTCGCCCGCGCGGCGGCGTCGGCAGAAGTCGGTGTCGGAGCAGACCCAGGTGCTGAACGTGCCGTCGGGGCCCGGCTCCTGGACGATGTACGTGTCGTCGGAGCCGCACAGCCGGCAGGCGGCGCCGGGGGTGCGCTCGACCTCGAACGGCCTGTCCTCGAAGGTGAGGGGCTCGACCCGGGTGTGCGGGGGGACGGCGAAGATGCGCTTCTCGCGTCCGGCGGACAGGACGGTGACGGCCTCGGAGTGGTTCAGCTTGGGCACGTCCCAGCGCGGGATGGGGCTGGGCGTCATGACGTAGCGGCCCTCGACCAGGACCGGGTAACCGGCCGCATTGGTGATGAGGCCGTTGTGGACGATGTCCTCGTAGAGCCGGACCCACATCTTGGAGTAGTCGGCCTCCGCGTGCATGCGGCGCTGCTCGTCCATGCTCTTGACGATCCCGGCGAGTGGCTCGGCGCCCGGCACCTGGAGGACGAGCACCTGCCCGTCGTGCAGGGGCTGTTCGGGGATGCGGTGGCGGGACTGGATGACGTCGGCCTCGCGGGTGTCGGTCTCCTCCTCGCAGCCGACATGGCCGACGACGAGGCGGCGCAGGTTGGACGCGTTGACACCCGCGTCCTCGCCCTGGTCGATGACCTTGAGGCGGGTGTCCTGCCCGACGAGGGACAGGGTGACCTGGAGGCCGCCGGAGCCCCAGCCGCGGGCCACGGGCATCTCCCGGGAACCGAAGGGGACTTGGTAGCCGGGGATGGCGA
This sequence comes from Streptomyces sp. NPDC050625, assembly GCF_040654755.1. Classification (NCBI taxonomy): domain Bacteria; kingdom Bacillati; phylum Actinomycetota; class Actinomycetes; order Kitasatosporales; family Streptomycetaceae; genus Streptomyces; species Streptomyces sp. NPDC050625. The sequence goes on from NZ_JBFAIQ010000074.1 coordinate 2,646, forward strand.
TGCCGCTGAGCACGGCCCGGCGGATCTCCCGCTTGGACAGCTCGTCGAAGATGCCGGGGCGGGGCGCGGGTCCGGCGAGACGGTCGGTGCGGCGGCCGGCGGTGTCCGCCGACGGCAGCTCGGTGGTGGGGTAGGCGGTCATGCGGTGTCTCCGGGGTGAGGGCCGGTGCGGCGGGGGCCGGCCTGGTGCGCGGCGGCCGCGGTGGCGCGTTCGAGGACCGAGCGGTATTCGGCATGGTGCGGCAGCTTCTGGTGCTCCGCGTAGCCAGTGATGTCCGGGCCGTCGAGGGTCAGCAGCACGTCGTGCTGGAGTCCGGCGGCGCGTTCGGTGCCCTCGTGGTGGCCGAGCAGGATGTCGACTCCGGCCATCGAGATGGCCTTTCGCTCGTTGTGGCCGAAGCACATGCCGTAGCCGACGTCGAGGTGGCGGGGCAGCTCGCCCGCCCGGGTCAGGCTGTGGAAGCTCACGACCTCGCTGACCCGGACGTCGCCGACGGTGACGGGGCGGCCGGTGTGCGGGTGCTCGACCCGTACGGGCAGGAAGCCGTGCCGCAACTCGCCGGGAACCTCATGGACCTCCTGGCCGGCGGGCTTCCACTCGGAGCCGTACCACAGGTACAGCAGGGCTCCGGTGTCGGCGCGGGCCATGGTCTGCAGCAGCGCCGAGCGGGGGACGCCGGGGCGCGCCGGGTGCCGGGTGATGTCGTACGGCTCGGGGTCGTCGTGGTCGCCGGGCGGGGCGACGATGTCCATCTCGCGGAAGACGGACAGGACATGGCCGGGAGCGCGCTCGACCTCGTCCTCGCGGCCGTGCGGCGGGTGTTCGTGGCCGTGGTGATCGTGGTGTTCCTGTGCCGACTCGCTCGCCCGCACGGATCGTTGCCGGCCCTCCTCCTCGGGCAGCAGGTCGAGCAGGCGGCCCACGTAGTCGAGGGTGCGGCCGAGCACCTGGCCGCCGGGCGGGTTGCGGAACGCGGAGCTGATCCGGCGCACCACCCTCAACTCCCCCGCCCGGACGGGAAGACTGCGGCCCAGCCGGGGAAGGGAGGTGCGATGGGTACGCAGCAGCTGTGCCGCCCGGGTCACGTCACCACGTGCCTGGCGGAACGCGCGGGCCGCCAACCGCGGGGCCCACAGGCCCGATTCGGCCATCACCCGGTCGACGCCGAGACCCAGCCGCTCGGTGAGCTGGTCGGGGCGCGGTGCGGCGGGGGCTGAGGGCGCTGACGCCGAAGTGACCGGTGTCGCAGGGGCGTTCATGGTGCTCATCGGCCCTCCCCCGCGGCGGCGCGGACGGCCTGGACCCGTTCGATCGTCGAGCGGAAGTCGACGTAGTGCGGGAGTTTGAGGTGTTCGAGGAAGCCGGACGCCTCCGGTCCGTCGAGAGCGATGAGCACTTTCTGCTCCAGGCGTTCGGTGTGCGGGTCCCGGTGCACGAGGAGGTCGATCCCGGCCATGGCGACTGCCTTGGGCTCGTTCTCGCCGAAGCACAGCCCGTAACCGAGGTCGAAGCGGCTGCCGCCGGGGCGGGGCCGGTCGGTGGAACGGACGGTGCGGGCCTCGGTGACGGGGCACCGGGCGACCGTGACGGGCCGGCCGGTGTGCGGGTGGGTGACCTTCAGCGGCAGCCGTCCGCGCCGGAGTTCGAGCGGGATCTCCGCTCCGCCGCGCAGCGGGTTGTGGGCGTTGACGTACCACAGGTGGGTGAGCGAACCGGTCTCCGCGCGGGCCAGCGCGGACAGCCGGGCCGAGCGCGGGGTGCCCGGACGGGCCGGGGCCCGGGTGATGTCGTAGGGCTCGGGGTCGTCGCCCCGGCACCGGCCGGCCAGCAGGCCCTGCTCGTACAGTACGGCGGCGAGGTCGCTGGCGCCCGGCCGGCTCACGGCGTCCGACGCGGCGGAGCCCGACGGCGCCGGATGCGACGCGGGCGCCGTGTCCCCCGTGTCGCCGGCGTCCTCCGTCTCCAGGATGCGGGGCGTGTAGTCGCCTGTCCGGCCCAGGAGTTGACCACCCGGTGGGTTGCGGTGGGCGGGGCTCACGCGTCGTACGACGGTCAGCTCGGTGCTCTCGGCGGGCAGGCTGTAGCCCAGGCGGGGCAGGGTGGAGCGATGGGCGCGCAGCAGCTGGGCCGCTTCCAGCAGGTCGCCCTGTGCCTGGCGGATGGCGCGGGCCGCCAGGTCCGGCGCCCACAGACCGCCTTCGCCGGAGACCCGGTCGACGGCGAGGTCCAGGTGCCCGGTGATCTGGTCCAGTTCGAGCCAGGGGCTGCTGCCGCCGAACCGGGCCTCCCTGACGAGGCGTTCGGCCGCGGCGATGGCCTCCTGGCCGCCGCGGACTCCCGAGTAGCCCATGTCAGGCGCCACCGTCCGCGACGACGCGCACGCGGGTCGTGCGCGGCAGTCCGGCGACGGAGCCGTCCCGGGCGGCCAGGAAGGTGTCGACGCCGAGCGGGAAGGAACTGTTGGCCTCGACGAGCGCGGTGACCGTGTCGCGGCTCAGCCCGCGTACGGTCAGCCGGTTCTCCTCGCGGACGCCCGGCCCGGTGAGGGCGAGGACGAGGGCGTCGTCCGCGGGGTGCTCACCTTCGGCCAGCGACTCGACCCGGGCGAAGATCCGTGCCCCGAGCTCGGGGTTCAGGGCGTCGCCGCGCGGCAGGGAGCGTACGTCCTCGTCGGTCAGCGGCCGCAGGACGACGACCGCGCGGGCCGTGGCCGCCGTGGCGCGCGGGGCGCCGGTCGCCGCGTGGACGGCCTCGGCCCAGAGGTCGCCGTCCTCGGCGAGTACCAGCGTCGGCACCTCGACGTCACCGAGCCCGCAGGCGGCGACGGCCGCGGTGGGCGCGAACTCGGGTGCGTCCAGGCGGCGTACGCGACCGGGCCGGGAGAGAACGTCGAGCAGGACGGTGAAGTCCCGCTGGGATTCCTGGGGTTCGCGGTGCAGGGTGCGGATCCTGATGCCCTGGTCGGCCGGCGTCCCGGTGCCCTGGTGGGCTTGGGTCCCGGTGCCCTGGTGGGCTTGGGTCCTGGTGGCCTGGTCGACGAAGGCGGTCATGTCAGTTCCTCGAACTTCACGGTGGTGGCGGTGACTTCGGCCCACTCGGCGGCGTCGGCACGCGCGAGGCGCTCGGCGACGGCGGCGCACAGGGCGTCGATCTCGGCGATGGCGGGCAGTTCGGCGGCGGCCGCGGCGTCGAGCAGGGCGCCCGCGAGGGCTGCGACCCGGTCGTCCCCGGAGCGCATGCACCAGCCGGGGGTGCCGTCGAGGTCGACGGAGCATTCGGTGACCAGGACCTCGCCGAGGTAGAAGCGGGTCTCCTCGACGGGTTCGCGGACCTGGAGCATCACCATGCCGGTCTCCGGTGCCTTGACCACGGTGGGCTCGGGCACCGCCCCGTCGGCGAGCAGCCGCTCGGCCAGCGGGACTATCTCCTCGTGGGTGGCGGCGGCCAGCAGCTCGCAGCGCCGTTCACGAGTCAGCGTGTCGGGCACGCCGTTCTCCTTCCGTTCGTTGGTTCCAGGTGCCGTCGAGCTCGACGATGATCCGCGTCGAGTCGGGACGGATCCAGGTGTCGCTGCACATGACCGAGAGGGCGCTGTCCGCGTCCTGGCTCAGGCTCTCCACCAGCCACACCGGCCGGTGGCGCTCGGCCTCCAGGCCGGCGGCGACCTCGGGTCCCGGCAGCGAGTAGCTGACCCGGCACCAGGCGCGGACCGGGGTGACCCGGCACATCTGGCGCAGGATCGAGTCGAGCGACTCCACGGCGTGGACCGCCGTGTCGAGTTCGGGCAACAGGTCGACGGGGATGTGCTCCTGTGACCAGCCGCTGATCAGCCCGTTGATGTAGGACTGACGGACCAGCAGGTGTGCCTCGCTGCCCACCGGCCGCTCCAGGCGTGCCGCGCGCCGCTCGTCGAGCCTCACCCGGCGCACCTCGCGGACCACGGTGCGGGCGGTACCGCCGGCCTCCTCCACCGTCTTGTGCAGGGAGGGGTCCTTGCGCTGGGACAGGACGTAGTCGATGGGGCGGTTGACGAAGGTGCCCGCGCCGCGGACCCGGCGGACCATGAGACGGCCCTCGAGTTCCTGCAGGGCCGCTCTCGCCGCGGCCCTGCTGACACCGAAGCGCGCCGCGATCTCGTGTTCGCTGGAGATACGGGCGCCCAAGGGGCGGTCCGCGATCTCCTCGGCGAGGACATCGGCTATCTCTGCGTACCGGCTTGTCTTGGTCACGTCCTTGATCTTTCGGTATGCCCTTGTCCGTACAAGTTCCCGAAAAGAAACGCGGGCCCGCGCCCGCGTGAACAGTCGAGACAGTTGTCGCCCGATCCACGTCCGACCCCCACCCCGCCCGATTCACAAACGCAACGAGGAAGGCCCGCCGGGCGAACACGCTCGGCGGGCCTTCGTGAAACGGGGGCGTCGACTGTGTCTACGCGAACACCTTGCGCAGCCACATGGCCGCGCCCTCGACCAGCAGGACGACGGCCAGGATCAGCAGGACCACCGTCGTGACGACGTCGAAGTGGAGCACCCGCGCCGCGTTGAGCAGGTCGTAGCCGATGCCTCCGGCTCCGACGATGCCCAGCAGGGTCGCGGAGCGGATGTTGACGTCCAGTTGGTAGAGCAGATGGGCCAGGACGGACGGCCAGGCTCGGGGCAGGATCGCCGCGAAGAAGACCTGCCGGCGGGTGGCCCCGGCGGCGAGCACCGCACGGGCGGGACCGGAGTCGATCTCCTCGAGCGAGTCGGCGACCAGCTTGCCGAGCAGGCCCACCGAGCCGATGCCCAGCGCCAGCGCCCCGGCCACCGCGCCCAGCCCCGTGACCACCACGAAGACGATCGCGAGGATCAGCTCGGGTATCCCCCGTATGAGCAGGATGACCGTCCGGAAGGTCCGGGCCACGGCGGGCGAACGCACCACGTTGCGGGCGGCGAGGGTCCCCAGCGGCAGGGCGAGGACCAGGCCGATGAGGGTGCCCGCGAAGGCGATCTGCAGGGTGGTCCACAGGTCGGCGAAGAGCGTCGCCCAGATGCCCCCGCCGCTGGGCGGCAGGAAGTCGCCGATGGTCGGGAACAGGGAGCCCAGGCCCTTGCCCAGCGCCGCGGGCGAGACATCGGACCGCACCGCGGACGCGACGAGGAGCGCGATGCCGAGTACCAGCAGGACGCAGTGCCGGACCCGCCGGACGTCCCAACGAGGGCTGATCCTGCGGGAGCCGGCCCCACGCTCTGCTGACACGGCGGCCAGGGAGACAGACGCCGGCTCCGCCGGGGTCGTCGCGACGACAGGCAGAGACCGGACGCCCCGGCCGCCGAACCGGCGCCTGCCCCGGGGCTCCTCCTGGTGCAGCAGGGTGCGCCGGATGGCACCGGACACCGACTCCGCCGCGAAGCACAGCAGCAGGACGACCAGGGCGAGCGCCATGGCCCGCTGGTAGTCGATCCGGCCGATGGCGGTGGCAAGGGCGTAGCCGAGCCCGCCGACACCGACGAAGCCGAGCACGACCGACACCCTCAGGTTGATGTCGAGCCGGTGCAGGGCCGTGGCCACGAGCGAGGGCAGTACCTGGGGCAGGATCGCGCCGGTGATCTGCTGCAGACGGCCGGCCCCGGCGGCGCGCAGGGCGTTCCTGGGTCCCTCGTCGATCTCCTCGACGGCGTCCGCGTACAGCTTGCCGACCATGCCCACGGAGTGCAGGCCCAGGGCGATGACGCCGGTCATGCCGCCCAGTCCGAAGATCCGGAACGCGGCGATGGCGAAGACGACGTCGGGGGCGGCACGGGCGAGGACGACCACGGTGCGGGACGCCATACGGACCGGAGCCGAGGAAGTGGTGTTACGGGCGGCCAGGAGGGCGAGCGGCACGCTCAGCACCACGGACAGCGCGGTCGCGCACAGCACGATGGCGAGGGTCTGCCATACGAGGCCGAGGAGTTCGCCCATGGGCGGGAAGTCCAGCGGCAGCATCCGCGAGGCGAAGTTCACGGCGTTGCCCGCGCTGTCGGCCATCGTGGCGACGTTGATCTTCAGCGAGGCGAACGCCCAGACGCCCGCGGCCACGCAGGCGAGGAGCACCAGGCCGGCACCGATCCCGGCCGCGGTGGGCCGGGCCAGGGTGCGCCGGGTCCCTGAGGCGGCCGGGTCGAGCACGACGGTCATCGGCGTCCGGCCTCCTCGAGGGACACGCCCGTCCGGGCCTTGTCGCCGACCGGGGCCTCGTCACCGCCGGAGGCTTCGGCTCCCACGGCATCGGAGGCCGGAAGAGCGACCTCCGCTTCGAGGTCCGTGTACAGCCGCATGATGTCGTCCCGCCCGAGGCCGTGCGTCGGCACGTCCAGGACGACGCGTCCCGCGCGCAGCCCGACGATCCGGTCGGCCCAGGACAGGGCCAGATCCACCTGGTGCAGGCTGCACAGCACGGTCAGTCCGCGCTGCCGCGCGATGTCCTTCAGCAGCCGCATGACCTGCCCGGAGGACTCCGGGTCCAGGGAGGCGACGGGCTCGTCGGCGAGCAGCAGCCCGGGTTCCTGCATCAGGGCGCGGGCCACGGCGACGCGCTGCTGCTGTCCGCCGGAGAGGGTGTCGGTGCGCTGGAACGCCCAGTCGGCGAGCCCGACCCGCTCCAGCCCGTCGAGGGCACGCTCCCGGACGGCCTTCGGATAGGTGAAGAGGCCGAGCCGGGGGCCGCGCAGGGAGCCGAGCGTCCCCTGGCACACGTTCTCCAGGACCGTCAGCCGTCCCACGAGGTGGAACTGCTGGAACACGAAGCTGTTTCCTGACCGCCCGGCGCCGCGCCCTCCAGGCCGGCAAGACCCTGACCATCCGGGACGCCAGCCCCCCGGTGCAGCGTCTGCTCAGCGCGTCCGGCACATGGCCCCTGTTCACACTGCAGCGCCGTACCCCGGGCCTGCTGGCCTGCGCCCCCGAAACGATCGCAGCATGCCAGGAGGATGCCCTGGACGACGAGGACCTGCGCACCGAGGTCGTTCAACTACGCCGGGCGATGCAGACCCGCCCCCTGATCGACCAGGCCACAGGGGTCCTGATGGCCACGTTCAGCCTCACCGCCGAGGACGCCTTCCATGTGCTGGTCGCCGTCTCCCAGAACACCAACACCAAACTCCTTCGCGTCGCCGAAGACCTGGTGAGCACGGTTGGGGGAGAGCCGCTCCCCGACGCAGTCCAGCAGCAGGTGGCCGCCGCCGTCACCGCTCTCCGCGCAGCAGCCACGCCCTCCGATTCCTCGCAACCAGCACCCCCTGTCTAGGAGGAACGGGACGGCGGCGGAACGCCGCCGTGAAACGGACACGCAAGCACCCGGGCAGCCGTACCTGACCTGGCCCTTGACCGGGCCGCTCGTAGTGTCCAAGCGGCCAGCCGGCTCTAGCCGTGCCAGAACGCCCCGCTGTGATCACGCCTGCCACAAGTTGGCCGAAGCCGGCCGACAGCCGGCACAAAGCGATGGCCAGGCGGCCCCGGTCTCATGACCATGACGTTCCGGGGGCGCCCGCACCGGCCGGTTCAGAGGCGGGCTTCGGCTGCCGGGCGGTCATCGTCGACTGCGCCTACTTAAGTCAGCGGCGACTGGTACCTCGCACTGCGCGAGGCCGGCCTGGCCTACGTGGTCGCCCTCAGGCCGCACCGCGGCACCTGGGCCCGGGTCGTCCGGCGGCAGGCGGGATGGCGTCGACGAGGTCGAGGGATTGGGTGATGTCGTTGACGTTGGCGGCGGTCGTGATGACCTGCAGCATGGCGCCCTTGCCGTCGCAGATCAGCTGGTGCTTGCTGCCCGTCTTCCGCCGGTCGACCGGCGACGGACTGGTCGCAGCTTTCGCGCGCGCGTGGGAGCCGTCCGCGCACGCGCGGGTCGTCGGCGGTGCGCGCCCCGCAGGCGCGATGTCCTTCGGGGCGCGCGGCAGGGTTTCCGGTTCAGGCGTTGTAGCCACCGTGGGCGTCCAGCACCGCGCCCGTGACGTACGACGCGGCGGGGCTCGCCAGAAAGGCGATCGCCGCGGCGATTTCTTCGGGCTGACCCAGGCGTTGCATGGACAGCGAGCTGACCAGGGCCTTGAGGGTCTCCGGGTCCGTTTCCTTTTGCATGCCGCCCTCCATCAGTCCGGCCTCCACGACGTTGGCCGTGATGTTCCGGGGCCCGAGGTCCCGTGCGACCCCCAGGGTGTACCTCGCGATCCCTGCCTTGGTCGCCGCGTAGTCGGCAGCTCCCGGGGTACCGACCCGGGAGCCCAGTCCGGAACTCACCGTGATGATGCGGCCGCCCGTGCGCAGCACTCGGGAGGCGGCCCGGATGACGGCGATCACGCCGAGGTAGTTGGTGGCGTGCATCCGGTCCAGTGCGGCGGTGTCGGCGTCCGGGTCGTCCACCGTGCCAGCCGCGGAGATCGCCGCGTTGTTGACGAGGATGTCCAGGCCGCCGAAGTGCGCCACCACGTCGTCAATCAGCGCCGGCGCCTGACTCGTGTCCGCCTGGTCGGACTTGAAGGCGACGGCCTTCGCTCCCTTGCCGCGCACCTCGTCGACGACAGCCTGCGCCTGCTTCTCGGAGCTGACGTAGGTGAAGGCGACGTCGGCGCCCTGCTCGGCCAGCAGTCGTACGGTCGCGGCTCCCAGTCCGCGCGACCCCCCGGTGACCAGGGCGGCCTTGCCCGTGAGTGGCTTGCTCATTCTTTTCACCTCGTTGATTGACCCTTCCCGACAGTCGCAACGTTAATTGTTACGACAGCTTGTTGCAACCTTTGCTGTTACGACTGCGCTGTCGTAACATGAAGCGTTGCGGCCGAGAGGAGGGATTCATGAGTGCCAACAGCAGGTTGACCATTGCCGCCCACGCGCTGGCCTGGATCGGTCTCTACCAGCGCCAGGGCCATGAGGTCGCCACCTCCGAGCAGATCGCGACCAGCGCGAACACCAACCCCGTGGTCATCAGGCGACTGCTCGGCGAGCTGCGCAGGGCCGGGCTCGTGGAGTCCCGGCGGGGCGTGGGCGCGGGGTGGTCGCTGGCGCGCGAGCTGGGGTCGATGACCCTGCTCGACGTGTACGAGGCCGTGGAACCCGGCCCGCTGTTCGCGATGCACCGCACCACCCCGGACCAGGGTTGCGTGGTGGGTTACGGCATCCAGCCGGCAATGCAGGGCATCTACGAGGGCATCGAGGAGACCCTGAGACACGAGCTGGCCCGCGTCACGCTCGAGAACGTACTCCGGGACGTACTCGCGGCACCTCGCTAGCCTCCCCGTTACCCCCTGACATCACCAAGATCCCCCTCCATGCCCAGGCCACGCGCGGGCGGTTGCCGTCGCCCGTGCGAGTGACAGTCCATTGATGTTGGCGTACCAGAGAAGGTGCTCCAGAGATCCGACCCGCCCCCGCAGGACCCCGATTCGCACACTGCGCGCGGCCTGCACGATGCGGTCACGAACCGTCGGGATGGACAACGGCCTTCGCTCGTCCCTCACCCCCGGCTTGGGGATGAGTACCCGACGGGCAGGCAGGGGCCGATACTTCCCCTGCCTCAACTCGTCGGCCAGCTCGCCGAGGAGTCGGTCGATGCCGTACTCCTCGACGCCGGCCAGGGTGGTGCGGTCGACGCCCGGTGCGCCGTTGTTGGCACGCACCATGGCCCACGCGCGCCGGAGCACATCCCTGCGCTGGATCTTGTCTCCCAGCGCGTGGAACCGCCGTCCGGGATCGGCCTTGGCCGACCGGTAAAGCGCATGCTGCAAGGCGCGGACCTTGTCCGAGGGAGTACTGCGCCGCCCGGTCCCGCGTCGATGTGATCCCCGAGGACAACGGACGTCTGCCGCACCTGACACCCCGGCAGTTCCGCCGGACCGTGGCCTGGTTCATCGCCCGCCGTCCCGGCGGCTCCATTGCCGGCGCCCTGCAGTACCGCCACCAGCGCATCCAGATGTTCGAGGGCTGCGCCGGCACCAGCGAATCCGGCTTCCGCGACGAGGTCGAAGCCGAAGAAGCCTTCGCCCGCGGCCAGTTCCTCGCCGAGATGGGCGCCGACGACGACCGGCCCGCCCTGACCGGTCCCGTCGGCGCGGAGGCCGAAGCCCGGCTCGCCGAGCTCGCCCGCCACACGGTTTTCGACGGCCAGGTCGTCACCGATGAAGCCCGCCCGCGCCGCATCGTGGCCCGCCACGACACCCACCTGTACCCGGGGACCTTCGTCACCTGCATCTACAGCCCCGACCGCGCCCTGTGCCGCACTCCCGTGGGCCCCGCCGGACAGCCCGTCCTGGCTGACTGCCAGCCGCTCGCCTGCCGCAACACCGCCCTCACATCCGCCAATCGGGAGGCCCTTGCCGCTCATCTCGCCCAGCTAGACGGTATGTAGGCGCCGGTCGTGGGCCCGGGCCTCGCTCGCAAGTTGTCGTGGGTTGCCGGCCGGGCGCAGCCTGGCCGGTAGTGCCTACATTTGCGGGAGGCCCGGTGTTTTCTGAGCGCACGAGCGTCGGGTTGGATGTGCATGCCCGCAGCGTGGTGGGATGCGCGATCGACACGGTGACCGGGGAGTTGATCCGCTGTCGGCTCACGCCGCAGCATGCTGACGTCCTCGGGTGGATCAGTTGCCTGCCCGGTCCGGCCGCGGTGGCCTACGAAGCCGGCCCGACCGGGTTCGGCCTGGCCCGGGCGCTTTCGCTGGCGGGGATACGCTGCGAGGTACTCGCGCCCTCAAGGCTGCAGCGTCCGGCCGGTGAGCGGGTGAAAACCGATGCACGCGACGCCTTGCATCTGGCGAAGCTGCTGCGCCTGGAGGAGTTCACCGCGGTGCGGGTGCCCTCGGCGGCCGAAGAAGCCGCCCGGGATCTGGTGCGGGCGCGCGAGGATGTGCGCGGGGATCTGATGCGGGC
>NZ_JBFAIQ010000075.1:0-12635 GCF_040654755.1 Streptomyces sp. NPDC050625
TTCGTGGCGTGTCCGTTCGTTGCTGGGGTGCGGATGTATCGGACCGGGGATGTGGTGCGGTGGACGGATGAGGGGGAGTTGGTGTTCCTCGGGCGGGCCGATACGCAGGTCAAGGTCCGTGGGTGTCGCATCGAACCCGGCGAAATCGAAACCGTCCTGTCGGAGCATGCGGATGTCGCTCACGTCGCGGTCGTCGTGCGCGAGGACCGGCCGGGCGACAAGCGGCTCGTCGCATACGTAGTGCCTGCCGTAGACCGTGCCGTGGACGGCGCGGTGCTGCGTGAGTACGCGGCTGAGACGCTGCCGGAGTACATGGTCCCGTCCGCCGTGGTGGTGCTGGAGGCGCTGCCGTTGACGGTCAACGGGAAGGTGGACCGGGCCGCTCTGCCGGCGCCCGAGGCACCTGGCGGCATGGCGGGCCGGGCACCGGTCACGCCCGAAGAGGAGCTGTTCTGCGGGCTGTTCGCCGAGGTACTGGGCCTGGAGCAGATTGCGGCCGACGCCGGCTTCTTCGAGTTGGGTGGCGACTCGATCATGTCGATGCAGTTGGCGTCGCGGGCCCGACGCGCTGGATGGGTGGTCACCCCGCGGCAGGTCTTCGAGGCGAAGACCGTCGAGCGGCTGGTGCTGGTGGCAGAGCCGGTGGACACCCAGTCCGTCGCCCCGAGCGACGTCGGGATCGGCGAGGTGCCCTGGACGCCGGTGATGCGGACACTCGGCGAGCAAGTGGTCATCGGATCCCGCTTCGCGCAGTGGACGGTCGTCGGCGCACCGGCCGGGCTGGACCGCCAGGCACTGGCCACGGCCGTGGGCACGGTGATCGACACCCATGACATGCTGCGCGCCCGCGTCGAGGACAACGCAACGCGACTGACGGTCGGTGAGCCGGGAACCGTGACGGCAGCCGAGCTGATCCACCACATGGACGCGACCGATGCGGGGGACGGCGAGCTGGACCGTCTTGCCGAGGAGCAGGCGCAAGCCGCCGTGGCCCGCTTGGATCCGGCGGTTGGCGTGATGGTGCAGGTCGTGTGGGTGGATGCGGGACCGTCCCGCACCGGCCGCCTGGCGCTGGTGGTCCACCACCTGGCAGTGGACGGGGTGTCGTGGCGGATCCTGCTGCCGGATCTGCAAGCCGCGTCCGAGACAGCGGTCGCGGGTGGCACACCGGCCCTTGACCCGGTGGGCACGTCCTTCCGCCGGTGGGCGGAGCTGCTGACCACCCAGGCCCGAAGCATCGAGCGGCAATCGGAACTCCAAGCCTGGACCGAACTCCTCCAAGTCGACGAACCGCCCCTCGGCGACAGCCCGTTGGATCCGGACCGGGACACCGTACGAACGCTCAAGCACCACTCCTGGACGGTGCCGGTGGAGCAGGCGGCGGTCCTGGCCGGACAGATCCCCACGACCTACCACTGCGGCCTGCACGAAGTACTGCTCGCCACCCTCGCCGGAGCAGTCACCCACTGGCGGTCCGGTCCTGCCGGCCCGGTGCTGGTCGACGTCGAAGGCCATGGCCGGGAGCCGGTGGACGGGGTGGACCTGTCCCGGACGGTCGGCTGGTTCACCAACGTCCACCCGGTCCGCCTGGACACAACACCTGCCGACCTGGCTGACGCCCTGACGGGCGGCCCGGCAGCCGGCATGCTGCTCAAGGCCGTCAAGGAGCAAGTGCGTACCGTGCCCGGTGACGGACTCGGCTACGGTCTGCTCCGCCACCTCAACCCCGAGACCGCCGAAGTCCTCGCCCAACTCCCCACCGCCCAGATCGGGTTCAACTACCTGGGCCGGTTCACCACCGGCGAGCAGTCCGGCCCCGCCCGTGCCTGGCAGCTGACCGGCGAAACGACGGTCGGCGGCGCGGCCGACCCGGACGCTCCTGCCACGCACGCCCTCGACGCAGGCGCCGTCGTACGTGACACGGCTGACGGACCGGAACTGACCCTCACCCTCGACTGGCCGAGCGGACTCCTGGACGACGCGGCGGTCGAACGCCTCGGTGGGCTCTGGCTGGAGATGTTGCAGGGCCTGGCAGCGCACACCACCCACGACCCCACCGCGGGCGGCCACACCCCGTCCGACTTCCCCCTCGTCGACCTTTCGCAGGACGAAGTCGAGGAGTTCGAGGCCGCGGTCCCGGATCTGACGGACGTCTGGCCGCTGTCGCCGCTGCAGGAGGGCATGCTCTTCCACGCCGCCTTCGACGACGAGGGTCCGGACGTCTATGAGGGTCAGCGGATGCTGGCACTCGACGGACCGCTGGAGCCGACGCGGCTGCGGGCAGCCTGGCAGGCGGTCGTCGACCGGCATCCGATCCTGCGGGCCGGGTTCCGCTGCCGTAGGACCGGCGAGGCGGTCCAGGTCATCGCCCGGCATGTGGAGGTGCCCTGGCGGGAGGCGGACGTCTCCGGCCTGTCGGACGCCGACGCACAGGCCGAGATCGAGCGGCTGTCCGCCGACGAACGGGCGCAGCGCTTCGACCTCACGACCGCTCCACTGCTGCGCATCCTGCTCATCCACCTCGGCGCCGACCGGCATCGCCTCGTCCTCTCCAGTCACCACATCCTCATGGACGGCTGGTCGCTGCCGGTCCTGCTCCATGAGCTGCTGAGGGCGTACGAGACTGAGGGCGACGTCCGCTCGCAGCCCCTGCCCCTGCCCCTGCCGCAGCCGCAGGTGCAGCCGCCGATGTCGTACCGCGAGTACCTGGCCTGGCTGGCCCGGCAGGACAAGGAAACGAGCCGCGCCGCGTGGCGGGCCGAGCTGGCCGGTGCCGAGGAGCCGACCCGTGTCGTGCCCGCGGAGCTGGTACGGACGCCGGTCATGCCCGAGCCCGCACTGTTCGAGCTCACCGGTGAACAGACCCGGGCATTGGAGGAGTTGGCGCGCAGCCGTGGTCTGACCGTGAACACCGTGGTGCAGGGTGCCTGGGCGTTGGTGCTGGCGCGGCTGGCCGGGCGGCACGACGTGGTTTTCGGTGCGACTGTGGCCGGGCGCCCCGCTGACCTGCCCGGTGCGGAGTCGGCGATCGGTCTGTTCATCAACACCGTTCCCGTGCGGGTGCGGCTCGATGGCGCGCAGTCCTCGGCGGAACTGCTCGCCGACCTTCAGGAGCGGCAGGTTGCGCTGATGGCGCACCAGCACCTGGGCCTGGCGGAGATCCAACGGCTCGCCGGCCCGGGCGCGGAGTTCGACACCCTGGTGGTGTACGAGAGCTACCCGCACACTCCGGCCGCGTCGGACGCCGAAGCCCTGGCCATCAGCCCGGAGGGCAAGGCGGAGGACGCCAGCCACTACCCCCTCACGCTCATCGTCAACCCCGGTGACCGGCTGGGCGGCGAACTGTCCTATCGGCCGGATGTGTTCGAGCGTGTCGAGGCCGAGGAGATCATCGCCTCCCTGCTGCGGGTGCTTGAGCAGTTGACGGCCGACCTGTCGCTGCCGGTGGGCCGGATCGACGTCCTCAGCGAGGCCGAGCGCTCACGCATGCTCGTTGAGTGGAACGACACCGCGCGTCCGCTCTCCCCCGTACCCCTGCCGGAGCTGTTCACGGCACAGGCACGGCGGACCCCGCACGCGGTCGCGGTCGTCGCCGAGGGCGGACCGCAGTGGTCGTACGCCGAGCTGGACCGGATCGCCGACCGAGTGGCGTACGGCCTGGCCGAGCGCGGCGTGTCCCGTGGCGACCTGGTCGGTGTGGCGATGGAGCGGTCGGCGGAGCTGGTGGCCGTACTGCTGGGTGTGCTGAAGGCCGGCGCCGGGTTCGTTCCTGTGGAGGCGGACTGGCCCGCGGCGCGTCGGCGCGTGGTGCTGGAGCACGTCCGGCTGGTCGTCGCCGATCAGGAACCGACCGGCCGGCCCACGGACGTGGTGCGGGTCGACGCGCTGACGACCGGTACCGACGGCGGCGTCGCAGCCGCAGCCGCCGCCGGGGCCGGTCCCGAGGACGTGGCCTACGTGATGTACACGTCCGGGTCGACCGGTGTCCCGAAGGGCGTGGCGGTCACGCACGCGGACGTGGGCGCGCTCGCCCGGGACAGCCGGTTCGCCCACGGGCACGAGACCGTGCTGTTCCACTCTCCGCAGACGTTCGATGCGTCGACGTACGAGCTGTGGGTGCCGCTGCTGTCCGGCGGGCGGGTCGTCGTCGCGCCGCCGGGCATCCCGACACCCGCGCGGCTGCGGGAGTTGATCGGACGGCACGGGGTCTCCGCGCTGTGGCTGACGGCAGCGCTGTTCCACCTCTTCGCGCAGGACGACCCCGGGTGTCTGGCGGGGCTGAGCGAGGTGTGGACCGGCGGCGACGCCGTGCAGGCGGACGCGGTCCACCGAGTGCGGGAGGCGTGCCCGAACCTGGTGGTCGTGGACGGCTACGGCCCGACCGAGACGACCACGTTCGCGACGTCGTACCGCATCGAGCCGGACGCGTCGGCCCCGCTGCAGATGCCCATCGGCCGTCCGCTGGACAACATGCGCGTGTACGTGCTCGACGGTTTCCTGCGGCCGGTACCGGTCGGGGTCGGAGGCGAGCTGTACATCGCGGGGGCGGGCCTCGCGCGTGGCTATACAGCACGGCCGGGTCTGACCGCCGAGCGGTTCGTGGCCTCCCCGTTCCTGCCGGGTGCGCGGATGTACCGGACCGGCGACGTGGTGCGCTGGACCGGCGCGGGCGTGCTGGAGTTCGTCGGCCGGGCCGACGCGCAGGTGAAGATCCGTGGGCATCGGATCGAGCCGGGCGAGGTCGAGGCGGTCCTGACCGCACACCCCGGCCTCGGCCAGGTCGCGGTCGTCGTGCGCGAGGACCAGCCGGGCGAGAAACGGCTCGTCGCCTACGTCGTCCCGACCGGCGACGATGCCGCCCCTGCGGTCGACGGAACGGCGCTGCGTGACTTCGTGGCGGCCGAACTGCCGGACTACATGGTCCCGGCCGCGGTGGTGGTGCTGGACGCGCTGCCGATCACGCCGAACGGAAAGGTGGACCGGGCCGCACTGCCGGCGCCGGACTTCGCGGGCAGGGTGTCCGGGCGGGCACCGCGGGGAGTGGTCGAGGAGGCCCTCGGCGCACTCTTCGCCGACGTGCTGAGGCTGGCGCAGGTGAGCGCCGAGGACTCGTTCTTCGAGCTGGGCGGCGACTCGATCATGTCGATGCAGCTCGCGTCCCGGGCCCGGCGTGCCGGGTGGGTGGTCACGGCACGGCAGGTGTTCGAGGCGAAGACCGTCGAGCGGCTGGCGTTGGTGGCGGAGCCGGTGGACGACCAGGCGGCGGCCCCGGGCGACGTGGGGACCGGCGAGGTGCCCTGGACGCCGGTGATGCGGGCGCTGGGTCTGCCGGCGGTGACCGGCTCCCGGTTCGCGCAGTGGACGGTAGTCGGCGCGCCGGCCGACTTGGACCGGCAGGCGCTGGTCACGGCTGTGGGCGCGGTCGTCGATACGCACGACATGCTGCGCGCCCGCGTCGAGGGCTTCGGCGAACGTCGCCTGGTGGTGGGCGAGCCGGGGTCGGTGGATGCGGCCGGGCTGGTGCATCGGGTGCACGCGGCCGATGTGGCGGACGGCGAGCTGGATCGTCTGGTCGAGGAGCGGGCGCATGCCGCCGTGGAGCGGCTGGACCCGGCGTCCGGAGTGATGACGCAGCTCGTGTGGGTGGACGCCGGGCCGTCTCGGGCAGGTCGGCTGGTGCTGGTGGTCCACCACTTGGCGGTCGACGGCGTGTCGTGGCGGATCCTGCTGCCGGATCTGCAGGCAGCGTACGAGGCGGTCATCGCGGGTGGCGCACCGGTCCTCGACCCGACGGGTACGTCCTTCCGCCGGTGGGCGGAGCTGCTGACCACCCAGGCCCGCAGCGAAGAGCGCCGTGCCGAGCTGGAGGCGTGGACCGCCCTGCTGGACGGCGAGGAGCCGACGCTCGGAAGCAGGGTGCTCGACCCGGCCCGGGACACCATCGAGACGCTGCGGCACCGCTCGTGGGTGGTGCCGGTCCAGCAGGCGGCGGTACTGGCCGGGCGGACAGCGGCGGCGTTCCACTGCGGGCTGCACGAGGTGCTGCTGGCGACCTTGGCCGGTGCTGTCACCGACTGGCGTCCGACGGCTGCCCCCGGGCTGCTGATCGACGTCGAGGGTCACGGTCGAGAGCCGATCGACGGGGTGGACCTGTCCCGGACGGTGGGCTGGTTCACCAGCATCCACCCTGTCCGGCTTGATCCCCACGGGATCGATCTGGCCCAGGCCCGCTCGGGCGGCCCGGCGGCGGGTGCGCTGGTCAAGCGAGTGAAGGAGCAGGTGCGTTCCGTGCCCGGCGACGGGCTGGGCTACGGCCTGCTGCGCCACCTCAACCCCGACACGGCCACGACCCTGGCTC
Source organism: Streptomyces sp. NPDC050625 (assembly GCF_040654755.1). NCBI lineage: Bacteria > Bacillati > Actinomycetota > Actinomycetes > Kitasatosporales > Streptomycetaceae > Streptomyces > Streptomyces sp. NPDC050625. The sequence goes on from NZ_JBFAIQ010000075.1 coordinate 6,359, forward strand.
AACTCCCCTCCCCCCAGATCGGGTTCAACTACCTGGGCCGGTTCGACGCCGGTGAGCGGACGGGGCCGGTCGGCGCCTGGCAGTTGGCCGGCGAGACAGCCGTCGGCGGAGCGGCGGACCCGGACACACCGGTGGCGCACGCCCTCGATGCGAGTGCCGTCGTACGCGATACGGCTGACGGGCCGGAGCTCACCCTCACACTCAACTGGCCGAGCGGACTCCTGGACGAGGCGGCGGCCGAGCGGCTGGGCGGGCTATGGCTGGAGATGCTGGCCGGACTGGCCGCGCACACCGACGACACCCCCACCGCGGGCGGTCACACCCCCTCCGACTTCCCGCTGGTGGAGTTGACGCAGGAGGGCGTGGACGAACTGGAGTCGGCGATCCCGAACCTGGTGGACGTCTGGCCGCTGTCCCCACTCCAGGAGGGCATGCTCTTCCACGCCGCGTTCGACACCGACGGCCCGGACGTCTACGAGGGGCAGCGGACGCTGGCGCTCGAAGGGCTGCTGGACGTGGCCCGGCTGCGGGCGGCCTGGCAGGCGGTCGTCGACCGGCATCCGATCCTGCGGGCCGGCTTCCACCGCGGTGCCTCGGGGGATGCCGTGCAGGCGATCTCCCGTGACGTGGAGCTGCCGTGGCGGGAGGCGGATGTCTCCGGCCTGCCGGAGGCCTACGCGTCGGCCGAGGTCGAGCGGTTGTCCGCCGAGGAGCGGGCACGGCGCTTCGACCTGACGGCGCCCCCCATGCTGCGGCTGCTGCTCGTCCGCCTCGCCGCCGACCGGCACCTCCTGGTGATGACGACCCATCACATCGTCATCGACGGTTGGTCACTGCCGGTCCTGCTCGACGAACTGTCCACGATGTACGAGACAGCAGGCGACCTGCGCGCGCTGCCCGCTCCCACCTCCTACCGGGAGTACTTGGCGTGGCTCGCCCGCCAGGACAAGGAGGGCACCCGGGCCGCATGGCGGGCGGAGCTGGCCGGAACCGAGGAGCCGACCCGTGTCGTACCCGCGGACCTGGTACGGACGCCGGTCATGCCCGAGCCCGCACGCTTCGAGTTCTCGTACGAACTGACGCAGCAACTGGAGGAGTTGGCGCGCAGCCGTGGTCTGACCGTGAACACCGTGGTGCAGGGTGCCTGGGTGCTGGTGCTGGCGCGGCTGGCCGGGCGGCACGACGTGGTCTTCGGCGCGACTGTGGCCGGACGCCCCGCTGACCTGCCTGGTGCGGAGTCGGCGATCGGTTTGTTCATCAACACCGTTCCCGTGCGGGTGCGGCTCGATGGCGCGCAGTCCGCGGCGGAACTGCTCGCCGATCTGCAGGCGCGGCAGGTTGCGCTGATGGCGCACCAGCACCTGGGCCTGGCGGAGATCCAGCGGCTTGCCGGCCCGGGCGCGGAATTCGACACCCTCATCGTCTACGAGAACTACCCGCGCCGAGCCACGGAAGCCGATGAGTACACGCTGACCATTCGCCCGGCAGGGGCGAGCCGGGATGCGAGTCACTACCCGCTCAGTCTGGTGGTGAACCCGGGCGACCGGCTGGAGGGAGAACTCTCCTATCGACCCGATGTGTTCGAGCACGCCGAGGCGGAGGAGATCCTTGCCTCTCTCCAGAGGGTGCTTGAGCAACTGGTTGCCGACCCCTCGGTCCCGCTGGGGCGGATAGAGGTGCTGAGCGAAGCCGAGCGCATCCGGGTCGTCCGGGAGTGGAATGCCACGGCGCGGCCGGTTCCGGCGGGGTCGGTACTGGAGCTGTTCGTCGCGCAGGCGCGGCGATCGCCGACGGCCGTGGCCGTGCGGTGCGGTGAAGAAGTCATCTCGTACGGAGAGTTGGAGGCGCGCTCCAACCAGTTGGCGCGCTACCTGATCGGCCTGGGTGTGCGGCCGGAGTCCCGGGTCGGCCTGTGTCTGCCGCGCGGAGTGGACATGGTTGTGGGCGAGTTGGCGGTGTGGAAGGCCGGGGCCGCGTTCGTACCGCTGGATCCGGAGTACCCCGCCGACCGACTCGCCTACATGGCCGCCGACGGCGGAGCCTCGGTCGTGCTCAGCACCTCCGCGGACCTGGAAGCCGAGCACGTGGTGCTGCTCGATGCGGCGGCGGAGGCGCTGGCCGCGGAATCGGCCGAGCCGTTGAACACGGTCGTGGATCCGGACCAACTGGCGTACGTGATCTACACCTCGGGCTCCACCGGCCGGCCGAAGGGTGTGGCGGTTGCGCACCGAGGCGTGGCCAATCTGGCGGAGGCGATGCGGCCGGTGCTGGGTGTGGATGCGGGTGTCACGGCGTTGCAGTTCGCGTCGTTCAGCTTTGACGCGGCCGTGCTGGATGTGGTGGTGACGCTGGCTGCGGGTGGCACGCTGGCGATTGCCGGGAGTGAGGAGCGTACGGATCCAGCGGTGTTGGCAGAGATGATCCGTGCGGCGGGTGTGGGCGTGGCCAGTGTGGTTCCGTCACTGCTCGGGGTGTTGGACCCGGCGTCGGTACCGGGGGTGTCCAACTGGGTATTGGGCGCCGAGCGGTTGAGCGCCGACCTGGCCGCACGCTGGCGGGGGCAGGCTCGGGTGTGGAACACCTACGGCCCCACCGAGGCCACGGTCATCACCACCGCCACTGCGCTCGGCGAGGGCATCACCTCGCAGGACGCGCCGCCCGCGATCGGCCGGCCGCTACCCAACACCCAGGTCTTCGTCCTGGACGAGTTCCTGCAGCCGATGCCGGTCGGCGGCGTCGGCGAGGTCTACATCTCCGGGACGGGGCTGGCCCGGGGCTATGTGGGACGCCCGGACCTGACGGCCGAGCGGTTCGTGGCCTGCCCGTTCGTGCCGGGGCAGCGGATGTATCGCTCAGGTGACCTGGCTCGCTGGTCGGCCGACGGTGAGCTGCACTTCGCCGGGCGAGCCGATGAGCAGGTCAAGATCCGCGGGTTCCGCATCGAGCCGGGAGAGATCGGCTCCGTCATCGCCGCGCACGACAGTGTCGGCCAGGTGGCGGTCATCGTGCGCGAGGACCAGGCCGGTGACAGGCGGCTGGTTGCGTACGTCGTCCCGGCAGCGGACGGCGAGGCGGACATCGCGGAGCTGCGGGAGTTCGCCGGTGCGCGGTTGCCGGAATACATGGTGCCTTCGTCGATCGTGGTGCTTGACGCGCTGCCGCTGACGGTCAACGGAAAGGTGGACCGGGCCGCTCTCCCGTCGCCGGACTTCGCGGAGCAGGTGTCCGGCCGGGCGCCGGACGGCGTGGTCGAGGAAACCCTGTGCCGGATCTTCGCCGAGGTGCTGGGGCTGGACCAGGTCGCGGCGGACGTCGGCTTCTTCGAGCTGGGCGGCGACTCGATCATGTCGATGCAGTTGGCGTCGAGGGCGAGGCGCGCCGGGTGGGTGGTCACCCCGCGGCAGGTTTTCGAGGAGAAGACCGTCGAACGCCTGGCGCTCGTCGCTCAGCCCATGGACGGTCGGTCCACCGGTGGTTCGGGTGACGACGGTGTGGGCGAGGTTGCCTGGACGCCCGCGATGCGAGCCATGGGCGAAGGGGCTGTCGGGTCGCGGTTCGCGCAGTGGACGGTCGTTGGCGCGCCGGCCGGACTGGACCGGGATGCATTGGTCACGGCTCTGGGCGCGGTCATCGACACGCACGACATGCTGCGCGTTCGTGTCGAAGGCGGCGGTTCGCGGCTGATGGTCGGTGAGCCGGGAACCGTGACGGCAGCAGGGCTGATCCACCACGTGGACGCGACCATGACCAACGACAGCGACCTGGACGAGGTTGCCGGTCGTGCGGCCCGCGACGCGGTGGAACGGCTGGATCCCGCATCTGGCGTGCTGGTGCAGGTCGTCTGGGTGGATGCGGGGCCGTCGCGGACCGGCCGTCTGGTGCTGGTGGTTCACCACTTGGCCGTCGATGGCGTGTCGTGGCGGATCCTGCTGCCGGATCTGCAGGCCGCGTACGAGGCGGTGGTCGCGGGTGAGGCACCGGTGCTGGATACGGTGGGCACGTCCTTCCGCGGGTGGGCGGAACTGCTGACCACTCAGGCCCGCAGCGACGAGCGGCGCGGTGAACTACAGGCGTGGAGCGAACTCCTCCAGGGCGAGCAACTGGCGCTCGGTGACCGGCCGTTGGATACGTCCCTGGACACCATACGAACGCTCAAGCACCACTCCTGGACGGTGCCGGTAGCGCAGGCGGCGGTGCTGGCCGGACAGGCACCGACGATGTACCACTGCGGCCTGCACGAAGTGCTGCTTGCGACGCTTGCCGGAGCGGTCACCCACTGGCAGCCCGGTCCGGACGACCGGGTGCTGGTGGACGTAGAGGGGCATGGCCGGGAGCCGGTGCAAGGTGTGGACCTGTCCCGCACGGTGGGCTGGTTCACCGACGTCCACCCCGTCCGCCTGGACACATCAGCCGCTGATCTGGCCGAGGTGCTGGCGGGCGGCCCGGCGGCCGGGGCGCTGCTCAAGGCGGTCAAGGAACAGGTGCGTTCCGTCCCCGGTGACGGACTGGGCTACGGCCTGCTCCGTCACCTCAACCCGGAGACGGCCGAGGCCCTGGCCCAACTCCCCAGCGCCCAGATCGGGTTCAACTACCTGGGCCGGTTCACCGTTGGCGAGCAGTCCGGCCCCGTCCGTGCCTGGCAGATGGCAGGCGAGACGGCGGTCGGTGGCGCGGCCGACCCCGACATGCCCGTGGCGCACGCCCTTGAGGCCGGTGCCGTGGTGCGTGACACCACGGACGGCCCGGAGCTGACCCTCACGCTCAGCTGGCCCGGCAGCCTCCTCGACGACGCGGCGGTCGAACGCCTCGGCGGGCTGTGGCTGGAGATGCTGCGGGGCCTGGCCGCGCACACCACCGACGAGCCCACCGCGGGCGGCCACACACCGTCCGACTTCCCTCTGGTGGAACTCGACCAGGCCCAGGTCGAGGAGTTGGAAGCAGCGGTCCCGGATCTGACGGACGTCTGGCCGCTGTCGCCGCTGCAGGAGGGCATGCTCTTCCACGCGGCCTTCGACGACGCAGGCCCGGACGTGTATGCGAGCCAGCGGGCGCTGGCGCTCGACGGACCGCTGGACGCGGCGCGGCTGCGCGCGGCCTGGCAGGCAGTCGTCGACCGGCACCCGATCCTGCGGGCCGGCTTCCACCGGGGCGCCTCGGGCGACGCCGTACAGGTCATTGCCCGGCATGTGGAGGTGCCTTGGCGGGAGGCGGACGTCTCCGGGCTGGCGGAAGTCGACGCGTCGGCCGAGGTGGAGCGGCTGTCCGCCGAGGAGCGGGCGCAGCGCTTCGACCTCACAACGGCGCCGCTGTTGCGCCTCTTGCTCATCCGCCTCGGCGCCGACCGGCATCGCCTCGTCCTCTCCAGTCACCACATCCTCATGGACGGCTGGTCCCTGCCGCTGCTGATCAGCGAGGTGTCGGCCGCGTACGAGGCAGGCGGCGACGCTCGGGGACTTCCTGCGCCGACGACGTACCGGGAGTACCTGGCCTGGCTGGCCCGGCAGGACAAGGAAGAGACCCGTACCGCATGGCAGGCCGAACTGGCCGGGGCCGACGAGCCGACGCGGGTGGTGCCCGCGGATCTCGTGCGGGCCTCGGTCCTGCCCGAGCCGATCCGCTTCACGTTCCCGGAGCACCTGAGCCGGAAGCTGGAGGAGGTCGCGCGAAGCCATGGCCTGACCGTGAACACCGTGGTCCAGGGTGTCTGGGCGCTGGTGCTGGCGCGGCTGGCCGGGCGCAACGACGTGGTCTTCGGCGCCACCGTGGCCGGACGCCCCGCAGACCTGCCCGGAGCGGAGTCGGCCGTCGGCCTGTTCATCAACACGCTCCCGGTACGGGTGAACCTGACCGCGGGACAGCCGATCATCGAGATGCTGGCCGAACTCCAGCGAGGACAGGCCCGGCTGATGAGTCATCAGCACATCGGTCTGGCGGAGATCCAGCGCCTCGCCGGGCCGGGCGCGGAATTCGACACCCTCGTCGTGTACGAGAGCTACCCGCATGCGCCGGCCGCATCGGACGACGAATCCCTGACCATCCGCCCGGCAGGCGCAAGCCAGGACACGAGCCACTACTCCCTGGCCCTGATCGTGATTCCGGGCGAGCGGCTGGAAGGTGAATTCGTCTACCGGCCGGACGTGTTCGAGCGCGCTCGGGCGGAAGACGTCCTTGCCTCTGTCCTGTGGGTGTTGGAGCGGGTGGTGGGGGATCCGTGGGGGTTGGTGGGGCGTGTTGGTGTGTTGGGTGGTGTGGTGCGTGAGCGGGTGTTGGGGGAGTG
>NZ_JBFAIQ010000076.1:0-12123 GCF_040654755.1 Streptomyces sp. NPDC050625
GGAAGCGAAGGTGCGAGCTGGACAGGTCCAGTCCGGACGGGTAGACAAGCACATGAAGCCTCTGGTGGCACGGGTGATCTTGGTCGTGAACCCGTGCCACCAGGGGCTTCACTTGTCTGTCACGCCAACTGCCGGACCAGTACAGCAGGTTGGAAAGGGCTCAGTGGCTTCCGAGACTCCGAATCCGGCCCCCAACTGTGCGAGTCTCTTGTTCTTCCGCAGGTAGGCCAGGACCAGCAGGGCTTGTTTGAAGCAACCCAACTTGCGCCAGAACGTGCGAATTTCACGCCTTCGGCCGTGGATGAGCCATGAAACGTGCTCTGCCAGCTCGTACGGGACGTCGAGCATGGAAGGATACGGAGCCAACGAAGCCCCCGGCCGATGGCGTGCTGAGTGAGATCACCACACCAATGACGAGGGGACACCCCACCTGACCAGCCCATTTCATCCCCACAGCACAGAATGGAAGAGGAATCAGTGAGCACTGTTCCAACCCGTCATATCGATTACGCCTTGACCTTGCTCCCCCAACTCGGGCTTCATTGGTAGAAGCCTCAAGACAGTTGGGGTTTTACCTCGGCCGCGAGCTGAGGCGCAGGGAAGGTGCCGTGATGAAAACACCGAATACACGGTTGCAGCTGCTTTGCGATGCTGCTGGCTACAGCGCTGCGGGGCTGGCCCGTGCGATCGGTGACGTGGCCAGGGACCAGTCGACCACCTTCGCCCCCGACCCCAGCACCGTGCGACGCTGGCTGGCCGGGACGACACCGCGGCCGCCCGCTCCGGCACTTGTCATGGAATGCTTGGCCAGACGCTTGGGCAGGCCGGTCACTGCATACGAAGCTGGGCTCAGCAACACGCCCCTCAGCCCCGCCGACCCGTCCTTCGATGCCGACGCCGACCCGCTGCGCCTCCTGGTTCGCCTCATCGAAACGGACCCCGACGGCCTCACCAATCTTGGCGGCAGAGCTTTCAGCATCGCCGCCCTGACCCTGCCAACCCTGGAGGGACAGCCCCGAGCGGCCCGTTCGTATGCCTGCTCACCGTCTCGCAGTCACCGCGTGACACAGGCTGACGTCTTTGAGATGCAGGCCGTGGCCAGCACCTTCCACAGCCTGGCAGAACGATACGGCGGCGCGCGCTTGACCACTGCGCTGACGGCGTACCTCCGTCAGGAAGCCGTACCCAGTCTCAGTGCCCCGGCCGAGGCCGGAATCCACCAAGCCATGGTGTCGACCGCGGCACAGCTGACGCTCGTCCTCGCCGCTATGTACGCAGACTCCGCTCACGATGGCACCGCTCAGCAGTACCACCGCCTCGCCATTCGCCTTGCCTCGGAAAGCAACGACCACGCCATACTGGCCATCGCACTACGGGCCATGGCTACCCACGCCCATCAGCTCGGCCACTACGGCCCCGCCGTGCTGCATCTCGCCGAGCAGGCCACCACCCACGCCCGCCACGCCTCGCCCACAGCTCAGGCCTATGCGGCCGCCGAACTCGCTACCCTGCAGGCCCACCACGACCGCCGGGCAGCCATCAAAACCCTGGGCGAGGCAGAGCGCTTCCACTCACGCGCCCACAGCACTCCAGGCCCCTTCACGGAGTACCCTGCGGGAGCTCTGCACTACCAGCGGGCGCTTGTCCAGGAAGCCTTCGGCGACCACGCAGCAGCCGTCGAATCCCTAACCGTTTCCCTGCGCCTGCGAGGCCCCGCCGAAACCCGCGCCACGGCCCTCACTCACGCCCGGCGAGCGGAAGTCCTGCAAAAAATGAGGCGCCTGGATGAAGCCGTTCACGATTGGCGAATGTGTCTTCAAGCCGCCCCCACTCTGCAGTCAGCACGTACCAGACGAGCTCTGAACACGATGCACTGCAGCCTGCGCCCCCACAGACACAGCCCCGCTGTCGCTGCACTTCTCAAGGACAGTATTCTCTGACCTTCTCCGCGAACATGCCAGCGAGACGCGGTCGGGTTGGCCGCTCGTAGCGTGACGTAGGACGCCAGGCCGGGTGACTCGTGAACCGTCTGCCGCTCTTCGGGGCCGGCGGCTCCCCCGGGGTATGTCGCCGGTCCGGTGTCCGTCCGCGGTCCGACTCAAGAGAGGCGTGTCCCGGCCGGTTGGTTCCGGAAGTCGGCGTTCGGTCGTGGCTGACCTGTCGTCCGACCATGAGGAACACAGTCCCGTGATATTGCCCGATGTCGATCCCCACAAGTCCACCCACACCGCCACCGCCGTCGAGCCGGAATCAAGCCAGCAGGTCGGGACGACACGGATTGAGGCGAGCCTGAGCTTCCCCCGCTGTGCGAGAGGTGCTGATCAGCAGGTCAGGGTGGGTTGACGGGGTTTCAGGTTCGTTCGTTCGGCCGTTGCCTGGTCGGCGTAGTACTTCTCCTCGAACTCGATCGGGCTGAGCCAGCCGAGCCGCTCCTGGATGCGCCGGGAATTATAGAAGCCGTCGATGTACTCGAAGAGCGCGAGGTTCGCCTCGGCCCTGGTGGCGAAGGTGCGTCCGCGCAGGCCCTCCGTCTTGATCAGCATCCACAGATTCTCCGCCAGGGCGTTATCGTACGAATCCCGGACTGACCCTATAGACGCCTCAATACCCGCTCGCATCAACCGAGTTGTGAGCTTGATGGACGTGTACTGACAGCCGTGGTCGGCGTGGTGAATGAGCTGTCCGGGCTCCACTTCACGGCTGGCAAGAGCGTACTCCAGCGTGGTGAGGACCAGCTCGGCGTCCGCGCGGGCGGAGGTCTCCCAGGCCACCACCCGCCGCGAGAACGCGTCCCGGATCGCAGAGAGCCACAACGGACCCTCGCCGGTGGGGACCATCGTGAGGTCGGTGACCCACAGGCGATTCGGCGCCGGCGCGGTGAAGTCCCTGTTCACGAGGTCCGGAGCGAGCGTGGCCTTCGGGTCGCGGCGCGTGAAACCCTTGCCTCTGGGGCTGACGCCCGCCAGCCCGTCCTCGCGCATCAGTCGCTCGACCCGCTTGCGGCCGACGTGGACACCCTCGCGCTTGAGGACGGCGTGCACCCGCGGAGAGCCGTAGATCCCGCCGGAATCGGCGTGGATCTGCCGGAGCTGCTCGGTCAGCTCGACGTCCCGGCACTTGCGTTCGCACGGCTCGCGCTCGGCACGGCGCCAGCGGTAGTAGGTGGAGGAGGCGATGTGCAGTTCCCGCAGTACGCACTCGACTCCCAGGCCGGGGTGCTCATCGAGGAGCGCCGTCACCTGGCCCGGGTCGGGTCGAGCTGCGCCGCGAAAAGAGCCGAGGCGGTCCGCAGGACTTCGTTCGCCCGCTTGAGCTGGACGTTCTCCTTACGCAACGCGACCAGCTCGGCGCGTTCGTCGGCGGTCAGCCCGTCGTTACGCTCGCCGGCGTCCCGCTCGGCCTGCCGGATCCACCCGCGCAGAGCCTCGGGATGCAGGCCGATCCCTGCGGCCAGCCGTTTGACCTGCGGCTTCGGATCGGAGACGCGATACATCCGCACCGCACGCTCACGCAACTCCAGCGAGTATTTCCTGAGAGCAGCCACGGTCGATGTCCCTCTCATGAGAACCATCTGACCCCCTGTCAACTTCTACCGCATCTCGGGGGAAGCTCAGCCTGAGGGACTACCGGCGGCTGCCGACCTGGGCCAAGCGGTGGCCGCATACACCGCATCCTCAAGTGAATACGACCCGAGGCAGCGAGGCCGCGCCACAGTCGGTGGCTCGGCAGGAGTTACTTGGCGGGACGCGGCTTCGGCATGCTCCGCGGAGTCCGTTTCAGCGGAAAACCGATCGAAGAAGTGGGGGACGAATCCGCAGGCCCAGCGTCCGGAGTCGGGTTTTCGGTCGCAAGCATGGCAGCCGCCTCGGCAACCTTAGCGGGGTTCGCATTCCCGTTCACCCTTCTCCATTCTTCAGCAATCTTTTGGGCATCCGTCAGTTTATTTTCAGTACTTTTCTCAGATTTCTCAGGCATGACACACCAACTTTCGTCCATGGGCGTGAGGCCGCGTCACACATCTTTGTTACCTCTGAACAGCTACGTTGCCCGATGCTGGCCAGTTCATCGAGCAGCGAACGGATCGCGCGGGGCCTTGGGCGTCAGCGAACTCATCCTGCGGTTCCTGGGCGATGGCGGTTGGCGGGAAGTGCTGGTCAGCTGGGCTTGGGGTCGGCTTCAAGTCGTGCCAGGGCGTGGGTGACCAGGTTGGCCCGGGGCCAGTGCTTCGCGAGCCGGAGGATGCGGCGGCGGCCGGGGCTGACCAACTGGGGAGCGGCGGAGAACAGCCGCAAGCGCTTGGACTCCCGCAGCCGGGCGGTGCCGGCCACAGCGAGCTCGGTCGTCCAGGCGAGCAGATCGAGGGCGATCTGTGCGATCTCCAGCCAGATCTGGTTCTGTGCGGCGTTGTGCAGGGGGAGGTTGTGCAGCCCTGCGGGCTCCAGCCGGCCGACGGCGGACAGGCAGCACCGCAAGCCACCGCCGCGATCACCATCGAGCCGCCCGGACGGACCCCGCCGCCGCGCGCGGGGGGCCTCGCGGCGGCGCGTCTCCCGCTCGGCGGTGCGCGACAGGATGTCGGCTCCCGTGCGTACCACCGGCGCGGCGTCGTGGACGGCGGTGAGGGTCGCCATCCGGCGCCGCCCGCCGCGTTCCCGGTCCGCCAGCTGGGCGGAGGGCGGCTGGAAACCGGCCTGCGCCTGGGCTTCGGTCGTGGCGCGGGTGGCCTCCCACAGAGAGCCCGGGATCATGTTCACGCTGGTGGCGTAGACCGAGAGCACCAGCAGCCCGTCGGCGGCACGCGGCGCGGCGACATCCGGCCAGGCCGTGTAGAACGCGTTGATGTCGGCGGCGGCCCGCACGCAGATCTCCATCAGCTGCCCCGGCCTACTGGACGCCGAAACGATCAACCCGGAATCAAGCCGGTGGATCCACGATGAGTCACGTACCGCTCCTGAAGCTTTGCGGACTCTCCGGCCGCCGGAAGATGCCGTACCAGTAGCCACATGCCAGCTCGCGTGCGACCGAGGCATCGTCATGTCCATCACTTGTGGCTACCTGTTGGGCGATGACCTGCGCGCCGCCTCGCACCATCACGCCAGCCGCGCACCGCGGGTCGACATCAACAGGTGTGCGACCGGCCAACTGTTCTTCGATCAGCAGGTTCATAGTGCGGTCGATGAATCGGTCTTGCGCTGATGTCCATGAATTCCGCAGGGAAGGATCGTAAGAAGCCACCTCGCTGATCGCTGCCAGGAGGAACGCGTGCTTACGGTAGTGACTGAACAACTGCTCATACGTGCGGACAAGTCCGTCAAGTCCACCATCGGGGCCGCAGGGCTGCCAGCGCTGCACGATTTCAAGGCTGTCCGACTTGAGGAAGCCATTCAGCCGCAGAAGCACATCCACCTTGTCGCGGAAGTAGAGGTAGAACCCCGATCGGGAGATGCCGCCGGCAGCCGCGATCTGCTCCACTCCCAGCTCGGTATAGGTCTTGCCGTCGCGCAGCAATTCGCCAATGCCGGACAGTATCCGCGCCTCCACTGCCGCCCGCCGGTCGGCGGCGGTGGAGGGCCGCCGAGTGGTTGATGCCATGCACCCACCCTAGCCTCAATACCAGTAATCATCTGGTGAGCGGCTGTCGGATCGGGTCGTGGTCGGGGTGCTGACACAGGCGTTTCCCCAGTCGCTGGTGGATGAGGTGCTGGCTGGGACGGGCCGGGTGCAGCAGCGGAACCGGCTGTTGCCGGCCAGGCTGGTGGTCTACTTCGTGTTGGCGATGTGCCTGTTCTCGGGCCAGAGCTATGAGGAAGTGGCTCGGCTGCTGACCGCGGGTTTGCAGGGGGCGCGGCGCTGGCGTACATCCTGGGCGGTGCCGAGTACGGCGGCGATCTGGAAAGCCGGGTTTCGGTTGGGTGGTGCCGCTGCGGCAGTTGTTCGCGCGGGTGTGCCGTCCGGTCGCCACGCCGGACACGGTGGGTGCTTTCTACCGCGGCTGGCGGCTGACCGCGATCGACGGCACCACGTTCGGCCTGCCCGACACGAAGGCGAACGTGGAGGCGTTCGGCCGTCCGCCCCGCTCCGGGCGGGGCGAACAGGACGTCGGCTACCCGCAGATCCGCATGGTCGGCCTGGTGGAGTGCGGCACCCACGCCGTCTTCGATGCTGCGATCGGGGCTCTGCGCACCGGAGAGCAGGCTCTGGCCCGGGCGGTCCTTGTGTCCCTGCAGCCGGGAATGCTGTTGCTGGCCGACCGAGGCTTCTACGGTGTGGACTTGTGGCGCGAGGCCGCGGCGACTGGGGCAGACCTGCTGTGGCGGGTCCGCAAAGACCTTGTGCTGCCCGTGGTCGAGCAACTGCCGGACGGCTCCTACCTCACCGAGATCTTCGATCGCAGCGACATCCACCACACCCGTCGCGGAGTGCCGGTGCGCGCGGTGGAGCACACCATCGCCGGCCATGAGGGCGTCTACCGGCTCCTCACCACGATCCTCGATGCGGACAAGGCCCCGGCCGCGGAACTGGCCACCCTCTATGCCCAGCGATGGGAGTTCGAGTCCACCCTCGACGAGATCAAGGCCCACCTTGGCGGGCCACACCTTGTGCTGCGTTCGCACCACCCGAGGGAGCCGAGCAGGAACTCTATGGCTTCCTGCTCGTCTACCACGCCATCCGGCACCTGATGCACCAGGCCGCACGACAAGCCGACCAGGACCCCGACCGGATCTCCTTCACCCCCTCACTGCGTGTCACGCGCCGCCAGGTCACCGACCAGGCGGCATTTTCCCCCCAGCAGACTCGCCCGCGCGGTCAAAGCCACCCACAATGAACTCCTCCAACGACTCCTGCCACCACGACGCCGCCGGACCAACCCCCGCGTCATCAAACGCAAAGTCGCCGGCTGGCCCCTCAAACGCGCCGCCCACCGCACTGCAGACCGCCCACCCACCGCGGCCATTACCCTCGTTGGCGCCACCAAACCGAAACGGGTCAAACGCACACCAAAGCACTAAGTTACCGGTATTGACCCTAGCCTCCCTGTTTCGCTTCGGAAGCTGAGCTGGTCTGATCGCGGTGTAGCGGTGGTCTTGGTTGCTCGTGGCCCGCTGGGCAGGGGCAAGACCCGACGCGCGGTCGGGTGCTCGAGGGTTCCTCGGGTCGTGGGTGGGCGGGGACCGTGGCAGGTTCAGGTGGCTGGCCGTGGCATGGTCGTGGACGGCGGGAGGGGAAGCGGCCAAATCCGGTGGTCTTGCCGCAGCGGATGCGGTCCTCGACCCGGGCGTGCGCGCGGTGGCGGGCCTCCAGGTGCTGCCATGAGCCTTCACCGTAGGGGATGTCGGTGAGGAAGACCTGCTGGCGCATGCCCTCGTCAATCGAACAGGGACAACGGGGCGCCGGGATGCGGGCGTTCCCAGCCGGTTCCGTGACGGGGCTGAGGCCGCCGAGCCGACCGGCGTGATCGACCTCGCCGGCCACCCTGCTCCAGCGCGGGATGCCAGACGTGCTCGGGCAGCGCGCGGATCGCGCGGCGGACCGGCTTGGTGACAGGGTAGCCAATCGAGAAGAACGTGTGGACGCCACGCTCGCGCAGACCGCGTATGTGGGTCAGGAATCCCTTGGCGCCTCCGGTGCTGTCGGTGCGGATGAGGAGATCGGTGCCGTGGCGGTGGGCGTCGGCTCGGCGGCCTGGGGCAGGGCTGCGTCCAGGACGGTGATGTGATCGGCAGCGGTGTTGGCTCCGGTTTCGCCCGCCCTGAGCAGGCGGGAGCCTCGCCAGTGTTGTCCAGGAAGCACTGCATCAGGGTGGTAGCCGAAGCCGCGTTTGTAGGTGGCCGCCGCCTGCTCTTTTCCGAGCGGCAGGTGATCAGCATGGCATCGACGTCCACGACCGGGGCCGGGTAGGTCGTGTCCACCAGCCCGCGAAGCCGGTATCCCGTCCGGGTCTCGGCGGCTTGCAGGCGGGCGACCTTCCGCGCGACGGGATTCGGCAGGGCTTGGAGCCGCTGGAACGTGGTGGTGAGCTCGGTCCAGGGCGGGTGGCAGCCCAGGCAGAGCCAGCGGCCGCGATGGCGTCCCGCCGGGTGCAACACCGTTGCCTTTCGACTGCGCGGCCCTTTCAAGGGGGCGGGACACGACCGCGGCGGCCGGGCAGGGTCCGCTGGGACGCGCTGGTGCGTGCGCGGGGCGGCGCGGAGTGGTCGGACAAGGGTTGCGCCTGTCGCAACCAGCTGTCGGTGGCCCGCCCGACCCTGTCGTCGCCCACTGCAGGGTCCCGCTTGAGTGGTTGGAGCAGATGGCTGCCACCGTGCCCGCCAGTCGCTGGTAGTTCTCTTCAGCACCGGCGATCTCCGCTATGCCGGCATCGTCCCACTCGTCGACGAGAACGGTGTACGCGTCCGCGGTCGTCGACACCGACCTCGGACGCGTACGAGGGGAGGCATTCCTGCGCTGCGTGAATGCCGGGGCCGGCCGACGCGGAGCCGGACACTATGCGTTTCGGACAGCCCGGTCAGGTTCACTTCATTGAAGAATCGAGACCGACTCTGCAGTGAGAGCGGCCATTTCTGCCGCCCGCGCCTTCACGTGCTCGAGTGCCCCATCAACGAGAATGACCAGGTAACGACGGCATCGATCAGCGGTCGCAAGATCTACGCTGCAGTACAGGTCTCGTATCGGGGGTCACCAGCAATATCGACGCAATCGAAAGATTTGTTGGGTACAGCGTACGTTCCTGTCATGTTTTCGGTGGCCCAGCTGGCAGGGGTGCCGCCGCATCCAACATGGAGCGAATAACGCTCGTTCTTCGGGATATCGGTCCACCAGTCGGCTTTAGACCCATCCTTGATTCCTCTCCAAGCCGCGAACCGGGAGTCCGCCGATCGGGAAGTCTGTACCCATACTCCTACGATCGGCTGTCCTGATTCGCAGCGCACCTGGCCGTAGATATGAGTGGAAGTCGCAGCGGGCTGCGAGGAGGGTGCATCAGAACTCGCCGATGTTTCTGGGCTGGGCGCAGCGCTGGTTGGGCTGGGCGCAGCGCTGGTTGGGCTGGTGCTGGGTGACGGGCTCTCCGTATCCGTAGGCTGAGGAGCCTGAGGGCCACTGAGATCTCCATTGACACCATTCATGATGCGCGAGAATTGCCATTCAGATTGAGATATTCCAGTACAATTCGCCAAATCTTTTCCACCCCCTTCACACTGTCGATCGCGCCCGATCGCCCAGAATGCAAGCTGCTGAATATTCTTGGTCGCGGCGAAGTCAACGAGGGTCTGAGCGTCAGCGGTGGAGAATACCTCGCCCTCTGTATCATTGTGGCCGATCATGGGAGTATTTCCTTCCATCCCCCACAACTGCTCATCTGTCTTTCCAGGCCATATCTCTTTGAGCTGATCATGGAGAGCGGTAGCGGCCTGAACTGCGGCTTTCCCCATATCCTCGGGCCCGCCGTAGTCCATGGTCATTATGTTGACCAGATTGACATCGAGTCCGTTACTCACGGCGTTCTTCAACAGGGTTTGAGCGCTGCCCGTAAGTCCCGACGGCGCGACCGGAAGCGTATAATTCACCTCCAGTTTCTTGCCAGCCGCGGCGTACTCATGCTGAAGCTCAGACAGCGCCTTGTTTCGTCGATCGTTCGCAGATTGATCTTCAAGAGGAGCTCCTTCAATGTCGAAATCGACTCGGGTCAGATCGAGTGCGTCAATAACCTTCTTATATTGCACCTTCAGTGAATCGACTGACGTGCACGAGACGCCGACCTCTGTACCGGATTCGCCCCCGAATGAAGCAATAACATCGCCTCCCGCAGCCCGGTCCTCACTGATGGCCGAGAGCCAACCAGGATCGGTCACGTCGGTTTGTCCATTGAATTTTGCGTCGCAACTTCCACCATCGATAATGAAAGCGAGATTGAAGTACTTGAGTCCTGCCGCGTTACGCACCTCTGTCATTACAGACGAAGGCTTCCAGGTCTCAAGGTAAGGAGCCGCATAACGTGTAGGAAAGCCAGAACCAGCCGCTGCGGCTTGATCGTTTTCACTAAAGACCAACGCACTCTTACCGTTAAAGCCGAGCGCCTTGCCTGCGGCCGGCTTGTCTTTCAAGCCGTGATCAGGGTTGTGACTGCTGGAACTGGGACTGCCGGTACACGCGGAAAGGAGTACAGCGCCGAACACTGCGGCGGCGACGGTGACTGACCGGTATCGCATCTGACCTTCCTTCTCTCTGACGAGGGCGTCGGCCATCACGCCCCGTTACAGTCACAACGGCCCTCAGCGCCATGAGGATCAACCAGATCACGAAGATCCATCACTGAGCCTTTCAGCGTTGTCGCTCCAGGGTGAGGACCAGGGCTGATGCGTTCTCGGGTTTCAAGATCGAGTAGTTGGAGTGCGGAGTCGGTTCGTGACCCCGGTCGGTGGCGGCGCCGATGTTCGTCCAGCCGGCCTGGCGCATGAGGCCGATGGCGAGGTTACGGAAGGTCGCCATCCTGAGGCGGCGTATCTCGCCTCGCCCGTCGGCTCGTTCACGGGTCCGGTGCTCAAGCGGGACCTCGCGCCAGGGCAGTCACCGCAGTCGGCCGCGGAGCTTCTTCTGGTTGCCCCTGACGGAGAGGATGTTAGAGGGCGCCCCGGGCGGTGATCTGCTCGGCGTGGTCGGTCCGGGTGTGCACCACGTCGGCGGTGATGACATGGCCGTGCAGGTCGAGCCGGTCCAGCAGCGGGGCACAGGCGGGGTTTTCGTTGCTCTTCGCGGCGATCTGCCGCGGGGAGATCACTGCCTGGGACTCGTGCAGGACGGCGGCCAAGAAGTGAGCCTTTTCCAACCTGGTGGGGTGGGTGGGTGGTTGGGCCCGAGGGTGGTGTCCGGACGTGAAGAAGCTCCTGGTAGACGGGTTCACGACCAAGATCGCCTGTCCACCAGGAGCTTCCGCGTGCTTGTCTACCCGTCCGGCATCGATGTGTCCACCTCGACCCTGCGCTTCCTGTCCGCTCATCTGCGGGTCCCTCGCCAGGAACGCGGAACACGTTGGCGCCGGGTGAGCGTGGGGCGTCAGGCCCTGCTCGTTCTTGCGCACCTGCGCTGTGGCCATACCTACGCTCAACTCGCAGCCGGGTTCGGGGTCGGCACCACGACCGCCTACCGGTACATCGCCGAGGCCATCGATGTCCTGGCCGCTCTCGCACCGACCCTCGCCGAAGCGATGAAGACCGCCTCCACCAAGGCTTTCGTGATCCTCGACGGCACGTTGCTGCCGATCGACAGGATCGCCGCAGACCGGCCCTTCTACTCCGGGAAGCACAAGAAGCACGGCATGAACGTGCAGGTGATCACCGATCCCGGGGGGCGGCTGCTGTGGGCATCGCCCGCACTGCCCGGCGCAGTCCACGACATCAAGGCCGCGCGAACCCACGGCATCATCGACGCACTGGAGGAAGCCGTCGTGGAGTGCTGGGCTGACAAGGGCTACCGGGGCGCCGACGGCACCATACGGCTGCCCTACTGGGGCCGCTGGGAGACGCTCTCCGCAGGTCAGCAGGCCGTCAACCGCTCGCACGCGAAGATCCGCGCGCTCGTCGAGCAAGCCATGGCCACCCTCAAGACCTGGCGGCTCCTGCGCAAGCTGCGATGCTCCACAACCCGCATCACCAACCTCGTTCAAGCCGTCCTCACCCTCCACCTGACCTGCTCAAACTGAGGTTGGAAAAGGCTCCCTACGTTGTTCTGCGGGAGGCGGTGAGCCCTTCGTATGGTTCACCCACCCAGGGGCACCGGGTGTGGTTGAAAAGGCTCTGCCGCTTGTGGCTCTCACTGATTGGCCTCCCGGTGCCCCACGACGACTCGGCTGCCAATTAGGAATTGCGAATGATCGCTGAGTAGGGAATCGACAGCGAGGTCGTCCGTGGGAGGAACCAGCAGCACACCGCACGGAGGCACCACATGGCCGCGATCTGGGCTGGCATCGACGCAGGCAAGACCCACCACCACTGCGTCGCGATCGACAACAGCGGCCGCCGGCTGCTGTCATGACGCGTCGCCAACGACGAACCCCAACTGCTCGAACTCCTCGCCGACGTCCAAGCCCTGGGCGACGAGGTGACCTGGGGCATTGACCTGGCCGAT
>NZ_JBFAIQ010000077.1:0-10996 GCF_040654755.1 Streptomyces sp. NPDC050625
GCGCAACCGCCTCATGCCCCGGCTCTCGGGCCGGGGCCGGCCGGACCACGTCGCCCTGACCTTCGACGACGGGCCCGACCCCCTGTCCACGCCCTGGCTCCACGGCTGGCTGCACCGCCCGCTGTTGCTGCGCACCGGCGTGTGCAGCGGCCTCGGCCGCGCCTTCGCCGCCGCCCTCGAGGCCGGCCGCACCGTCGTCGGCACCGTCCGCAACCCTGAGCAGATCGCTGCCTTCGAGCAACTCGTTCCGGACCGCGCTCACGCCCGCATACTCGACGTCACCGACATCGATGCCATCGCGCCGACCGTCGCGGCGATCGAGGACCAGGTAGGTCCCATTGACGTCCTCGTCAACAACGCCGGCTACGGCGTCGAGGGCACCTTCGAGGTACCCCGTTCGACACCTTCCGCCACCAGTTCGACGTCAACGTCTTCGGCGCCATCGCGGTCACCCGGGCCGTCCTGCCCCGCATGCGCGAGCGCCGTGCCGGGCACATCCTGTTCGTGACCTCCATGGGAGGTCTGCGCGCGTTCCCCGACCTGGCCGCCTATGACGGCTCCAAGTTCGCCGTTGAGGGCATCGCCGCCACGCTGGCCCAGGAAGTCGCACCACTCGGCATTCATGTCACGGCGATCGAGCCCGGCTCTTTCCGCACCGACTGGGCCGGCCGCTCCATGCACCATCGCCGACTACGACCCGATCTTCGCGCCGATCCGCGAACGCCGCATCGACATGAGCGGTCAGCAGCTCGGCGATCCCGCCCAGGCCGGCCGGCCGCGCCCTGCTCGCCGTTGTCGAGGCGGAGAAGCCATCGACCCACCCTAGGGCGAGTATTCGGGCGTGATCAAGGGGTGGTCTTGGTGAGCCAAAGCGCGATGGTTTTCATATAGGCAGGCTGGTTGTCACCTGCGAGGTTGGGTGCCGGACTCGGGGGTGTCGGCCGACTCCATGGTGGTGGGTCGGCGTCCGCCGCAGCAGGCCACCACTACTGTCGCCGTGGAGTTCAGGAAGATCGTGAACCAGGATGACCTGTCCACCGCGTCGACGGATCCGGTACGAAGCGGCTCTTCCCCGGCTCGCAGAAGGATGTCGACGCTCTCGGCCAGGCCATCGATCGTGTGGCCACGCTTCAAGGAGTGGTGCATTCGACGCCGGAAGACGCCCGCGTGCCGGTTGGCCGGGACCAGGCCGTCCCAGACGACGTAGTCAGCCCCGGCGATCAAGGCGTCACGTGCAGGCCCGCATGCCGGAGTCTGTTCGCGGAGCATGGCGATGAGGTCGTCGCGAGTCACACTGCGCCCCGGCGACAGGAAGACCAGTGATCGGCTATGTGTGACAACTCCAGCGCCTCTCTGGTGACAGTCCGGCTGCTTCGACCTGGTTTCTGTGCAGCCTATGCGGTGCCGTCGGTGACAACTACCGAGCCTCGGCACACTTGGCCAGGTCCTTGATCCAGATCATCGCGCCGCGAAGGTGGAGGCCGGCGAGGTAGCTCGCAGGGGTCTTGTCGTAGCGAGTGGCGATGCCTCGCCAGGCTTTCAGCTTGTTGATCAGGCGCTCGACCGTGTTCCGCTCCTTGTAGAGCTCGGCGTCGTGGCTGACGGGCCGGCCGCCCGTGGAGCCTCTCATCTTCCGGTTGGCGGCCTGGTCCTTCTTTTCCGGGATAACTGCCTTGATGCCACGTGTGCGCAGGTGAGCGCGGTTGCCGCGGGACGAGTAAGCCCTGCCCCCGGCGACCGCGTCGGGACGAGTACGGGGACGGCCGACCGGCCCACGGACCCGCACCTTCTTCAGGACGGGGATGAACTGAGGGCTGTCAGCGGCCTGCCCTTCGGCCAATACGAGCGCCAGCGGGCGGCACTTGCGCTCGTCGGCGACGTGGACCTTGCTGGTCTGACCGCCCCTGGAACGCCCGAGCAGGGCGGCCTTCAGGCGAAGCTTGCGCCTGCGCCGGACACGTCGTCGCTCGTCCCGTTCCAAGTCGGGTGCGGCGTCCTGCTTGTTTTGTTCCTCCGAGCCGCCCCCTTCTGCCGGGCCTTCTCCGCCTCCTCGGCGGCCTTCTCCAAGTCGGCAAGCGTGTCGGAGTCGAGGTGCATCCCAGCGGCGTCGTGGTGGGCCCGGACGGTGGTGGAATCCACGCTGACCAGCGACAAGTCCACCTCACCCCGCTTCGCGGCTTCCGTAATCACGCCCTCCAGCAGGGCCTCGAACACCCCGGCATCCCTCCACTGCCGGAAGCGGTTGTGGACAGTCGACCAGGCGCCGAACTCCTGCGGCATCTCCCGCCACTGGCCACCCGTCCGAAACCGCCAGATCACGCCCTCGAACTGTCGGCGCAGCCGCTCGGGGTACGGGCCGTACTCACCGATCGGCAGGTACGGCTCAATGAACTCCCACTCGGCGTCTGTCAGTTGTACTCGCGTCATACAACAAGATCTGCCGGATCAGGCACGACCGCGAGGGCGAAACCCGCAAACTGATCACAACCCGATACCCGCCCTAGTCCCCGGCAGCGACGGGCTCCGGCTCGTGGCCGGCGCACGCTCCACCTTCGACGCGGAGACAGCCGCTTGGAGCGAGCTGTCGAAGTCCACCGACTACCCCGACGGGGAACAGATCGCGTGAAAGCCACTGAGCGAAAAGGGTGGTTCTCGAAGTCCCCACAGCCAGCATCGGGAGGTGGAGCGCGGTGGCTTCGGCTTCGCCGCCGCGCTCCGTCCGCGACCGAGGACTCTCTGCCATCAGCGGTTGATCGCTCCGGGGTCCGGGCAGCGAGGCTGGGGCGTGGTGGGACGGGTCGGTTGCGGCCCGCCCCACCGGTGGCGCGGATCAGAAGGGCTTGGTCGGCAGGTACTTGCCGTCCAGGGTGATGACGGCGCGCTCGCCGCCCTCGGGGTCGGCGACCTTCTTCACGTCGAGCTTGAAGTTGATCGCGGAGATGATCCCGTCGCCGAACTGCTCGTGGACCAGGGCCTTCAGGGTGGTGCCATAGACCTGGAGAATTTCGTAGAAGCGGTAGATGGTCGGGTCGGTGGGGATGCCGCCGGGGATCGAGCCGCGGGTGGGGATGGTCTGCAGCAGCAGCGCCGCATCGTCGTCCAGGCCCAGCAGCTCGGCGACCGCCTTCGCGGAGTTCTCCGGCAGGGGGTGCTGACCGAGGACGGCGGCGGTGGTGAAGGCGACCGACAGGCCGGCGGCGTCGGCGATCTGCTGCCAGGAGAGGTCCTTGCGGGACTTGGCCTCCACGGCCTGAGCGGCCAGGGCCTGACGCGCGGCGGGGTCGAACTGAGCGTGCACCATGAGTGGACTCCTTTTCGGTGAGTGCCGCTTCGCGCATCGTGCGCAAAGCGCGCGGGTTCAGGGGGTGGTCTCGGACGGCGCTGGCAGGGCCGGTCCGGGAAGCCGGTTTCAGGCCGCGAGTGGGGCGGTGAAGCTGGTGGCGTTGAGTTCCTCGACGCGTCCGGTGGCGATGTCGAAGACCCAGCCGCTCAGCGTGACCTTCTGCTCGGCCAGGGCGCGGGCGACCGACGGGTGGGTGGCCAGGTTCGCCAGCTGAGCCAGCACGTTCTGCCGTACCAGGGCCGGCACGTCCCCCGTGGTGGCAGTACGGGCCACCGAGGCGTCGGCGAGGCGCAGCCAGTCGGCGACAGCCGGGGCGTTGCTGAGGTCGTGGCCGTGGGCGAGGGCGGTCATCGCGCCGCACGCGGAGTGCCCGCAGACGACGATGTCCGTCACGCCGAGTTGAGCGATGGCGTACTCGATGCTCGCCGCGATCCCGTCGGCGCCGGGGGTGTAGGCGGGGACGAGGTTGCCGGCGGTGCGGATGACGAACAACTCGCCGGGCTCGCACCCGGTGATCAGCTCGGGGACGACGCGGGCGTCGGAGCAGCCGATGAACAGCGTGTGCGGGGTGTGGTGGGCGGTCAGGTGGGCGAAGAGCTCCTTCTTGGCCGGGAAGACGTCCTGCTGGAAACGCGCGATGCCCTTGGCGAGGTCATGCATGGTCACTCCCTT
The DNA here is from genome assembly GCF_040654755.1 of Streptomyces sp. NPDC050625. Classification (NCBI taxonomy): domain Bacteria; kingdom Bacillati; phylum Actinomycetota; class Actinomycetes; order Kitasatosporales; family Streptomycetaceae; genus Streptomyces; species Streptomyces sp. NPDC050625. Next base: position 4,016 of record NZ_JBFAIQ010000077.1, read on the forward strand.
CCGTGGTGGCCCGGGCCCGTGGGCCTGGCGAATTCAACTGTGCATGACCTCGATCTATAGTGTCCAAGACCTGCTAACCATTAATGCTATCGATGACATCTATAGTTGCGGTATGGCTCTGGAACTGCGTCATCTGCGCTATCTGCTCGCCGTAGCCGATCACGGCAGCTTCACCCGTGCTGCCCAGGAGCTGCACATCTCCCAGCCCACGCTGTCCCAGCAGATCAAGCAACTCGAACGGGACCTGGGCACACTGCTGCTGGACCGTACCGGCCGCACCGTGCGCCTCACCGACGCCGGCGAGGCGTACACCCACCATGTCCGCAGCGCGCTGCGAGACCTGGCCGCCGCCGAGCGTGCCGTCCACGACGTGCAAGACCTCTCCCGCGGACATCTACGGCTGGCGGTCACCCCCACGTTCACGGCCTACCTCGTCGGCCCGCTCACCGCCGAACTCCACACCCGCCACCCCTGCATCAACCTGATCGTGCGGGAGACCAGCCAGGACCGCATCGAAACCGGCCTCCTGGCCGACGAGTTCGACCTCGGCATCGCCTTCCACGGCCCCCACCTGCCCGGCCTCACCCCCACCGCCCTGTTCACCGAGACGCTCACCCTGGTCACCGGCACCCACCACCCCACCGCCGACCGACCGAGTCCGCTACCGGCACCAGAGCTCGCCGATCGACAACTAGCCCTGCTCAGCGGAGACTTCGCCACACGCAGCCACATCGACGCTTATCTCCAACAACACCGCGTCAGCCCGCGCATCACCGTCGAGGCCAACTCCATCCAAGCCCTCACCGAAGTCGTCCAACGCACCCCACTCGCCACCGTCCTCCCCGACGCCATCACCCACGACCACCCCCGCCTCACCCTCATCCCGCTCGACCCCGCCCTCCCCACCCGCACCGTCACCCTCCTCCACCGCACCGACGCCTACCAAAGCGCCGCCACCCGCGCCTTCACCCACCTCACCCACGACCTCGTCCGCACACGCGGATACACACCGGCCTCCTGAACGCACCATCGGCCACCCCTGCGCCGAGCTGGAGGGCGCCGCCCGTGAGCCGGCGCGGAAGATTCGGGCTGGCCGCCGCTCGCGCCCGCGGCCGGGTCGGCGGGTGTCGGCCGAAGCTCTCCCCGGAGCGGGCCGCACCCCGCGCGACATACGCCACGGTCTCTTCCAGGCGCTGGGGCTCCCCGGTGAACCGCCGGCCCGCCCGATCAAGTTCGACACCCTCCTCAAAGAGGCACTCGGCGAGGAATTCCGGGTCCTGGTCTGCGACGAGGCCCAGTGGATGAAGAAGACCGGGTTCGAGTTCTGACGCCACCTGTGGGACGAAAAACGAACCAACATCGCCGTGATCTTTGCCGGGGCGACGGCTCCTACAAGGTGCTGCGACGCGAGCCGATGCGGGCCTGCAGGATCTTCATCTGGCAGGAGTTCACCCGGATGTCCAAGGACGAGGTACGGGCCACGATCCCCGCTTTCCACCCCGTCTGGGCGGACGTGGACACCGCACTGATCGACGCGATCGGCAAACAGGCCACCCACGGCAGCATCCGCCGCTTGCGGCCCTGCCCGCCCAGATCCTCTAGTCCTTGCAGGCCCGAGCGGTTGAAGCGGTGCAGCCAGCACCGGACTGTTTTCTGGCTGCAGCCCAGCTCCACCGCGATCGCCGGCACCCGCAACCCGACCAACTCAGCTCGATCATCCGCGCCCGCATCACTGCATCGCGCGGAGCCTTCCGCGCCCGCGACAACGGGCGAACGACAGTACATTCGTCCTCATCACGTCCCGGCCGTGCCCGTAACACCATCGCCCAGCACCCGCCCCCGAGCACCTTCAACTACCCCGCCACCGGGACACATACCCGGCGATCGCCCGGTGGGCATGTGCGCGTGTTAGGGACGTAGTTCGGTGCACGAGTTCGTTTTTGAGGGCACCGAAAAATGATTCAGCCATCGCATTGTCCCAACAGAAACCCGTGCGGCCGACCGATGCTCGCGGTCGTTTCGAGCCACCCCATCCCGCAATCGGGGGCCGGGACAGGACATGTCCCGGCCCCCGATTGACACATGAGCGACGAGGAACAGGCGCTACATGCGGCACATGCCGAGTCGAGCCGGCTGCCGGCACCTCACGGACCGGAGCTCTGCACCAGGCGGTCGACATCTACTTCGGCGAGGACGCGGACCTCCGTCTCGGCGTACTCCGCCATGTCGGGTTCCCGTGAATCGAGAACCGACCCCAGCCAGCCCAGCAGAAAACCGAGTGGGATCGTGACTATTGCGGGGTTGCTGAGGGGGAAAGCGGCGAAGTCCAGATGGGGCAGCATGGAGGTCGGACTGCCTGAGAGGGCGGGGGAGAACACCACTAGGAGCACCGAGGAGATCAACCCCCCATACACGCTCCACAGTGCACCCTTGGCGGTGAAATGTCGCCAGTACATGCTGTACAGCAACGGCGGCAGCACGGCGGATCCCGCGACTGCAAATGCCAGGCCCACCAGCAACGTGATGTTCTGGCCCTGGGCGAACAACGACAGCCCGATTGCTGTGAGACCGATCAGCACCACCGCACCCCGAGCGACCAGAAGTTCGCTCTTCTCCGACGCCTTTCCCTTCATCAGCCCGACCTGATAGAGGTCATGCGCCAATGCGGTCGACGCAGTCAGGATAACTCCGGAGACCACGGCCAGGACCGTAGTGAAGGCCACGCACGAGATCAGCGTAATGAGGATCACCCCGCCGAGGGACTCACTCAGCATCAGCACGGCAGAGTTTCCCGTCGCACTATTGACCTTGATGGCGGTCCGGCCGAGCAGCGCCGCCGCGCCGAACCCCAGTATTGTGACCATGAGACAGAAAGCCAGCGTCAACCAGGTCGCGACCTCGACGGATCGGCGGGCCGCGCGCGCCGTGGGGACGGTCCTGAGCCTCCCCAGCACGTGCGGGAGCCCGGCTGCTCCGGCGAGCACTGCCAACTGCAGGCTGAAGGAGTCGAGTTTGCCCATGGTGCCGTCGCCATTGCTTACGCCGGGCTGGAGGAAGGCATCTCCGAGTCCGCTGTGGTCCGCAGCCCGGCTCAGCAGGAGCATAGGATTCCAGCCAACCTTCGACATCACCAGCATGGTCAGCCAACCGCCCCCACCCAGCAACAGGACCGCCTTGACAACTTGGACCGCCGTCGTGGCCCGCATGCCCCCGATCGCGACATAGAGGATGAGGAGGAGGCCGAGCGAGACGACCATGATCCGCCGCGCGCCTGGTCCCTCCAGCCCCAGGACTGGTGCGGCCAGTGCCCCGGCACCGACCATCTGGGCGGTCACGTACACCAGGCAGATGCACAGGGCGGCCACTCCTCCGGCCACCTGCACGGACCGGGTGTGCAATCGCCGAACGAGCCTGTCGCCGATGGTGTATTGACCGGTGCTGTGATAGCGCCCCGCGATCAACAGTAGGTTCACGACCAACGCGACGATCGCGCCCTTCAGATAGCCGAGGGCGTCGTACCCTGTCAGCGCGATCAGGCCAGGCGTACCCAGCACCGTAGCGGCCGACAGATAGACACCGAAGATGGCGATGCCGTTCTGTAGCGGTGTGAGGCGGCCGTCGCCGATGTAGAAGGCGCGGGGTGTGGTCTGGTCCGTCGTAACCCAGATGGCGAGGAACAGCGCGCAGCTCACGAATACTGCGAAGATCACGAACACGGGAGCGGAGTGCGCCGTTTGCTGGGCAGCGGTCATCGGGTGTCTTCCTCTTCTCCCAGCCAGGCCCTGACCTGCGCGGCCTGCGGGTCCAGGACGCTCCTCGCGTAGCGGACATACCACCAGACCGCCCAGGCGCTGGTCCCGTACTGGAGAAGGTTCAACGCCAGGGCAACGTTCAGCAGTCCCGCAAGATGCATGGCCATCAAACCCGGGGCCACGCCAGCGAGCAGGGCGTCCAAGAGGTAGAGCGAGACGACGGCGCCGATGACGGTGAAGACGGGGCGCCTGCGGGCCGCACCCTGTCGCAACAGGGTGAGATCTTCCTGGAGTTTCGGGGCGACCGCAGGGCCGGCGCCGGGCACCCACGGGGGGCAACCGTCCTGTCGCCCACGACCCTGTGGTGACCTTTGGGGACCGGGCCATGCGTCCGGCCCACGCGGTGTATCCGGCTCCCCCCATGCCGCATACCGCCCGAACGGCGGGACCGACGGGTTCACGCCGCACCACGCAGTGGCGCGGTGCGACCGTTGACCACGGCCGTCCCCTTGGGCCGGTTGGTGTGCCCGGCCGGGTCGTGGGACAGCTCCCGTGCCGTACGACGAGCCCGGCTGTCCCTTGTCTGGCGCACTTCACCGTCCGCCGGCCTGCCCTCTTGCAGTACCTGTGCGCAGGCGAAGTCGGGTGCAGCAGTCTCACTGCCTTCACCGACTGCGTCGGTGATGGGGTGGCGCAGTTTGCCGTCGCAGTACAGACAACAGTGGGCCAGGGCTGAAGAGGGAGCCCCTACAGCGGGCTCGATAGCGGTTCTCATGACATGTCCTGAAGGTGAACGGTGGTCCGGGACGGGGATGCGGCGACCGGGGTGGCCGTGGTGGTCACCGGCGGGGTCCTACGCCACGACGGCGAAGGGCTGAACTTGTGGTGATCCGGGGGGTGAGCCTCCCAGAGCCGGACCACTGTGATGCGGCGTCATCCGGGTTCGGATGCTGCGGCGGCGGGCGCACCTCACCGCTGGCGAATTTCAGCGGCGTTTTGTAGGGAATAGCGAAGGGAATCGCCTCGATGTCGACGATTTTCATGTCGCTTCTTCCAGACCTTCCAGGAATATGTCGTTCTTCTCGAGGACCTTCAGCAGATTGCTCAGCAGGGGCGAGCTGTCGTCCTTACGCGAGGCCAGGTCGAGTCGGACGGTGAGAGCGTTTTCAATGGACTTCTACAGCACACCCTCGCGGGGCGCGGAGCGGATGGAATCCGGCAGGACGGCGATACCGAGACTGGCCGCGACCAGCGCAGCGCGTCGAGTTCTCGTTGACCTCGTAGGCGCAGTGCGGGTGGAACCCTGCCGCTATACAGCCGCGGATTACGGCATCGTTGACGACGGAGCCGAGTACGGCGCCGTACATGACGAAGTTCTCGTGCCGAAGCTGGGCGAGACGGACGGTCTCCGCCTTGCTCAGCCAGTGCTCCTCCGGAATGGCGAGGACCAGCTGTTCGTCGGCGATGGGGCGGTGGGCGATTCCCTCCTGTCGGACGGGAGGCCTCAGGACGCCCATGTCGAGGCGGCGCTCGACCAACCCCGTTTCCTGGGCGATCGTGAGCATCTCGGTGTGCACCTCCAGCATCACTTGGGGCATCTCGCGCTCCAGCAGGCGGGCGAGGGCTGGCAGTTGGCGGTACGACCCAGAGCCGGTGAGGCCGATTCGCACCACCCCCTCAGCTCCCGAAGCGAAGCGTCCGACCCTGGCTACGGCGTCGTCGACGCACTTGAGGATGCGCTCCACGTCACCGCGGAACACCTCGCCGGCGCCGGTCAGGGCGACCTGCCGGGTGGTGCGAGTGAAGAGCTCGACGCCCAGTTCTACCTCCAGCCGGCGGATCGCCTGGGAGAGCGGTGGCTGCGCCATGTGCAACCGTTCCGCCGCCCGGCCGAAATGGCACGTCTCGGCGACTGCCGCAAAATAGCGCAGATGCCTGAGCTCCATCGGAATCCCCCTCGATTGCGACCCAGCGTAGGAACGGGAATGCCGATTCTACAAATACTTTATTTCGGGGTATTCGTATGCGACAGATATCAATACCCTCGTGGGGCAACCGTAGGGAAATGCCTGGGGCCTGACCTTCACCGCGCTGTCATTGTGCTGGAAAGTGGCGACCACACGCCGTTGCCGGCCGGACGGTCCGGACGGCGGGACATGATCGGAGGGACAGCGCGGCTGACCTCTATGCCCAGGTCCCGGGCCGCGGCGACCAGCGTGGCAAAGGTCCACTCCGAGGGCCCTGACTCGTTCGACGGCTGCACCTCGAGTCGGCCGGGCGGGGTCTGCTTGACCAGGCCGACGATCCTCGAGCGTTCGGCTTCGGTGATCCTTCGCTTGCGGCCCCGCCCGCCCAGATCCTCCAGCCCCTCCAGGCCCAAGTGGTTGAAGCGGTGCAGCCAGCGGCGCACCGTCTTCTGACCGCACCTCAGCTCGCTGGCGATCTGCGGGACCAGCCACCCGTCCCAGCTCAGCTCCACCATCCGGCACCGCTCCGCCACATCCCTTCAGCGCCTTTCTGGCCGACGTCAGGCGGTGGACCACCGCCGGTCGTAGCTCATCAGGCCGTCACCTCCACGCCGTGAATCCGGCGGGGGCTGATGTAGACGCCGTACGTCACCAGCACCAACGCGCACCGCCGTGCCCGTTGCCGCCGTTCCGCCTGGCGTCGCTCATACGCGACGAGGTAGGGGCGAACAAGCCCGATGTCCTCACTCCGCAGCACAGGCACACACGGGAGATGCGTAGTCGGTGTGTCCGGTGCCGACGCGACGGGGCGTGCGTCTGGCGCCCGGTGGCGTCCTCCCGCAGCCAGTAAGAACCTCAGCACCAAGACGCCCAGTGTCGCGAAAGCTTGTGCCATGTCGTCAACCTCCCGGGGTTGATGGCCATGCCCCCGGGCCGTCGCCACGGTTGCGGGGGTCCGGCTTTTCCGGAAGCTCCATCGAATCGTTCGGGGCAGACCTGGGAGAAGAGCCGCGCAGGGGGCCAGGGAGGGGCCACACTGGAAGGGAGAGGGGGCCAGCGGGTGACGGATGAACGGCGACGGCAGTTCGGGGCATACTTGGCGCGTCTGAGGCGCGATTCCGAATCAACGGCAGCTCGCCGCCATGTTGTGCACGATCTCGGGCTCTTAGAACTCCTAACGAAATGATCTTCGAGATGGTTGGATCACTCCAGGAGCGATGATCCGGGGGTGCGGGGTGGCGCGGCCGAAGCCGTGGGATGTC
>NZ_JBFAIQ010000078.1:0-10386 GCF_040654755.1 Streptomyces sp. NPDC050625
GCGATGGTGTCGGTGGCCCTGTCGGCCGGGCTGGTGCGGGAGCGGCTGTCGGGTGGGCTGGAGATCGCGGCGGAGAACGGGCCCGCGTCCGTCGTGGTAGCCGGTGAGCCGGCGGAGGTGGCCGGGTTCAGGGAAGCCTGTGAGCGGGACGGTATCCGTGTCCGTCAGGTCAGCGACGAGTTCGCTTTCCACACCAGCCAGATGGAGGGGATCGGCGGGGAGTTGGCGGCGGCGGTTGCGTCGTTGTCTCCGCGTGCGGCCGGGGTGCCGTTGTATTCGACGGTGACCGGCGACCTGCTGGACACGTCCACGATGGATGCCGGTTACTGGCGGCGGAATCTGCGGGAGCCGGTGCGCTTCGAGGCCGCCGTGCGGGCGGCGCTGGCCGCCGGTCACGGGTTGTTCATCGAGGTCGGTCCGCATCCGGTGCTGACGGGCGCGGTGCAGCAGACGGCCGAGTCGCTGGACGCCACGGCGGTGGCGCTCGGCACGCTGCGGCGGGACGAGGACGACCACGGGCGGCTGCTGACGAGCCTGGCCCAGGCATACGTCCATGGCGCGGACGTCGACTGGTCCGTCCCGTTCGACGGCACCGGCGCGCGACGGGTCGAGCTGCCCACCTACGCCTTCCAACGCCAGCGGTACTGGCTGGACGCCACGCTCCGGGAGACGGCGGATGTCACCTCGGCGGGCCTGCGGACGGCGGACCATCCGCTGCTGACGGCGGCGGTCGGTCTCGCCGGCAGCGACGGCGGGACCGTACTGACCGGCAGGCTGTCGCGCCACACCCACCGGTGGCTGACCGAGCACGCCGTCGGTGGCGCCGTGCTGCTGCCGGGTACCGCGTTTGTGGAACTGGCTCTGCGCGCGGGTGACGAGGTCGGCTGTGACGTCCTGGAGGACCTGACCATCGAAGCGCCGCTGGTGCTCCCGGAGACAGGCGCCGTACAGCTGCAACTGCGCGTCGGCGCCGAGACCGGCGCCGACGGACGCCGTACGGTCGAGCTGTACTCCCGGGTCGACGACGAACTGACGTCCGGCGAGTGGACCCGGCACGCCGAGGGAGCGCTGACCGCCAGCGGGGACGACGGGGACGCCGGCTTCGACCTGACGCAGTGGCCGCCGCCGGGCGCCCGCCCGGTGGACCTCGACGGGGTCTACGAGCGGCTGGCCGAACGCGGCTACGGCTACGGGCCCGTGTTCCAGGGACTCAAGGCGGCCTGGGAGCAGGGGAGCGAGGTGTTCGCCGAGGTCGCCCTGCCGGCCGAGGCCGCGGAAGGGGCGGCCGAGTTCGGCATCCACCCCGCTCTGCTCGACTCCGTCGTCCACCCGATGATCCTGCGGTCCGAACCGGGAACGGAGATCCTCCTGCCGTTCTCCTGGGCGGGCGTACGCCTGTACGCGGCAGGGGCTTCGGAGCTGCGGGTGCGGCTGTCGAGCACCGGACCCGACGCGCTGGAGGTGGCCGTCGCCGACATGTCCGGGGCGCCGGTCGCGTCGGTCGGCACCCTGACCGCGCGCCCGGTGTCGACGGAGGCGCTGGTGGCGGCGGTGCGCAGCGACGAGCTGTTCCGTCTGACCTGGCAGCCGGTGCCGTCCTCCGGCGCACGCCCGGAGGAGCGGTGGGCCGCGGTCGGCGGCCTCGGCACCGCGCCGGAGGGGGCCGAGGTCTTCGCCGACCTCGCCTCGGTCGGCGCTGGGGAGCAGGCGCCGGACATGGTGCTCCTCCCCGTCGATGGCGGCGGCCCCGAGCGGCTGGGCGCCGTCACGGCGGACGTCCTGGCCCTGGCCAAGGAGTGGCTGGCCGATGAGCGGTTCCGCTCCTCGAGGCTGGCCGTGCTCACCCGCCGGGCCGTCGCCACGCGGCCCGGTGAGGAGGTCCGGGACCTCGTCGGCGCGGCCGTGTGGGGCCTCATCCGCAGCGCGCAGTCGGAGAACCCGGACCGGTTCCTCCTGCTGGACCTCGACGAGGCCGACGGTTCCTCCCTGGCGGAGGCGCAGGCCACCGGAGAGCCACAACTGGCGCTGCGCGACGGCGCCATGTACGCCCCGCGCATCGCGCGTCTGTCGTCCACGGAACAGTCCGCGGGGAAGTCAGCGAGGCAGTCCGCGGAGCAGTCAGCTGAACAGTCCGCGGGGCCGAGGACGTTCGACCCGGACGGCACCGTCCTCATCACCGGCGGCACCGGTACGCTCGGCGCACTCGTCGCCCGGCACCTGGTCACCCGGAACGGGGCCCGGCACCTGCTGCTGGTGAGCCGCCGGGGCCCCGACGCGGTGGGCGCTGACGGGCTGCGGACAGACCTGGCCGCCCTCGGCGCCGAGGTCACCGTCACCGCCTGCGACATCACTGACCGGGAAGCCCTGAAGAAGCTCCTCACGGACATACCGGCCGAGCACCCGCTCACCGCCGTCATCCACACGGCGGGCGTGCTGGACGACGGCATCCTCACCTCGCTCACCCCGGAGCGGCTGGACACGGTCCTTCGCCCCAAGGCCGTCGCCGCCTGGCACCTGCACGAGCTGACGGCACAGCTGGACCTCGCGGAGTTCATCCTGTTCTCCTCGGTCTCGGGTGTGCTGGGCGGTCCCGGCCAGGGCAACTACGCCGCGGCCAACGCCTTCCTGGACGCCCTGGCCCACCAGCGGCAGGCCGCCGGTCTGCCCGGTGCCAGCCTCGCCTGGGGCCTGTGGGCGTCGGAGAGCACCATGAGCGGCACCCTCGACGAGACGGACCGGGCCCGACTGAACCGGGGCGGTGTCCTGCCGCTGTCCGCCGACCAAGGGCTGCGCCTCTTCGACAGCGCCCGCTCCTCGGGCCTGCCGCTGCTGGTCCCCGTGCGGATGAACACGGCGGCGCTCCGCTCCCAGGCGGCGGCGGGGGCACTCCCGGCGATGCTGCGCGGCCTGTTCGCCGTGCCGGCCCGGCGGGCCGTCGACGGCGCGGCGAAACTGCGGAGCCGACTGGCGAAACTCGGTCCCGAGGAGCAGGAGAAGGCCGTACTGGACCTGGTTCTGGGACACATCGCCACGGTGCTCGGCCACGCGTCACCCCAGGCCGTCAAACCGCAGCGGCCGTTCTCGGAGCTGGGCTTCGACTCGCTGGTGGCGGTGGAACTGCGCAACCGGCTGAACACGGCCACCGGGCTGCGGCTGCCGGCCACCGCCGTCTTCGACTATCCGACGCCCGCCGCACTCGCGGGATTCGTCCGTACGGAAACACTCAAGGATCAGACCCCCGACGGACCGGACGAACTGCGGCAACTCGACCGGCTCGAAGCCGCCCTGGCAGCCCGGTCCGCCGACGACGCCTGGCGGGCGAAGCTCACGGCCCGCCTCCAGATGATCCTCGCCGGTCTTGGCGTGGACAGCTTCACGGCAAGCGCGACCTCCGCGGACGGTGACGCGGCGGAGGGCGAACAGGACGCCGAGCGGCTGCAGTTGGCCACCACCGACGAACTGTTCGCGATCGCCGAGAGCGAATTCGGCATTTTCCAGGACGACGAGCGCTCGCAAGCCTGATCACGAGGAAGGCGAAAGATGGCCGAGGAAGAAAAGCTCCGTCAGTATCTCGCGGCTGCGCTCGGGGAACTCAAGCAGACCCGCCAGCGTCTCCAAAGGGCCGAGGCCGCCGGAGACGAGCCGGTGGCGATCGTGGGGATGGCGTGCCGGTATCCGGGTGGCATCGCGTCGCCTGAGGATCTGTGGCGGCTGGTGGCCGAGGGCGGGGACGCGATCTCGGAGTTCCCGACCGACCGTGGCTGGGACGTGGAGGGGCTGTACGACCCGGATCCGGAGAGCGTCGGGAAGTCGTACAGCAGGCACGGCGGTTTCCTGCATGAGGCGGCGGAGTTCGACGCCGGCTTCTTCGGGATCAGTCCCCGTGAGGCGATGGCGACGGACCCGCAGCAGCGACTGCTGCTGGAGACGGCCTGGGAGGCGCTGGAGCGTACGGGGATCGACCCGACCGCGTTGCGCGGCAGCCGTACGGGGGTGTTCGCGGGGCTGATGTACGGCGACTACGCCCTGCGGCTGCACCGCACGCCCGAGGGTTTCGAGGGGATGCTGTCCACGGGCAACGCGGGCAGTGTGGCCTCCGGCCGTGTCTCGTACACCTTCGGGTTCGAGGGTCCGGCCGTCACGGTGGACACCGCCTGCTCGTCGTCCCTGGTCGCGCTGCACCTCGCCGCGCAGGCGCTGCGGAACGGCGAGTGTGATCTGGCGCTGGCCGGCGGTGTGACGGTGATGGCGACGCCGCAGACGTTCGTGGAGTTCTCGCGCCAGCGGGGCCTTGCCCCCGACGGCCGGTGCAAGTCGTTCTCCGACGCGGCCGACGGCACGGGGTGGGCCGAGGGTGTGGGTCTGCTGGTCGTCGAGCGGCTCTCGGACGCGCGCCGCAACGGCCACAGGGTGTTGGCGGTCGTGCGCGGCTCGGCCGTCAACCAGGACGGTGCGTCGAATGGTCTGACGGCGCCCAACGGCCCGTCGCAGCAGCGTGTCATCCGGCAGGCGCTGGCCAGTGCCCGGCTGACGGCTGCGGATGTGGATCTGATGGAGGCGCACGGTACGGGTACGACGCTGGGCGACCCGATCGAGGCTCAGGCGCTGCTCGCCACCTACGGCCAGGACCGGCCGGAGGACCGGCCGTTGTGGCTCGGCTCGATCAAGTCGAACCTCGGCCACACCCAGGCCGCGGCGGGCGTGGCCAGTGTGATCAAGATGGTGATGGCGATGCGGTACGGGGTCATGCCGCGCACCCTGCACGTGGGGGAGCCGTCGCGGCATGTCGACTGGTCGGCGGGTGCGGTCGGTCTGCTGACGGAGGAGCGGGCCTGGCCGGAGCTGGATCGGCCGCGGCGTGCGGCGGTGTCGTCGTTCGGGATCAGCGGCACCAACGCCCACGTCATCCTGGAGCAGGCCCCCGTCAAGGAACCGGACGAGGAACCGTCCGAAGAACCGTCCGCGGAAACGGCCGAGGAAACCTCCGTGGAGACAGCCGGGGAGGCGTCCGCACCGGAGCCCGCCACGGACACCCCGGTGCCGTGGCTGTTGTCGGCCCGTACCGCGGCGGCACTCGCCGAGCAGGCACGGCGGCTCGTCGGCTCCGTCGCCGGACTCGGCACCGTGGACGTCGGCTTCTCGCTGGCGGAGCGAACCCAGTTCGAGCACCGCGCCGTCGTCGTTGGCCACGACCGCGGCAAGCTGCTGGCTGGTCTCGAAGCCGTCGCCGAGGGCCGGTCCGCCGCCGGTGTGGTCCGGGGCGAGGAGGTCTCCGGCGGTCCCGTGTTCGTCTTCCCCGGCCAGGGCTCGCAATGGGTGGGCATGGCTCGCGGGCTGCTGGACAGCTCGCCGGTCTTCGCCGAGCGGATGGCCGAGTGCGCGGCGGCGCTGGCCCCGCACACCGACTGGTCCCTGCTGGACGTGGTCCATGACGCCGACCCCGAGGCGCTGGAGCGCGTGGACGTCGTCCAGCCGGTGCTGTTCGCGGTGATGGTGTCGCTGGCGGCGGTCTGGGAGTCCTACGGGGTACGCCCGGCCGCCGTCGTGGGCCACTCCCAGGGCGAGATCGCCGCCGCCTGCGTGGCCGGAGCGCTGTCGCTGGAGGACGCCGCGAAGGTCGTCGCCCTGCGCAGCCGCTCCCTGCTGCGTCTCTCCGGCCAGGGCGGCATGGTCTCCGTGGCGGCACCGCCGGCGGAGGTCGCGACGCGGATCACCGCCCTCGACAACGGCCTTGAGGTGGCCGTGGTCAACGGGCCCGAGCTGGTGGTCGTCTCCGGCTCCCCCGACGCACTCGACGCGCTGGTGACGAGCTACAAGGCCGACGGGGTGCGGGCCCGGCGGATCGCCGTGGACTACGCCTCGCACTCCGCCTACGTCGAGCAACTGCGCGACGAGCTGGCCACGGCGCTGTCCGGGATCCGGCCCTTGGCCGGGCGGGTGCCGTTCTACTCCACGGTGGGTGCGGCGGACGGGTCGGTCGACCACGACGCGTCCTCGGGTCAGACCGGGCCGACCGACACCACCACGCTCGACACCGGCTACTGGTACCGCAACCTGCGGCAGCCGGTGCGGTTCGACGCCGCGGTGGAGGCGGCGATACAGGCGGGGAACGAGCTGTTCATCGAGGTCAGCCCGCACCCCGTGCTCACGGGCGCGGTGCAGCAGAACGCCGAACGGCTGGAGCGGCGGGTGGCGGCCATCGGCACGCTCCGCCGCGCGGAGAAGGAGCCGTACCGGCTGCTGACGAGCCTGGCCGAGGCGCACGCGCACGGTGCGGCCGTCGACTGGACCGCCACGTTCGACGGCGGCCGCCGGGCGGAGCTGCCGACATACGCCTTCCAGCACGAGCGCTACTGGCTGCCGGAGGAGCCGGGCAGCGGCGACATCGGCGCGGTCGGCCTCGGCGCGCTGGGGCACCCGCTGCTCGGCGCCGCCGTCCGGCTGGCCGACAGCGACGGCGCCGTACTCACCGGCCGGCTCTCCCTGCACACGCACGCCTGGCTCGCCGACCACGCCGTGGCGGGCGAGGTCGTCCTCCCGCCCGCCGCTTTCGTCGAACTCGCGCTGCGCGCGGGTGACGAGGTCGGCTGCGATGTCGTTGAGGAGCTGACCCTCCGGGCGCCGCTCGTGCTGCCCGCGTCGGGCGGTGTGCAGGTGCAGCTCGTCCTGGGCGCTCCCGAAGACGCCCGCCGTGCGGTCGCGGTGTACTCGCGCGTCGAGGGCGCCGACGACGTGCAGGGGTGGGTCCAGCACATGTCCGGCGTTCTGGCCGTCTGCTCGGACACGAACACCCCCTCCTTCGACCTGGCCCAGTGGCCGCCCGCGGGGGCCCAGCCGGTGCCGGTCGACGGCCTGTACGAGCGGCTCGCCGACCGGGGCTATGGCTACGGTCCGGCGTTCCAGGGCCTGCGGGCGGCCTGGCAGCAGGGCGCCGAGCTCTTCGCCGAGGTGGCGCTGCCCGCCGACTCCGCCGGACAGGCGGCGCAGTTCGGCCTGCACCCGGCGCTGCTCGACGCGGCCCTGCACCTTACGACGGCGAACGCCGACAGCGCGACGGACGACGAGACCGGTGGGACCAGTGGGACCGGTGGCATCACGCTGCCCTCCGACTGGTCGGGTGTGCGGCTGTTCGCGGTCGGCTCATCGGTCCTGCGGGTGCGGGTCACGGCCGACGGCGCCGTGCAGCTCGCCGACGGTGCCGGCGCCCCGGTCGCGGCCGTGGAGTCCGTCGTGTCCCGCCGGGTGGAGGTGGCGGCGCGTGCCGTGGGCGGTGACTCGCTGTTCCGCCTGGAGTGGACACCCGCGGATACGGGGGAGACCCGGACGCCGGTGGTGCTGGGTGACGACTTCGCCGATGTCGAGGAGCTGCGGCAGGCTGTCGAGGCCGGCACCCCGGCACCGGACATCGTGGTCTACCGGGCCGCGGGCGAGACGGCCCGTACGGTGCTGCCCCTGCTGCAGCAGTGGCTGAGCCTGCCGGAACTGGCCGAGTCCCGACTCGTGCTGGTCACCCGCGGCGCGGTGAGCACCGCCCCCGACGAGGACGTGCCCGACGTCGCCGCCGCCACCGTGTGGGGCCTGGTGCGTTCGGCGCAGAGCGAGCACCCGGGCCGGGTGGTGCTGGTGGACCTGGACGAGGCGGCCGGTCCGGAGACCGTGCCGTCCGCCGTCGTCGATGAGGACCAGCTGGCGATACGGGGCGGCCGGGTGCTGGCGGCCCGGCTGGCGCGTGCCGTGCCCGGTGACAGTGAGGGTGAGACGCAGGAGTGGCCGACGGCCGGCACCGTACTGATCACCGGCGGTACGGGCACACTGGGCGGGCTGGTGGCACGCCATCTGGTGCGGCGGTGGGGTGTGCGGCGCCTGCTGCTCGTCAGCCGCCGTGGCCCCAGCGCGCCGGGCGCCGGGGAACTGGCCGAGGAACTGGCGTCGCTGGGTGCCCAGGTCGATGTAGTGGCGTGCGACGTGTCCGACCGGCAGGCGCTGGCGGATGTGCTGGCCGGGGTGTCGCTGTCGGCGGTGGTGCACACGGCCGGTGTGCTGCGGGACGCGACCATCACCTCGATGACGGGCGAGCAGGTCGACGAGGTGCTGCGGGCGAAGTCCGACGCGGCGTGGCATCTGCACGAGCTGACGCGGGAGTCGGACCTGTCGGCGTTCGTGCTGTTCTCCTCGGCCGCCGGTGTACTGGGCGGCCCGGGGCAGGGCAACTACGCGGCGGCGAACGCCTTCCTGGACGCCCTGGCCGCTGCGCGCCGGGCGCAGGGCCTGCCGGGTGTGTCGATGGCATGGGGCCTGTGGGCCCCGTCCAGCGACATGACCGGGGAGCTGAGCCAGGCGGACCGCCGTCGCATGGCCCGCATGGGATTCAAGGCGATGAGCGCCGAGGAGGGGCTGGCCCTCTTCGACGCGGCGCTGCGGCTTGACCCGTCGGCCGTCATGCCGGCGTCCTTCGACTGGAGTGCCGTGCGCCGGCAGACCGAGGCGGTGCCCAGCGTGCTGCGCGGACTGATCCGGCCCTCCCGGCGTACGGCCGCAGGCGGCGAGGGCTCCTCCGCCTTCGCCCGTCAGCTGCTGGGCATGGCGGAGCCCGAACGCGAACGGTTTCTCGTCGACCTGGTCCGTACCGAGGTCGCTGCCGTCCTCGGCCACGCGGGACCGGACGCGGTCGCCGCCGACCGGGCGTTCAAGGAGCTGGGTTTCGACTCGCTGACGGCGGTGGAGCTGCGCAACCGGCTCGGCGCGGTCACCGGACTGAAGCTGCCCGCCACGCTGGTCTTCGACCACCCCCGCCCGCTGGCCGTGGCGCGATATCTTCTCGGCGATCTGGTGGGGATCGCCGACGCGGCCCGGCCCGAGCCTTCGATGGCGGCCGTCGCCGACGAACCCATCGCGATCGTGGGCATGGCCTGCCGCTTCCCCGGCGGTGTCGGCAGCCCCGAGGACCTGTGGCGGCTGGTGGCCGACGGGGCGGACGTGATCTCCGGCTTCCCGACCGACCGCGGCTGGGACGTGGACGGCCTCTACGACCCGGACCCCGACCACCACGGCACGTCGTACACCCGCGAAGGCGGCTTCCTCTCCGGAGTCGCGGACTTCGACGCGGCGTTCTTCGGGATCAGCCCGCGCGAGGCGGCCGCGACGGACCCGCAGCAGCGGCTGCTGCTGGAGACGGCGTGGGAGGCGTTCGAGCGTACGGGAATCGACCCGTCGACCCTGCTGGGCAGCCGGACCGGTGTGTTCGTGGGGAGCAACGCACAGGACTACGCCGCGTACGTGGTGGGAGCACCGGAGGAGAGCGCCGGATACCTGGCGACCGGCAGCGCCGCGAGCGTGATGTCCGGCCGCGTGGCGTACGCCTTCGGTCTTGAGGGCCCGGCCGTCACCGTGGACACGGCGTGCTCGTCGTCGCTGGTGGCCCTGCACCTCGCCGCGCAGGCGCTGCGGAACGGCGAGTGCACCCTCGCGCTCGCGGGCGGTGTCACGGTGATGACCACGCCCGGCCTGTTCGTCGACTTCAGCCGGCAGAAGGCGTTGTCGCCCGACGGCCGGTGCAAGTCGTTCTCGGACGATGCAGACGGGACGGGGTGGGCCGAGGGTGTGGGTCTGCTGGTGGTGGAGCGGCTGTCGGACGCGCGGCGCAATGGCCACAAGGTGCTGGCCGTGGTGCGGGGCAGTGCGGTGAACCAGGACGGTGCGTCGAATGGTCTGACGGCGCCCAACGGCCCGTCCCAGCAGCGCGTCATCCGCCAGGCGCTGGCCAGTGCCCGGCTGACGGCTGCGGATGTGGATCTGATGGAGGCGCACGGTACGGGTACGACGCTGGGCGACCCGATCGAGGCTCAGGCGCTGCTGGCCACTTATGGACAGGACCGCCCGGAGGACCGGCCGCTGTGGCTCGGCTCGATCAAGTCGAACCTCGGGCACACCCAGGCCGCCGCCGGTGCCGCCAGCATCATCAAGATGGTGCTGGCGATGCGCCATGGAGTCATGCCGCGCACGCTGCATGTGGGGGAGCCGTCGCGGCACGTCGACTGGTCCTCCGGGGCCGTCAGCCTGCTGACGGAGGAGCAGGTGTGGCCGGAGCTGGATCGGCCGCGGCGTGCGGCGGTGTCGTCGTTCGGTATCAGTGGCACCAACGCGCATGTGGTGCTGGAGCAGGGGCCGGTTGAGGAGCAGTCGCCTGCCGTGGAGCCCGCGGGTGATGGTCTGGTGCCGTGGGTGGTGTCGGCGAAGTCCGCCTCCGCCTTGGCGGAGCAGGCTGGACGGCTGGCCGGTGCCACGCCGGACTTGCGTCCGGTGGACGTCGCCTTCTCGTTGGCTGCGGGGCGGGCGTCGTTTGAGCACCGTGCGGTGGTGCTGGGCCGGGACCGGGAGGCGTTGCTC
>NZ_JBFAIQ010000079.1:0-10270 GCF_040654755.1 Streptomyces sp. NPDC050625
GTCCGGGCGGCGCAGGCGTTCACGGATCAGGTAGCCGTGTGCCTCGAGCTCCCGCAGGCCGGTGCGTACCGCTTCGCGTCCGTCCGGGCCCAGGCCGACGAGGTCGGTGACCGTCACCTGCCAGCCGTTGCTGTGCGTAGAGACGCACCCGAAGATCCCCTTCGCTTTGAACGACAGCCCGGCGTCACGGAACAGTGCGTTGGCGATCTGGGTGAACTGATCGGCCGCCATCACGCCCCGGCGGATCCCCGTCCCGAAGCGGCTCACCGCCGTGTCCCCGACGCATGCCGCGCGCAACGGCCACGGCGGCCCATCGGACCCGCCAGGGTAGGGCGGCCGGGGGGCGTGGGTGTGAAGTCGTGCGTGTGTTCCATGGCGTCAGCTCACCCGCCGACCCCGACCAGGCTGACGGCCACGAGCCCTGACCATCGGTCACGATCCGGCAACGGAGCCGTCTGGCTGCCGTGGTCGGGCTCATGGTCGGGCCGACCACGGCGCCTTCAGCCCAGGCGGTCAGTGCTTGCGCAGCCGACTGCCCAGCCCCGCACGGGCGTTGCGCAATCGGGCTGCGCAACCGGCCCGGGGATCCTGCGCAGTCGAGTGGTGCCGGGCGGCTGCGCAGTCCGCCCGAGGGCTCTTGCTCTTCTCTTGCGCAGGTCCGCCTGGCGCACTGCGCAGGCGTCTGTCGCGGCCCGGCCGGCTTCCGTCTGCGCATCGGTGTCCGGGCCTGTGGCCGGGCGCCAAGGTGATCGCACGGCGGTCGCCGGTCCGGGGAATGTACGCCGGACGCGATGGCCCGCCGCCGGCTCGCAGTTGGCCCATGGTCGGGTCATGGTCGGGCCGACCATGGACTTCGTGTCCCGATCGTGACCATGGTCGGGGGTTCGTGGTCGGTGGTCTGGTCGGGGCCGGCGGGTTTTCTCAAGGTCAGCAATCACACGTTCTGACCTGGGAGTTTGACCATGTCCCCTGGCAAGCAGGCCTCACAGAGCCAGGCTGCTGCTCCGATGGCGGCGGGCGCCCGACTCGAGGCTATGCGGCGCCGCGTACGCCTCTCGCGCCTGGCGGTCTGGACGGTCATCGCGGCCGGCCCCGTCGCCCTGGCCGTCGCCGTCTCCTCCACCCCGACCACGGTCGAGGCGGCCACCCCGGCCGAGCACACCGCTGTACGCACCGCGGCGGCCGCCGACCCGGCCGGCTATGCGCAGGTGTTCGTCAGCGTATGGCTACGCAGCAGCGCCGATGACACGACGACTGCGCAGGCGCGCATTGCGCAGTCGATGGCGCCGGCCGTCGAGCTGCCCGCCCCGGCAGCGGGTGCGCAGTCAAAGCCGGAGTCCGTGACCGCGGTGCGCAGTGCACAGCGCGGCGCCGGTGCGTGGGCGGTGACCGTGGCTGCGCAGTACGCCGACGGATCGGTGCGCTACTACCTCGTGCCGGTGGCCGCCGGCCGTGCGGGCACCTCCTTCGCGGTGACCGGCGCACCGGGCGTGGTCGCCGGCCCGGTGCGGGCCGAGGTGCCGAAGTCGCCGTATGGCGTGACCGTCCCGATGGGTGATCTGTCCACCGCCGTGAGAGAGTTCCTCGCGGCCTATCTGACCGGTGCCGGGGAGGTCGACCGCTACCTCGCGCCCGGCGTGCAGCTCACCGCCGTCTCCCCCGCCCCGTACACCGCGGTCTCCGTCGAGCAGGTGCTGGCCGTCGAGGAAGCCGCGGCCGACGGGAAGGTGCCGGCCGACGGCACGGCGGTGCGTGTCCTCGCCTCCGTGGAAGCCCGGGACACCGGCGGTCGGTGGCCGCTGGCGTACGAACTCACGCTCAAGGCCCACTCGGGCCGGTGGGAAGTCGCCGCTGTGGGGTCCGGGACCGCGCAGGACGGGGGTGCCCGGTGAGCACGGTGCACAGTCTGACGCTCGCCGGGCAGCTCAACGATCTCGTTGACTCGTGGATCGACATGTTCAAGGAGTGGGCGACCAAGGGCCTGGAGGCCGGTCTCGTCTGTCTCGTCGTCGTGATCATGATCCAGAGGTTCAGCCTCAAGGCCGGGATCGGCGCCCTGCTCCTCATGGTGATCGCGCTGGGTCTGTACAACTCGCGCAACGACCTGGCGAACTTGTTCGAGGACGAGGTGAAGCACCCGTCCAAGGGCGCACCCGCCGTCCCCGGCATCGTCCAGTCCGGCCTCCCCTCCTCCCGTGCACACTCGCTGGGCGTCGGGGGCTCGCTGTGAGCGCGGCCGCGGCACGGGTAGGCCGCTTCTACACCGCAGCCCGCCGCCATCCCTGGGTGCTGGGCAAGGTCGCCGACTGGAGGATCCCCCTCGGCCCGTACACGCCTGCGCAGATCGCGGTCGCCGTCGGCGGCGGCTTCCTCCTGATCAAGACGATCGGCTGGTGGTCGTGGATGGGGCCGGTCCCCATCATCGCGTGGCTGCTGGCCGTTTGGGCCGTGCGCAGGCCGAAGATCCGGGGCCGGGCCCCGATGCAAGCCGCGGTGGGCTGGATGATGCTCGGCTGGCAGCCGAGGGGAGGGCGGATCGGCGGGCGGGCCGCCCGCGACCGCGCTCCCCACCCGCTGCTCGGCGGCTTCACCATCGAGGGCACCCCCGCGCCAGCGCCCCTCCTGGCTGCGCCAGCCGCGCCTTCCCCTGCCGTTCAGCGGCGTGCAGCCCGGGCGCCGCACCCGCACCCGGGCCCGGCCGCAGGCCGCGCGTTTGCACCCCGCCGCACCCAGCCGGTTGCTCCCACGGCAGTGGGGCCGGTGTCGGGTGTGCAGCAGCTGCTCGCCCTTGTCCAGCAGGGGGGTTCGCGTTGAGGGTTCCGTTCCGTCACATCGCCGGGCATCTGGTGTGGTCGACGCAGGGCAGCGTGTGGGCCGTCTACCGCCTGCACCCGGGCCCGGACGCGCAGGGTCGCCGCGAGGAGACCGTCCAGGGCACCTACGTTCCCGCCGCCGTCCGCGACGAACAGCTGGCAAAGATCACCCACTTGGTGCGCTCGCTGTCCGGGGCCCCGCGCCTGTACGGCATGTGCGCCCAGGTCGACCCGGGCGAGATCGCCCTCAGGATGATCGAGGGCATCGAGCCCGCCGAGCAGGTCCCGGGTGCGGGCCGGCACCGGTGGGTGGAGAACGTCGAGGCCACCCTGGATCTGCTCGACGACCAGGAGATGCACCGCCGCACCCTGTGGCTGGCCGTGCCCCTGCAGACCGAGACCACCGGCTTGCAGGTGTCGGCGTCCTTGGGCGCGGCGTGGGCCGAGGTCGCGCCGATGCTGGGCATCCGGCCGGTGCCGGTGGCACGGCGCGAGGTGAGCGCGTATCGCGAGCAGGCTTCCCGGGTGGAGGCCGCGCTCGCCGGCGGCATCGCTTTTTGCCCGGCCCGCCCGGCGGAGATCGTGTGGATGATCCAGCACGCCCTGCACCGCGGCCTCGCCGAGCCGCTGCTGGCGGAGGCCGAGACCAGCGAGATGTACGGCGGGCAGCTCCATAACGGGGTGCTGCGCTCCCCCAGCTACGCCGATCTGGGCCAGGTTCGCCTGCAGGAAGGCGGCATCGACCCCGACCTCGACGACGTCGACGAGCTCAAGAGCGCGGGCCGGATCACCCGGTCGGGCCGCAAGGCCTGGTGGCGTCTGAACACCGGCTCACCGCTCGGGCGGCGCTGGCTGCAGGTCGAGTCCGACACCGGTGTGGGCTACCAGGCGCAGTTGGCGCTGGCCGAGTGCCCGCCCGCGGTCAGCCAGGACGCCGCCGACCTGTTCGCCCAGCTGGAGCTGCTCGACTTTCCCGTCGACTACACCGTCGACCTCACGCTCGTGCCCGCGGAGAAGGCCCGCGACCAGGTGCGGCGCAAGAAGAACGAACTCATCGACCAGGCCGACCAGTACGACGCCCGCCCCACCGGCATGCCCGCCTCGCTCACCGAGGCCGCCCGCGACCTGGGCGAGCTCGACGCCCGCCTGTCCCGCACCAGCGTGGAGGTCGAGGTGCAGTCGGTGACCGTGCTGACCGTGTGGGGGCCGACCGCCGCCGTGTGTGACGCCCGGGCCCGCGCCCTGGCCGCACTGCTCGGCGGCGCCGACTACCGCGCGGTGCGCCCGGCCGGCCTGCAGGAAGCCCTGTTCACCCTGGGACTGCCCGGCACCGTACGGCCGGGTGGGGTGCGGGAGTTCACCCAGCACCAGGTCTCCGAAGACTGGGCACTGGGCGGCGCTTTCACCGCTGCGGAGGTTGGCGACCCGAACGGGATGTTCCTCGGCATCGACCTGGACTGCGGCACGACCCGCCCCGTCATGATCAACGTGGCGGATGCGCCCAAGGTCGATGCGTCCGCCTCCATGGGCATCGTCGGGGATCTCGGTGCGGGCAAGAGCGTGCTGCAGAAACTGATCGCGGAGGCGGTGTGGGCGCGCGGCGGCTGCGCGATCTGCATCGACCGCACACCGGTCCGCGAGTGGGCGACCTTCGCCCGCACCGCCGCCAAGGGCCGCGTCCAGATCATCGACGCCGCCCAGGCGGAGGTGTCGATCGACCCGCTGCGGATGTTCGACGGCCCGGAGGGACGGCACTACGCCCTGTCCTACCTCACCCTCCAGCTCGGCATCGGCCCGATGAGCACCAGCGGCGAGGTTCTGCACCATGCCGTCGAGCAGGCCGCGGCCAGCCCGGAGCCGTCCATGCACCGCGTGCTGGAGGTCCTCGCGGAGATGGCCACCAGCGAGGCGGGCAAACGGCAGGACGCGGCCGCCACCCTCGCCGGCCTCATCCGGGTCGTCGCCACCAACTCCCTGGCCCGGATGGTCTTCGACCCGACGCTGCCGCCGGTCAGGTTGGACGCCTCCAGCGCCTCCGACATGATCGTGATCACCACGACCGGTCTGAAACTGCCGCCGAAGGCCGCGTTCGACAAGCCGGAGGTCCTGCACCAGCAGCCGCTGGAAGCGCTGATCGGCCGGGCGGTGCTCTACCTGATCGCCGCGATCGCCCGGCAGACCGCATTCGAGGACCCCGAGCGGTTCACCGCGGTGGTCCTGGACGAGCTGTACTGGCTGACCTCGTCCGCCGAAGGCACCGCTCTGGTCCACGAGATCCTCCACGACGGCCGCAAGCACGGCGCCGGCCTGTTGGCGGGCTCGCACGACGCCGAGGAACTCGGCCCCGACCGAGGCCTGATGGCCTACCGCGCGCTCGCCCGCACCACCGACCGGGAACGCGCCCGTCGCGGCCTGGAGTTCGTCGGCCTCGACCCGAACGACGGTGAGCTGCGGCGGCTGGTGACCACCGGCCTGTCCCCCGTGGGCCAGACGGGCCGGGAGGGCGAGTTCCTGCTGACCTGCCCGCGGCAGAACACCGGCCGCATCAAGGTTGTCATCCCCCGCATCGAGCGCATCACCACCTCCATCACCACCACGCCAGGGCGCCGCACGAGCGCTGCCTCGCCCTGCGTGCCGGAGCCACTGCCCGGTGAGGCCGTTCAGACCCGTCCGAAGGAAACCATCTGATGACCCCTTTGTCCTGGGACCGCTCCCGGTGCATGGCCGCGATCGCGGGCGTTCTCACCGTGGTCGCCGTCGTCGTCGCGGTCGTGCTCGCCCTCGGGGTGGGCATGCCGCAGGGCTGGTGGCCGCACACCGGACAGGCCATCGCCGCCGACACCCGCACCGCGCGCCACGCTCCTTGTGCCTTGAGCGTGGGTCCGGCCAGGGCGTACTGCGAGCGCGGTGCCGCGGCTAATGCCTCCGCCGGTCATCAGGACGTGGCCAGTGGGGCGTGGAGGCTGGGCACCGTCGGTGCAGGTGTGGGTGCTTTCGTGGTGTGGCGGCTGCGCGGCGCCGATGGGCAAAGGCGGCGCTGACGTGTTCCGTCCAGAGCGCGCGGCCCTGCGTTCGGCCGGCTTCGTCGTGCTGCTCACCGGCGTGTTCCTCGCGGTGAACACGCAGGTCGTCTACGCGGCCGGCAGCAACAGCGAGACCGGGGACCTGCTCGCGCCGCTGAACATCACCTCCTCCGAAGGGGTGCCGATCAACGGGTACGAGCTGAACGCCGACGGCGGATCCATCGTCGCCTTCAAAACGCAGGCCCTGGCCTTCGCCCTGTCCGGGCTGTTCACCCTGATCCGGCTGCTGGTCGGCCTGGCCGGGTGGGCCATCGAGCTGGCCTTCCGCTTCCCGCTGCTGAAGATCCTCACCCGCCCAGCGCAGCAGGTCGCTGACACCTACGACTCCGTGGTGGTCGACACGCTGGGGCTGAAGGGGCTGCTGCTCGCGTGGGCGTTTGTCTTCGCCGGGTTCATGATCGTGCGGGGGCGGGTCGGCCGCGGCTTGGGCGAAATCTTCCTCACTCTGCTCATCGGGGCGATCGCCGCCTCGGCTCTCGTCCGCCCTGACACCCTGCTCTCCCGGGACGGGCCGCTGGGGCAGTCCCAGCAGGTGGCTGCCGAGGTCGCGCAGCAGTCGGTTAACTCCTACGACTGGGGCGGCAAACTCGCCAGCCTCGACCCGTGCAAAGGGCTGGCGGGCAACGCGGAACTCAAGTGCCTTCAGCGGGAGGGCGAGGGGCCGGTCTCGGCTGCGGAGGTGGCCCGGCCCCTGCAGGACTCGGTCACCAACGCTTTGATCGTCAAGCCGTACATGCTGCTGCAGTACGGGCGGATCCTCGACCCGGCCAAACCCGCCGACCGCAAGGCCTATGCGGTGCACCTGAAGTGGGTCACCGGCGGCTACCTGCCAAACGGCCCCTCAAAGAAGGCAAAGGACGCCTGCAGTCTGCTCCCCGGCCCGGCCAAACAGTACTGCGAGCGCGACGTCGACAAGGGGCAGGGCAGCAGCGACTCACACTCTCTCCCGGAGCTGACTCCCGGTGGTGAACTCCTCGACGACTCCCACGCGATCGTCACCGACGAGGACCGCTCCTTTGCCGCCTTCGTCGCGGACATGAAGAAGGCCGGCCCTGTCGGCACGTCCTGCGCCGCCTACGCCGAAAAGCCCACCTGGTGGCGGGTCGGCGGCGCCGCCCTGCTGCTGATCGCCGCCCTGTTCATCTGCGGCATGCTCCTCTCCTCCGCGATCGTGCTGCTGGGCACCCAGGGCATCTGCGCCGCCGCCGCGGCCGCCGGAGGAGTCGCGTTCATCGCGGGCATGCTTCCCGGACCGGCCCGGCAGTCGGTGTGGAAGTGGCTGTCGCTGTGGGGTATTGCCGTCCTTGCCGTGGTGGGCATCTGCGCGTTCGTGCCGGCCTTCGGCATCGCCGTCGACGCCACCATCACGAACGGCCCCGACCTGATGGTCGAGCGGATCCTGCTGATCGACGTCCTCGCCATCGCCGGCGCGGCCGGGCACCGCCGCCTGCTTGCCGCCATCACGTCCTTCGGGCGGCGGATGGCCATGCGGATGCGCTACGCCAAGGTCGGCGGCACCCACCTGCCCGGCGACACCAGCGAACTCGGCGCCGCCCTCGCCATGAACTCCCCCGCCGCCCTGGGCGGCTACGGCGCAGGTCTGCGCGCCTTCACCGGCGGCGGCCGGTTCGGGATCCTCGGCACCCGCCAGCGGCTGATGGGCGCCCTCACCTCCCTGGTCGACGGCGCCGGCATGCCGGTGGACACCGGCGCAATCCTCGCCGACGCCACGGCCGAAGCCGGGCGCGGTCTCGCCCCGCTGACCGCGGCAGCCGCCGTGGGCGGGATGGGAACACGGCTCGGCCTCAAGGGCGCGCACTGGCTGCTGATCGGCCGACGGCCTGACCGGGAGCAACTGGCCAAGTGGCGCAAGCCCACCGCCGACGGCGACCCCCACGCCGGGGATTCGCCGCAGGGAGACGGCGGTTCAGTCGGCACAGGCGGTGGGCCCCGCCGCCCTGGCGGTCCGCCCGACCGGCACCGCAACCAGGACGGGCAGATCATCGACCGCCGCACCGGAGAAGTCCTGCACGACCAGAACAGTGACCGCACCCTGCTGTCCACCCGCGCCCACAACCGGCTCATCCGCTACCGCGGCTACCGCATCCTGCACCGGGCCGGCCGGGCCGCGTACGGGGCAACCGTCGGGCTACCGACCACAGTCCGCCGCGCCAGCACCCGCGGTTCCCGCTACACCCACGACGCCCGCCAGCAGGTACAGGTCTGGGGCAACACCATCCGCGAAGACACAGACGCCTGGCGGCGTTCTGGCCGCGCCCCGTCACCGGCCCCGCGCAAGCAGCCGAGCACACCGCCTCCCGCCCCCGGCAGCCCCATGGGTGGGCCCACCGCCGGCGGCGGACCGGCCCCCGGGCGCCGCCTGCCCACCACCAGCGCACACCCCGGCACTACCTGGCCCCCCGCCGGCCCACGCCCGGCCCGCACCGTGCCCACCCCGACCACCTGGCCTCCCGCCGGCCCGCGCCCGGCCGGTGCACCGCCGGCAACGACACCCGCACGCCGCCAGCCGCCGTCCTCATCCGCCACACCAGCCGGCCCCGCCCCGAGCACACCGCCGGCCCAGCGCGGCACCGGCTCCGCACGGCCGCGGTTCAGCGACGGGCCCGCCGCACTGCTGCCGGACAACAGCACTCCCCAGCCGCGGGCCGACATGCAAGAGCACATGCGGCAAGCCGAAGCACTGCGCCGGATGCGGGCCCGGTGGCGCACCGAAGACGGGGCCGAGGACGGTGAGGACCAGTGAGGGCGGCCCGACGCCGCATCGGACGGTGGGCATGTGTGGGGGTGGCCCTGCTGTTCGCCGCCGTCTGCTGCGCTGCCCCCGTGTCGAACGCGATCAGCGCATACGTCGCGTTGAAGAACGGGATCCAGGACGACGGCGGCATCGCCGACGGCGGCACGGCTGCGGACATCCCCGCCCGGATGCTGACCGCCTACAAGAAGGCCGCCCAACAGGTCGGGACATACAGGCCCAGGTGCCAGGGCATGCACTGGCCGATCCTCGCCGGGATCGCCAAGGTCGAGTCCAACCACGCCATCGGCCGCAACATCGCCGACAACGGCGACATCCGCCCGAAGATCTACGGAGTCCTCCTCAACGGCTCCGGCACCGGCGGCAACACCACCGCCTTCCCCGACACCGACCACGGCAAGTGGGACGGCACCTCCCAAGGCGAACGAGCCGTCGGCCCCTTCCAGTTCATGCCCTCCACCTGGGAGTCGGCCGGCGAGGACGGCAACGGCGACAAGATCGCCGACCCGCACAACGCCGACGACGCCGCGCTCGGCGCCGCGATCTACCTGTGCGGAGGCGGCCGCGACCTGACCAAGCGCGCCCACCTCAAAGCCGCGATCTGGCAGTACAACCACTCGGGCGAGTACGTCGCCAACGTGCTGGGCTGGATCGACCAGTACACCGCGGCCGCCAAGGAACCGGACCTGAAGAACCTCTCGGGGAAGGTCCGCACGGTCATCGACGCGGCGCTCTCCCAGCGAGGGGTGCCGTACTCCTGGGGCGGCGGCAACACGAGCGGCAAGTCGTACGGGATCTGCTGCTCACCCAGCGGCAAAAGCGGCGCAACCATCAAGGGCTTCGACTGCTCGGGCCTGACCATGTACGCGTACGCCCAGGCCGGCATCCGCCTGCCGCACACCGCGGCCGCGCAAGCCGGTGCCGGCCGGCGCATCCCCGCCAGCCTCGGCACCGGCGCGCTCAGACCCGGTGACCTCGTCTTCTACGCCTACGCCCCCGGCCGCGACTCCACCATCTACCACGTCGGGATCTACGCAGGCAGCGGCCAGATGATCAACGCCGCCCGCCCCGGCACCGTCGTCCGCCTGGACTCGGTCAACGCCATGTCCGGCTATGCGGGAGGAGCCCGCCTGCTGTGACCACGCCATCTTCCCTACGCTCACCTCGCCTGCTGTTGATCACCAGCATGGTCCTGGCCGCGGCTGGACTGGCCCTCATCACGGTGCCACAGCAACCGGGCACGCCCGCTTCCTCAGCGTCCGCGCCCACTGCCACGCCCGAGCCGCCCACTTCACCGCTCTCCCCCAGCGCAGGCCCCGCCGACACAGGCGTGCCCTCCACTGCTGCAGCCGCCAGCACGCCGACAGCACCGGCCAGCCCCTCGGCGCTGCCACCGCATGGCGAGGGCGCAGCCGGCGACCGGGCCATCCAGCGGTCGCTGGAGGCGGCCTGGCCGGCCGACCTGCCCGCCGCCGCCGAACGGGAATTGCTCACCGCCGGGGGCGGGCGGCAGGGCGGGGGCGCCCCCCGCCACGGCCGCGCCGAGTGGGCCGCGGGGGTGGACGACCCCGGCCAGCGCCGGGCCCCCGCCGTGGCCCCCC
>NZ_JBFAIQ010000080.1:0-8970 GCF_040654755.1 Streptomyces sp. NPDC050625
GAGACGGTTCTCTTGGTCGAAAACCCATCTACCAGGGGCTTCACCACGTTGTCAGCCCAACCGCCCTACTTCAGAGGCAGGTTGGAAAGGGCTCATTGTCTGGCAGTCGGGGCTCTGCGCGGCTGGGGGAGTCGTTTGCTTGCTACCCGGCTCCTCGTCCTGGCCGGGGCCCTGAGGCTGCTGGCCGGGCCGGGCCTCGGGCACCGTGACCTGCTGCCCCGCGAAATCATGCCCGGATCGGTGATGGCGGGCAGGTTGTACGGCTGCGGCTTGCCCCGGCTGGCCTCGAACAACTGCGGTCAGTCGGCGCCGTCGCCGAGTTCCTCCTCCGCGATCTTTGACAGGTAGTCGCCCGGGTGGACCGTGACGACGAGCTCGTTCTTCTCGTCGGCCGCCGGGGCGATGTCACCCAGCTGCGTACGGACGCCTCCCGCGGCCGCGTAGGTGTCGGGCATCTGAAGCTGCTGGCCGGGCTGCAGAAAGCTGTTCGCGCGAAGGACCGTGCCGTCGGCCATGGTGTGGCCTTCGTTCAGGCCGGCGGTCTCCCGCCACCGTTCGCCGTCCCCCAACTCCCGCTCGGCGATGCCCCACAGGCTTTCTGCGGGCCGCATCTCGCGCACCGCGTACGTCGCGCGGGAAGCCGGTGTGCTTGCCGCGGAGGTCTGATTCTGCTCGGTCTCGGTAGCGGTCTGCGCCTGGGTGTGCCCGGGGTTGGTGGGCCGCCGTGGTGGCCTGGGCGTCGGAGGCCAGCGCCGAGCTGGTGGGCAGCAGCACCAGGATGCTGCCGATCAGGAGAGCCGCGGCTCGTTGCGAAAGTTCGTCCAGCACGACCTGTCACCCTGCTGGAGCGGGTCGGGTCAGGCGCGGGTGGTCGGTTCCAGGAATGCGGTCCGGACTGCCGCGCGACAGTGAAGTGCGGTCCGATGGCGCTCTCGGAGCCGCGGACGTGGACGGGTGGGTGGGGCGAGCGGCGACCGAGGCCGCCGGGGGAGTCACGACCGGCGCCGGTGCTCGGCGAGCCGTGGCCGGGCGGCCTGGTTCTGAGCCGGCGGAGCACCCAGTTGGTGCCGACGCCGGCCGGATGTGTCCGAGAGACCTTGGGCGGAACGACCGTGCACGTCGGGCAGCTTAGGCGCGTGCGCGGAGTTTACCCGTGCCGCCCCGCTGGAGAGAGGGATTTCCGCAGGCGGGTGCCCTCACGGCAGACTGGGTGGGCAGTCTCCGACAACGATCCGCCGTGCGAGGAAGCCGCAGCGACCGTGAGTGACGATCCCCGACCCTCGATGCCCCCGGCCCCGGACCTTTCGGTGCCGGGCACCGACGACGGAGGCGCCTTCGGTATCGACGCGTTAACGCTCGACGACCGGCTGCGGCTGTTCCACTTCGCCGCCGCTGAGAAGCGGCACGAGTATCTGTGGCTGCTGCGCGCGTTCGACCGGGGCCGGGCCAACTACCAGGTGCTGTTGCACGCTTCGGACGCGACCGCACTCATCGGCAGGCTGGCCGCCGAGAATCCCGGCGCGGCGGCGGTCGGCGACGTACAGCCGCTGCTCGACGCCCTCGCCGAGTGGCGGGTGCTGGACCGCAGCTATGACGGAACGCGTGCGGCGAACCTGGCCGAGTACCGCAACCGGCACTACGTGTACCAGTTCACCCAGGCCGGATACCGCGCGTACCGGGCGGTGGAGGACGTCGTGGGTGCGGCGCTGGAGGACGCGCAACTGTCCCGTCTGGTCTTCCCGGACATCCTCGCCGACCTGGCCGCACTGGCGGAGGCGAACGCCGCGGGCGATGCCGAGGAGGTGTACCGCAAGCTGGGGCGCCTGGACTCCGTGCTGAACGAGATGGCGCAGCGGGCCGCCCGCTTCTATCTGATGCTCGGTGATCTGGCGCGGACCAACGACGCCCGGCCTGAGGTGTTCCTCGCGCACAAGGACGCCCTGCTCGCACACATGCGGGAGTTCACCGCCGAGCTCGGCCGCTACGCGCCGCTGCTCGCCCAAGCGGTGGAGAAGGCCGCTGCGAGCGGTGTGGAGCGGATGGTCGGGTACGCCGCCGAGGCCGACGAGCGCCTCTTCCGCTCCCCAGCGGCGCGTCTCGACGACTGGCGGCAGCGGTGGGCCGGCATCGTGCACTGGTTCGCCGAGCGCGAGCACAGTGAGGCCGAGCGGCTGCAGGACGCGACGGTCACCGCGATCCGATCCGTGCTGGCGCTGCTGCGCCGGGTGACCGAGGCGCGACGTGGCGGGGTGAGCCGGGAGAGCCAGCTGCGGCACCTGGCGCAGTGGTTCACCTCGTGCGCCGGGGACGACGACGCGCACGCGCTGTTCCAGGCGGTGTTCGGGCTCGGCGCGCCCCGCCACATCGCGGTCCCGTACGCCGACCCCGAGCTGATCGCGGGCCGTACGTCCTGGTGGGAGGCCGAACCGGTCGAACTCGCCCGCACCCTGGTGCAGTCGGGCCGTACCCCCTCCCTCAGAGGGCCCGGCCGGATCGAGCGCAACGACGCCGAGCGGGCCCGGCTGCGGGCGGCGCAGGTCCGGGAGCAGGCCGAACGGCGGGGCGCCGCCGTCTCGCTGGCCCGCGACGGCGCGTACGGCCGCGTCCTGGACGAGGCCGAGACACGTGCCCTGCTCTCCCTCCTCGACGTGGCGCTCGCCGCCCGGGTGCCGGTCACCCGGGGCGTGGGCAGCGGCGCAGCCGCTTCTGGCTCCGCACACGGGGTGCGTCTGACCCTCACTCCCACGCAGCCGGGGGAGTCCTTCACCACCGTGCGTACCGTGCGCGGCGATCTGCACCTGGACGGGCTGCGTCTGGAGGTCAGCGGATGAGTACGCGGGTGGCCGAGGGCGTCTCGGCCCTCGAACTGGCCGATTACCAGAAGGCGGTGCGGCTGGTGCTGCGGCACCCGCTGATCACGCCGGTGTATCCGGATCGCACCGCCCTGGCGACCGTACGCCGCTGGGCGCAGCAGTTGCGCACCGATCTCATGGAGGTGCTCGGTTACCGGCTGATCACCACCGCGGACACCGCCCGCCTCCAGCGCGCCCAGGACCAGCTGGACGCCACCCGGCCCGCCCTCAGCCGCGCCGGACGCCCCTTCGACCGCCGCCGCTACGCCTACCTCGCTCTAACCCTGGCCGCGCTCGGCCGGCACGGTGCTCAGGTGGCGCTCGGCGAGCTGGCGCACGCGGTGGCCGCCGACGCCGTACGCATCGAGGGTCTTGGCCTGGACACCGCCCGCAAGCACGACCGGGACGCCTTCGTCGACGCCGTCACCTGGCTCACCGAGCGCGGTGCGCTGCGGCTGGCCGACGGATCGGCCGCCTCCTGGGCCTTGGATCCGGAGCGGGCCGAGGCGCTGTACGACATCGACCGGGAGGTCCTCACCGCCGTGCACCAGCCCACCCGGGTGCTGCAGCACGTCATCTCGGTGACCGCGCTGCTGGACTCGGCGGGCGCGCTGAGCCTGTCCGAGGGGCGTCAGGCCCGGCGCCGCTCGGCCGCCCGGCGAGCCCGCCGGGCGGTCCTGGAGAACCCGGTCGCCTACTACGCGGACGCAGGCCCGGAGCTGACCGGCCAGCTGCGGGCGCCCGCGCTCGCCGAGGATTTGTCGCGGCTGACCGGTCTCGCCGTGGAGCGGCGTTCGGAGGGCATCGCCCTGGTGGACACCTCCGGCGGCCTATCCGACCTGCGTTTCCCCGGCGGCGGCACGGTCGCACAGGCCGCGCTGCTGCTCGGCGCCCGGATCAGCGAGGCGGCGGCACGTCATGGGCGGCACGCCCCCGAGCTGCTGCCCGCGCCGACGGCGGCCGAACGCCTGGCGGCGCGGGCCGACCGCATCGACCTGGCGCTTCCGGCGCACGGGGTGCTGGCTGAGCTCGCCGGTGCCGACGACGAGGCCGGCCTACGCGTGGGCGGGGCCATCGGCCAGTCGTACGGTGCGTACCGACAGGACGACTCGGAGAACGCGGAGAGCGCTAGCACCCCCGGCGTCGACGGCCAGGACGGCGTGGAGACCCGCTACCCGCTCGTCACCACCTCGTGGCTGCGCGGCCGAATGCGGGACATCACCGCCCAGTACGGCGCGGGCTTCGCCGCCGACCTGCGCGGCGACCCCGACCGGTTGCTCGAGAAGGCCCTGGACCTGCTGAGCGCGATGTCGCTGATCGTCCAGGTGGACGGCGGCATGCTGGCCCTGCCGCTGCTCGCCCGCTATCGGGGCGTCACCGCCGAGGTGAAGAAGCGGATGCCCCAGCCCAGGAACGGGCCGCCGCCCGAGGCCGCCGTCGATTCCCCGTCTCTGCCCGCTGCCGATTTCCCGCCCCAGCCCGCCCTGTTCCCCGCCCACGACGTGAAGGACTCCGCCGAGTGAGCGCCACGACCCCCGCCCCCCAGCCCCGGTACGTGCCCACCCGTGCCGGGATCATCAACCTGTGGGACTACCGGGACGAGGAGTTCTCCTTCGCCGGCGGCTGGCTGGTGCTGCGCGGCCCCAACGGCTCCGGCAAGACCAAGGCCCTCGAAGTGCTCTTCCCGTTCGTGCTGGACGGACGGATCGACCCCAAGCGGCTCAACCCCTTCGCCGCCGAGGACCGCACCATGAAGTCCAACCTGCTCTTTCGCGGGCAGGAGGCGGCGCTCGGCTATGTCTGGATCGAGTTCACCCACCGCGCCACCGGCCAGGCGGTGACCTGCGGTATCGGCCTGCACGCCCAGCGGCACCGGGACACCCCGGCGCGCTGGCACTTCGTCGTCGACGGCCGGGTCGGCGAGGACTTCTCGCTGCTCACTGCCGACGACCGGCCGCTGACCAGGAAGCAGCTGGCCGCCGAGCTCGCCGAACTGGGCGGTGAGCCGATCACCTCGGCCACCGACTACCGGGCCGCCGTCGACCAGCGGCTGTTCGGCCTGGGCCGGGAGCGCTACGAGCAACTGCTCACCCTCATCCTGACGCTGCGTCGTCCGCAGCTGGCGAAGAACCTCGACCCGGCCAAGCTCTCCGACACCCTCACCGAGGGCCTGCGCCCGCTGGACGAGGACCTGATCGCCGAAGCGGCCCGTTCCTTCGACGACATGGAATCCGTCCAGCGCACTCTGGAGGGCCTCGTCGCCGCAGACGAGGCCACCCGGTCCTTCCTGGCGGCCTACTCGACGTATCTGCGGGTGAACGCCCGCGTCGCCGCCGACCGGCTCAGCGCCCGCCGCGCCGATGTCGCCGAACGCGAGCGGGCCCACGCCGCCACGGCCGCGGAACTTGAGACGGCCCGTACGGCGCGGGCGAACGCGGACAACCGGGCCGATCAGGCCGAGGCCGCGCTCGCCGCCCTGCGCGCCGGCCTCGACCAGCTGCGTACCTCGGCCGCCTACCAGGCCGTCGAGCAACTCGCCGACCTGGAACGCCTGGTGCGCACCTGTGAGCAGACCGCCCGGCAGGCCACCGCCGAACGCGAAAGGCGCACCGCGGCCACCGGCCGCGCCCGCGCCGAGGCCGAGCACTCGGCCCACCTGGCCGCTGAACTCGACACCGCCGTCAGCGCCGCGGCCGCCGCGCTCGCCGACCACGCCCACCGCGCGGGCATCGCCTGGAGCGCCGCCGACGCGGCCCCCGACGCCCTCGCCGACCGCGCCTCGGCGCGCGCCGAGGCCCGCCACGAGGGCGTTCGCGCGGTGCGCGCGGCCGTCCAGCGGCTGCGCGACACCAAGCAGACCCGCCGCGCGGCCCGCGCAGGACTGGACCGCGCCCAGGAGGCGGCCCAGGCGGCCGAGACCGCCGAACGCGAGGCGGACGCCGCGCTCGCCGCCGCCCACGAGCGGGCGCGGGCGGAACTGGAGCAGTGGACGCAGCGGTACCACGCCCTGCTGCCCGAAGGGACCGAGGGCCGTCTGGCGACCGCCCTGGACCTGGCCGCCGAAGCGGCCGGCACCCCAGCCGATGGGGAACGCGGCAGCGCCGCGACCGAAGACGTCACCCTGCCAGGAGTCTTCACCGATGCCACCGCTCCCGCGGTGCAGGAGCTGCGCGACCGCCTCGCCGGGCTGCGCGCCCGGCGCACCGGGCTTCAGGCCCGCCGGGCCGAGACCCAGGCCGAGCGCGAGCTGATCGCCGCCGAGCACGACGACGCGCCGCCCGCGGCCCGGGGCCGCACCACCGACCGTGACGGTCGCACCGACAGCGGGGCCGCCGTACCGCTGTGGCGCCTGGTCGACTTCGCCGACGGTCTCGACGACGGGCAACGGGCAGGTGTGGAGGCGGCCTTGGAGGCCTCCGGCCTGCTCGACGCGCTCGTCACAGCCGAGGACCACCCGGTCACGGCCGGGGCCGGCGACGGTTTCCTGCGCGCCGGCGCCGCCATCGACGGGCCCAGCCTCGCCGACCTGCTGCGCCCCGAGGAGACCGCGGCCCTCCCGGCCGCACGGATCACCGCCGTCCTGAGCTCCGTCGCCGTGGCCGGCGAGCCCGCCCCCGGCGGCGCGCACATCGCGCCGGACGGCCGCTACGCCGCCGGCGTGCTCATCGGCGCGCACTCCAAGGAGCACGCCGAGTACGTCGGCGCCACCGCCCGAGAGCGCCGCCGCGCGGCCCGGATCGCCGCCTGCGACACCCTCCTGGCCGAGCTGGACGCCGAGCTGGCGGATCTGGCGCACGAGCGGGCCCGTATCGAAGAGATCATCGAGGAATACGCCGCCGCCCGCGCCGCCCTTCCGGCCACCACCGTCATCGCCCGGTGCCTGCGCGCTTCGGACCAGGCCGTCGCCTCCCTGCGCGCCAAGCGTGAGGCGACCGCCGCCGCCCAGTCGGCGTACGACGAGGCGCAGGCCGCCTGCTCGGTCGCCGAACGGGCCCTGCGCCGCGCCGAGTCCGAGTACGCCGTGATCGCCGACCGCGCGGACGACGCCGAACGCGCCACCCGCGCCTTCGAGAGGGCGGCGGGCGACCTCGCCGCCCGGCGCCGCGAGCACACCCGGCAGGCCGAGACCGCGTCCGCCGCCGCCGACCGGCTGACGGCCGCCGCCGAGGACGAGGAGGCCGCGGTCGAGGCCGAACGCGCCGCCCGGCGCCGCCACACCGAGGAGGCCGCAGGCCTTGAGGCACTGCGCCAGGCCGTCGGGGCCGAGGCACAGCAGGTCATGGTTCAGGTCGAACAGACCGAGAACGATCTGGAGGCGACCGAGGGTGAAGCCACCGCGGCCCGCGCCGCGCAGCACCGGGCGATCGCCGACCTCGCGGCGGCCGAGGCGCGCCGCACCGCCGCCGCCGAGGCGCGCCGGGTCGCCGCGGCGGAGGAGAAGGACACCGCCCGGAGCCTTCAGCCGTACGCTGCCCGCGAACTCCTCGACATCCTGCGCTGCCCGCCGGGCCTGGCCTGGCCCGCCCAGGAGGCCGACTGGGCCGGCGACCGGCTGCCGCCCGCCGCCGTGGCTGTCCACGAGGCGGTCCTGTCCGCCACCCGCGACCTGGCCCCCACCGAGAGCAGCGTCAAACAGTCCGTGACCCGCCTGACCAAGGCCCTGGAGGATCTGCACGCCCAGCTCGCCGCCGCCGGACAGGACTACCAGCCCGCCTGGGACAGCTCCAGCGGCGTCATCGTGGTCACCGTCGCCGACGAACAAGGGTCGCTGCCCATCGCCTCGTTCGCCGAGAAGATCGCCGACCACCGCCTAGACCAGGCCGAACTCCTCTCCGACTCCGAACAGCGGATCCTTGAGGACGCGCTGCTCACCCGCCTCGCCCAGCAGATCCACGACCGCACCGTGGACGCCCGTGACCTGATCCGCCGCATGAACTCCGACATGCGCGAGCGCCGGATGTCCTCGGGCACCACCGTCGGTGTGAGCTGGCTGCTCGCTGACGTCCTCGACGACGAGCAGCGCGCCGTGTGCGCCCTGCTGGACGCCGACGCCGCCCGCCTGGGCCCGGAGAAACTGGCCCGGATGCGTACCCACTTCGCCGCACAGATCAAGAACGCCCGCGCCCGCTACCGTGAGGCCCCCTACCGGCAACTGCTCGCCGAGGTGCTCGACTACCGGCGCTGGCGGCAGTTCGCCTTCCAACTGGTCCGGCCCGGCGGCGAGGAGGAGCGCCTCACCCGCGCCCGGCACAGCCGCCTGTCTGGCGGCGAGCAGTCCGTCTCCCTGCACCTGCCGCTGTTCGCCGCCGCGCACGCCATGCTCAACTCCGCCCACCCCGACGCCCCGCGGCTGCTTGCCCTCGACGAGGCGTTCGCGGGCGTCGACGACACCGGGCGCGGTGAACTCATGTCGCTGGCCGCACAGTTCGACCTCGATCTGTTCATGACCGGATACGACCTGTGGGCCGTGCACGCCGCGGTCGGCTCCGCCGCCCACTACGACCTCGCGCACTCCGCCGTCGACCACACCGTCTCCGCACTGCTGCTGCTGTGGGACGGCGAACGCCTGCACGCCGACGAGACCGGCGAGCTGACCGCCGTCCTCGGCTCTCCGGGCACGCGCGGCGTCCACCGGGCGCGGAGGACGGAGGCGGGCCTTGTCGACTGAGATGCCGGCCGAGACGTACGGGGAACTCACGGGCGAGGGCTGGCGACGCCTGCTCGCCGCGGCCCGCCGCAGGCTGGAGCGCACCGGTGGCGCCCTCGACGGCGAGATCGGGCTCAGCGCCCCCGGCGATGCCGAACGCCGCACTGTCATCGGCGTCACCGGCCGCTACCGCCCCGAGACCGTCAAACGCCTCACCGTCCCCCTGCGTGACCTCGACCGATACCTGTACGACCGCTACGGCACCGGCCTGCTCCAGATCCTGGGCCGCCTGCACGGCCCCCTGCGCGACCGGCCCGCCGAACGGGCCGACGAGTCCGCCCTGCGCACCCGCACCCTGGAGGCCGCCCGCGCCACACCCCTCGCCGACCTGGACTGGTACACGGCATGGCTGGAGCGGATCGCCGCCGACGGCACCCTCACCCGCCTGGTGCGCCGCGGCGACGCCCCCCT
>NZ_JBFAIQ010000081.1:0-8322 GCF_040654755.1 Streptomyces sp. NPDC050625
AGGTTGTACTTCAGAGCGACGACCTTGTCCGCGCCGTAGATCTCCTTGGCCTTGGCCTCGGTGATGCCCACGGAGGCGACCTCCGGGTGGCAGTAGGTCACGCGGGGGACACCGTCGTAGTCGATCGGAACAGTCTTCAGACCGGCCAGACGCTCCGCCACCAGGATGCCCTCGGCGAAGCCGACGTGCGCGAGCTGGAGCGTGGGGACCAGGTCGCCGACGGCGGAGATGGTGGGCACGTTGGTGCGCATGTACTCGTCGACCAGGACATAGCCGCGGTCCATGGCGACGCCCTGCTCCTCGTAGCCCAGGCCCTGCGAGACGGGGCCGCGGCCGACGGCCACCAGCAGCACCTCGGCCTCGAACTCCTTGCCGTCGGCGAGGGTGACCTTGACGCCGTCGGCGGTGTACTCGGCCTTCCGGAAGAAGGTGCCCAGGTTGAACTTGATCCCGCGCTTGCGGAACGCGCGCTCAAGGAGCTTGGAGCTGTTCTCGTCCTCGACCGGCACGAGGTGCTTGAGGCCCTCGATGACCGTGACGTCCGCGCCGAAGGACTTCCAGGCGGAGGCGAACTCGACGCCGATGACGCCGCCGCCCAGGATGATCGCGGACTTCGGCACGCGGTCCAGGACGAGGGCGTGGTCGGAGGAGATGATGCGGTCGCCGTCGATCTCCAGGCCCGGCAGCGACTTCGGCACCGAACCAGTCGCCAGCAGGACGTGGCGGCCCTGGACCCGCTGCCCGTTGACATCCACGGACGTGGGCGAGGACAGCCGGCCCTCACCCTCGATGTAGGTGATGTTCCGTGCCTTCACCAGGCCTGTCAGACCTCGGCAGAGTCCGTCGACCGTGTCCTCCTTGTAGCGCTGCACGGACGCCATGTCCATGCTCTGAAAGGAGGCCCTCACCCCGAACAACTCCGCGTCGCGGGCCTGGTCGGCGACCTCACCCGCGTGCAGCAGGGCCTTGGTGGGGATGCACCCGTTGTGCAGACAGGTGCCCCCCAGCTTGTACTTCTCGACCATCGCCGTGCGCAGGCCGAGTTGGGCACCGCGCAATGCGGCTGCGTACCCCGCGCTGCCGCCGCCGAGCACTACAAGATCGAAGCCTTCGGAGGCTTCCGTCATGAGGGGCCCTCCCTTTCACGTTGTCTGTTTGCATGTAGAAGCCGCGCCTACGACGTTTCACGGCCCCTGCAGGGGCGGCACGATCGCTCGGCGTACCTTCCGGCGAACACGAGCAGCCGTTCCTACATCGCTCGGTGCGGCCACGCCGACCAGGTCATCGCCCTGCACCGGACCTCAGCGGTGCAGCTCACCGGTGTGGGAAGACCTCTCCCGCACAGCCTTCCGGACGTTGCGCAACCCGGGCGGGTTTCAAGGAAGACCCACCAGGATCGATTCTGTGTCTACTCGCCATCGTTGACCGTCGCCGGACTCCTGGCGCACGAAGGCCGATTGCCACACCGCGGGACGGCGCCCTTGCAGGGACCGGCCCTCGCCCCGCGACGGCCTGCGGGAGGCAACGCGCCGGCCGGACCAGGCACCTGGACGTTGCGGAATGCCGTTGCTTGCGCACCACCCTCGGTGACGCCGAGCTCCCGGCCAGTAAGAACCGAACCGAATGGGACCGCCAACCCAGTGATTGCCGGAACAGACTGCGACCGGCGTGCCATACGCCCATACGCATCAACGGCTGACGTATCAACCAGACGTAGAGAGGAGGGGCCCGTGGCGACACCTGCCCCTCAACGCCCCTCGCCTGGGGCGCAGAACGAAAGCGGTACGGAACGTCGCGCTCGGTTCGAGCAGGACGCGCTGCCACATCGGCGATCCCTGCTTGCCGCCGCTCGAAGAATGGCGCGAAACCCGGCCGATGCAGAAGACCTTGTGCAGGATGCCTACACACGGGCGTATGCATCGTTCGATCAGTACCGTCCTGGAACGAATTTCGGCGCGTGGATGCGCAGAATACTCGTGAACCAATACATCAACGACTACCGAAAGGAACAGCGCCGACCGCGCCAATTCCTGGTAGCAGATGCCGACGAACAGCACGTGCCGCACCCCGACGCATACGGTCACCCGTCGTTCGCCTCCGCGGAATCCGCCGCCCTGGCCCACTTGCCCAGCCCAGACCTCAAGGCGGCCCTCGGCATGGTCCCTCCGGTTCGCCGGACGGCTGTGTATCTGGCGGACGTCGAGGGATTCAGTTACCGAGAGATCGCGGACTTCATGGGGACCCCCGTGGGCACCGTCATGTCCCGCATCCACCGAGGCCGGAAGCAACTGCGCAGCCTGCTGCTGCCGGAATACGGCAAAGAGGGGCCCAAGGCATCGTGAGTGTCGCGCGCCTTGTGGACGGGAATCAGGTGTGTTCGTGCGAAGGGAACTGTCATGGCCGAGGTGTTGTTCGACGACAGTGCGAAGCATGTCCGGGTCGTTGACGAACCCATGAATGGTCACTATGCGCTCTACGTGGACGAAGCGCGGGTGGGAACGCTGTCGTACCGCATCGTCGGGCAATGGCGCATCCTGGGCCACACCGAGGTCGACGAGGCATGTCGTGGCCGGGGGTTCTCCCAGATCCTCATCCAGGTGGCCCTTGACGACCTGAAGGAGAGGCGGCAGCAGGCCACGGTCCACTGTCCCGCCGTCGCTCAGTTCATGACGCAGAACGTCAAGTACGCCGACGTCATAGATCCCAGCCATCCAGGCATCTGGGTCCCCGCGTTCGGCTACGACCCCGCGGCCTGACCCCCGACGGTCGAAGGGTGTGACGGGCCCGTCGCCACACCTACCCCGTGCAGAGTCGGTCACCCTCCCCCGGCCCGAGATGAAGCGCCGGCGCCAGCCGGCTGATCCGGCCGACGGCCGACTCCTCGGCCGCCGCCCTGATGGGCGGCGGCC
Source organism: Streptomyces sp. NPDC050625 (assembly GCF_040654755.1). Taxonomy (NCBI): domain Bacteria; kingdom Bacillati; phylum Actinomycetota; class Actinomycetes; order Kitasatosporales; family Streptomycetaceae; genus Streptomyces; species Streptomyces sp. NPDC050625. The sequence goes on from NZ_JBFAIQ010000081.1 coordinate 2,910, forward strand.
CGCAAACTCAGTCGGCCAGAGTGCCCTGGTGGACGTACATCCGCCAGCCCGTCTCCGTGAACCGCCACAACGAACTCCGCCAGAGCCGACGGCCCTGGTTGTCCGCGAAGTAGACCGGCGATTCCGCGGGGACACTACCGCCGCTTGTCACCGTGAGGATCGACTCCACGTCCGACCAGCGTCGAACTCCTCTCCATCGGAGAGAACGACGTGTCCGTGCTCGGCGGACTTGAGCTGGGTGTTCAGGTGGACGCGTGCGCCGCGCCGTTCCAGGTGAATCACCACCCAGGCACCGGCCTTGTCCTCCACTTCGGGCAGGATGGGGCCTCGGGCCTCGACCAGGTGGACGTACGGATCGTCGATGCTCAGTTCCGGGTGGAACTTGAGCATCGCCGTCGCGAGCGACAGCAGTTCGCCCAAGCCCTCGACACCGGAGAACCCGCCGCCCACGAAAGTGACCGTGCGCAGCTTGCGTCGCTCGGGGCCCGGAGGCGGCGACCCCGCCTGGTCGAACGCAGTCATCAACCGGTCGCGCATGGCGACCGCCCGGCATTCTGGATCTCGGTCACCGAACCTGCGATCAGTCGGGTACGACGCAGATGGCGCCGCAACGACACGGCGGCGTGACGTGCCTCGACCGATCCGGCCGTCACCTCGTGCAGGAAGGGCTGGTAGGTCATGTACGGGCGCGGGTCGACGACTGTGACCCGTGCGGCGATCACAATCTCCCGCATGTTCCTCTCCGCCCGTAGGTCCACACCAGACGGGTCTGCCATGGATCGGGCCCCATCGCCGCGCAGTTTGGCGTTGCCTCGCGCTCGCGCCTGCGTTCGAAGTCCAGCGCGAGGCCGTCAGCCAACCGATCACACACCGCCGCTCGGTGAACCGGCTGACGCTCCGATCCCGTGCGATCAGCCCATGCGCTGCTTGAGGTGGGAGACCAAGCCGAGGACGTCCTCTGGCACGAGTCTGCCGATCGCCCCGTTGGAGTAGACCGCAGTGACGACGGTGCCATCGGGGGCCAAGACGAAGCCCGTCGACTGAAGGTGCACCGGATCGGCGTTGACGAAGGCGCCGGTCACCTCGGCGATCGCGTGGGCGTCGGCGCTGTGCCCCACGGGGAAGGTGAGTTTGTGCTTCTCCACGACCTCTTTCGTCGTGGCCTCGTCGTCGACGGAGAGCGCGACGACCTTGATCCCCGCCTGCGCGAAACGGTCGCTCGCCCGTTGGAAGGCCCTCAGTTGCGCGGTGCAGTAAGGGCACCACGAACCGCGGTAGAAGAGGACGACGCCGAAACCACCGGCGAGCTCGTCACGAACGTCGAGGGTGCCGCCCCCGACAGTACTGACCTTCAGAGCGGGAAACTCCGCACCGACGTTCAACAGGCCCATGGGTTCTCCTTGGTGACAAGACATGCCAATGTGAGAAGGAGCCCTCGACGGTTCGGGCCGCGTCAGTTGGCGTCAGCGCCCGGGCGCGGGGCGGCTCCTGTCCATACGCGCGCCCGGAGGGCTCGGTTCTTACCGGTGATGCGCGTTTCACCGTCAAAGAAGCCGGCGTCGGGCCCCACAGGTCCCCCGAGCAGCCGTGCACGAGGGCTGCTGCCAGCCGATGTGCGTGTCAGTTCTCGATTCTGACCGCGCGGGCGTCGAAAGCGACGTAGCCGCTGAAGTCGCGACCGACGCGGGTCACCGCCGACTCCTTGATGTCCGGGTAGGACCAGGCTCCGTCCCTGAGCACCGTCGCGCCGGCCACGACGTCGTGATACTGCGCCTTTCCCTTCCAAGGACACGTGTAGGGGGTCGGGCTGTCGCGGAGCGCGTCAGCCGTAACGGAATCCGGTGGGAAGTAGGTATTTCCCTCGATACGGACTACCGCGTCGCTCGATGCCTCCGCCACGACTATGTCGCCAACCAGTGCCTTCATGAGTCTTTCTCCTCGTGATTCCCTTGGCATGTGTCCCAACTGCCTTCGCAGCCGACGGCATTGACCCAGAGCCACCAATTCCCGTGTGCGATGGAGCGCCAAGTCGCAGAGGTTGGTGTCGGGTGGGCTCCGCTTCTTACCTGTGTTTTCGCCACCTGGGCAGTAGGGAAGGCGTGGCTCATCGGCGGTATGGCCGGCGTCAGGTCCTGTCAGCCACCGGCCTTCGCCCGCGCCGCTTCGGCCGCAGCGCGATCGGAGTAGCCAGGGTGCCGGGGGTCGACCAGATCGGCGTAGGTGGTCGCCCGCGAGAGGTAGTCGACGACAAACGGGCAGATCGCGGTGATCGTTCCCTCGCGGGAGCGGATTTCGTCGAGCACGCGCCTCACCAGCGCGCCTCCGACCCCCTGGTGTTGATGACTCGACTCCACTTCAGTGTGCCGAAGAGCGTACCGGTTGGGCCTGAGGCGGGTGTAGTACAGCCAGCCCACCAGGTCGTCATCACGGTAGAGCTCAAAGCGGCCTTCATCGATGTTGTCGATCAGTTGCTCGGTCACCGGTATCCTCTTCCCGCCGCTCATCGACTCGCTCCTCACCCTGCGTCTACTTGCACTCGGACTCTGCTTCTGCTTCGGACTCTAAGGTCCAGGTAAGAATCCCGCCAAGCGATACAGCAAAGCATGTGTACCGCATGTTGGACTAGATAGTCCCTTGCAATGCCCCACGTCAGAACGACAGAGGGCCACGACTGGAGACGAGCGATGCCAGAGTCAGGAGAGCACATGGAGCCACCACCGGTAGCCATTGAGGTACGCAAGGACGAGACCACCCGTCTCTACGAGGCACTGATCGACGGCCAGGTCATCGGTACCCTGGCTTACGAGACCACGGGCGGACGTTTCTCACTCACGCACTCGTACGTGGACCGCGACCAACGACACCGGGGCATCGCGTCGGCCATTGCGCGCTACGCCTTGGAAGACCTGAGCCAGCGTCAAGACCAGGCCAAGATTGGCATCTACTGCGGTTTTGTCGCCGATTACGTCGAAGCCCACCCCGACTGGAAGGACGTCGTCGACATCAACCATTCGGCTTTCATCGCCACGAACACCGCGCGGGACACCGCCAGCGGTCACTGAAGCCATGGGCTGCGCCTGGCCGCACTCGGTCCGGCGTACTCAGGCCATGCGCAGCCTCGGCGCGAGGAAATCAGTCACAAGCAGATGTCACCGCTGCCGACGAGTACACGGCCTTGGACGCCCGTACGGCCCCGGTCTACCGGCGACGGCCTCGGATGGGGGACGTTCGCGCAATTGTCAATAGCACCTGGACTTCGGAGTGTTCTGGAGCGTAGAGGTCGCCGTCGTCGCCGGGGATCGGGGTGGGTTGGATCTCGATCCCGTCCGTTGGGTCTGCGGGCGAGGACGAGCGGGACCAGTTCGTCGGCGGTGTGGGTGTTGGTGCCGTAGGTGTGATGGTCACTCATGGTGCACCAGACCCTGTGCCGCGACAGTGGCAGGGCGCTAGCTTGAAGACCATCGCCAGGGCGGTGCGGGAGCCGGCCCTCGCGCGTGACCTTGGTGCGCAGGCCGACGGTGGCGAACGTGGACTCGATGGGGTTGGTCGTCCGCAGATGGAGGCCGTTATGACCAGCGAACCAGGTAGCCTCCTGCGCTCCGTGCAGGCTGCGGCGGGCGTCGCGGTGTACGCGACGGCGTCGGGTCTCGACACCGGTTCGCAGGAACGGGACGCGCACATGTGCGGAACCGACTCCCCCGACGCCGGGCGGCACCCGCTCGTGTCGTTCTGGTGATCTTCGGCCGAGGTTCAGGACTCCGCTCTGATGCGCCTCGTTGGAAACCTGTCGCTCAGGGGTGTCACGCAGCCTCTCGTTGTCGACGCAGCGCGCCGCGAGCGTGCGCTTGCTTCCGGCTCTGTTCCCCGAGGCAGGGATCGGTACCTGGCGCCGCGGCGCACACGTGCCCCCGCCGGGCCACGCGGACACGCGCGACGGCCTCGGACAGGCTCTCCGTGACCATCCGGAGTCGAGGCCGAGGTCAGCGGCCGCGTCCGGGACATAGAACGCGCACGTGCGTTCCCACACGAGGAGAGGGCGGAGGCGCCGACGGCGCGATGCGGACCGTCCGGACTCGGCCGATCATGTCGAGCCGGCTCGTGCCCACCGTGCTCACCAGACGGATCATCACCGGCCCCCCAGCTCTGGCAGCGGCGACCCGTCCCGAGGCACGCGTTACCGGGACTCTTGCAGAAAGCCCCGGCGTTCACGCCGGGGATGAATGCATCTCAAGACTGCTCTGACGTTCACTTCAGAGCGGACGTTTCTGCTGCTCGATGTACTGGCGGACGATCGCCAGTGGTGCTCCGCCGCACGACGCGGAGAAGTACGAGGGCGACCACAGGTGCCCGTGCACGACGGCGGGGTTGATCCGGCCGGTGAACTCCTGCCGTATCCGGCGGGCGGAGACGCCCTTGAGGCTGTTGACCAGCTTCGAGACGGCGACCTTCGGCGGGTAGTGCACCAGCAGATGGACGTGATCACGCTCGCCGTTGAACTCCTTCAGCTCCGCCTCGAAGTCCTCGCAGACCTTGCGCATGATCTCTTCGCAGCGCGTCAGCATCTCGTCGTTGAACACTCCGCGCCGGTACCTCGTCACAAAGACCAAGTGCACATGCATCGCCGAAACAACGTGCCTGCCACGCCTGTAGTCGTCAATCTCACCCATGAGACCAATCGTAGTAGGATCCTGGTCATGCAGCTCCGCTACAACTACCGGACCTACCCGGACGCCTCCCAGCGCCGTGCGCTGGCGAGTGCGTTCGGGTGCGCGCGCGTGGTGTGGAACGACTGCCTGCGCGACCGCAAGGAAGCGCACGCGGCGGGGCTGCCGTACGTGACGTCGGCGGAGTTGTCCCGGCTTCGCATCACCCAGGCCAAGCGCACCACCGAACGTGCCTGGCTCGCCGACGTCTCAGCGGTCGTCCTGCAACAGTCCCTCCGGGACCTCGATGCCGCCTACAAGAACTTCTTCGACTCGGTCAGGGGCAAGCGGCAGGGCCCGAAGGTCGGCCCGCCCCGCTACAAGTCGAAGAAGGACACCCGGCAGTCGATCCGCCTCAACACCAACGCCTTCTCCCTCAAGGACGACGGCACGGTGTACGTGGCCAAGGTCGGCAACCTCAAGGTCACGTGGTCCCGCCGCCTTCCGGCCGCACCCACGTCCCTGACCGTCACCAAGGACAGTTCCGGCCGGTACTTCCTCAGCTTCGTCGTGGACACCGAGCCGGACATCCTCCCCGACCTTCAAACCGACACCGGTCTCGACCTCGGCCTGTCCGCCTTCGCCGTCCTGTCCGACGGCCGGAAGATCGACAGCCCCCGCTTCCTGCGCCGGGCCGAGAAGAAGCTCAAGCGGCTCCAGCGGGAGCTGTCCCGCAAGCAGAAAGGTTCGAAGAACCGGGCCAAGGCCCG
>NZ_JBFAIQ010000082.1:0-7938 GCF_040654755.1 Streptomyces sp. NPDC050625
ATCTGCCGGCCCCTGGACTGGATCCCCGAGGTCCACCACCCCCTCGGCAGCGGCGAGGCAGTCATCCCCGACGCCCTCCTCTACTACCGCACCTCTGAGGCGTCCCCCGGAGTGTGGACACGGGGGTTCATGCCGCGAGGGTGAGTCTATGCTCTGCCCGGTGCCGCTGTTCGAACTCGACGGGTGAGAGGTAGCCGAGGGAGCTGTGGCGCCTGCGGGCGTTGTAGTACGTCAGCCACTGGAAGATCTCCAGCCGGGCCTGCCGCACCGTCGTGAACACCCCGCGCACGGCTTCTCGCTTCAGCCCCTGCCAGAACGATTCGGCCAGGGCGTTGTCGTAGCTCGACCCGACACGACCCATACTCCTGCGGATGCCGAAACGGTCGCTGACGTGGGCGAACGCCGCTGAGGTGTATTGCGATCCCCTGTCGGCATGGAAGATCACTCCGTCCACGGGGCCGCCGCGGGTCGCCACCGCCATCGTGAGCGCGTCGACGACCAGTTCGGTCCGCATGTGCGTGGCCATGGACCAGCCGAGCACCCGGCGCGAGCAGATGTCCAGGACGCACGCGAGGTAGAGCCAGGTGCCGCCGACCTGCACGTATGTGATGTCGCCGCACCACTTCTCGTCCAGGCCGGCGGCGGTGAAGTCGCGTCGGACCAGGTCCGGCGCGGGCGGCGCGAGCCGGTCGGGGACGGTGGTGCGCTTCCGCCGCCGCAGGTGCCGGCCCTCGATTCCTTCCCGGCGCATCAGCCGTTCGACCCGCTTGCGGTTGACCGTGTGCCCGAAGCCCCGCAACTCAGCGTGCACGCGCCGCACTCCATAGGTGCCACGGTGGTCGGCGTGGATCTCGCGGATCTCCGCGACCAGTGCGTCGTCGGCCGCCCTGCGCTCGGCGCGGGTCGCCGCGCCGGCCGTCCACCGGTAGTAGCCCGAGCGCGAGACGCCGAGGACCCGGCACATCCGCTGCACGCCGAAGTCGGCACGGTGGAGGGAGATGAAGTCCCAGCGGCCGGTCATGCCCTCATCTCCCGGGCGAAATACTGGGCCGCCCGCCGCAGGATCTCCCGCTCCAACTGCCATTCGGCCTCGGCCTTGCGCAGCCTACCCAACTCAGCCCGCAACCGGGTCAGTTCCTCGTCCCGGCCCTCGACGGCCTCGCCGCCGTGGGCCCGGCCCGTCTGCTCGTCGGCCTGACGCACCCAGGATCGCAGCGTCTCGCCGGTCACTCCGACATCCGCCGCGACCGCCGCGTACGTGCGCCGACCGGCGGCAGCGCGATACAGCGCCACCGCGTCATTCCTGAACTCCTCCGGATACGGAGACCTACGTCCCACAGGACACCCTTCCTCGGACCATCAAGATCCATTGTCAGAGTGTCCACACCCCAGGGGTCACCTCAGCTGGATGCAATCCCCACACCCATAGACACCCCGGCGCAGCGGCTGCGCAACATCCACCACTCATAAGGCAGTTGCGCACCGCCCGCTAACGGGCCCGGCCACAGCCGTACACACCCTGACCACAGGACCGACCATGGCCCCGACCACAATCTGCAGAGCCACGACCTCAGACCCGACCATGGCAGGTCACAGCGTTACGCAGCCAATGCGAAACGCACACCACCGCTTGCGCAGCCGCTGCGCCATACAAGTCCACGGCTGCGCAAGCGGTACACGCAGGTGGTGGGCGGTGCGCACGGATCCGTCATCCCTTGCGCAGGCCTTGCCATATTCGGGCGGGGAGAACGACAGCAGAGGGGACGTCAGCGGTTGACCCATCCTCAGATACAGGTATTATGGAACATGTTAGCCCAACCGGACCCGCCGAAAGTTCGTCACGAGAAAGGAGCCCAAGTGGCTCACGAGATCGAGCAGTTCACCGACGGAACCGCCGCTTTCGCCTCCGCCGCCATGAGCGCCTGGCACAAGTTGGGCACCGTCACCGAGGGGGCGATGACCGCCGAGGAGGCCATGCGCCTGGCGTCCCTGGACCACTGGAACGTGCGGCTGCTGCCGCTGACCGCGACCGAGAGCACGGCCGACGGAGTCGCACCACTGGAGGTCCCACAGCACTTCGCGACCGCGCGCACGCACCCGAAGTCCGGCCGCACGCAGACGCTCGGAGTGGTCGGCAGCGATTACCACCCCGTGCAGAACGAGGAGCACGCCGAGTTCCTCAATCTGCTGGCCGACGAGTCCGGGGCGCACTTCGAGACCGCCGGATCGCTCAAGGAAGGCCGTCAGGTGTTCCTGACCATGAAGATGCCGCAGACCCTCACCATCGGCGGGAACGACGACGTGGATCTGTACATCGCGGCGTTCAACAGCCACGACGGAGCCAGCGCGTTCCGCATCGTCGTGACACCGGTCCGGGTGGTGTGCGCGAACACGATGCGCGCGGCCATCCACGGGGCCCGCTCCTCGTTCGTGGTGCGGCACACCGCCGGAGCCAAGGCTCGTATCGCGCAGGCCCGTTCCGCTCTCGGTCTGACGTTCAAGTACGCCGAGGAGTTCGAGCAGGCCGCACAGCGCATGATCGAAGCTGAGATGACGCTCAGCGAGCTGAAGTCTGTGGTGGACGAGCTGTGGCCCGTCAAGGACAGCGACCACGCCCGCACCAAGACCAACCAGCGCCAGCGATGGGGGGCGATCTCGAACCTGTTCGAGCACGCCGACACCCAGGCCAGTATCCGGGGCACGCGGTGGGCCGGATACAACGCCCTCACCGAGTACGCCAACCACGTCGCCCCGACCCGGGGCAAGACCGACGCCGAGAAGGCGGACGCCCGCGCCGAGCGGGTCATCAGCGGAGCGGCGAACGACCTGATGGAGAAGGCATTCGCCCTCACCACGGTCTGACCCCCTGAACACCGGGCGGGCACCCCAACTGCCCCACGGGTGCCCGCCGGCCCCCACAGGCCGCCCCGCCCGAGCGCGGAGCACTCACCCCGCCTCAGAGGCGCACAGAGCGCTCCCCGACCCGCCCCTGCCGCGTAGCGGCAGCGCGTCGCGTTGCGGAGCAGCCCGCGACGCCGGAACACGCCCGCCGCTTCCTGCGCCCAGGCTGCGCCGGCGGATGCCCAGCAGCTCAACACCCACCGCCCTACGGAAGGCCCTTCATGCCTATCCCGAAGTGGAAGATCAAAGGCATCGTCGACGACTTCAACGAGTGCGGCTGCTGCGGCCGCCGCGGTCTCAAGCGCACGGTCGCGCTGATGCCGCTGGACGCCGACGGGAACGAGGACGGCACCGCCGAAGACGTCGCCTACTACGGCACGTCGTGCGCCGCCACCGCGCTCGGCTGGACGCAGGGCAAGGTGACCGACACCGCGCGCGCCGCCCAGGCCGAGCGGGACCAGGGCGACGCCTACGCGCGCCGGATCATCAGCATCTACGCCCCGGTGGAGTTCGCCCCCGTACGCGACAAGGCCCGCGTCTACTACGGCCGCAACCACCACAAGGGCTGGACAAGGCCCGCGCCACGCTGGCCGACACCACGACCGGCCCGGCCCGCCCGTCGCGGATCGAGGACTTCTGCCGCTACGTCGTGATCTTCACCAGCGACGGCCGGATCTCCCTCGTACGACGCGTACCGGAAGAGGAGGCCGAGCGCCAGGAGCAGGCCACCGCCGCCCAGCGCCGCGCCAACGAAATCCGGGGCAGCGTCCTGGTCGTGGCCGCCCTGGACGACGAGGCCGCGCGCGACGTCGCGTACGCCGACGACCTCACCCACGAGTGGAACGCGAAGGCCTGGCAGGCCGCCCATGCCTGAGACCGCCGCCGCGCCGCTGTTGGTCATCGGTAGCCACGTCAGCTACCACGGCAGCATCACCGCGATGCACGACCGCCCCCTGTACCTCCTGCCGTGCACCTGGTTCGGACGCTGCGCCGCCTGCTGGGAGCACGACGACGAGTTCGGCGAGCGCCACCCGGAGCAGCGGGACCACTTCACGGCCGTCGACCTCACCACCGACCGCCGCCTGCACCATGCCCACCGAGTACACCTGACACCGATCCCCCACGAGTGGCCCGAGGACGCCGTGCCGGTCAACATCAACGACTACCGGTACGCCGCTGCATACACGACGCCAGGCGGAAGCCACCGGGACCGGACAGTGCACTACTACACCGCCCAGGACTTCATGGGGCGCACCTGGTGCCACTTCCGGGAACCCGCGCCCGACATCCGCCGTCTGGACCAGCTGGGCCGCCGCCCCGTCATCTGACCAGTGCCCGCACGCCACGCCGTGCGGACACGCCCGCCCACCACACGCAGCCGGCCCCCAACCCGTCGCCCCGCTGGAGTCACCGTGACCGCAGCCGGGGTGCGCCGACCTCGAACGCATCCACCGCGAGCTCACCCGCCCGTAGGCCAACGAACGCGCGCCCCAGGGTGGCCTGCCGCTAGGCCGCCCGGCCCCGCCCCCACTCCTGCCCCTGATCACAAGGAGAGACGACCCGTGGCAACGTACACTCACGCCACCCCGGAACGCTGCGCCCAGCCGGGCCCGCACCCTCACCGCCGCCGGCCTCACCTGGAGCGACAACGGCCGCCAGGACAAGCAGCAATACCTCGACCACACCGCAACCGACCCGGAGGGCACCCTGGTGGTCGTCGAGGTGACCTCGTGCGGCCCGTATCTGAGCAGCGCGACCGAGTCGAGAAGCGCCGCGCCTACGCCGAGGCCGGCATCCTCGTGTACCTGCCCATCGACTGCGACACGTGCGAGGTCGTCTCCACTCCGCCGGTCGGCGTCACGCTGGACACCGAGTCGCTCAAGGACTGAGTGTGCTGACGCTCATCCGTCCTTACGTCCGCGGCGCGAGCGCCCGTCACGGGCCGATAGCATTCCGCCGTACAGCTTGTGAATGCGCGATGACAAGGCGTGACGGAGTCATTCGGCGCGTACCTGCACTCCGGCTCGAAGGGCATCCGATCATGGCCCATATCCTCCAGGTCGTCGACGTGGACGAGCCTGCCGAGCAGAGGAAGCCACCAGCGGTTGCGCCGGCTGCCTCAGCCGCGCTCAGCGCATGCGAGGCCGTCTTCTTGCCCGGAGATCCGGCCAGGGAAGGCCGTGTGGCGTTCTGGCGGGCGGACGGCGACAGGATGCCCGACTGCGGTGTGGAGCCGGAAGAGCTCACCGTCGTGCGGCCGCACGGGAACGGGATCCGGCGGCGGAGCGTGAGCGCGGTGCTGATGCCGGTCGCGCAGGCGGTGCCCGTACTCACCCGCGCTCGCGCCATGGTGCAGAGCGGCAACGCCTCCGTTTCCGCCGCGTTGTGGGGAGCAGGTGCCCTGATCGCGCTTCAACTTGCCGCGCGGGGGCGGCTGCTGCCGGGGCTGAGCCCCATCGGGTTCGACGCCTGGCGGCTCGGTCCGCTGGACGGCGACGACGTGCGCCGGATCCGCGACCTCGCGGCGGCGATGCCGCCGGAGGCGCGCGCGATCCCGCTGCCGGGCTCGTCGCCCGTAGCGCTGCCCGCCGCCGAGCCGCTGCTACGCGCCTTTTTGGACGCGGTCGCGGACGGTCTGCCGCGCTCCCCGGCAGCGCGCCACCTGATGGCCGGTCCGGCCTTCGCCTCCCGGATGCCGGTGCGTATCCCCGAACAGCGTGAGTGGGCGGCCGAAGTGGCCGCCGGGATGGACGCGGGCGTGCGCGTCTCCCTGCGTCTGGAGGCAGACAGCGACGCGTGGCACGTCGGCGACTTCGGCGACAGTGGCGGCGCCGGGCCAAAGTTCCGGGCTGTGGTGCAGGTGCACAGCCTCGCCGACCCCACCCTGGTGGCAGATGCGGCCGAGCTGTGGGCCGGGGCTGCAGCCGCTCCGGAGCAGTTCGGCGCCCGTACCCGTATCGACGCGCTGCTGGCGCTGCGCCGCGGCGCGAAGGCATGGCCGCCGCTGTCGCGCCTGCTGGCCGCGGCCGCGCCCGATGTGCTGCAGCTCGCCGACGACGAGCTGCTGGACCTGCTCGGCGAGGCCGCGGAACGCCTGGCCGCCGCCGGAATCCAGGTCCACCTGCCCAAGGGCCTGGCGAAGGAGCTGACCGCGACCGGCCTGCTGGAGCCGCCCCGGCACAAGAAGACGCCCTCGGACCTGTCGACCTTCCTCTCCTCCGGTCAACTCCTTGAATTCCGCTGGCAGTTGGCGTTGGGCGAGGAGCCGCTGACCGAGGAGGAGATGGACCGCCTCATCGAGGCGCACCGCCCGGTGGTGCGGCTGCGCGACCAGTGGGTGGTGGTCGACCAGACGCTGGCCCGCAAGGTCCGCAAGCAGCGCGGCCGCGAGCTCACCGCGATCGATGCCCTGGGCGCGGCGCTGACCGGCAAGGTAGAGATCGACGGCACGTCCGTACCGGTCACCGCGAGCGGCGCCCTGGAGCAGTTGCGCGCGCGGATCGCCGAACCGGAGGCGGGCCCGGACGCTGCATCGGCCACCACCGGCCAACCCGCCATGCTCGCAGCCACCCTGCGCGACTACCAGCTGCGGGGCTTGGCCTGGCTGGACCGGATGACCTCCCTCGGCCTGGGCTGCTGCCTCGCCGACGACATGGGCCTCGGCAAAACGATCACCCTGATTTCCCTCCACCTGCGCCGCCACGAGCGGTCGGTCCACGGCCCCACCCTGGTGGTCTGTCCGATGTCCCTGCTCGGCAACTGGGAGCGCGAGGTGCAGCGCTTCGCACCCGGCATCCCCGTACGCCGCTTCCACGGCCCGGGCCGCACCCTGGACGACCTCGCATCGAACGCCTTCGTCCTCACCACGTACGGCACCCTGCGCCGCGACGAGGCACTCCTGGCCGACACCGCTGTGCCGTGGGGCCTGCTCGTCGCGGACGAGGCGCAGCACGTCAAGAACCCGTACTCCGACACCGCGCGGGTGCTGCGCACCGTCCCCGCGGCCGGGCGCATCGCGCTGACCGGCACCCCGGTTGAGAACAACCTCTCCGAGCTGTGGGCCCTGCTCGACTGGACGACACCCGGCCTGCTCGGCACGCTCGCCGCCTTCCGCGACCGCTACGCCCGCGCGGTCGAGGCCGACGGCGACCAGGAGAGTGCGAACCGTCTCGCCCGCCTGGTCCGCCCGTTCCTCCTGCGCCGCCGAAAGTCCGACCCCGGTATTGCCCCCGAGCTGCCGCCCAAGACCGAGACCGACCAGAGCTTCTCGCTGACGAAGGAGCAGGCGTCCCTGTACGAGGCGCTGGTGCGCGAGTCGCTGGCAGCGATCGGCGAGGCGGACGGGATGGCCCGGCGCGGCCTGGTGATGAAGCTGCTCACCGGCCTCAAGCAGGTCTGCAACCATCCGGCGCAGTACCTGAAGGAGAAGAACGCGAAGCTCGCCGGCCGCTCCGGCAAACTGGAGCTGCTCGACGAGCTGCTGGATGCGATCGTGGCCGAGGACGGCTCGGTGCTTGTCTTCACCCAGTACGTCGAGATGGGCTGGCTGCTGGAGCAGCATCTCGCAGTCCGCGGCATGGCGGCGCAGTTCCTGCACGGTGGGACGCCGGTGAAGCAGCGCGAGGAGATGGTCGACCGCTTCCAGCGCGGCGAACGGCAGGTCTTCCTGCTTTCCCTCAAGGCCGCCGGCACCGGCCTCAACCTGACCCGCGCCGGCCACGTCATCCACTTCGACCGCTGGTGGAACCCGGCGGTCGAAGACCAGGCCACCGACCGTGCGTACCGTATCGGCCAGACCCAGCCGGTGCAGGTGCACCGCCTGATCGCGGAGGGGACGGTCGAGGACCGGATCGCGGAGATGCTCAAGCAGAAGAAGGGGCTCGCGGACGCAGTGCTGAGCCATGGCGAGGCGGCACTCACCGAACTCTCCGACGCCGAACTGGCCGAACTGGTAACGATGCGCCACAACACCACGCCCTGGAGCACAGACCGTCAGCGCACCACGAGGGGAAGCCGCAGGTGAGCCCGCGCCCGACG
>NZ_JBFAIQ010000083.1:0-7885 GCF_040654755.1 Streptomyces sp. NPDC050625
CCCGCCGCCGCCGACGGGTATTTGCACCCCGCCGCCCGCGCGCTGCGGCGCGCGGACGCCACCGGCATCGGCCGCGCGAAGTGGCCGGCGGTCTTTCCCGACGCGGGCCAGGGCCTGGCCCCGGCGTTCGCCACCGCTCGCTTTCGCATCCAGGCCGCGATCGCCCGCCGCGCCGGCAGTCCCAACAAGGCGGTGGTCCATCTGGTGTGGGCCGGCGCCGACCGCGGCGGCACCTACACCGACGGCCGCATCACCGACTGGCACTTCACCCGCACCACCTCAAAGAAGGGAGTGTCTACGTGGACTCCGTTGTCCCCTACCTGAGCGACCGGGCCGAGCAACGAGCAGCCGGCCCCGGACTCGGCCTGCTGACCAGCATCGTCCACACGGTCGGCTGGCTGGTCACCCACTGGTGGCTCCCGGCCGCGGCGATCATCGCGGTGTGGGCCGCAAGCGAGCTGGCGGTGCGCCATCTGGCACGCAAGGCCTCGGCCGAGCGGATGGCCCTCGAACTCGTCCCCGCCCGGCACTTCGATCCCAGCCTCGAAGAAATCTTCCGGCGCGGCGTCCAACTCGCCCGCGCGTCCACCAGCATGCCATGGTGGGCGCCCCGCCGCACGAAGACCGTACAGATCCGCCTGCGCGCCGACGGCACCGCACCGCTGCGCTACCGCATCGAGGGCCCCGCCGGCGGCGAACGCCTGCTGTCCATCACCCCGTTCGGACCCGACGTCACCGTCAACCGGGCCCGGCCGATCACCGACAAGCCCCGTGAGCATACGGTGCGGGCGGAGTTCATCCTCCGCGGCAAGCCCAGCGCCCCCCTGCGCGAGGTCCCCCTCGTCCCGGACCCGCTGCAGCCTCTGATCGACGCCGTCTGCGACCTGCAGGCCGAGCTGGGCGACCTGGCGGAGGTCCGGCTCGACCTCCAGCGCGCCCCCAAATGGGTGCTGCGCACGCGGCGCCTGCACCTGATGAGTGCAGCCCGCCGGACAGAGCGGCGCGAAGCACAGCGCACGGCCCGCTGGCTGCGGCAGGACGCCAGCGGCATCGAGGACTCCCTGGGCTTTCAACTGCAGCAGCTCCTCCGTGACCACCCCGGCTCGGGCAACAGCCGACGGCTGGTCATGCCGCCGGTGCCGCGCCGGGTGGAACCGGCCGAAGCGCTGGGCAAGCTCGCCGAGGACGACCACCTCGTCCGGGTCCAGCTCCTGGTGATGTGCGCCTCGAACACCCAGGGCCGCGCCGAGGCCCGGCTCGCCCAACTCCAGGCCGCCCTCGATGTATTCGGCGGCCACTCCCGGTGGGCGATGCGCGGCTGGCGGATCGGCCCGTGGCGTGTGGGTGCCGACCGGTGGCCCAGCCGGCACGGTTTCGAGCGCCGCTGGGACCTGGGGCACTGCCAGCCGCCCCGCGCGAACTGGATCCGTCTGGACGAGGTCACCGGTCTGCTCAAGCCGCCCACCGTCAACTGCCGGCTGCCGCTGCTCGCAGCAGACCTGCCGGCCTTCGAATTCGCCAACCCCGAGCTCTTGCTGCAGGGCATCTACCGCGCACCGGACGGACGCCGGCGCATGGTCGCCACCTACGCGCACGAGACGCTGTTCGAGGTGGGGGTGGGCAAGGCGGGCGGCGGCAAGACCGAACGCGCCCTCGCGCAGGCGATCGGCTGGGCCCACGCCGGCGGCGGACTGATGTTCCTCGACCCGCACCGCGACTCCTGGCCCCGCGCCCTGCCCTTCCTCGCCCACGACCACCTCCTGCCACGCATCGCACTGATCGACCTCAACGCCCTCGGCCGGGCCCCCAGGGTCAGTTCGTGGAATCCGCTCGGCATGCACCAGGGCCAGGCCGTGCACGAGGTGGTCGAAGCGGCCTGCGACGGCTTCGCCGCAGCCCTCGGCTGGGACGATGCCACCGCACCCCGCGCCCTGACGATCCTCACCCACGCCCTGACCGTCGTGGCCGCCGTCAACGCGGCCGCCTGCCAGGCCGGGCGGCCCGAAGACCAGATGACGCTGTTCCATGTGCGGGCACTGCTGACCGACCCCCACGTGCGCAGCCTGGCGCTTGCCGCCGTGTCCGGCCGGCTCGACGAGGAAACGCTGTCCTGGTGGCAGACCGTCTATCCGTCGCTGCCCGTCGATGCGTTCGGTGTCGTCCTCAACCCGATCGCCCGCCTCGCCGCCAACCCCATCACCCGCGCCTTCCTGGGCCAGCCGGTCGGCGTCTACAACATCCGATGGGCGATGGACCACCAAAAGATCGTGTGGGTCTGCCCGGGCGGCAGCGGGCCCACCGACCGGCTCCTGACCGCGCTCCTCGCCCGCGACCTGCTGCGCGCCGTGCGCTCCCGCCGCGACACCCCCGAACACCAACGCGTGCCGTTCCGCCCCTACTTCGACGAGCTGATCACCCTCACCGGCGCCGCCCCGGAGACGATCGCAGCAATGTTCGAGGACTTCCGCAAGTACAAGGTCCACGTCCACGGCATGACCCAACTGCTGGCCCGCCTCCCGGCCGCGGTGCGGCTGTCACTCGTGCAGAACGCCTCCACGCTCGCCACCGCCGCCGGATCGCAGTCCGCGATCGCCCCGATCACCACCGAGTGGGGCGACAACCCCAGCCCCGACCACGTCGCCGCACTGGACCGCTACGAGCACTACATGTCGCTGACGGTCGACGGCCGACGCATCGGACCCGTCCGCATCACCGGCCCCCACCTCGACGACATCTTCACCAACCACACCCGCCCACGGCAGGTCCCCGCACTGGAATGCGCCGCCCGGGCGAACGCCGGAGCCCTCCCGCTGGACCAGCTCACCGACCGCGCCGCAAAACAGCTCAGCCGCGTCACCGGCTTCCTCACCCAGCACACCCCCGCCACCCGTCCGTCCGTAAACCTGCAGAAAGAGACGGAATACCTATGACCACCACCCCGCCCACCGCCGACACCACCGGCACCCACAGCACAACCCGCGCCCGCGCCGACGCCGATGGCGGCTCCGACGGCGGCCCGAGCGGCACCACCCCCAGCGCGCCGATCGAGCATGCAGACGCGATACAGGACGTCACCGGCGCCCTGGGCAGCGCGCAGACCTGGCAGCCGAGCCCTCACGAGTGGCTCCCGCAGCGGCTGCTGACCGCGCTCGCCCAGCACCGCATGGCCACCACCGCTCAACTCCACGCGATGCTCAGGCCCGAAGTCACCCGGCAGACAATCAGCACGCCGCTGAACCGGCTCCGCGACAAAGGCTTCGTCGACTTCGTCGTACTGCCACGCTCCCAGCGCACCCGCGCCTGGTACCTCACCACCGACGGCGTCCGCTTCACCCGCGACCACCCCGCCCTGCGCGGCCGACCCCCGTATCCGATCACGTCCGCCACCGCCGCCTCCCTCAAAACCCCCCACACCCTCACCGTGGTCCGCACCCACCTCGCCTTCGCCGCCGACGCCCGCGAACGCGGCGACGAACACGGCCCCCTCGACTGGACACCCGAGGTCTGTCACCCCATCGGCGAAAACACCCGCCTGACCGCCGACGCCGTCCTGCACTACACCCTCACCAGCACGGGGCAGCGCACGAAACTGCGGGCGTTCATCGAAGTCGACCGGAGCACCATGTCCAGCGAACGCCTTGCCGCGAAACTGATCGACTACGCGCGGCTGTGGTCCTACGAACCCCAGCCGGTAGGCCGCCAGCACGCCCGCAAGCCGGCCGGCTCGAGCCCGCTGTGGCTGCGCTGGTATCCCGTCTTCCCCCGCGTCCTGTTCGTCCTGACCGGAGCCCCACGCCACCGCCTGGAACACCGCATCAGCGATCTGAAGGCCATGACCGCCCAGCACCCCCATGTCGCCGCCCTCGGCCGCTACGTCCCCCTCGCCGCAGCCCTCCTCGACGACCTCGAACACCACCGGCCCACCGGCGACGTGTGGGTCCCCCTCGCCGGAGGCGAACCCCGCCCCTGGACTGACCTGTGACGCGCCGGCGCAGCACCCTCGCTGCAGCAGGGGGCATCGGGCATCACACCTCGCGTGCGGGGTCGGTTCAGTGCTTGCGCAGGCCGCGCTCCGCCGGGTACAGGGCAGCCCCGGCAGGGATACTCACCGGGGACCGTGCACTGAGGCTGACCGTACGGCGCCGGATGCATCGGCTACCAAAGCGGCGACCCGTACGGTCGCGCCCACCATCAAGCGCCGCGACGCATGCGCCTCGGCTTGCACAGGGCGCGGACCACCGCCAGCCACAGGGCACCGCATCCAGACGAGCCAAGGCCTGCACACCGCCGGTCTGCGTGCCGGTCTCCTCGGCGGTCATGCGCCGCCCGTCCTCGGGCACAGGGGCCTCGATCGAGCGGGTCACGACAGCAGTTCCTCAACTTCCCCAAACCCCTTGAGATTTGCCTACGCGAATGTTTACCATCGCATGACAAGTGCACCGTGCACGCCCGGAAAACTCTGCCACGGAAGCAATGGAAGGGGACCAGCGATGCGTCATGCCGCTAGTCGAATTCGCACAACAGAAGACTTATCCGGCCCGGTGTGGCCTGCCTGCGCCGTGGACGTGGCGTGCATCGGAGACGCGTGGGTGGCCACCGCCGCCGGCGAGTTCGACGTGGACGACCTCACCCTGGTACGCAGCCAGTTCCCCCGCCGGCGCGTCACCCTCGACGGCGACGTCATCACCGTCTGGCCTCGCCCCACCACCGCCCGATGACACGCGACGATCCGCTCGTCCCCCGGCGCCCCGAGCGGCGTGGCAGACGCCGCCGCGACGCGGGCGCGGACCACCGCCAGTGCGGCAGCCGGCGCACCGGCCTCTTCCGCGCCCGGCCCCACCCCCGCGACGACGACGCACCACGGCCCCACCCCCACGTGCCCGTACGCTCCGCCCTCCGTCCGCCCGGCTCACGGAAAGGATGCACGGTCATGACCTTCTGGCCCCGGACGGCCTTGCGCTTACGGCTGGCCACGCTGACGATCTCAGCAGTGCTGACGCTGACAACGGCCGGCTGTTCGGGCGGCAGCACGCCGCAGGAGCGCACCGTGGCGGCGTCCTCCGCCTCACCGGCGCACGGCTCGGCGCCGCGCACCCAGCAGGGACAGCCGGAGGTGCCGCCAGCCGTCCTCAAAGGCCAGCACCATCTGCAGCTGACCCTCACCTCAGCCCGCAGGACAGCCGGGGTCGTCACCGTCCGCGGCCGGCTGAAGAACACGGGTACCGACCTGGTCGTCGTCCCCGCCGAACTGCGGGGCAATGAAACCGCTGTCCTCAAGAACGGCCCCTCCCTGGCCGGAGCCACCCTCGTCGACTTCACCGGCGGCAAGCGCTACTACGTCCTGCGCGACACCGACGCACGCCCCCTCACCACCACCGGCCTGTCCCAACTCAACGGCCGCGAAAGCGTCGCCGTGTTCATGCAGTTCCCCGCACCACCCACCAGCACCACAACCGTCGACTTCGAACTACCCCTGTTCGAGTCCACGACCCTCACCCTCTCCCGGTGAACCCCGCCATGTCCCCCCTCCAAACCCGCCTGGCGGCCTGGCTCGCTGTCCTGCCCGCACTCGCCAGCCTGCTCATCGCAGCCGACATCTTCCACCCCGCCCCCACCACGGCCTGTGCCTGCACACGCGATACCGCCGCCTCCCCGCCCCCCGCCCCAGACCTCTCCACACCCTCCCTCGCCCTGCGCCCCGGCGCACACCTCGCCGACCCGAAAATCCTGTCCCTCACCTCCCCGTCCCCCGCACTGCGCCAAGCCGTCCAAGACCTCACCGGAACAGCACCCGGCCACAGCCAACAGCCCGGCAGCACATCTCCCGGCGGCAGCACCCGCACCCCCGCCACCCACACACCCGGGCACGCCTCATCCCACCCCGCCGCCTCGGCCATCCCGCCCAGCCGCACCCCCGCCCAAGGCGACAGCACACCAACCGGGCAGCCCAGCGCGAGCGCCTTCCCATCCGCCACACTCCAGCCGTCCAGCCCCGCCACGGCCTCCACCGCCACCAGCACCGCTACATCCCGCCCACCACAATCGCCCCAGACCGGGCACTTCACACTGGCTCAAGTCCTGGGCGCCGCCGCACTCCTCGCCGCTACCCTCACCGGTGCCCTCGCAACCCGGCGAATCCTGCGGCGACACCACCGCAAGCACGGCGCGACGCCCGACCACGCCACTCACGCATCAAACCCTCCACCCCTGCTGCGCTCTGCCAGCGAACCCGACAGCACGGCCCGACTGGACCTCGCCCTGCGCACCCTCGCCCACCACGCTGCGCAAGAAGAGAACGGCAAGCTGCCCGCCGTGCGCGCTGTCCGCGTCGGCTCCCGTACGCTGCAGGTCCTGCCGGACGATCCCGCCGAAGGCCCCCGCCCCCCGTTCACGCCGGGGGTTGCACAGGGGTGGTGGGAGCTGCCCGCCGACGCCCAACTCCTGGCCCCCGAACCGGCCCACCAGGTCCCCGCTCCCTACCCGGCCCTCATCACCATCGGCCACGCCAGCGACGACGCCCTCGTCCTGGTCAACCTCGCCCACATCCCCGCACTCCTACTCGAGGGCGACCCGGTGCGCATCGCGCAGGTGTGCACCTGCCTGGCTCTGGAACATGCGATGAGCCCCTGGGCCGACGGCGCCGATATTCTCGCCATCGGCTTCGGCGAGACACTGCCCCACCTGCTGCCCGACAGCGGTATCAGCCACACCCGCCATCCAGCCCGGGCACTGCAGGAGCTGACCGAACGGCTGTTGGAAGCGCACCAACACCCTGGCCTCCCCCACCGGCCCTGCCTCATCCTGTCCGCCACCGCGCTCGACACGGACACCGTCCACCAGGTCGCCGACCTCATCGAAGGAACCCGTACCGTCCCGGTCACACTCATCGCGCCCGCCTCCACGGCCCGGGCCCTCTTCCCCCACGCCGTCATCCTCAACGCCGCCGACAGCCAGCCCCAGCACCTCGACCTCATCGGCGCCGACATCACCCTCCAGCGCGTCGACGACACCGCCTACGCACAGATCACCACCGCCCTCGCCCACACCCGCCAGCCCCCAAAACCGGCGACGGCAACCGACGAACCGTCTCCGCAGACGACAACCGGCCTGTCCAGGCGGGACGTTGCACACCCAGCCGGCCATGCAGCACGAGCCGAGGCAGCCTCCGTCGAGACACCGGGCCACGACGACGGCCGCGCCGGTACGCCCAGCCAGCTACCTGTCCCGGCCCCGGGTGCAGGCAGCGACGACGCGGTGTTCGCGGCCCTACTCGCCGCCGAACCCGAACGACCCCCACACCCTCGTCATGCCGCCGTCCACCAAAGTCCGGCCAGCAGCCACGACGGGGCGCCCAGCGGCACACCGCCTCAGGCCCACCGCCCGCCTGCCCAAGACAGGGACCACAGGCTCACGGGCGTGGCCGCGCCAGCCGGCATCGGTGACCCGCACGCGCCCGAAATCCGCGTCCTCGGCCCCCTCGACGTCGACGGCGTCCCCCACACCGGGCACGGCCCCAAAACCGCACAGCTCGCCGCGCTGATGTATTTCCGGCCCGGCCGCACCGCCGACGCCCTCTGCACCGACATGGACCCCACCACCCCCTGGACCGCTACCACCCTCAATGCCCGCCTTCACCAACTACGTCGCGCGCTCGGCAACACCCCCGAAGGCCAGCCGTACGTCCCCCGCCGCACCAACGCCGACGACCCCTACCGCCTCCACCCCGACATCCGCTGCGACTGGACCGCCTTCCGACACCTCACCCAACACACCCTGACGGAAGAAGAGAATGTTTGTAAGCACGTGATTGGGCTCCAGTGCACGGATGAAAAGTGGCTCCGGGTGTACGGAGTTGATCTGGCTCCACTCCGGTGAGGTGGCCTCC
>NZ_JBFAIQ010000084.1:0-7871 GCF_040654755.1 Streptomyces sp. NPDC050625
GGCATCGAGACCCTCGGCGAGCTGGGCGTGACCACGTTCGTCGAGATCGGCCCCGGCGGCGTCCTCAGCGCCCTGGCGCAGGCGTGCGCGGACGACGCGGTTGCCGTGCCGGTCCTGCGCGGTGACCGCCCCGAACAGCAGGCCGTCCTCACCGCGCTCGCCGAACTGCACGTGCGCGGCGTCTCCCCGGACTGGCAGGCGCTCTTCCCCGGCGCTCACCGCGTCACCATGCCCACTTACGCCTTCCAGCGCGAGCGCTTCTGGCTGGAAGGGGACGAGGACCTGGCCACCGCCGACACCCCGGCCGACGCGGCGGACTCGGGTTTCTGGGACAGCGTGGAGCGCGAGGACGCGGAGTCCCTCGCCGCGACTCTGGGCGTCGACACGGACGCCTCGCTGAGCGCGCTCCTGCCCCGGCTGTCCGCGTGGCGCCGTCAGCGCCGCGAGCAGTCCGTGGTCGACGGCTGGCGCTACCGCGTCACGTGGAAGCCGCTCGGCGCGCTCCCGCAGCCCGGCGCGTCCGGGACCTGGCTGCTCGTCGTGGCGGGGGAGAGCGAGTGGACCGCCTCGGTCCGCACCGCGCTCGGCGAGCGCGGCCTGGAACTGGTGACGCTTGTCGCCGGGCCCGGCACCGACCGCGGGACGCTGGCGCGCGAGTTGGCCGGCGTCGGCCCGGTGGCCGGCGTGCTGTCCCTGCTCGCCGAGGACGAGAGTGCCTCGGCCAGCCGTCCCGGGCTGTCGCACGGCCTCGCCGCGACCCTCTGCCTGGTGCAGGCGCTCGGCGACGCGGGCGTCGACGCCCCGCTCTGGTGCGCCACACGCGGCGCGGTAGCCACCGGCCGCTCAGACCGTGTGGACCGCCCGCTGCAGTCGCAGGTGTGGGGCTTCGGCCGGGCGGCGGCGCTGGAACACCCGCAGCGCTGGGGCGGACTGCTCGACCTTCCCGATCTGCTGGACGCCCGTACCGCGGCCCGCGTGGCCGCCGTTCTCGGCCAGACGGCCGAGGACCAGGTGGCGGTCCGCGCCTCGGGCGTCTTCGGGCGCCGGCTCGTCCGGGCCGCTCGCCCCACCGGCCCGGCCCAGGGGTGGTCGCCGCGGGGCACGGTGCTGATCACCGGTGGTACGGGTGCGCTGGGCGGGCACGTCGCCCGCTGGCTCGCCGGTGCCGGTGCAGAGCACTTGGTGCTCGCCAGCCGCCGCGGCCCCGCGGCGCCCGGTGCCGCGGAGCTGGTCGCGGAGTTGGAGGAGCTCGGCGCGGCCGCGACCGTCGTGGCTTGTGACGCGGCAGACCGTGATGCCCTGCGGGGGCTGCTGGCCGAGCACCCCGTCAACGCCGTCGTCCACGCCGCCGGCGTCGGCGACCACGTCATGATCGAGGACTCCGACCCGGCCGGGTTCGCCGGCACGGTGGCGGCCAAGGCCGCGGGTGCCGCGCACCTGGACGAGCTGCTGGCCGGCCAGGAGCTCGACGCGTTCGTCATGTTCTCCTCGGGCGCGGGCATCTGGGGCGGCGCAGGCCAAGGCGCCTACGCGGCGGCCAACGCCTACCTGGACGCCCTCGCCGAGTACCGGCGGGCTCGCGGGCACACCGCGCTCGCCGTCTCCTGGGGCGGCTGGGCCGAGGGCGGCATGGCCGGCGTCGGCGACGGGGAGGAGAGGCTGCGTCGCCGCGGCCTGCCTCCCATGAGGCCCGCCCTCGCGGTCTCCGCGCTCCAGCGGGCGCTTGCCGACGGCGAGACCGCCCTCACTGTCGCGGACTTCGACTGGGAGCGGTTCATCGGCCCGTTCACCGTCGCCCGCCCCAGCGCCCTGTTCTCCGACGTGCCCGAGGCGCGCCGCGCCCTGGAGGCCCCGGCCTCCGGCGGTGCCGAAGCCGGCAACGCGCTCGCCGCCAAGCTGACCGGGCTGCCGGCGGCCGAGCAGGACCACGCGCTCGTGGACCTCGTCCGCACGCACGCGGCCGCCGTGCTCGGCCACGCCGGCGCCGCGGCGGTGGAGCCCGGCCGCGCGTTCAACGACCTAGGCTTCGACTCGCTCACCGCCGTCGAACTGCGCAACAAGCTCACGGCCGACACCGGCCTGAAGCTGCCCACCACGCTGGTGTTCGACTATCCGAACGCCACGGCCCTGGCCCGCTTCCTGCGCGCCGAACTGCTCGGCGCTCAGGGCGCCGCGCAGCAGCAGGAGCCGCGCACGGCCGCCGCCGACGACGAACCCATCGCGATCGTGGCCATGAGCTGCCGCATCCCCGGCGGCGTCGGCTCGCCCGAGGACCTGTGGCAGCTCGTGACGTCCGGCGGCGACGCGATCTCCGGCTTCCCCGAGGACCGCGGCTGGGACGTCGAGGACCTCTACGACCCCGACCCGGGCACCCCGGGCAAGACGTACGCGCGCGACGGCGGCTTCCTCTACGACGCGGGCGACTTCGACGCCGCACTGTTCGGGATCTCGCCGCGCGAGGCGCTCGCGATGGACCCCCAGCAGCGCCTGCTCCTGGAGGCCTCCTGGGAGGCGTTCGAGCGGGCCGGCATCGACCCGGCCTCCCTGAAGGGCAGCCGCACCGGCGTGTTCGTCGGCATGTCCTACCAGGGCTACGGCGCAGGCCTCCCGCAGGTCCCCGAGGGCGTCGAGGGTCACCTGCTCACCGGCAGCGCCGCGAGCGTCGTCTCCGGGCGCGTGGCCTACACGTTCGGCCTGGAGGGCCCGGCCGTCACCGTCGACACGGCGTGCTCGTCGTCGCTGGTCGCCCTGCACCTGGCCATACAGTCGCTGCGAGGCGGCGAGAGCACGATGGCCGTCGCGGGCGGTGTCAACGTCATGGCCGTACCCGCCGCGTTCGTGGAGTTCAGCCGGCAGCGCGGGCTGTCCGCCGACGGACGGTGCAAGGCGTTCGGCGCGGACGCGGACGGCACCGGCTGGGCGGAGGGCGTGGGCGTGGTGCTCGTGGAGCGCCTGTCCGACGCCGTTCGCAACGGCCACGAGGTCCTGGCGGTGGTGCGGGGCAGCGCGGTCAACCAGGACGGTGCGTCCAACGGCCTGACCGCGCCGAACGGTCCGGCGCAGCAGCGGGTCATCCGGCAGGCCCTGGCCTCCGCCGGGCTCACCGAGGCCGATGTCGACGCGGTGGAGGCGCACGGTACGGGCACCGCTCTGGGTGACCCGATCGAGGCGCAGGCGCTCCTCGCCACATACGGCCAGGAGCGGCCGGAGGACCGGCCGCTGTGGCTGGGCTCCCTGAAGTCCAACATCGGTCACGCCCAGGCGGCGTCCGGCGTGGCCGGTGTGATCAAGATGGTGATGGCGATGCGCCACGGCGTCCTGCCGCGGACGCTGCACGCCGATGAGCCTACGCCCCACGTGGACTGGTCGGCGGGCGCGGTGCGGCTGCTGACCGAGGCCGTCGACTGGCCGGAGACGGACCGCCCGCGCAGGGCCGCCGTGTCGTCCTTCGGGGTCAGCGGCACCAACGCCCACACCATCATCGAGCAGGCCCCGGTGGCCGAACGGGCCGCCGTCGCACCGGTCGAGGTCGCCTTGGCGACCGTGCCGTGGATACTGTCAGGCAAGTCCGAGGCCGCGCTGCGCGCCCAGGCCGAGCGCCTGCTGTCCCTCATCGCCGACGGCGCCGATCCGTCCCTCACCGACGTCGGCTTTTCGCTGGCCACCACCCGGGCCGCCCTGGAATACCGGGCGGCCGTGGTCGGTGCCGACCGGGGCCGGATCGCCGAGGGCCTGCGGGCCCTGGCCTCGGGGGCATCCGCTCCCGGCGTCGTCCTCGGCCGCGCCGACGCCGGCCAGGTCGGGTTCCTGTTCTCCGGGCAGGGTTCGCAGCGCATCGGCATGGGGCGGCAGCTGTACGAGGCGTTCCCGGCCTTCGCGGAGGCGTACGACGAGGTGTGCGCCCATCTCGACCGGCATCTCGACCGGCCGCTGCGGGACGTGGCCTTCGGCGAGAGCGGTCACGAGGACGGCGATGAGCTGAACCGCACCGCCTTCACCCAGCCCGCGCTGTTCGCGCACGAGGTCGCCGTCCACCGGCTGCTGGAGTCGTGGGGCGTGCGGCCGGACTACCTGGCCGGGCACTCCGTGGGCGAGATCGCGGCCGCGCACGTGGCCGGGGCCCTGTCGCTGGAGGACGCGGCCGCACTGGTGACGGCTCGTGCCGCGCTGATGCAGGCCCTGCCCGCCGGCGGGACGATGATCGCCGTACAGGCCACCGAGGACGAGGTGTTGCCGCACCTCACGGACGACGCCGACATCGCGGCGATCAACGGCCCCCAGTCCGTCGTGGTCTCGGGAACCGAGGACGCCGTAGCGGCCGTCGCGGACCTCTTCGCCCGGGAGGGCCGCAAGACCTCCCGGCTCACCGTGAGCCACGCGTTCCACTCGCCGCTGATGGACCCGATGCTGGAGGACTTCGCCCGCGTCGTCGGCGGTCTGCGCTTCGAGACGCCCCGCACGCCCGTCGTCTCCAACCTCACCGGTGAGCTCATCGACGCGTACACCGCGGACTACTGGGTACGGCACGTCCGCGAGGCCGTACGCTTCGCCGACGGGATCCGGACCCTGGGCGAGCTGGGTGTGACCACGTTCGTGGAGACCGGCCCCGGCGGCGTGCTGAGTGCCATGGCCCAGGGCTGCCTGGACGGCGCGGTCACCCTTCCCTCCGTACGATCCGGCATCCCCGAGCCCGAGGCGATCACCGGCGCCGTCGCGCAACTCCACGTGCACGGCGTCCCCGTCGACTGGCAGGCGTTCTTCGCCGGCCGCGGCGCCCGGCGCGCCGACCTGCCCACCTACGCCTTCCAGCACCAGCGGTACTGGCTGGAGACCACCGCGCCCACGGCCGCCGCCGTCTCGGGGACCGACGCCGTGGAGGCCGGGTTCTGGGAGACGGTGGAGCGCGAGGACGCCCAGTCCCTGGCCGCCACCCTCGACCTGCCCGCCGAGCAGCTGGTCGCGGTGCTGCCCCGGCTGTCCGCGTGGCGCCGACAGCAGCGCCGGGAGTCCGCCGTGGAAGGCTGGACCTACCGCACGGGCTGGAAGCCGCTCAGCGGCCTCCGGGCGCACGAACTGCCGGGCGACTGGCTGTTCCTGGTCACCGAGGACACGGAAGTCACCGAGGACGGCAAGGACACCGAGGCCGCCGAGTGGACCGCCGCCGTCGCGGACGGGCTCGCCGCCCGCGGGGCCCGGCTGATCCCGGTGGCGGTCGACCGGGCCGCCGACCGCGGCGCACTGCTGCGACAGCTCGGCGACGCCGTCCGTGAGACCCCGGTCGACGGTGTGATCTCCCTGCTCGGCACCGACGAGCGGCCCCATGCCACCCACCCGGCCCTCTCCGTCGGCACCGTGCTGTCCCTCGCCCTCGTCCAGGCCCTGGGCGACGCGGGCATCGACGCCCCGCTGTGGGCGCTGACCAGGTCCGCCATGTCCACCGGCCGGGCGGACGCGGTGCCGAGCGCCGCCCAGAACGCCGTCTGGGGTCTCGGCCGGGTCGCCGCGCTGGAGCACGCGCCGCGCTGGGGCGGTCTGATCGACCTCCCGGCCACGGTCGACGGCCGGGTCGCCGGCCGACTCGCCGCGGTGCTCGGCCAGTCGGCGGAGGACCAGGTCGCGATCCGCGCCCGAGGCGTGTTCGGCCGCAGGCTGTCCCACACCGCCGCCCGCCGTAACACCCGGGCCGGGCAGCGGTGGTCGCCGCGGGGCACGGTGCTGATCACCGGTGGTACGGGTGCGTTGGGCGGGCACGTCGCCCGCTGGCTCGCCGGTGCCGGTGCCGAACACCTGGTGCTCACCAGCCGCCGCGGCCTCGACGCGCCGGGTGCTGCGGGTCTCGTCGCGGAGCTGGAGGCGACGGGTGTCCGTGTCACCGTCGCCGCGTGCGACGTCGCCGACCGTCAGGCGCTCGCCGCGCTGCTCGCCGAGCATCCGGTGAACGCCGTCGTCCACACGGCAGGCGTGGACCACCTGGAGCCGCTGGAGTCCATGACGCCGGGCGCCTTCGCCGACGTGCTGTCCGCCAAGGCAGCAGGCGCCCTGCACCTCGACGCGCTCCTCGCCGACCGGGAAATCGACGCCTTCGTCCTCTTCTCGTCCATCGCCGGCGTGTGGGGCAGCGGCCGCCAGGCCGCCTACGCGGCGGCCAACGCCCTGCTCGACGGACTCGCCGAACGCCGCCGGGCCCAAGGCTTGCCGGCGACCGCCGTGGCCTGGGGCCCGTGGGCCGGCGGCGGCATGGCCGAGGCCGACGGCGCGGATGAACGACTGCGCCGCCGCGGCCTGATCCCGATGCCCGCCGCGCACGCCGTGGCCGGCCTCCGGCAGGCACTGGACTCCGGCGAGGCGACCGCCACGGTGGCCGACATCGACTGGGAGCGGTTCCTGCCACCGTTCACCATGGGCCGCCCGAGCGCCCTGCTCGGCGACCTCCCGGAGGCCGAGCGGATCCTCACCGTGGGCAGCACTGGTGGCGAGCCCCGGACGGCCACCACCTCGCCCCTGGCCGACCGCCTCACCGGGATGCCCGAGACCGAGCAGCACGCGCTGCTGGTCGACCTCGTCCGCACGCACGCGGCAGCCGTCCTCGGCCACACCGGCGCCGGCGAGGTCGAGGCCGACCGAGCCTTCAAGGACCTGGGCTTCGACTCCCTGACCGCCGTCGAACTGCGCAACAAGCTCAACGCCGAAACCGGCCTCGCACTGCCCGCCACACTGGTCTTCGACCACCCCAACGCCCAGGCACTCGCACGGCAGTTACGCACCGAACTCACCGGCCTCACTGCCGCGGCCGCACCGGAAGCGACCGCCGCGCCCGCCGAGGACGACGACCCCATCGCGATCGTAGGCATGGCGTGCCGCTACCCGGGCGCGGTGCGTTCGCCCGAGGACCTGTGGCAGCTGGTCGCCTCCGGTGGCGACGCCGTCGGCGAGTTCCCGGCGGATCGCGGCTGGGACGTGGACGGCATCTACGACCCGGACCCGGACGCGTCCGGCAAGACATACACGCGCCGCGGTGGATTCCTCTACGAGGCAGGGGAGTTCGACTCCGCCTTCTTCGGGATCAGCCCGCGTGAGGCCGTGGCGATGGATCCGCAGCAGCGCCTGCTGCTGGAGACCACGTGGGAGACGTTCGAGCGGGCGGGCATCGACGCGGAGTCGGTGCGCGGCAGCCGTACCGGGGTCTTCGTCGGCTCCGGCTACCAGGACTACGCCGCCCAGGCCTTCCACGCGATCGACGACTCCGAGGGCTTCTTCGGCACGGGCAACTCCGCGAGCATCATGTCCGGCCGCATCGCCTACACCCTCGGCCTGGAAGGACCGGCCGTCACCGTCGACACGGCGTGCTCGTCGTCGCTCGTGGCCCTGCACTGGGCGATCCAGGCACTGCGCAACGGCGAGTGCACCATGGCGCTGGCCGGCGGCGTGATGGTCATGTCCACCCCCCGGGCCTTCGTGGAGTTCAGCCGCCAGCGCGGACTCTCCGCCGACGGTCGGTGCAAGGCGTTCGGCGCCGGCGCCGACGGCACCGGCTGGGCCGAGGGTGTCGGCATGCTCCTGGTGGAGCGGCTGTCCGACGCCCGCCGCAACGGGCACGAGGTCCTGGCGGTGGTGCGGGGGAGCGCCGTGAACCAGGACGGCGCCTCCAACGGCCTGACCGCGCCCAACGGTCCGGCGCAGCAGCGGGTCATCCGCCAGGCACTCAACTCCGCGGGCCTCACCGCCGCCGACATCGACGCGGTGGAGGCACACGGTACGGGGACGAGGCTGGGGGATCCGATCGAGGCGCAGGCGCTGCTCGCCACGTACGGCCGGGAGCGGCCCGAAGGACAGCCCCTGTGGCTGGGCTCGCTGAAGTCCAACATCGGTCA
>NZ_JBFAIQ010000085.1:0-7558 GCF_040654755.1 Streptomyces sp. NPDC050625
AGACCCCAAGCCGTTCATCTGGACCAAGACCGCCGAAGAGATCCTCGACTCCCTCGCCCGCTTCTGCCGACGGATCTCTGGCGCAGGACACTAGGGCGGCCTCGTCAGACGGATGCGTCGGGCCGAAGGCCAGCTCTATGCATGCGTCCGGGCACGGATCGTCGACCAGTTCCTCGGCAGGCAGGAGCCGTAAGGAGATCCGCGAGATCAGCATGCGGCCGGCACCCGCAGCTCTGCCCAGACGAGCTTGCCCCAGCGATGCAGGTCGTAGCCCCATCGCCAGCTCAACGACTCTACGAGGAACAGACCACGGCCGTCCTCGGAGTCGTCTTCAGGACGGCCCGGTTCCGGAGTGTCACGGCACTTGTCGGCAACCCCGATCCGAATCATTTGTGCCGTCTCGCGTCGAATCACCACACGGACCACGCGACATCGCGTGTGGCTGACGGCATTGCTGATCAGCTCCGAAACGATCAGCGTCCCGGCCTCGGTCAACTCGCCTATGCCCCAGGCGTCCAGAGCCGCGGAGACAAGCAGACGTGCGCGGCACGCGGACTCTGGCTCACACGGCACCGTCTCGGTGTAGCCCGAAACACCGGTCGCTGTTGGTTTGGCGGCAGTCATGGTCACGGGGTCATCCCTCCGAGGCTGGAACCCCGCCCCGCGACGGGATGTGTCAGGGCGGGCTCTCCTCCGTGCCGACGAGGGGCAGAAAGAGGGGACCTCGCCCGCTCAACGGCTGATATCGAGTCAACGACTCCTGGCCGACGACGAACAGGAAAGGTCGCGTCTCGCCGGTCTACCGCGAACCGGAAGACTTTACGTTCCGGTGACCTGGGGTCTGGTTCGGCCAGTGACTGCAGCGCTACGGTCGGTTCCATGGGAGCGAATGCCGTCCTCAAGAGCCGGATGGAGGAACTCGGGCTCACCCAGGAAGAATTGGCTGGTGGGATGAACGCTGCGCTGGCAGAGATCACCGGCAGGCCCGGTGACGTCTCCTCCCGCACAGTCCGCAACCTGCTGAACGGCACCTCCCGCCGCCCCATTGGACGCACATGCGCGGCCCTGGAGCGGGTGTTCGGTTGCCCCGTCGAGGACTTAGGGTTCAGCGCACCACGCACCATGCAACATCTGCAGGAGGACCCCGTGCGGCGTCGCACCTTCCTCACCTCAGCCACCGTGACCGCAGCCGCCGCCGGTCCCTTGGCAGCCCAGCGTCGGACGGTCGGCATGTCGGATGTGGCCCGGGTCGCTGCCGGGATGAACGCCCTTGTCGAAGCCGACGATCGCCAGGGCGGCCACACGGCACTGGAAAAGGCCGCTGCCCAGGGCCGCAACAGGGTGCTGGAACTGCAGCAGCGCAACGCCAGCGAACGCGTCCGCCGAGCCCTGTACGCACTGGCCGCCGAGTACACCACCATCGCCGCCTGGTCCTGCATCGACGCACGTAACCTCGACCAGGCGCAGAGCTACCTGAACGAATCAGCGACGTACGCCGGCCTCTCCCAGGACGGCCCCACCGAAATGCGGGTGTGGGTCAACCTCTCGATGCTCGCCTACCAGCGGCAGAACTGGCCCGAAGCGCTCGCGGCGGCCCAGGCCGGGCAAGCCTCCTCGGCGGCCCGCCGAGACCCATTCTTCGATTCGCTGGGCCGGGTCCGCGTCGCTCTTGCATACGCGGCCCTCGGCGACGGCCGGGCGGGCCTGCGCTCTTTGGGATCAGCCCAAGACACCTTCACCAGGGTGGCCGACCGCGAGCGTCCGCGCTGGACCGCCTTCTACGGGCAGGCCGAACTCGACCACCTCGCCGCGATCGTCCAGTTCAACAGCGGGCGCCACCCTCACGCCGAAGCCATGGCCCATCGCGCTATGGCCAGGATCCCGACCGCCTTCCGACGCAACAGGGCCCTCGCGACCGCCCAGCTCGCCCTTGCACAGCTCCACCAGGGAGAGGCCGAACAGGCCACGGCCACAGCCACCGAGGTCTTCACGATCATGGATGGCGACCCCCTGCCCGGCCGTATGCGCACGCTCATGGGCGACTTCCACCGGGGCCTGTTCGTCATGGCCCCCTCCGCCTCCTACGCACGAGACTGGGCAGACCGCATGCGAACCGATTGGAGCCGAGCGTGACCGACCCGCATCACTTCCAGCACGGAAACCTCCCTGAAGGCTTCCGGCAGATGCTCATCGACGTACACGCCGACGCCTACGCAGACCAGATGGACGACCCCTTCCACCAGCGCTTCGCCTGGTTCGTCGACCACTGGTCAGGCATGGAAGGCTTCTCCTGCGTGGTGGCGTACGACGCCGACGAACCGGTCGGCTTCGCCTACGGCGCACCACTCGCCCCTGGCCGCGAATGGTGGCGCTCCACCGGATACCAGCCGAACAACGGCTACACCTCCACCTACGCTGTCTCCGAGGTGATGGTGCGCCCGCGCTGGCGTAAGCAGGGCTTCTCCGAACGCCTCCACGAAGCCCTGCTGAAGGAGCGTATCGAAGACCTCGCTGTACTCCTGGTCGACGTGACACATCCCAGGGTGCAGGCGCTCTACGAGTCGTGGGGTTACATCAAGGCTGGCGAACAACAGCCCTTCGCCGACTCGCCGGTATACGCAGTCATGATCAAGCACCTCCGGAGCTGACCCCCTGCTCTTGGCCGTGACAGCGCCCAGCCTCGGCACTGGCGACATTTCCTCCGTCTCCTACGCCCCTTGGCCAAGGGCAGGCCGCCTGGAGGGGCTACCGGAACAGCCCCAAGTGCTGTCAAGTATGACGGCTGTCAGGCTTCGAGTAGGGGCTCATAAACGATCTTGGCGACGGCGGCGCTTCAGCGCGCTGAACTCGAGAAGCGCCGCGCGCGCGGGTTCTGATAGCCGTGCTTACCGACATAGACCAGGAGCCGGGTTTCGGGCCACTCGCTGCCGATGGCTATGTAGAGGACGGCGATGCGGTCCGGGTCGATGCCGTGGGCGGTGGGGTCGGTGAGCATCTCGGCGATGTAGGCGGTGGAGTCGATTGCGAGGCCCCCAGTTGATGATGGTGTCAAGGTCGTCGGTGGTGCTGAGGCCGGGCAGCGACGGGGTGTACGTGGTGCGAGGCATGGCGTCCATCACCCCTTTCCGGGTCCGTGTCCGGCCGATCGGCCGGACACGGGAGGGCGGTTGGGCTGGTTACCGCAGGGCGGCGAGCGCTCGCGCGAGGGCTGGGCACACGACGGCCCCCTGCTCGGCGAGCAGGAGGGCGTTGCCGTCGGCGCGGATGTCTACGGTGAGGGGGGCAGTCGGGCCCGAGGTCGGCCAGGGCAGCGGGCCAGAGGTCGTCCGAGGGGATGACGAACCGGCAGGACAGCTGCGCGTTCGGCGATGCGCCGGTTTGCGCGGAAGTTGTCCCCCGCACCGGCTCAACCTTGGGATAAGGGCGGGGTGAACCGGCTGCCCCGCGGTGCGGCTGGGTAGCGACAGCCCGGACTGATGGTGTGCAGGCGGATGTTCCGCACCGCTGATGGTCCTGAGACCGGCACATCGGTTGTCCACTTTGTGTTCCTGACCGCCCGATACCAGCAAGTCGTGCCCAGAACGGCCGCCCTTATCAGCATGTCGGTGCGGGCCGTTAGCCTGTTGGTATGTCTGAGCGTGTCATCCCGGGTCGCACGGGCGGCTTGATCTCTTTAGGCGCTGCGGATGCTCTCTGGGCCGGCTTGACGACCGGTAGTGCTGTGCCGACGGTTTCTGCGGTGTTCACCTGTTCTCCTGCCGATGCCCGGGTGGGGTACGTCCTGCTCGGCGGTCGTGTGGTGGTGACGGTGAAGGCGAGCGGCGGCCAGTGGAGTGTTGCGGAGATTGAGGTGCGCCGGGCGGCAGCGGAACTGAACGCGGTTGAGGTGGACTGCCAGGACCTGGTCCGCATCGGTCCGTTTGGTGGCGCGCCGAAGAAGGAGTGCAACGAGACAACGCTGCTGCGCTGGCGCCGGCGCATCACCGGGGAACTGCAGGAGCTGGGCGAGCCGGAGCGGGCAGAACGACGTGAAGGCGGCCGGGCGTCCCATCTGGCGGGGATCGACTGGCGGCGGATACTTGTGGAGCAGACTCGCGGCCGGACGGCGCGGACATGGTTGCTGCCGCGCGCCGTGGTCAGGCTGCTGGATGCGGCCGCGTACGCCGAAACGCAGTGGCTGCAAGCCGCGCGGACCCGCCAGGGAAGCACGGCCGTCACCGAGCCGCCCTTGCAGGCCCGAGCCGCCGACGGCCGGCAGACGACAAGCCCCGACTGCGGGGCCGCCCCGCTGCGCCCGTACAACGGGGAACTTCAAGGCCACCTGTACTCGGCACTCAGCAGGAAACCCGGCACCTCCCGCAAGGTGGCCGGCTGGACGTGCGCCATCTGCCGCACCGCACCCGCCGCCGTACTCGACCACTGCCACGAGCATGGCTACGTCCGCGCCCCCGTCTGCCACTCCTGCAACACACAAGAACGACCCGACCACCTGTACAGCAACGACATCCGCGTGGCCAGCCGCTACACCCGCCTCTTTGACACCCACACCGCCGACTGGCTCCGCCACTGGCACCGCTGCCCAGGCTGCCGCGCCCGGACCACCCTGCCACTGCCGCACCTCGCCGCATGGACCGCCCACATAGCCTGCCGATCGCTGCGTCCGACCCACCGCGATGCCCGCAGCTCCCGCGCGCGTAAACCCTGTGGTGTGCTGCGCGTGTCCTGGACGGGCAGTCAGAACGCGCCCGGTTCCTGCTTGCTCACTGTCGCCGTCGACTTCTGCCCTTCGGGCGAGCACCGTGTCTTGGCGCAAGTCCCCTACCGCGAAGCCGCCAAGCGGTTCGGCACCTGGCTGGCCGAGACCGCCCCTGCCGTGGCCGCTGCGGCCGGACCCGACCGCCTGGACGGCCTCCCCGCCCGCATCCGGCCAGTCATCGCCGACACCACCGGTGAAGGCCTGGCGCTGTTCTGAGCGAAACAGGGAGATCCGACACCAACGTCAACTCGCGCCCGCCCGGCGCCGGTTCGCCCCCACCCAGACGCCCACGAAACCCGCCGCTTCCTTCACCAACACCAGAAGCAGCCCCACACCTCAGACATCTCCGGGACCCGCCGCGCCCACAAGGTCTGGACCCGGTAGCAGGAACGCCTGCTTGGACTGTTCGCATCGGCGGCCTGACCAGGGTTGGGCTGCCAGCGCGGGCCCGCGCCGACGGATGTTCCTCAGCCCCCGGCGGCGCGTCGGGCAGCTGCAGCGCGGACGCGGGCGGCGTCGGCAGAGCGGATGCCTTGGCTGACGGGATCGAGGCCGATCAGGTCGCGGTGCAGGCGGCGAATCCGCAGCGCCAGATCGAGATGGAGGCGGGGACGTTTCTCGCGGACTTCGGCGACAGTGCGGGCGTTGACACCCAGACGCAGGGCGAGTGCGGCAGCAGGCCATCCAGCACGCGCCAAGTCGGCCAGCAGCCGGGACGCTTCAGCGGCGTCGGTCAGGCCCGGGGCGCTGGGTTCGCGACGGGCGGGGAGCGGGATACCGAGTATGGCGTCGGCCGTAGTGCGAGCGATGTCCCAGGCCATCTGGCCTTGTTCTGGGATGCGGAGCAGGCGGCGGACCAGGGTCACCGACAGGCCAGCTCTGTCGGCGATGTCCTGCGCGGACATGCCCTGCTCGCGCAGTCGGACAGCCCACCGGGCGGCGGCATATGGCGGGACGCGGGCAGGGAGACCGCGAAGGCGGTCCTGGTTGCGTTGGCGGCGGGCCCGGCGTGCCGCCTGGCGGCATTCGGTGCGGGTACAGCCGTAGTCGGCACAAGATGCCTGGCCGTGACGGACGGTTGACCGCTGCGGCCGACGCTGCACGAGCGGCGCGGCGGTGGAAGCGGACTGTTCTTCAGAGGGCGGCATGGTGATTCCTGCTGCGAGTTCGTGGTGCCGGTCCACGGTACGCGCCCACGCGGACAAAGCGGCCCCGCCCCGCCCCCGGACTCGGCTCCCTGGTAGGAGCGGGGTGTCAGTCACTGCTGGAGCCAGCGGTCGAGAGCACGGTCATCGTGATGGCGGTGGAGGGCAGGCCACCAGGGGGCAAGGGGGCTTCGCCTCCCCCGCAAGCGCGGCCCCCCGTTACCCCCCGGTGCGGCTTGCCCGCACAACCAGCGAAGCAGATCAGTAAAGGCCCGAGCTCACGATGTCAGGGCCGCGCGGCCCTTGGGGCCGTCGCCGTCACAGGGCACAGCGTTCTCAGGAATTCGTTCGGCTCCGCAGTCATAGAACCACCGTTCGGTGTCGGCGGTGTTCACCCAGGTTTCCCCGCCGCAGGCAGAGCAGCTGCTTATCGTCATCGGCGCGGTTCCACGGTAGTGCGCACAGGCTGCATCTCTGGGCTGGTTCACGGGCGATCGGCCGGTGTGCTCACAGGTCGAAGAGCAGGTCCTGAGCAGCATCCTGGGTGCGGAAGAGGCGCTCTTGGCGTACGTGGGGTCGCCGAAGACGCCAACCTCCTCTGTTCCTTGTTGAGCCGTTCTTTCGGGCTGGGCAGTTATGGGAGTGTTTGGCTGGGGTTCGTGTCGTGTCGGGATTCGTCGTCGTGCTGTTGTTGGGTGCGGCGGTTCTGGTCGGTCTGCTGCTGTTTGGGGGTGAGGGATCGGGCCGCGTCGCACTCGATGCAGGCTGTTGCGCGGGGTTGACGGAGCGCGGCAAGGGCCTCTTCCCGGGTGAGTGTCCGGTCGCTGGGGGTGCAGCCGATGACGTGGAGGAGTGTGGCGCCCGGGTGTCCGGGGCGGTGGGGCAGGTATTGGAGTGTCCATGCGGGCGGGCGTTCTTGGGACGGTGTGTCTGTTCCGGACAGACGATGGGTCGGGACGTGCCCGTAGGAGACACCGGGTACCGGGCGTGCGTGTGCGGGACTCACCCAGACTCGCTGCTCGGCCGGTTCGGCCAAGCCGTTTGTGCCGTTCTGCCACACCAGGATTCCTACCTGGTAGAGCCAGCCGTCCTTCACCTGTCGGCGGGCGTGCAGCCGTCCGCGGACTTCCTGGGCGTCGGGGAGTATGACGAAGATCGGAGCCCCTTGAGGTGACGTTATGTTCACGAGCGGCGATCTTGGAGCGCGAGCAGTGCTGCGAGGGCCGTGGCGGGGTCAGGGTCGGGTTGACCGATAGGCCACCAGGCGCCGTTTTCCTTCCCGTACGGATACCAGCGGCCGTCGCGGCCGTAGCGCAGTTGGCGGTCGCGGCCGATGACGGTGAAGCGGTTGCGCCACGCGCGCAGCGGGGGAGGCCGTCCGTCCGCCCAGTCCTCGGCGAGGCAGGCTCGGGCGCGGGTGAGTACGGATGGGTCCGGGGTCCAGGGGTCCTCCAGGACCGCGAGTGCGGCTGTGCCGCCGTAACTCCAGGCCCGTACCGCCTGGGCGAGTTCGAGCAGCGGGCGGCCGGTGCTCTCGGCGATCCGGGCGAAGACCTCTGTCTGTGCGTGCTCGGCGGCGATGCGCACAGCGTCCTGCCACTCCGTCAGGTCAGATGGATTCGGTGGTGTGTCGTTCGCCAGCGCGGCGGCGAGTTGG
>NZ_JBFAIQ010000086.1:0-7497 GCF_040654755.1 Streptomyces sp. NPDC050625
ACGCCCTCGCCCCAGCCCGTACCGTCCGCCCCGGCCGCGAACGCCTTGCACCGGCCGTCGGGCGACAGCCCGCGCTGCCGGCTGAACTCCACGAAGACCGTAGGGCTGGCCATGACCGTGACGCCGCCCGCCAGCGCCATCGTGCACTCGCCGTTGCGCAGGGCCTGGACGGCCAGGTGCAGGGCGACGAGCGACGACGAGCACGCCGTGTCGACCGTGACGGCGGGGCCCTCCAGTCCGAAGGCGTAGGACACTCGCCCGGAGGCGACGCTGCCGGAGCCTCCGGTGGTGAGCAGGCCCTCGACGCCCTCGGGCAGTTCGCGCGGGCCCTGGCCGTAGTCGTGGTACATCAGACCGGTGAAGACGCCGGTCCTGCTGCCCCGCACCGTCACCGGGTCGATCCCGGCGCGTTCGAACGCCTCCCAGGACGCCTCCAACAGCAGTCGCTGCTGGGGGTCCATCGCCAGGGCCTCGCGGGGGCTGATGCCGAAGAAGGCGGCGTCGAACTCGGCCGCCTCGTGCAGGAAGCCGCCGTCGCGCGCGTAGGTCTTGCCGAGGCGCTCGGGGTCGGGGTCGTAGAGCCCCTCGACGTCCCAGCCACGGTTGTCCGGGAACCGGGAGATGCCGTCCCGGCCGGAAGCCACCAGCCGCCACAGGTCCTCCGGCGAGCGCACCCCGCCCGGGAGGCGGCAGCTCATGCCGACGATGGCGATCGGCTCGTCGTCGGCAGCTGCCGCGGTCTGCCGTACCGCGGTCGCGGTCGTGACGGCCGGGGCCTCGCCGAGGAGTTCGGTGCCGATGTGCCGGGCGAGGGCGGCGGGGGTGGGATGGTCGAAGACCAGGGTGGCGGGCAGGCGCAGGCCGGTGGCGGTGGACAGCCGGTTGCGCAGTTCCACGGCCGTCAGCGAGTCGAAGCCCAGGTCCTGGAAGGTGTGCGCGGTTTGTACGGCGCGGGGTGAGGAGTGCCCCAGCACGGCGGCGGCCTCGGCCCGGACCAGTTCCAGGAGGGCCTCGTCGCGCTCGTCGCCGACCAGCCCGGCGAGGCGTTCGGCCAGGGATCCGGTCGCGGCGCGCTGGGCGGTGCCGCGCGTGGAGACGCGGACGAGTCCGCGCAGCAGGGCCGGTACGGTTCCTGCCGCCCGGTTCCGCAGGGCGGCGGTGTCGAGGCGGACCGGTACGAGCACGGTCTCGTCCGAGGCGAGTGCCGCGTCGAACAGCCGCAGGCCGTCCTCGGTGGACAGCGGCAGAACACCGGAGCGCGCCATCCGCGACCTGCCGGCCTCGTCGAGGACGTCGGCCATGGCGCCCTCCTGCTCCCACAGGCCCCACGCCAGTGAGACCGTGGGCCGCCCCTGGGCGCGGCGGTACCGGGCGAAGGCGTCCAGGAAGGCGTTGGCTGCTGCGTAGTTGCCCTGGCCGGGGTTGCCGAAGACGCCCGCGGCGGAGGAGAACAGCACGAACGTCGTGCTGTCGCCGGTGAGTTCGTCCAGGTTGAGCACGGCGTCAGCCTTGGGCGCGAGGACGGTGTCCAAGCGCTCCGGGGTCAGCGTGGCGATCACGCCGTCGTCGAGGACGCCGGCGGTGTGCACGACGGAGTCGACCGGGGTGGCGGCCAGCAGCCGGTGGAGGGCGTCACGGTCGGCGAGGTCGCAGGCGGCCCACGTCGCTTCGGCGCCGAGCGCCGCGAGTTCGGCTTTCAGCTCCGCGGCGCCCGGGGTGTTCGCGCCACGGCGGCTGACGAGCAGCAGCCGGCGCACGCCGTGTTTGGTCACCAGGTGACGGGCGAGGGTTGAGCCCAGCGCGCCGGAGGCGCCGGTGAGCAGCACGGTGCCGAGGCCGGAGGCGATGCCCTCGGCTCGGGCGGAGGCCGCTTCGTCCGCAGGGCCCGTGGCCACGTCCTCCGTTGCGGGGGAGGCGGCGCGGGCCAAGCGCGGTGCGTCGGCCTGCCCTTCGCGGACGACGACGTGGGGTTCGCCGGACAGTACGACGCCGGGCACGAGCGCGGCCGCCTCGTCGGGGCGGTCGGTTTCGAGCAGCACGATCCGGCCGGGGTTCTCCGCCTGCGCCGAGCGCACCAGTCCGCCCGCGGCGGCGTGCGCGAGGTCGTCACAGCGCGCCA
Organism: Streptomyces sp. NPDC050625; assembly: GCF_040654755.1. Taxonomy (NCBI): domain Bacteria; kingdom Bacillati; phylum Actinomycetota; class Actinomycetes; order Kitasatosporales; family Streptomycetaceae; genus Streptomyces; species Streptomyces sp. NPDC050625. The sequence goes on from NZ_JBFAIQ010000086.1 coordinate 2,120, forward strand.
CCAGCACGAGGCGTGATGTCCGGTCCTCGGCGAACCAGCGCTGAACCAGCCGCAGCACCTCGGTGGTGACCGCATGGACCCGCTCGGCCTCGGTCGCCCCTTCCGGGCCGTCGGGGCACGGGACCACGACCACGTCCGGCTGCGACGACCCGTGGGTCTCGGCCAGTGCGGCGATGTCCGGAACGTACGCGACCGCCGTTCCGTCCGCGTCGACGGAGGGCAGGGTCAGCGGCACCCGCTCGACGGTGAACAGCGCGTCACCAGAGCCCTTGCGGAGTTGGTCGCGCGACACCGGACGCAGTGTCAGCGACTCGACGGACGCCACCGGATCGCCGACGCCATCGGCCACCGTCAGGGACACCGCGTCCGTACCGGCCGGCGCCAGCCTGACCCGTACGGTGGACGCGCCCGTGGCGCGCACGGTCACCCCGGACCAGGCGAACGGCAGGAGCGGCCCGTCCGCCCCGGCCACGAGGGAGCCGTGCGCACCGTCCGCACCGCCCGCGCCGATCGCGTGCAGCGCCGCGTCCAGCAGCGCCGGGTGCAGGAGGAAGGAACCGGTGTCCGTGCCGTCGGGGAGGGCGACCTCCGCGAAGACTTCCTCACCCGCGCGCCAGGCGCTCCGCAGTCCGCAGAACGCCGGTCCGTAGTCCAGGCCGAGGGCGGCCAGCCGGTCGTAGAAGCCGTCGAGGCCGACCGGCTCGGAGCCCGCCGGCGGCCACGCCGTGAGCGCCCGGCCGGCGGCCGCGGCGCCCGCCTCTTCGGTCCCTCCGTTCCCTCCGTTCCCTTCGGTGGCGAAGCCGGTCGCGTGGCGGACCCACGGCAGGTCGGCGTCGTCCTCGGGGCGCGAGTACACGGTCAGCGGCCTGCGGCTGGTGCCGTCGGCCGCACCGACCCAGACCTGAACCGCGACGCCGCCCTGCTCGGGCACCATCAGAGGCGCTTCGAGGGTGAGGTCCTCCAGCTGGTCGCAGCCGGCTTCGTCGGCGGCGCGCACGGCCAGTTCGACGAACGCGGTGCCCGGCAGCAGCACGGTGCCGAGCACGACGTGGTCGCTGAGCCACGGGTGTGTGCGCAGGGACAGCCGGCCGGTCAGCAGCCGCTCGTCGCCGCCGGCCAGGGACACGGCGGCGCCCAGCAGCGGATGGTCGGCCGAGCCCAGGCCGGCGGCGCGGACGTCACCAGGGGCGGCCCGTGAGGTGTCGAGCCAGTAGCGCTCGTACTGGAAGGCGTAGGTGGGCAGATCGACGCGGCGGGCGCCGGGGAAGAAGGCGTGCCAGTCCGGGGAGACGCCGTGCGCGTGCAGTTCGGAGACGGCGGCGACGAGTGCGGCCCGCTCGGGGCGGTCGGCGCGCAGGGTGGGCACGATGACCACGTCGTCGTCCAGGCAGCCTTGGGCGAGGGCGCTCAGCACGCTGCCCGGGCCGATCTCGACGAACGTGGTCACGCCCAGGTCGTTCAGAGTCCGGACGCCGTCGGCGAAGCGGACCGCTTCGCGGACGTGCCGAACCCAGTACTCGGCGGGGTAGGGCTCGGCCAGCCGGCCGGTGAGGTTGGAGACGACCGGGATCTGCGGGTTCTCAAAGGTGAGCCCGCGGACGATCTCGCCGAACTCCTCCAGCATGGGGTCCATCAGCGGCGAGTGGAACGCGTGGCTGACCTTCAGCCGGGAGGTCTTGCGGTCCTGCTGCCGGAAGATCTCGGCGATTGCGGTGACCGCGTCCGCGGCTCCGGATACCACGACCGACCGCGGACCGTTGACCGCCGCGATACCGGCGCCGTCGGTCAGATGCGGGAGCACCTCGCCCTCGGTGGCCTGTACGGCGACCATCGCCCCTCCGGCGGGCAGCGCCTGCATCAGCGCGGCACGCGCGGACACCAGCTTCGCCGCGTCAGCGAGCGACAGCACCCCTGCCACATGCGCGGCCGCGATCTCGCCGACCGAGTGACCGGCCACGTAGTCCGGCCGAAGGCCCCACGATTCGAGAAGCCGGAACAGCGCCACCTCGAGAGCGAAGAGCGCGGGCTGGGCGGCGCCCGTGCGGTGCAGTTCTTCCGAGTCGACGTCGACCGCGGCGCCGAGGTGCGCGCAGACCTCGTCGTACGCGGCGGTGAAAGCCGGGTAGGACGCGTACAACTCGCGCCCCATGCCGAGGCGTTGTGATCCCTGGCCGGAGAAGAGGAACCCGACGCGCCCGCCGGTGCCGGAGATGCCGCGCGCGACGCCCGGGGCCGGGGAGCCGGAGGCCACGGCCCGCAGGCCCTCGGCGAGTTCCGCCGGCGTCTCGCCCTGGACCACCGCGCGGTGCTCCAGGGCCGTGCGCGTGGTGGCGAGTGAGAACGCCACGTCGAGCGTGGGGACTTCGGCGTCCGTGCGGGACAGCAGGCGTTCGGCCTGTGCGCGCAGGGCCTGCTCGGTCTTGCCGGAGATCACCCATGGCACCGGTCCGCCCTCGGCCGGGCGCGCGGCCTGAGGGGCGACGACCTCGGCGCTCGCCGCGCGTTCCGCCGGCGTTTCCGGGGCCTCGTCGTCCTGTGCGAACGCTTCGGCCGACGGGGCTTCCTCGATGATCGTGTGTGCGTTGGTGCCGCTGATCCCGAAGGAGGAGATGCCGGCCCGGCGCGGCTGGTCGGAAGCCGGCCAGGGCGTGGGCGCGGTCAGCAGCCGTACGGCGCCCGCCGACCAGTCGACGTGCGGGGACGGCGCGTCGACGTGCAGCGTGCGCGGCAGTTCGCCGTGGCGCATGGCCATGACCATCTTGATGACGCCCGCCACACCGGCCGCGGCCTGGGTGTGGCCGATGTTGGACTTGATCGAGCCCAGCCACAGCGGCTTGTCCTCAGGACGGCCCTGCCCGTACGTCGCGAGAAGCGCCTGCGCCTCGATCGGGTCGCCGAGCCGCGTGCCCGTACCGTGCGCCTCCACCGCGTCGACCTGTGCGGTGGTCAGCCGGGCGGCAGCCAGGGCCTGGCGGATCACCCGCTGCTGCGAGGGGCCGTTCGGCGCGGTCAAACCGTTGGACGCACCGTCCTGGTTGACGGCGGAGCCCCGGACGACCGCGAGGACGTCGTGTCCGTTGCGACGGGCGTCCGAGAGGCGCTCCACGAGCAGCAGGCCGGCGCCCTCGCCCCAGCCGGTGCCGTCGGCTCCGGCCGCGAACGCCTTGCAGCGGCCGTCGGGGGCCAGTCCGCGCTGGCGGCTGAAGCCGACGAAGGTGGCGGGGCCGACCATCGCGGTGACGCCGCCCGCCACGGCCAGCGAGCACTCGCCGTTGCGCAGCGACTGAACGGCCAGGTGAAGGGCCACCAGGGACGACGAGCAGGCCGTGTCGACCGTGACGGCCGGGCCTTCGAGGCCGAAGGTGTAGGCCACGCGGCCGGAGGCGACGCTGCCCGAGGTGCCCGTTCCCAGGTAACCCTCCAGGTCCTCAGGGGCGTTCTGGAGAGCGGCGAGGAACTCGTGGTTCATCACGCCGGCGAACACACCGGTCCTGCTCCCCGCCAGCGAGGCGGCATCGATACCGGCCCGCTCGAAGAGCTCCCACGACGTCTCCAGCAGCAGCCGCTGCTGGGGGTCCATGGCGAGCGCCTCGCGGGGCGAGATCCCGAAGAGGCCGGCGTCGAACCGCGCCGGGTCGCGCAGGAACGCGCCCTCGCGGGCGTAGCTGGTCCCGCGGGACTCCGGGTCCGGGTCGTAGAGCGCGTCCAGGTCCCAGCCGCGGTCGGCGGGGAACTCCGAGACGGCGTCCCGGCCGCCTGCGACCAACTCCCACAGATCCTCGGGCGAGTCGACCCCTCCCGGGTAGCGGCAGCTCATCCCGATGATGGCCACCGGCTCCCCGGCGGCGTCCTCATAGTCACGAAGGCGCCGCCGGGTCTCCTGGAGATCTGCGGTGACTCGCTTCAAGAAATACCGGAGCTTGTCCTCGTTCGCCACCGAAATCGTCCCTCACCCCTGCGATGACTTATCGGAATTCGGCAAAGGGTCACCGGGACGCGCCGGAGCGGTCAGGAAATCCCGAATTCCTTGCCGAGCAGATCGAATACTTCGTCGTCCGTGGCGGATTCCAGATCGCTGCCGCCCATACCAGGGCCTTCCTGGTCCGGCGTCTTGCCGAATTCACCGGCAATCGCCAACAGGCCCTGGAGCTTTGACAGGATCCGGTCGCGAGCTTCACTCGCTGCCAACTTCGTGACCAATTCTTGTTCGACCCTGTCCAGATCGGCAAGTAGGGAATCCACTAGGGCCGGTTCGGCCGCGCCCGCCGTCTCCGTGAAGATATGACGGGCCAGGAGAGCGGGTGTCGGGTGGTCGAAGACCAGTGTCGCGGGGAGCCGCAGCCCGGCGGCCTTGTTCAGCCGGTTGCGCAGCTCCACGGCCGTGAGGGAGTCGAAGCCCAGGTCCTGGAAGGCGTGTTCCGGCCGGATCGTACGGTCCGACGCGTGCCCCAGGACCGCGGCCACCTCGGCCCGGACCAGGTCCAGCACGGTCTTCTCCCGCTCGGCCTCCGGCAGCCCTTCCAGTCGCTCGGCCAGCGAGGAACCGGAGGACACAGAGGAAGCGGAGGAAGCGGAGGCGGCCCGCGCGGTCCTCCGGCCGGCCGCGGCCGGCACGAGGGCGCGCAGCACCGGTGGTGCCTCACCGGCGCGCAGCGCGCCGACGTCGATGCGGACAGGGGCGAGTACCGCCTCGTCCGAAGCCAGTGCCGCGTCGAACAGCCGCAGCCCCTCCTCAGGCGGCAGCGGCAGCACGCCGCTGCGCGCCATCCGCGCCCGGTCGGCCTCGGCGAGGCCGTCCGTCATCGCGCCGGACTGTTCCCACACACCCCATGCCAGCGATATGGCGGGCAACCCCTCACGGCGTCGGTGAGCCGAGAAGGCGTCGAGGAAGGAATTCGCGGCCGCGTAGCTCGCCTGACCGGCGCTGCCCACCAGGCCGGCGAGGGAGGAGAACACCACGAAGGCGGCCAGGCCCATGTCCCGGGTGCACTCGTGCAGATTCAGCACGGCGTCCACCTTGGGACGGAAGACCTCCCTCATCCTCTCCGGTGTGACCGAGGCGACGATCCCATCGTCGAGAACACCCGCGGTGTGCACGACGGCCGACAGCGGATTCTCGCCGAGCCCGTCCAGCATTGCCGAGACGGCCTCCCTGTCCGCGACATCGCAGGCCGCCCAGGTGACCTCGGCACCGTGTGCGGCCAGTTCGGCCTCCAGCTCGGCCGCACCGGGGGCCTCCGCGCCCCGGCGGCTCACCAGAAGGAGCCGGCGCACCTTGTGCTCGGCGACCAGGTGCCGGGCGACGAGCCCGCCCAGAGCACCGGACGCACCGGTCAGCAGGACGGGGCCGGCGCCGAAGTCCGGTGTGCCGGCGGCGG
>NZ_JBFAIQ010000087.1:0-6890 GCF_040654755.1 Streptomyces sp. NPDC050625
CCGCCCTGGCGGCGGCCCGGGCAGCGCGGCGGCGGCGCCGACGCGCACCATGGCGAGCGCGCCCCGATCCCCGGCTGCGTCCGCGCCGCCCATCCCGCCTCTCCCTCACCCTCAACTCCAGCCAGGGCAGGGGCGAAAGCGGCCGCAACGGGGATGTCAGACCCCCGACCACGCCCCTTCGGCAGGGTGACCTGCACAGATGCGGCGGCGTCGGCGAGCCTCGCGCAAGAGAAGTCGCAAGAGATGCCGCAGGAGAAGACACAAGGGTTGACGCAGGAGATGTTGCCGACCGCGCCGGACGCGGCTCGAACAACAGTGCCAGACTGGCCGATATTCTGCGGGTGAGGTGGCCGGAAAACGTCGCCCGGAACAGGATCCATGATGACCACTCCCCCGCCCCCGATCACGGAGCCCGACCCGTCCGCGCTGACCTGCCCCACTGACCGGGTCGGTTTCTGCGCCGGGTGCCAGCGCAAGACTCACAAGTACGGCAGCGGCGGCTGTCCACTGTGCCAGTGGTGCATGGCGCAGGTCATGGAGCGGTGGGGCCCGACCGTGCGCTACATCAGCAGGCGCGCCTGAGCTTGTCATTTATCCAGTTCGGCGCGGTTTTGTGCCCACCTTGTGGTGGGCAGGTCGGCTGAACGCCTCGCCGGTGGCGAGGACTCTGCCCACGTCGTGCCGGGTGGGCTCGGTGGGCTTCTCCCAGGGCCTGCGGAGGCCGGTGGCCAGGGGGCGGGCGAGCCGGAGCTGGGAATAGGCGGCGATCACCAGCCAGGTCCACCGGTCGGCGGCTTCCGAGCTGCGAAGCCGGGGCTTGGTCCACCCGAGAGTCTGCTTGAACAGGCGAAATGTGTGCTCGATGTCGAAGCGGCGGAGGAAGGATTGCCAGCAGCGGTCGACGTCCGCCTCGGTGGCGCCGGTGCGCGACCACCACAGCCAGACCGGCTTGTTGACCCCGCCGCTGGGCAGCTTCTCCACGACCAGGCGGATGACGGTGCCCTCGATGATGGGCAGCGGCCCGTCGTGGTCGAGCCAGGCGGCCCGGCGGGTCAGCCGCGGATGCAGCCGGTCCCACGCCTGCGCGGTCGCCTTCCCATAGAGCCGGGTGTCCGTGACCGTCACGGCCTGCTCGGTGCCCCAGGTTGTGGGGTCGCCGAAGACGAACTCGCCGCCGTGCTTGGGTGGCCGGCCGCCCTTGGGGTTGGCCAGGTGGAACTCTTCGCGGGAGGGCGTCGGACGTCGCATCACCCGGTCTGAGCGGAGCCGGCCGAGGATCTCGACGGGCAGGTCACCCAGCAGGTGGGCGATGCGAGGGGCGTCGTATCCGGCGTCCAGCACGACCAGGACCTCCGGGTCGCCCGGCTGCCACTGGCCGGCGGCGACGAGCCTCTCGACGACCTCACGGATCTGCACCGTGGTCACTGCGGCGACGTCGGCGCCGGGCTCCAGGCGGACCGCGTCCAGCACCGCCGTCCAGGACGTGCGGCCTGTCTCCAACGCAGCCACCACCGAGTACGGCCAGCCGGGCACCATCTGATGCTTGCCCTCTCCTCGGCCGAAGGTGTGGCAAAAGGCCCGGTCAGCGCACATGTTGGCGTCCGGTCGCAGCCACGGCGAGACATCCACCGCCAGCACGAGCCGACCGTCCGCCGCCCTCGGCAACGCCACCCCTGCCAGGGCCCGACGCAGCCGGGCGACGTCGATCCGGCCCTGGTTGAGTCCGCCATACAGAGCCCCGTGCCCACGGCGGTGTTCAGGCGCGAGCGCGAGATCAACCAGCGTCCGCACCGGCCCGTCCGTGCACAACAGCGCGTCGCATAACTCGAACAACGCGTCGCCCCGCGCGGTCAGACACGCGTACAGCTCCGACCGGAAGTGTGACACTTCCGCGAACGCATCCCGCAGGACGCCCCGATGCACCAAACTCACGGCCACGGCCTTCGCGCTGATCCACTCTGTGACGGAGCACAGGATCAGACGAAGGCCGCCCACACGTCCGCCGAACTGCGAAAACGCTGATCAAGTTCGAGTTGCGTTCGACACCGGACGTTAAACGACAAGCTGAGTAGCTGTTTCTGATCCGCGGCGCCCCGCACCGCGTAGCCCCACTCGGACACCCCCGCGTTGCGGCTGTCTGCCGCGCCCGCGGGCGGCGGATGATGAGCGGGGTGGGCTCGCTCGCGCTGATCCCCCCGAGCCCGCCGGCGTGAGCCCCGCTTTACGAGCCGCGCGCACGTACCGTACGGCGTACGTGCGCTTTCCGTACGGTACGCGCAGGCGACCCTGCTGGTGAAGTGGCACTGCAGACGATGCCGCCCCACGTAGGCTGCGGCTGCCCGGGGCGGTGCCGAGGGCCGGGTACCGGACCCCGGCTCACCGCCGTCGCCGTTCTCAGCCGGTGAGGCCCTTTTCGAGGATGGTGCTGGGGTCCACAGGCTCGTCCGGCTGCTCGGGCTCCGCCGGGGGGGTATACCCCCAGGTCCTCACCGGGGGACCCTCCTCGTAGGGGTTCGGCGGGGCCTTGTCCGGAATTTCCAGCGGAGGATCGGGCTGCACCGGGGGCGGGTCCGCCTCGAAGGGGCCTAGCGGGGGGTCCACCGGATCCACCGGCGAGGCGGTGGGTACCTCGGTCGTCGGGGCCGCCATCGCCGTGGTGGCGGGGAGGACGACGCCTCCCGTGACCGCCGCGGCCGCCGCCGCGATCGTCGCGACCCTCAGTCGGACGGAGTTGCTGCGGATCTTGCGAGCCATGGATGTCTCCCGCTGGTAGTGAAGGGCGCCCATCTGGCGTCCTTGGCCTTGGTTCCAGTAGGCCGGAGCCACCCCTGCGGGGTCATGCTCCGGGTTTTCGGGGCTTGACACCGCCCGTTGACGCCGCCGCGTTGTCCACGGCTTGTCGACCTGCCGCCGCGCTGGCGGCGGCTTGCTCGCCGACGGATCGACTCGGGGGCCGCTTCCAGGGCCAAACCGTCGGGATCTGCGCCCCAGCGCATGCCGAGTGTGTTGCGCGGGCGCTGACCGCGTACCCGGTCAGGTGATCGCGCTCGAGCGGGAGAACTTCTGCGGACGTCGGCCCGTCATGCCGTGCATGAGGCAGATCAACGAAGCGCATGTGGCCGTGCCGGGCCTGACGGTGGTGGAGGTCGCGGCCGCCGAATGACGAACCGCCTTCGCCATCCAGGAACTGCTCGCCGCGCAGTGCGCCATCGCGCCGGCGGACCGTACAACCCGCGAGCCCGGCGAGCCCGGAGTGCGGCTGCGGTTCTTCCTGGACCTGGACCCCGACACGTAGGCCCCACGGCGGGCGCCGGCCTTGCTCGTGCCGAGCGATGACGGGTCCTACGCTGGTGGTGCTCGGGGCTGCGGAGGTGTCCCATGCCCGCGAGCATCTTCAACGGCGCTATCTCGTTCGGGCTGGTCAGCGTCCCGATCACCGTCCTGAGCGCCACCGAAGACCACAGCGTGGACTTCCGGCGGATCCACACCGCCGACCACGGCCTGGTGCGCAACCGCTACTGGTGCGAAGCCGAGGATCGCGAGGTCACGTTCTCAGAGACAGGGCGCGGCTACGAACTGCCGGACGGCCGGGTCATCCCGGTCACGGACGAAGAACTGCGGGCCCTGCCCTTGACCACGGCGCGCGCCATCGAACTGATCGCGTTCATCCCGGCCTCCGCCGTCGACCCGCTCCGCATAGGCCCCGGCTACTACCTCCAGCCGCAGGGCGCCATCGCCGCCAAGCCGTACCTGGTCCTTCGCCACGTCTTGGAACGCGCCTCGCGGGTCGCGGTCGCCCGGTACGCATGGCACGGCCGCGAGCGGCTCGGTCTGCTCAGTACTGGCGGAGACCACTTGTTCCTTACGCGTGGTATTCCCTGCGCTCAGGCTCTGCGACGCTGCGGCCAGGGGTAACCGAGTTGCCTGGCGAACTCTGGTGAGCCACCGCAGACCTCGGCGGCTTGGCGCGGGTCAGCTGCGACGAGTTGCTCGGCGAGCCGTTCAGCTTGGTCAGCCGGCTCGTCGCTGGAGACGGCGAGAATCATCCGGAACTGCAGCCATGGATGATCTCTCCTGATAGCAGAGCGGCCTGGATGGAAGAGGAAGACGTTGACCTGGTCCGGTTCCCAGGGCCAGGCGGACACGGCGCCGAGTTCGCATTCCCACCGTGCGAGCCAGTCAGTGCGTTCTCGGAGGTCTTGCTCCAGCAGCCGTGCCACGGTCCGCGCCGGCCATTCCCAGCTGCGGTCCGCGGTCGCCCGCTCGACTTCTCTTTGGTACTCCTGGGCCTCAAAGCGGAAGGCAGGCAGGTCGACCTCGTCCTCGTCGGGATTGCGCCACTTGTCCCAGAGCACGTAATCGCCGTCGCGCTGGATGGTCACGTAGAGAGACCCACAGCAGCCTTCGGTGCACGATGCTTCAGCCAGCCGCACCTCGTGCGGTTCCGATGCGGCAGCGAGTGGGCCGCCGGGCACCAAGAGGTATTGGGGATCTTCGCCCGGACCCTCTGTAAATGCGTCAGCAAGGATGTCTCTACCATCAACCAGCGCCCGAACCTCCACGTTTGCACCCCTCTGCGTAGGATCAGGAACGACAACGCGAAGGGTGAGGCAACGCTTCTCATCAGTCACCGGACGATTGTCGAATACGCTGGGACCGGACGTCGCCCAAATTCTCACCACCGTCCTTACTGGCGGAGATGAGGTCCTCGGCTCGCGTCGCGATGTAGCTGCTCCAGTCCTTCTTCGCCCGCCGTACCCAGCGGACGGCAGTGTTGATGTGCATGTCGAAGAGGTCAGCGAGCACGGCAGCCGGTAGATCGATAGCCAGTGTGATGCGGGCGGTGTTGCGGGCTTCCGTGATCTTGATGTCGTGCCGGTTGAGTTTGTTCGCGAAGGCGGCTGCATGGGCAGGCCGGCCAGGCACCCTGCCAGGGAAGAGGAACTGAGTGGTGCCAACGGCTCGGCCCACAGCCGATCGATCGCGAGGCGAGTCGGCAAGCTCAAGCACCAATTGAGCCAGGCGTGGTGGCAGTCTGACAGGTTTATCCCGAAGCATGAGATCGATGCTGTCATTCCCACGATAGAGATCTTCCAGCCGTAATTGCAGAACACGTTGGACAGTGACGCCGAACAGCAGGACCAAGGCGCCGGCGATTCGAACGTCGACTGGGGATCGACCTCGTTGAGACAGCGCTCTGCAGCTGGTCTGGTCTAGCTGGCCAGGGCTCGGGGGCAAGGACCGTCGGCCACCGAGTGGTTCATCGCCATCTGCTTTCCAAGAGGTCGCCGCTTACCTACGCGGACCGGCGCGCTGGCGTGATGCCGTGATATTGCACCGACTGCGCCTTCGTGCCGATGCAGGGTCCGGATCTGCACGGGAGCCCGTCTCAGGCACCTGTGCCAGCGTCCGCGGGCGCGGGGACGAGGCTGGGTCTCCTCGTAGGTCGCCCGCCTGGTCGGGATCGCGGGTCGCGAGCCAGGAGCTGATCGCCGTGTCGAGGGCGTTGCCGTCAACGCGTTGCGGGACCCGGCGCACGGTGGCCTCGGCTGGGGCGGTGGGACCGGACGGTTCGCGGCTCGGGCCGCCGCGGACAGTGAGCACGGCGGCCAGGGCGTCGGCTGCCCACTCCTCGATCGCAGTCAGGGACTTCGCACCCGCCAGTACCGCGCATGCGGCGAGTACGAGGACGAAGGCGAGGGGTGGCGGCGACCCTTGGCCCGACGTTAAAAGGGCTTGTGTGGCTGACAGGCTCGTCTTGCCAACCCCCGACCACACGGACACAAACCCGCCTCCGACGGACACGGGACCCCGCTCGCGGGCTTGCCTTGTCCTGGCCAGTAGCGCGTGGATTATTGCCATCGGGGCGTCGGCGTACCGTCTGGGTCCAGGCCGTACGGCCACAGCCCCTGAAACGGCATTCCAATCGCGGCTAAGCGGACCAGGGCGCGGGTGTTGCCGTGGTTGGCGGCCTGCCGGGCCAGAGTTTCGGCGCCTTCTCGGTCCCCGGCCTTTTCCCGGATCTCGGCTAGGCGGACCAGGGCGCGGGTGTTGCCGTGGTTGGCGGCCTGCCGGTAGAGGGTTTCGGCGCCTTCCCGGTCCCCGGCTGCCTCCCGGATCTTGGCCAGGCGGACCAGGGCATCGGTGTTGCCATAATCGGCGGCCTGCCGGTAAAGGGTTTCGGCGCCTTCTCGGTCCCCGGCCTTTTCCCGGATCTCGGCTAGGCGGTACAGGGCGCCGCTGTTGCCGTGGTCGGTGGCTGCCGGGCCAGAGTTTCGGCGCTTTCCCAGTCCCCGGCTGCCTCCCGGATCTCGGCTAGGCGGACCAGGGCGCGGGTGTTGCCGTGGTTGGCGGCCTGCCGGGCCAGGGCTTCGGCGCCTTCCCGGTCCCCGGCCCTTTTCCCGGATCTCGGCTAGGCGGACCAGGGCGCGGGTGTTGCCGCGGTCGGCGGCCTGCCGGGCCAGGGCTTCGGCGCTCTGACGGTCCCCGGCCGCCTCCCGGATCTCGGCCAGGCGGACCAGGGCTTCGGTGTCGCCGTGGTGGACGGCCTGCCAGTAGTGGGTTTCGGCGCCGTGACGGTCCCCGGCCTCTTCCCGGATCTCGGCCAGGCGGACCAGGGCGCGGGTGTTGCCATAATCGGCGGCCTGCCGGACCAGGCTCTCGGCGCCCGGACGGTCCCCGACCGCCTCCCGGATCTCGGCTAGGCGGTACAGGGCGTCGATGTCGCCGTGCTCGGCGGCCTGCCGGGCCAGGCTCTCGGCGCTCTGCCGGTCCCCGGCCGCCTCCCGGCTCTCGGCTAGGGCGCTTCTGATGGCTCTTGGACGATGTCTCGGAGCCAGATGACGATCGCCGCCGCAGCCAGGGTGCCGTTGAAGATGTAGTCGCGTTTG
>NZ_JBFAIQ010000088.1:0-6130 GCF_040654755.1 Streptomyces sp. NPDC050625
CGCCGCCGCGCTCTCCGCCGAGTACGGCATCGGGGTCCGCGACGGCCTGTTCTGCGCGGCCGGTCCGCCCCCCTCCTCGTGTGCCGGCGGCTACTTCGTGGTGCCCTTCACCGCGTTCTCCAGCTGGGCTCCGGTGTAGGCCTCCGCGTCGCGGAAGTACTCCACGCGCAGGCTCTGGGGGTTGCGTACGCCGTTGTCGACGCGGTCCTTCTCGTAGGCGTCGAGGAGTTCCTGCGCCTCGGTGGTGGCCTGCGCGAAGCGCTCGGCGGGATCCGCGCCCCGCTGGAGCACGTCGTCCATGGCCCGGGTCATGACGTCCTGGGCGCCGGCGAAGTCACCGAACAGGGCGCCGCGGCACGGCGGCACCCCCTCGCCCTGGCCCTCGGCGTAGGAGCCGAGCTGCCCGCTGGCCAGGCGGTGGTACGGGTTGGCCTCGAACCAGCCCTCGTCCTCCAGGAGCTGGTAGGAGGAGCGGGTGACCGGCACGAAGCTGGAGGCGATGTGCCGGTCGGCGGCGTTGCGCGGGTTGTTCAGGAACTGCATGAAGGCCAGCGCGCCGTCCTGGGTGACCTCGTCCAGGCCGTCGGCCAGCCACAGCGACGTGCCCGCGATGATGTTGCCGCCGTACGCCTCGCCGTCGCGGCCCGGGAAGCGGCCGACACTCATCTCGAAGCCAGCGTTCTCGGCGGCCATCGCCATGTAGTTGAGGTCGTTGGACGAGGTGATGCGCAGCGCCACGTCCTGGTCGGCGAACGCCTTGATGTTGCCCTCCCAGTCCGGGATCTTCCCGGTGTAGAGGTAGTGGCCCCGGCGGTGCAGCTCCCGCCACCACTCGGCCCAGGTGAGCATCTCCTTCGACGACAGGTCCAGGCGGCCGGCCCGGCCCGCGCGGCCGTTGGCGTTGTCGGCCAGCTCACCGCCCTGCACGGCGAGCGCCTGCTGGAAGAACAGCCCGTGGTTGGACCAGGTGACACCGTGCGAGGGACCGCCCTGAAGGGCCGCCACCGCCTCGCAGGCCGCCTCAATCTCGCCCCACGTCGTGGGCAGCGAGCCGATGCCCGCCTTGTCCAGGACCGACTGGTTGCCGTAGATCAGCATGGCGGTGACGACGGCGGGCATCGAGGTGAGGTCCCCGTCGACCGAGTAGTACTCGCGCACGGCCGGGACGAGGTCGTCGATGACCACCGGCTCGCCGAGGATCTCGCTGCGGCCCGCGATCGCCTTCTGCACCGAGGTGAACAGCGGCCTGCCGTCGCGGGCGCGCGAGTCGCGGGCCGCCTGGGTGACCGCGAAGTAGTACTCCGCGACGGCCGGCGGACGGCCGGCCTCGGCGGCCTCGGCGATCTGCTGCGACAGCAGCCGGAAGTCGCGGCCCTCGATGTTGATCCGGTACTCGGGGTGCGCCTTCTCGAACTCCGCTCCGAGCCGGTGGAGCCGGTCCATGTAGCCGGGGAACGTCAGGTCGGCCACCCAGACGTCGATCACGGTCCTGGCGGTCATGCGATGCCTCGTTTCTCTTGGTCTGTCGTAGTCGAACCGGGTCGGGGGCGTTCGGCGCCGTGCCGTCAGGCTGCCGTCACGGCCACGGGGCGCAGGCTGCGGGCGAAGGCGCGGATGTCGCCGGTGACGGCGGCGGGCTGCTCCAGCGCGGCGAAGTGGCCGCCCTGCTCGAACTCCGTCCAGTGCGTGATGGTGGGGATGTCCCGGTCGGCGAGGCTGCGGACGGGCACGAAGATGTCGTCCGGGAAGACGGCGACACCCACCGGCACGGTAAGCGGCGGCGGTACGGACCCGGCCGCCGCGGCGCGCACACCCGCAGCGCCCTCGTAGTAGAACTGCGCTGACGAACCCGCGGTGGCCGTCAGCCAGTAGATCGTCACGTTCGTCAGCAGCCGGTCGCGGTCGACGGCGTCCTCGGGCAGGGCCGTGGCACCCGTCCAGTCCAGGAACTTCTCGACGATCCAGGCCAGTTGGCCGACCGGCGAGTCGGTGAGCGCGTACGCCAGCGTCTGCGGGCGGGTCTGCTGGAGCTTCATGTAGCCGGACAGCTCCGCGTCGAAGCGGGCCAGCTTGCCCAGCCGCGCCTGGTCGCGCTCGTCGAGAGCGGCCAGCTCGGCGGGGTCGCCGGACGGGAAGGTCATCAGCATGTTCACGTGCACGCCGGCGACGTGCTCGGGATCGATGCGGCCGAGCTCCAGGGAGATCACCGCCCCGGCGTCGCCGCCCTGCGCGACATAACGGTCGTAGCCCAGCCGCGCCATCAGCTCGGCCCAGGCGCGGGCGATGCGCGCGGTGTCCCAGCCGGTCTCGGTCAGCGAGGAGAACCCGTAGCCGGGAATCGACGGGATCACCAGGTGGAAGGCGTCCGCCGGGTCGCCGCCGTGCGCACGCGGGTCGGTCAGCGGACCGATCACGTCCAGGAACTCGGCGACGGAGCCCGGCCAGCCGTGCGTGAGCAGCAGCGGCGTGGCGTCCGGCTCGGGGGAGCGCACGTGCAGGAAGTGCACGCGGGCGCCGTCGATCTCCTCGGTGAACTGCGGGTGCGCGTTCAGCTGGGCCTCCGCGGCCCGCCAGTCGAACGAGGTGCGCCAGTACTCGGCGAGCTCCTTGAGGTAACCCAGCGGCACTCCGCGGTCCCAGCCCACACCGGGCAGCTCGTCCGGCCAGCGCGTCGCGTCCAGGCGGCGGTTCAGGTCGTCGAGCTGGGCCTGCGGGATGTCGATGCGGAAGGGATGCATGAGCGCTCCGTCAGTGGCTGACCGCAAGGCGGTCGTCGGTCGAGGGGACACGGGCGCGCTCGCACAGGGCGGGGATCGGCTCCCGGACCACCCGGGGCGCCCAGCCGTATCGTCCGCCGCCCCGGGAGCCGTCCGCATCTTGCGGATTGCTGCACCCGCCCGCCCGCGGCGGCAGGCACGCAGGAGCGCAGCCAGGAAGATGCAGCGCCGCCGCGGCCGCTGGCAGCGTGGCGCATCGCGCGCGGCGCCGGCGCCCGCCGCACCGACCCAGGAAGGACACACCAGATGACCGTTTCCCCCGCCCCCGCCGCCGTCGGCCTCGCCGAGGCGTTCGTACGCACCGCGCCGGACGACGTGCCCGCGGCCTTCCGCGCGCTGGTGGACGCCCTGTGGGACGACGGCGTGGCGAGCGCGGACGCCCTCGCCGCGGTGCCCTCGCTCGTCGCCGCCCTGGAGCGTGCCGGTACCGACCGCAAGGGTCACCTGGCCATCTTGCTGGGCCTGCTCGCCGAGACCGACTACCCGGACCTGGACGGCGAGCTCACCCGCGCCGTACGCGCCCACCTGGACCTCTACCTCGACCTGCTGGGCACCGAGGGCATCGGCACACCGCTCACCCTCGCCCTGCTCTATCTGCTCTCCCACTTCCCCGGCGACCGCGAGCGCGTCCTCGCCGTGGCCTCCGTGCTCGGTCTTCAGGCGGAGGACCTCTCCCGCCTGGACCGGTCGCTGAGCACGCTCGATGTGTCCCGCCCGGACCTCGGCCGAGTGTGGCCGTCCCCCTCGGCGTGGACCCTCAACGCGGACGAGCGTGCCTTCGACCAGAGCTGGATCAAGGAACTGACGCCGCAGCAGCTGGCGGCGAACTGGGAGAACGACACCCGCACCGTCCTCGGCTGCACCGGCGCCCGCGCGTACTGGGCGGTGTGCCACGGCGAGCCGCGCAACCTGCCCGAGGCCCCCCTGCCCGAGAGCCGTGACGTCAGCGCCCCCGTCGCCGACGCGGCCCTGTTCGCCCGGCACCTCGGCGCCCTGCGCTGCCCCGCCTGCCGGGGCTCCCTGGCCTCCCACGACGGTGTCGCGCGCTGCGCCGACTGCGCGGCCCGCTACCCCGTGGCCGGCGGCATCCTCGATCTGACCGCGCCCGCCACGGAGCAACAGGGCGACGCCTCCGCCGACTTCCTGGAGAAGCTGTCCCGGGTGCCCAGCATGGGCCTGTTCTACGAGGCCGTCGCCCGCCCCGCCTTCCTGCGGGTCTCCGGCTCCAACTGGGGCGGCGCCGTCACCCCGCAGGACGAGGACCGCTACATCGCCGACCATGTGCGTCCCGTCGACGGGCCCGTCCTCGACCTGGGCGCCGGCGCCGGCCGGTGGACCGCCGTCATCGCCGAGACCGTCGGCGCCGAGCGGCTCATCGCCCTCGACAGCGCGCTGCCCATGCTCAACGTGCTGCGCGGGCGGCTGCCCGAGGTGCCGTCCGTGCTGGCCTCCGCCGCCGAACTCCCCTTCGACGACGCCTCCTTGGGCGCGGTCGTGTGCTGGAACGCCCTCCAGGCCTTCTACGCCGACGCCGGCGCGGCGATCGCCGAGGTGAGCCGGGTGCTGCGGCCGGGCGGCACCTTCACCCTGATGACCTTCCGCCGCTCCGACGACCCGGTCTACGGCTACTTCCAGTCCGCCCACCGCTTCCCCCAGCACCAGGGCGGCCTCCAGCTGTTCGATCTCGACCGGCTCAGGCGCTGGCTGGCCGACGCCGGCCTCACGGTGCGCGAGGAGAGCGGCCCGGGAACCTTCGTGTTCATCACGGCCGTACGCGAGCACTGACCCACGGCGAGCCCGACGCGGCACAGACGCAGCATCGACGCACAGAAGGAAGACCGCTGTCATGAATCAGCAGCACGACGTCCTGCGGACGGTCCTCGCGGCACCCGGCACGGCGGAGTACGACGAGGCCACGGCCGTCTTCAACCTCGCCGCACCGGCGCGGCCCGACACCGCCGTGACCGCCCGCAGCGTGGCCGAGGTCCGCGCCGCCGTGCGTGCGGCCGCCGACCGGGACCTGCCCGTCCGCGTGCACACCACCGGTCACGCCTCCGGTGCCCGGCCCGCCGTCGACGGCGGCCTGCTCGTCCGCACCCGGCTGGCGGGCGGTGTCGTCGTCGACGCGGAACGCCGGATCGCCCGGGTACCGGCCGGCACGACATGGGGCGAGGTCGTCGCGGCGGCCGCGCCCCACGGCCTGACCGCCCCGCACGGCTCGGCGGCCCACGTCGGCGTGGTCGGCTATCTGCTCGGCGGCGGCGTCAGCTTCTACGGCCGTCACACCGGACTGGCCGCCAACAGCGTGCGCGCGGTCGAACTCGTCACCGCCGACGGGGCGTCGGTCCGCGCGGACGCCGAGAACGACCCCGAGCTGCTGTGGGCCCTGCGCGGCGGGGGAGGCGGCTTCGGTATCGTCACCGCCGTCGAGGTCGAGCTGTTCCCGGTGGCGAAGGTGGTCACCGGAGGCACCTACTGGTCCGCGGCCCACGCCCGTCCGCTGCTCACCGCCTGGCGCGACTGGGCCGCGCGGGCGCCCCGCCGGGCGGCCACCTCGCTGCGCGTGATGAACCTGCCGCCGGTCCCCGGTGTACCGCCCGAGCTGGCGGCCGGCCCGGTGATCTGCGTCGACGGCGCGGTGTTCGCCGCCTCCCCGGACGACGTGGCCGACGCCCGGCGCCAGGCCGAGGACCTGCTCGCACCGCTGCGGGGGATCGCCGAACCGCTCATGGACACCTGGGCGCTCACCGACGCCGCCGGTGTCCTCGACGCCCACATGGACCCGGCGGATCCGGTGCCGTTCATCGGCGACCACCTGCTTCTGGCGGAACTCGGCGACGACACGGTGGAGGCGTTCCTGAGCGTGCTCGGCGAGGGCTCCGGCTCACCGCTCGTCGTGGCGACGCTGCGTCAGCTCGGCGGCGCGTTCGCCGACGCCGACCCCCGCGGCGGCGTACTGAACCAGGTGGACGCGGCCTACGCGTACATGGGTTCCGGCCCGCCGTTCGGGCCCGTCACCCCGGCGGACCTGGAGGCGCACTGCGCCACCGTACGGGCCGCGCTGGAGCCCTGGAACACGGGCCGCACGGTGCCGTCCCTGGTCGAGGGCGCGGACCGGCCGCAGTGCCATCTCGACCCGGAGGCCGTGGCCGCCGTGGACCGGATACGGGCCCGGATCGACCCGCACCGGCGCTTCGCCGGTGACATCGCGCTCGGGGCGAGCGCGGCCGGCTGACACCCCGCCGAGGACCGACGGCGCGCCGAGGCGGTGTACGCCGCCGCCCAGGACCCCGACGTCCAGCGGTGGATCTCCCAGTTCCCCTCGCCATACCTCCGGGAGCACGCGCGCAGCT
>NZ_JBFAIQ010000089.1:0-5964 GCF_040654755.1 Streptomyces sp. NPDC050625
CGCGGCCGCCGCCGAACTCGAGGACCGCGCCGCGGCCCTGGTCTGCACCGAAGGCATCCCCTCCGCCGCCTGCCACAAGCTCCTCGCCGACGCCGCCCGCGCCGGGGCCCGCCTGAACTGGCGCGCCGACTTCGACTGGACGGGCCTGCGCATCACCGCCACAGCCGTCGAGCGCCACGGCGCCCGCCCTTGGCGGATGACCGCCGCCGACTACCGCGGCGCCCTGGACCAGGGGCAGTCCACCCCGCTCACCGGCCCATCCGCACCCAGCCCATGGGATCCCGAACTCGCCCACGCCATGGGCGTCTCGGGCCGCTCCGTCATGGAAGAGCGCCTGCTGCCCGCGCTCCTGGCCGACCTCGGCTGAGGCGACTACAGCGTACGAGTCCGCCGCGGGCAGCGACTGCATAGGAGGAAATGCGCCGTACTGGTGAGGCAAGGAGGCCTAATTCACGGGTTTCACCAGCCCTTCTTGTAGAAGGCGAGGGCGGTGACGGTTTTAGCGACGAGGGCGAAGCGGGTGAGTGGGCTGCGGTAGCGGGTGGCGAAGATCTTCCAGTTCTTCGAGCTGGAGATGGAGGCGGCCCGCGGTGTCCGCGACTTCTACGATCAGCGCGCCGGGAACGCCGACGAACCCCCGGCCGCAGCCGGAGCCCAGGGACGCTACCTGCTGGTGCTGAGCGAGGAATTGGTGAGCCGAGGATGCCTGACGCCCTGCTCGCCTTCCCTGTCCCACAGGTCTGCGTTGAACCTTATCCGGATGCATTACGTAGTTCAGACAAAGGGGAGAATGACGCCAAGGGAAGGCCTAAATGCCCGATACTTCAGATGAGCAGGACAATCGGCCGCTTAGCTACGTCTCCGATAGTACTATGCAGGATCAGGGAGACCGCTACTCGGACGAGGAGTTGCGCCGTGATAATGCACGCCCTACAGTGACTCTGGCTAAGTTGACAGCCAATAGGAGCTATGCGACCCAAACTGAACCGCGCGTGAAACCACCTCTGATTCCGCAGGTCCGCGGCGCACATCTCGAGCCGACGGCGCCCAAGCGGGAATCTTCATTTCCTCCTGATGTAATGTGGGAAAAAACACCGCGTTCAGCAGAAGCAGCAACCACTAGTGCCCTCCTGAAGTCTATGGCGAGGAAGCGTTGGGTGCCAGTGGTGGTCGGCGCCCTGATGGGGTTTGCGGTGGGAGGACCAGCGGCCGCGTGCGTGGGCGCTGTACTGGGGCTTTTGGCGGCGGAGTCACTCCGCCAGATCCTGAAGCCCCAGGAAAAAGGACACAAGGCCCAATCCAGTGCTGATGCGGTAATGGCCCAGGGGTCCGAGCGTTTGCAGGGCTGGCCGTCGCCGCGAATTTCGTCGCACGAGGCAGGGAATAATACGCCAACCGCACAGGTGGAAAACGGGCATTCACTCCAACTGGGGGAGCGGGTAGGAAAGCGACATGAGTCGCCGACCTTGACCAATATCGCTGGACGTAACATGGCGGCGGCGGCGGCATCGACGATGCCGGTCACAAGCCACCCTCACTCCGTTCTCGAAAATGGCAACCGCGGCAGAAAAATTTCGGAAGCATCGCCGGTTGAGTATTGGCGACTTGGTGCATCCAATCGTACTGGTCGGAACGCAAGTCGGTGAGGAGGTTCGCCGCGAGGGCGTGAACCTGCAGGTCATCACAGCGGAAGTGGGGAAGCTGTCGTGGCTCTCGCCCGCCTTGCCCGGAGGCACCCACGACGTGAAGGCCGCCTGCGAGCACGGCATCATCGGCGCGTGCGCCGCGACCGAGATGAGCTGGCCGAGTGCTGCGGCCATGGTGTCGCTGTCGCCGATGACCGTCCGCAGGACCCATTCCTCGACATGGCGAACCGGTGATCCCCGGAGTGCAGGATGCTGAGCCGGGAGTCTCCGGGTGACGCGCCGACATTCCCGCTGTCTCCCGGCTGTGGCCGTCCGATCGGGCACAGAGGGGGCACGCGTGCCCTGTCCCGCATCCCAGGCTGCGAGTGTGATCCCTGACACCGGCGGCACCCGGACCGTCCACCACCCCGCTCACGTCACCAGGACTCAGCCTGCAGGAACAGCGTGATCACCTCCGCGAAGAACCAGATGGAGAACACCAGATAAGCAAGCCACAGCCCCCACAAGACCCAGCGGGCCTCTCGTCGTATGCGCATGAGCGGATCATCCCCCCTCGCGATCCTGACCCTGTTACCGGCCCGGTTCTGTCACACACATCCCAGCTGCCTCGACCCGGGGCCGCGGTCGCGGCGCCCGGGTGGTGAGCCGGACGCCGCAACCGCGCACGTCAGGTGGACGCGGTGACCGTTCCGGCGAGGTGCCGGGCGAAGAACCGGACCGCGCTGTCGGCCTCGTACCGGGGCAGCTCCTTGTGCTTGCCAGAGTTCACGTGCAACGACTTCTCTTTCGAGGCGAAGGCGTCGAACAGTGCGAGACCTTCCTCGCGAGAGATGTGCTCGTCATCCCACTGCAGATCGAACTCGATCGGGATGGTGATCTGCTTCGCCTTCTCGGCCAGGACCTGGGGCCAGTGCTGACCGAAGACTGCGGCCGTGATCCGGGGTTCGACCGACACAAACGGCACGCCGATCGCGGTGCCCATGTTGATGCCCCAGTATCCGACCGGCCCGTCAGTACCGATCTCCGGAAGCTCCTGGAGGGCGTCCAGGACCGCCAGGTACTCGGGCACGGCGAGTTCCGCCAGGTGGGCGTTGTAGCGAGCGACGATCGGGCCTTCCGGCTCGCCGGCCGCCCTCGCCCGGAACAGTTCGGCGATTTCCGCCTCGTCGTGCGCCGTGCGCGGCCGGTCGCCGTGACCGGGCGCGTCGATGACAGCGACGTGGAAACCGCAGCCGGTCACGAGGAGGCGGGCCCGGCCGGACATCGCCGGGTGCTTCTTGTGGTTGCCGCCGCCGTGGCCCATCAGGACCAGGGGCGCGCGATCAGCGCCGGAAGCCGGCGACCAGAGGACGCCAGGGACGTCGCCCACGGTGAAGTCGCGCTCGACCATGCCGTTCGACGACGACTCGGCGGTGAACTGCAGAGAGTGCATGAGGTGTTGCCTTTCGGGAGTGCCTTGTTGTCGAGGCGCTCCCGGCGACACCTACGCCAATCGCCCAACCGTGACGGGAAGGGGGAGCACCCACAGAGAAACGTTCATGGGTCTCACCTCCTCGGGCGGTGTCACGGGCAACTGGAAGCTATCAGATTGATCATCATCCCGACCAGGCCTTTTCCCTGACACGTGATCACAGCTCCAGACAGGCCCTTGCTAGCCCGAAGGTTCTGCCGGAGACACGGCGCGGCTGCCGTCTGGGACTGTGAGACTGGTGGGGTTCCGCACGGGTCGTGGCCTGACCCGGTCTGTGACTGACCTTGATGTCTCCCGTCCCGGCGTCATGCCGACCACACCTGGCAAGCCGATACGGACGCTTGACCGAGCCCGTGACCCGCGCTGTCAGGGGTGCGTTTATCCCGCGACGCGTGTGCGGGTCCCGGCCCTCGTGACAGGACTCGCGCCGGTCGCGGCCCCGGTCCCGCCCGGCACCGGGGCCGCTTGCTGTCAGCAGCGCCGTATCGCGCTGACCTGGCGTGGTCGGGCTCATGGTCGGGGGTTGCGGGCCTTGGGCGGGCCCGTGGTACGGCCGTCCGGCACCCGTGGCCGGGCTCCCACATCGGCTGGGCAAGCTCACCAACGGGAGGCTTGCCCAGCTCCGGACGGGCTTGCCCAGTCGGTACCGGGCATCGGTTCCTTGGCGAGCCCTGTCCGGCTGGCGGGGTTGCTTCCTTGGTGGGGCCCATAGGGGGCTGGAGGGTTTGGCCGACCGTTGCACCGAGGGGCGCACCGCGGGTTGGAGCACTCTCATCGCGTGGGAGCACGTTTGCGCAGGTGGGGTGCTGTGGGCAAGCCCTTCGCGGACACCGACACCTCTAATTCGACAGTAATTAGAGGTCTGGATCTCTGGTGAGCCCGGGGCGGCGTGTTCGCTCGGGCAGGACGTGTGTGGTCCGGTCGGTGCCGTGTCCGCAATAGCCGGAGAGAGGTTCTGCTCCTCCCGCGGGCTGTAGCGGAGCGGCGGGGCGTATTCAAGGCGCGATGCAGTGTTCTCGCGGGCCAGATTGCATGCGCACGCGGGGCTGCCGTGTGCCTGATCCCGAGGGGGAATCTCCCAGACACCGCCACGAGGCGTGCGTGCCGTGCGCAGCAGCCGGTTGGCCCAGGGTGGCGGCCGGACCGGATGGCCTGCGCAACGCTGTGACCTGCCGTGGTCGGGCCCATGGTCGGGCCTGGAGCGTCCGTGGTTGGGGGTGGTGCGGGCCGTGGTCGGGCCTGCGTGTTGGCACCGAGGCCGGCGGCCGCTTTCACGGCACGGCCACCGCCACGTGGACGGTTGGCTGGCACGTCACCGGGGGTGGTGGCGATGCCGGGCAGCTCACCGAGGTCCGCCAGACACCGTTCACGGTCGCCGTCGCTGAAGCCCAGGTCCTCAACTGACCGGCGGCGGTTGGTTCCGCTGTTTGCCGGGCGTGCGCACAGCCGAGGGCGCGGATGATGTGTGCCCTGCGCCGACGGCCCCTGGCCGATTGCGCCCGGAGTCTGACCGCTGAGTGATTCGCCCGGGCGCGCGGGGATGGTGTGCGTACGCAGGAGCGTCCCGCCAGTTTCGGCTGGCGGGACGGGGCCAGCCGCTGGTCAGCTGATCCTGGTGACGTTCTCCGCCTGGGGACCCTTGGGCCCCTGGGTGACGTCGTACTCGACCGGCTCGCCCTCGTTCAGCTCCTTGAAGCCTGTGCCGGTGATGGCACGGAAGTGAACGAACACGTCCGGTCCGCCGTCGTCCTGCTGAATGAAGCCGAAGCCCTTGTCGGCGTTGAACCACTTCACGCGCCCTGTTGCCATTGCTGTAGATCCTTCTTGATGTGCCACGGCACCGAGTCGCGGTACCGACCGCAGCCGTTACAAGGCTTCGGCGGTCCAAGTCTCCACCTCCTGCAGGGGCTCCGCCCGCATCGCCGGGCCGGGCTCAAATGTCCCGTCTCAGACTTCTGCAGGCGTGCCCCTTGTTCACCTCTGCGAGAAGGCTGCGGCCGAGCGCAGCGACTCAAGCTTCTGGGGCGACGCCAAGGTCTCGACGCATCGCTTCACGGAGGGCTCGGGCGGCAGCCTCGTACGACTCGCGCTTGGCCCGGTACGTCTCATCCTGGGAAGTCGCTCCGTTCAGCACTTGGTCCCGAAAGTCACGCAGTGCTGCATGAACCCGATCAGTGAGCGCGAGTACCTCCGTCGGCGCGCAGAGTTGCAGTTGGTGGCGGAGCTCGTAGGCACCGCTCTCGCGAACTCTGTCGCGCACCTGCCGGGCCCGATCCTCCGGCGAGTCCTGGACGTTGTGGGCGATGTCGCGTAGCTGGCTCCGGGTCCGGGAGAGGGCAATGAGGTACTCGCCATACACCTGGCGCCGAAGCTGCTCGTCGCGGGCTTCCTTGTCACGGCGTGATCGTGCACGGTCGACGGCGAGTGTCGATCCGACACCGATTAGCGCGCCGAGACCGGTGCTCACAAGAGTTCCCCAGTCCACTGTGCCCCCGACCGGCGACGCAACTGAGCGGTCAGCCTTCAGCGAGACTAACCGGCTCCAGTGAGACAGGACATCAGACCACCGCCGCCCGCTGAGAGGGTCTTTTTGGACCGGTTAGCGTCACGTGAAGGCGAGCAATGCTCATGACCTGTGGATCGGCCTCGTGTTGGACGCGAAGGGCGTACCTTCCCGAGTGATCGACTTCTGGTTATCGAGTAGTAGGACTCCGTTAAGTCATCTGGTTCGGGCTGTTCCTGGGCATGTTGGATGTGTGGATGCACACGAAGTGAACCGTGTTCGGGCCAGGTTGGCGTTATACGTGGCCGATGTATTCGCCTCGGTGCCGCGCAAGGACCAGCGGG
>NZ_JBFAIQ010000090.1:0-5761 GCF_040654755.1 Streptomyces sp. NPDC050625
CGTCCGTCAGTTCATGCCGCCGCACCATAAGACGCTCCTGCCCAACCCGAGCGCTGATCCACCCACTCAAGCAAGAGCCATCAGAAGGGCCCTAGCCGGTACAGGGCGCGGGTGTTGCCGTGCTCGGTGGCCTGCCGGGCCATGGTTTCGGCGCTCTGACGGTCCCCCGCCGCCTCCCGGATCTCGGCCAGGCGGACTAGGGCTTCGGTGTCGCCGTGGTGGACGGCCTGCCAGTAGAGGGTTTCGGCGCTCTGCCGGTCCCCGGCCTCTTCCCGGCTCACGGCTAGGCGGTACAGGGCGTCGGTGTTGCCGTGCTCGGCGGCCTGCCGGGCCAGGGTCTCGGCGCCCGGACGGTCCCCGGTCCTCTCACGCCGCTCGGCCAAGTGAACAAGGGCGCGGGTGTTGCTGTGCTCGGCGGCCTCTTGGGCCAGGATTTCGGCGACCTGCTGGTCCCCGGCCTCTTCCCTGCTCACGGCCAGGCGGACCAGGGCATCGGTGTTGCCGTACTCCGCGGCGCGGTGTCGGAGGTGGCGGGCCCACTGCAGGCGGTGCCGGGCTTCGGCTGCCAGGGTGAGGTTGTTTAGTTCGTCGGGGTGGGTGAGGTGGGCGTGGGCGGCGTACCAGAAGGAGGAGGGCGGGCACAGGTGTGTGCGGGTGGTGCGGCCGTGTTGTTCGAGGTAGTCGGCGAGCCGGTACACCGGCCCCGTCGTCCCCGCGGCCGGCGAGGCCGCAGCTGGCGAGGGGGTGGATGGGCGTCGTGGGGGCCGGGGCGTGGTACGACGCAGGGGGGCTTGCTTGCCGTGGACAGGCTCGGCGAGTTCGGCGAAGGCGGCTTCGGCCCAGTCGTCGGTGAGCTCGTCGTATTCGGTCTGGCTGAGGTAGTCGGGGGCGGCGTCGGTAAGGAAGGCCTGCGGAAGATGGAGGCCGACGCCGAGGCGGCGTGCGTCCATCGCCGCTTCCAGCAGCGCTTTGGCCGGGGGGCTTGCATGCTGGTAGCGGGTGAGAAGTTCGGGGGCACCGGCCAGGTCCTGGGTGACCCGTCCGTCGGTGTGGGCGCGGGTGAGGGCGTCGGCCAGCAGTCGGTCACCGCCCTCGGCGAGGGCGGCCGCCGCGGCCAGAGCCGGGGCGTCGAAGGAATGCGGGATGGTCACAGTGCGTCCGGAGAGGAGTTCCCGTACCCGGCTGTGTGGATCCTCCCCGCCCGGGGCGGGCAGGGTCATGTACTGGTGGGCGTATTCGGGCCAGAGCGTGCCCAGCACGAGGACCGGCCCGCGCTCCGGGCTGACCAGCAGGTGATGCACGGCCGCCGCGATCCGCTCACCGGCCGACCGGTTCCCGAGGTAGTGCTGGGCCTCGTTCAGCCACACCACGGTCCGCGGCTGGACACGGTGCAGATCCTCCAGGGCGGCCTCGGCACGGGTCGGGTCGAAGGGATGCCACAGACGCCATCTCTTCTGTGCGAGCGGCTGGACAGCTTCCCAGCACGCCCGGGTCTTCCCGGTCGACGAGCTGCCCACCAGGACCACGATCCGGCTGCGGCCGGCCGCCACATCGCTCACCGCCTCGGCCAGCACCCGGTCATGGTCGCGTCGCACGTATCCGGGCAGCGCCCGTGTCCCGGGCGCATCCGAGTCGTCAACGACTTTGCTGTGCCCGGCCGGATGGACCTCCAGATCGTGCGGCTTCCACTCCCCGATCAGCCTGCCGGGCCCCCGCCGTTCACCACTCCCCCCACCCCCACGCCCCGCCGCATCCCGTTGCAGCGCCAGTAACTCCTCGACCGGCAGCTTCAGCGCGCGGGCCAGCGCCACCACGGTCTGCGCCGAGGGGATCGGCCCGTCGGTCTGGAAGGCCTGCGACACGGTCGTACGCCCCAGCCCCGCCCGGCCGGCCAGATCCGTCTTGTTCAGCCGCATACGGGCCAGCCCTTCAGCCAGTCTCCGGCGCAGTTCGATGAGTGCCGGACTGTGGCCGCTCTGCTCGTCGCGCACGTGCTCGCCTCCGGGCCGTGGTGTGTTCGCCGGTGTTCATCTTCGTCCCGGCGAACCCCGACGAACACCACTTCCACGAGCATCGTCCACGTCAACACCCCATCATGTAACGGGAGTCTGCCGTGACCGTCGCCGTCGTCCTCCTCGCCACCGCACTCGTAATCGTCGTCGCGCTGCTGGTCGCCGCCGGCGCTGGCAAGCTCGCCCGCATGGACGGTGCCACGTACCCCGCCGCTCTCGCCCTCACCGTCATCACCCGGATCAGGCTGCCCTCAGCTTCAACCCCACTGCTGCGACGGCGGGTTGGTGCAGGTCTTCCACCTCCACTCGAACCAACAGCGCCTCACGGCGCAAACAGAAATCGCGACAGAGGCATCTTGCGCTGTCCGCTCTCAACCCCCTCCCCCTACGTCGCCCGGGACGCAATCTCTGAGGACGTCAGATACGTACACATAGACGACACGTGGGGCAAACCTGCTTAGGAGGTCACGTACCATGAGTCTCTCAACAGCCACGATCATCCCCCTCTTGGCAGTCGGGGTGGCCTTCACGGGGGCGGCGCCCGCTATGGCAGATCCGCAGCCCAGCCCGACTCCGCCGACCACCAGCACCATGCCGCAGCCCAGCCCTACTCCGCCCACCACCAGCACCATGCCGCAGCCCGGAACGGCTTCGGGATCCGACAACGGGGGGCGGGTCGGCCACGGCCAAGACAACAGGTTCGGGTTCGGCGACGTCCGGCCAGGCCACGGGTTCGGTGACCGGAACCACATCCACCACTTCCGGCTGCACCGGCACCACCGGTTCTGCTTCTTCGTGCACCGCCACGTGGTGATCCGGATTATCCGGTTTGATGACCGTCGTGTGGTGATCGTCAAGACGATCGTCCCCGGCCACCTTGTGTGCCTCAGCCCGTTCAGGGACTTCTGAGGAAAATTTCAGTGTGGGAACTAGGACCTGAAAGAAGTGCCGACCCGGTGACCGCGAACGCGAGACGGTCACCGGGTCGGCGTGGGGTGACCAGCGCCCGAAAGGCGAAGTGCGCTGGCCACGAAGCAGGAGGTCGATGCCCTCGCGCTGGGGCTCGGTCTCGGTCTGCCGATCGTCCGCCACCTGGTGCACGCCTCCGGCGAGGCCATCGCCCTGCACGCCGCACCCGGTACTGGGCTGGACGCAGGCGTGCGGCTGCGGCCGGCGGCCGGACGCGCAGCGGGAGCGGATCACCTCGATCAGCGCGGACGGTTGCGGCGGGTGGAGCCTGTGTTCCATCCAGACTCCTACGGTTACCGGCCGGGGCGGTCGGCGTTGGATGCGGTGGAGCAGTGCCGGCGGCGCTGTCGGCGCAACGACTGGGTGGTTGATCTCGACATCCGGGCGTTCTTCGACAGCGTGGACCATGAGCTGATGCTCAAGGCCGTCGGGCGGCATACCCATGAGGACGGGAAGTGGGTCCTGCTCTACGTCAACCGGTGGCTTGTGGCCCCGCTGGCAAAGCAGGACGGAACGGTGCAGCAGCGGGTTCGTGGAACTTCCCAGGGATCGGCTATTTCAAGATCACCAACAGAGTCCCGGTATTGAGGCTAGCCCGCTTCTCATTCCCGTACCCGGACATCGCGACGTGACCACGCCGGGGCGGCCGGTCGGGCGCCGGTCAGTCCGCCTGACGCGCACCCTTTCGAGCGTCCGCCAGCACCTCGGAAAGTTCGTTGGCGAGTTCGGAGGTCGCCGCGACGACGCCCGACCAGCGGCGGGTAAGGTCCGTGTCGAGGACGATGCCCCTCCCGTGCACATCGCGGACGGCTCCACCCGCCCTCACCACCATGACCTGCGCGGCGGCCAGGTCGACGAGGCGGTGGGTGTCGGAGCAGGCGTCGGCGAAGGCGTCGATGGCGCCCTCAGCGACAAGCGCAGCCTCCAGGCAGGTCGTCGAGAGGATGCGCACACGGGCGGCACGCGAGGCCGCCGCCCACCAGGCAGCGGCGGGGCCGGGCTTGGCGGTGTGCGGACGCAGCATCGACAGGGCCGCGCCGTCCAGCGTGGTACGGCCGGAGGTGCGGTACGGCGTCGGCGTGTCGCGGTGCGCCCACCAGACGCGCCCGGTGTCGAGCCACACGGTGAGCGACTCGGTGAACTCGCCGTCGATCGCGACGGCCCCGGCGAAGGCGGTCAGCGGGACACCCGCGGCACCATTGGCCGAGCCGTCGAGCGGGTCGATGACCAGGGAGTAGGCGCTCGCCTTGTCGATCCAGCCACTCTCCTCGGACAGGATGTTGACGGGGTGCTTGGCGAGCGCGTCGATCACGGCGTCCTCGACGATCCGGTCGATGCGCATGGTCGGGGTGCCGTCGGCACCCATCTCGACGGTCTCGGCGAGCGTCTGCCGGTCGTGCGCGGCGCGCGCCGCTCGGTAGGCCTCGGCGGCGCCCTTGGCGGCCGCGACGAGCGCCGGGTGAGCTGTCTCCGGAACGCCTCCGATGCCGCCGATGGCGTCGTTCATGGCTGTCGTGGCTGTGGTGTCGGTCATGGCTCGTCTCACCTTCCCGTCGCGCTGAGCAGGCCGGCCACGGAGACCGGGGCCTCGCCGTGGTCGAGAAACTCCTCCGCGAGGAGCGTCATGCGTACGGTGTTCTGTCCCGCGTGCGCGGTGACCACGGTGAGGTCGGCGCGCATCCCGGGGACGAGGGCACCTCTGTCCTCGAGCCCCGCGGTGCGCGCGGCACCCACGGTGATCAGGGACACGGCGGTGTGCAGCGGTACGACGCCACGCTCGGCGAGCCGTACGGCGGCGGCGAGCAGCGTCGTCGGCATGTAGTCGCTGGAGAGGTTGTCGACGAGTCCGGCGGCGATGAGCGCCTCGGCGCTGACGTTGCCGCTGTGCGAGCCGCCGCGCAGGACGTTGGGGGCTCCGGCGACGACGGGCATGCCGGCCTCCTTCGCGGCGCGCGCGGCCTCGACGGTGGTCGGGAACTCGGCGACGGCGGCGCCGGCCTCGCGGACCTGGGCGAGTTCGGGGGCGGACTCGACGTCGTGGGCGAGGAGGCGGATGCGCCCGGACTTTGCCTGCTCGCTGAGGTAGGCGAGGGCGACGGCGCGCTGAGGGATGCCGTCGGCGCGGGCGGCGATGCGCCGCTGGACGAACTCCTCGGCCTCGGCCTCGCCGATCTGCTCCTGCTGCTGGATCATGCGCCGGAAGGAGTCAAGGTCGCGGTACTGGCCCTGACCCGGGGTGTGGTCCTCGTAGGAGACCAGGGGCGCGACGCCGGTGTCGGGCAGGGAGTCCAGGACGCCCTTGAGGACCTCGAGGGCCTTGGCCTCGCGGGCGTCGAGGCGGTGCAGCAGCCGGTGGTCGACCAGGCCGACTCCGGCGGCCACGCGTTCCCGTACCGCGGCCGCAAGGGCGAGGGAGCGGTCGATGCTGCGGTCCTTGAGGACATGGGTCTGGTAGCTGACCGCGTGGTACATGGTGGTGACACCGGCGGCGCGGACCCTGCCCTCGAAGCTGGCGACCGCGAATTCTGGCGTGAACTCGACGGTGGGGCGCGGGCGTTGCTCCTTCTCCAGAGCGTCGCTGTGGGTGTCGACGATGCCGGGCAGCAGGAGCGCGCCGCGCAGATCACGGGCCCCGGCGGGCACGCGTCCCGGTTCGGCCCGCGTGACCTCGGCGATCCGGCCGGGCGGGGCGACCCGACCAGCGGCGGCGGGGACCCCGGGGGGGGGCCCCCCCCCCGGCGGGGGCAAAGAATTTGGGGGCGTGGGGGGCCCGCCCAGGG
>NZ_JBFAIQ010000091.1:0-5452 GCF_040654755.1 Streptomyces sp. NPDC050625
AACGGTTCCAGCTTCGGGCCCCGACGGGGAACTGACGCACCAGCAGCAGAAGTCACGCAACTTCTAACGATCAACTACTGGCGCAGGACACTAGGTGATCTAGCTGCTTTCGTCAGCAGCGCCCGACGCCAGGACCAGGGCGTCTACTGCTGGGTGGCGTGAGAGTTCACCTTCGGAGCCAGATCGCGACAGACGCCGCGGTGGCGGTGCCGAGGAAGACGTAGCCGCGCTTGTCGGGAGCGCTGCGGGCTTCCGCGGCCGTCCGGCGGTGGTCGTCGGCGATCTGTACTGCCTGGGTTTCTGTCACGGTGCCGCTGTCGAGGCCGCAGGTGCAGTGCACTACGGCGCGTCCGGTCGGCTCGTGTTCGACCCATCCTCCGCGGTGCGTTGTGGCCCGGGTGATGCCGTGTATGACGGTTGTGTGTTCCACCATGGGCCCATGCTGGCCGCCGGGGCGCGGCCCGCCAACGCCACGCCCGCCGAATGGCCGAATCCGCAGCCGGGCCGGCTACCCGCTGCCGCCTGTCGTGCGCCCGAGGAAGGCTGGCAAGCGGGCGCCCCCGCGCCGGGCTCGGCAGGGGTTATGCGGGTCCGTCCGTGGGCAGCTCGTCCGCGTGTTCGCCGGTGACCAGGTAGACCACGCGCTGGGCCACCGACACCGCGTGGTCGGCGAAGCGCTCGTAGTAGCGGCCGACCAGCGTGACGTCCACGGCGGTCTCCACGCCGTGCTGCCACTTCTCGTCCATCAGGTGCTGGAAGATCATGCGGTGCAGCTCGTCCATGCGGTCGTCGTCCTTCTCCAGCTGGAGTGCCGCATCGACGTCCTTCGTGATGACCACCTCGGCGGCTTGCGCCATCAGGCGCTGCGCGAGCTGGCCCATCTCCAGGATCGTGCGGTGCAGATCGCGCGGCACGGCCCGCTGGGGGTAACGCCTCCGGGCCAGCTTGGCCACGTGCTGGGCCAGGACACCGCAGCGCTCCAGGTCTGCGCTCATGCGCAGCGAGGTGACGACGATGCGCAGATCCGTGGCGACCGGCTGCTGCCGCGCCAGCACCGCGATCGCCCGGTTCTCCAGGTCGCGTTGGAGTTCATCGGCCTTCTCGCTCGCGGAGATGACATTCTCGGCGACCTGGAGGGCGGCGTCCAGGAGGGCGGTGGTGGCCCGGCCGATGGCCGAGCCGACCAGGTTCGCCATCTCCACCAGGCCGTCACTGAGCGAGGCGAGTTCCTTGTGGTACGCCTCCCGCATCCCGCTTCCTCCCGTCCATGTGTCCGCCCGCGATCGACTGCCAGACTCGCACACCCCCACACCCCGGGACACATTCCAGCCGGTGCTCGCGCCCGCACGGAACCGAGCGGACAGTGAGGTCCATGCAGATGGAACCAGGACAGCAGCCGCCGATGCCGCGCCGGGAAACGCCGCAGGAGCGGGCCGACCGCAACCTGCTCGAGCTCCTCCAAGAGCTGCGCGTCGTCCAGACCGGCGTGCAGATCCTGTTCGCCTTCCTGCTGGGCCTGGCCTTCACCAGTCGATTCCCGCGGCTCGACGCCCTTGAACGTGGCACCTTCGTCGTCACCCTGCTCCTGACCGTCATCACCTCGGCCATCCTCGCCACCCCCGTTGCCCTGCACCGCGGCTTGTTCCACCGCGGCGCGAAACCCCGCATCGTGGCCCTCTCCGCCCGCCTCGCCCAGATCGGCCTGATCTTCCTGGCCCTGGCGCTCAACGGCGCAGTCCTGCTCCTGATGGAGGTGGTGCTCGGCCTCACGGCGGCCGTTGTCATCACCGCTGCTACCACCGCGATGTTCGCCGGCCTCTGGTTCCTCCTGCCCTGGGCACTGCGTCGTTCGTGATCCAGGCGGTGGGGGCGACACCGACCTCGGGGATCGGTGGAACCGTGGCTGGCGCTGAGATTGATCGTGGCTTCCCGGGCCTCAGGGCCAGTTAAGCAGCCGTGAGCGCTATAGGGCCTGTTGCGAACGACCAGACGTAGTCGTCCAGGCCGCCTTCGGAGTTGCGCAGCTCCAGTACGGCGCGGGCGTTGCCGAGGGCCGAGGAGATCTTGCCGCGGTGGCGGATGATGCCCGGATCGCGCAGGAGCCGGTCCACCCGGTCGTCGGACCACGCGGCGATCACCTCGGGGTCGAAGGCGGCGAACGCCCGGCGGTAGCCGTCCCGGCGGGTCAGCACGGTGGACCAGCTCAGCCCGGCCTGGGCGCCTTCCAGGGTGAGCAGTTCGAACAGGGCCCGCTCGCCGTGCAGCGGTACGCCCCATTCCCTGTCGTGGTAGCGCTGCACCTCAGGGCTCACGGTCTCGGCCCAGGAGCAGCGCCGCAGCGGTGTCCCGCGATTCATCGGGCGTCAGATCTCCATGGCCGGATAGGTCTCGGTGTAGCTGTCGCCGTCGGCTCCGTAGTAGGTGCACGTGCGGGCGCGCAGGTCCACGTCGTACCAGACCACACCGGCCTTCCAGCATCCGCTCACGAACTCCGGGAACGTCGTCTCGCCGCCCTGGTCGGCGCGGAGCGCCGCGATGAGCGCCTCGCGGTCGAACGGGGCGACGTCGACCATGCCCGTGCACAGCGGCTCGCCCTGGACGAGGACGTTCCCGCTGTCGGTGAGGTACAGCATCACGTTCGACGGCACGGCCATGCGGCAGTGGCCGACGCCCGCCTGCCGGAGCGTCTCGGCGAGGTAGGGGAAGCCGCCGACCTTGGGCCGAACGGCGGCCGCTCGCTCCATCGCGGCCTGGAGGTTGGTGATCGCGGTGCCCATCGTCTTCTCCGTGTGTGGGGTGGCGGTGGATGTGGGAGTGCACGGCTGCCCCGTACACTGACAACAGATTCACGGATCGACAATGTATTGTCAATTCGGCGAGGAAGGCCGAGGTGCGGAATGACCGACGAGCTGGCCCTGCTGGTCGCGGACGTGTTCGAGGCCGCGGGACTGCTGCGCAGATCGGGCGAGGCCGTGGCGTCGGCCGAGGGGCAGACCCAGGCGCGCTGGCAGCTGCTCAGCGTGGTCTCCGAGGAGGCCCTGCCCGTGGCGCGGGCGGCCCGGCGACTCGGCATCACCCGGCAGGGCGTCCAGCGGGTGGCCAACGACATCGTGCGCGAGGGTATGGCGGAGTTCCGGCCCAACCCCGACCACCGCGGCTCACCTCTCCTCGCGCTCACCCCGCTGGGGCGGCGCACGCTGGAGAAGATCACCGCACGGGCCGCCGAGGTCCACCGCGACCTGACCGCCGACATCCCGCAGGACGACATCGCCGCCGCCCGCCGCCTGCTGCGCCGCCTCAACGAGCAACTGCGCCGACGCGAGAGGGAAGGCGGCTAGGGCGTGTGTCGGAAGTGCTCTAGGTTGGCTGACGTGAGTGCGCGGGGGCGGAGTTACAGATATGTCGGACCGGTCGAGCTGAAGAGTGCGGTCCGGCCTGGTGGCGGCGGGTGCCGGATCAACTCGGCGGCTGACTTCGGCAGGTGGATCGCTGAGCGATCGGCGGCGGAGCTGGCCGAATCGTTCACTTTCGTGGTCGGTATGGACGGTGTGCTTCGACTGGCGCCGCGACGAAGCGAGCACGTGGCCTGTGCCGACGGAGACATGGTTCGAAGTGCCGGCGAGATCAGCTTCATATGCGAGGCAGACCGGTGGGCCGTGAGCGAGGTCAGCAACCAGTCCACCGGGTACTGCCCGGACATCGGCTCGTGGTCGGAAGTCGCCCGTGCTCTGGACGGCGTGGAACTCGGGCGGCCCTCCGGCTTCACCCACGAGGTGGTGTTCCAGCGGTGCCCTGACTGCCAGGAACACAACATCGTCCGCGAAGACGACTTCGTCTGCGTCTTCTGCGGCAGCGATCTTCCGGCGTGGAACGTGGACCCCGCCGTGTGACGGCCGAGGGTCACAGCCACTCGTTGATGACAGCGACGAGGACGGTCGCCTCGTAGCGGACCGCGAGCTTGTCGTATCGCGTGGCGACAGCGCGGTGCCTCTTGAGGCGGTTGATCCCGCACTCGACCGCGTGACGCTCGCGGTAATCGGCCGGATCGAAACGCGGCGGCCGACCGCCACGGGAGCCGAGCTTTTGGCGGTGGCGCACATGGTCGACCTTGTCCGGGATGGTGCAGCGGATCCCGCGGCGGCGCAGGTAGGCACGGTTCTTGCGAGAGGCGTACGCCTTGTCGGCCCGCACGCGATTGGGGCGGACACGCGGCCGGCCCGGCCCGATGCGGGGCACGCGGACCTTCTCCAACACGGGTTCGAACTGCGGCGAGTCCCCACGCTGCCCTGCCGTGACCACGATCGACATGGGCTTCTGACCCTGCTCGACGGCCAGGTGCAACTTGGTGGTGAACCCGCCACGCGAGCGTCCCAGCCCGTGTTCACCGGGCTCGGTGAACACACCACCCGGCGGTTCCCTCTGCAGTTCACCCTGTTTTCCTAGCCCCGGCCGCATGCTGATGGGCGCGGCACACCGTGGAGTCGACACTCAGGTCCCACGTGATCGCACCCTTAGCGTCGGCCAGGGACTGGAGCCGGGTGAGGACCCGGTGCCAGGTGCCGTTCCGCTGCCACCGGCGGAACAAGTCGTAGACCCGGCCCCACGGCCCGTACTCGACGGGCACGTTCCGCCACGGAACACCGGTCCGGACCCGGAACCGTATGCCATCGATCAACTGCCGCCGAGGCCAGACAGGCGGTCGCCCCGCCCTCGTGCCTTTCGGCAACAACGGCTCCAGCGCCGCCCACTGCTCGTCCGTGAGATCTCCCCGCCCCATGAACCGAGATCATTTATCGCTCAAGATCCACTTTCGATACACGGCCTAATTAGGTGTTTGATTCGGGCACGGCGCGGGCCAGCGGTTCGAGTTCTCCGTGCAGACGCGTGCAGTGCGGCCGCGAGTTCACGGGCCCGGTGCTCGCCCTTTACGTCGTACAGCATGAAGTAGACCGGCCCGGCGGAGGAGTCCGGGCGGATCTCGTGGGAGCGGATCAGCCGGATAACCGCGGCGCGGATGGCGTCGTACACCGAGTCGGCGACGACATGCTGCGGAGCGGTGATCGTGTCGGCCTTCACCGTCCATCGCTCGACCAGGGATTCGATGGCGACGAACACAGTGTGCTGCTGCTTGGCCTGCCGGTAGGCGTCGTTGAGGGCGTCAATGCCCGTCGCGTCGGGGATCAGGTCGGCGGGGCAGGGCTCGGGCAGCGGCTGCATGAGCAGCATCCTGCCAGGGCGGCGGGACCGGGCCGGGCGTTGACGCGATGGGCAGGTCCGTGGCGGGATCACGCGCCGTCTCCTTCCCCGTGGGCTTGACCTGTCAGCAGTTCGGTCACCGTCCTCGGTACTGGTGAGCACGCGTATTCAACCGGCACCAGTTCCCCGCGGGGCCCAGCCTGATGGTGACCGTGAGTGGTTTCTAGAGGGGACCGGCTCCGGTGCCATCGGCTTG
>NZ_JBFAIQ010000092.1:0-5388 GCF_040654755.1 Streptomyces sp. NPDC050625
GGAAGCGAAGGTGCGAGCTGGACAGGTCCAGTCCGGACGGGTAGACAAGCACATGAAGCCTCTGGTGGCACGGGTGATCTTGGTCGTGAACCCGTCTACCAGGGGCTTCACTTGTCTGTCACGCCAACTGCCGGACCAGTACAGCAGGTTGGAAAGGGCTCAGTGACTCCAGCAGCCGGAATAACTCATGGTGGGACAAGGCCATCGCGCGTCCCCTCGTTGAACGAGCCTCTCTGCTGGGAGTGTTGCCTGGCCGACCCATGACCAGGGGCTATGCGAAGATTGCTGTTACACCGTTCGGTGGGACGCCATCGGCACCCCTGCGGTGCTGGTGTCCGGTGCCCCTGACCTCTCATCAGCTCTGCTTAGGATGTCGCCTCGGTCCGCTTGGCCGACTGACCAGCCCCCGTGCAGCCGTCCGCCTGAGTTCCGGCGGACGGGGACGGCTCACCCCCTCGCCCCTGCCCTCGTAAGACGACGAGTCACGACGGGCATCAAGGACTGCGTGTCTTCGCCCGGCCCGTGGGCGAGTGAACCACGGTGTGGGGACATGCGTTGAGCAGGACAGAGTCTTCCGCTGGCCGTCTGGTGGCGGCTTATTTCCGATGGAGTCTGTTATGTCAACGAAGCCCGGAACAGGTGACCGAACACCCGGGGAGTTTCAGCATAAACGCTAATCTGCCCCAGACCGAGGTTGCGAAGCCTATTGGTGGTGCTGCTGCGGATTTCAACCACTGGTCGAGTGGCAGAGTTCGGTACCTTAAGTTGACGGAGCAGGAGGGAACCTTGCTCGAGGCCCGGCGGCGTCAACGGCGCGCTGGTGTGTCTGTGGGTCCCTCTGCGGCGTCGCTGGCCGTACAGACATCATCTGGGCAAGGGACCAGGTGGGTCCGGGTACTTCAGGCTCGTGTGGCGCCGGTTGGGTGGTGGACTCTTTCCCGTCCGGTGACGCGGGCGGGTTGTTCTGTCCATCGGGTTACAGGCGCCCGTGCTGGGAAGGCACTGCTGACTTCCCCTGCTGGCTCCGCTGACTGTGCTCGTACTCCCGTTCCCGCGGGTGCAACCGGCCTGACCGGCGTTTGTTGGTAGCTGACCGTCTCGGTGAATGCGCGCAGGATCCAAGCAGGCATTCCTTTTCCTGTCCACCTATTTCGTACAGCTGAGGTGCCATATGCAAGATCCAGTTGTTTGTGCGATGGTTTTGCAGGCATTTGCGGTTCAGGGTGAAGGACGGACAAGTCCCATTTCTCGGTGTGGTTCGACCGCCGCCAGCTCTCCGAAGGCTCCATGGCCGAAGTCCTCAAGCCCAAACCCACCGGAGACGACCCGCAGACTTCCCCCACGGGAACCGAACCGGATCAGTCAATGACCACACCGCTCGGCGGGACACCATGCCGGACCCGGCTGCCTTCATGGAAGCAACTCCCCAATGCCAGTGAGGTCTTTTCAACCTGTGGTTGAGCTGGCGTGATGCAGGGTGAGGACGGCCTGGACGAGGCCCGTGACGCGGGTGGTCGAGCAGCGGAGTTTACGGAGGAGTCGCCAGCTCTTGAGGGTGGCCATGGCTTGTTCGACCAGAGCACGAATCTTGGCGTGGGACCGGTTCACGGCCTGCTGACCTGCGGATAGCGTCTCCCATCGGCCGCGGAAGGGAACCCGGACCGTGCCGCGGGCGCCCTGGTAGCCCTTGTCCGCCCAGCAAGGTATGCGGGCTTGTTCGAGGGCATTGATGATGCCGTGCTCGCGGGCCGCGCGAACGTTGTGAACGGCCCCTGGCAGTGCGGGCGAGGCCCACAGCAGTCGGCCGAACGGATCGGCGATGACCTGCACGTTCATGCCGTGCTTCTTGTGCTTCCCGGAATAGAAGGGCCGGTCGGCGGCGATCCGGTCGATGGGCAGGAGCGTCCCGTCGAGTAGGACGTATGCCTTCGTCGAAGCAGCGCGGACGGCCTCCTGGAGGGTCGGTGCGAGTGCGGCCAGCAGGTCGACGGCCTCCCTGATGTAGCGGTACACGGTGCTCGTCCCGATCCCGAAACCCGCTGCGAGCTGGGCGTACGTGGTTCCGTTCCTCAAATGGGCCAGCACCAGCAGGGCTTGACGACCGACGGGGAGCCGGCGCCAGCGGCTTCTGATCCGACGGCGGTGTTCGCGAAGGTGAGCGGCAAGGAAGGACAGGGATCGACTGGACACGTCCAGCCCGCACGGGTAGACAAGCACAGGAAGCCTCTGGTGGGTACCGGGTGATCTTGGTCGTGAACCCGTCTACCAGGGGCTTCGCCCATCTGTCGAACCAACCGGCCAGCTCAGGCCGCAAGTTGGCAATGGCTCAGTGAACCATGTGAGTGGCTTCAGCCGTGCAGCAGGTGGGTGCGGCATGCGGCTTCGGTGTGACTGACGCTCCTGTGAGCCGTCGTGTGGGATAGGCAAGGGGAACCGGAGTTGACTGACGAGCAGCGCGCGA
Organism: Streptomyces sp. NPDC050625; assembly: GCF_040654755.1. Taxonomy (NCBI): domain Bacteria; kingdom Bacillati; phylum Actinomycetota; class Actinomycetes; order Kitasatosporales; family Streptomycetaceae; genus Streptomyces; species Streptomyces sp. NPDC050625. Next base: position 2,462 of record NZ_JBFAIQ010000092.1, read on the forward strand.
ATCGGCGAGGCCCAACTCGCATCTGTGGCCGTTCTCGTGCATCAGCACCAGGGGGAGGCCACCGATGAGGCGCAATATCGCGTCGGATCATGACTTGGTGGCCGCTTTTGAAGAGAGGGTCCGGATTGCCCCGGAGTCGCTCGCGGTGAGCTGCCAGGGCGAGCTGGCAAGCTTTGCCGAGCTCAACTCCCGTGCTGACAGCCTGGCGCGGCGGCTGGCAGCACGAGCCGTCGGCCCCGACAGCGTGATCGGAGTATGCCTCCCACGCGGGGTGGGGCTGGTGGCGGTCTTTCTGGGTGTTCTGAAAGCAGGAGCCGTGTATGTGCCGCTTGATTCCGATTCGCCCACCGGCCGGCTGAACGCCCTGCTGGACAGTGCTGGTGCTCATGTGGTGATTGCCGACAGTCACTGCTCCGAAAGCCTGTCCCGAGACGTCCGACAGGTCTGGGACCTCGATGTGCTGGAGTCAGCCCACGGGGCGGCGGAGGAGACGGTTTCCGTGGGTGCCGCGTCGGACCTTGCCTACCTGATGTTCACTTCCGGGTCGGCCGGGGAGACGAAGCCTGTCGCGGTGTCGCGTGCGTCGCTCACTCACCACGCCACAACCGTGTCCGATGCCTACCAGTTGGTCCCGCAGGACAAGGTGCTGCAGTTCGCAAGCCCCGCTTTCGACGTGGCAGCAGAGGAGATCTTCCCGACACTGGTTTCGGGTGCATGCGTGGCCGTTCTCCCGGAACGACATCGGTCTCCACGAGATCTTGAGGAGTTCATCCGCGAGGAGGGGGTGACAGTGGCCAACCTCCCTTCTTCTTACTGGGAAGCATGGGCGAGCGACCTGGATGCCGATCCCCGGGAACTGCCATCCTGCCTGCGGCTTCTGATCGTCGGCAGCGAGATGGCACACACTCGCACGCTCGCACGCTGGCGTCGGCACTCTTCGATTCGCGTCATCAATGCCTATGGGCTGACGGAGACGACGATTACGGCCGTCCTTGGAGTCTTCGAGGGCCACGATCTGCCCCCTGGTGACATACTCCCCATCGGCCGTCCTCTTCCGGGCGTGGTCGCCCATGTGTTGGATCCCGGTATGGAACCCGTCGCGGTGGGTGCCACCGGGGAACTCTATGTGGGCGGTGCGGCCCTGGCTCGTGGTTATCACAACCGGCCGGACCTGACCCTGGATCGTTTCATCCCAGATCCCTTCGACGACAGGCCCGGGGCCCGGCTCTATCGAACAGGTGATCTGGCGGTCCGTGACGCCGATGGGACGCTGACGTGCCTGGGCCGGGTCGACGACCAAATGAAGATTCGCGGACACCGAGTGGAGCCGGCTGAGGTCACTGCTGCGATCCTTTCCTGCCCAGGTGTCCGGCAGGCCTGTGTGAGGTCGGTGTCGGACGAGCGTGGGACCCGGTTGGTCGCCTATGTCGTGCCTGAGGACGGCTCTTCCGACTGCGACACGCTTTCCCTGCGAGCGAGATTGGCGGTTACGTTGCCCCCGCCCATGGTTCCGGCCGAGTTCCTGACCATGCCGGAGTTGCCCCTCACCCCGAGCAGCAAGATCGACCACAGGGCTCTTCCTCTTCCCCCGACCGTGTCGGCGCCGGTTGTCCCCGGCGCGAAGGCGACGCTGTCTCCCACCGAGCAATTGGTGGCCAGGATCTGGCGTGAGGCGCTGGGCATCCCAGCGGTGAGTCTCGACGACGACTTCTTCGACATTGGCGGTCATTCACTCCTACTGGTCAGTGTTCGTCGGCAACTCGGCGACGCTCTGGACGCAGTTTTCCCCTCCGTGGCGCTTTTCGAGTACACCACTGCGCACTCGCTGGCCCGTTTTCTGGAGAACGGGCCCACATCAAGAGCTTCTGACGCGGGTTCGGCGGACGCCGACCGCGGTGAGCTGCGGCGCCGAGCGCGAACGCAGCGCTCGCAAGGTGTTTCGCAGGAGGAAGGGCCCTGCTAAGGCCGGTGAAGGGTTGTTATGAACCCGGACATGGGCCTTGACGACCCAACCGCCTTCCTCGCTGTCATCGGGATGGCAGGAAGGTTTCCCGGCGCGGCAAACGTGGAGCAGTTCTGGGCCAACTCGACGAACGGAACTGACTCTGTCACCCGCTTTGCCGAGCCCTCTGAGCAGCCGCGCGGGCATGTTCCCGCGATGGGTCTGCTGCAGGGCTGATTCAAAGTCCTGGTGATCACGAAGCGTTGCAGGTCACCGGGGTGTGACGTGGCGGCCGGCGGGCCGTCACGAAGACAACGAGGCTCCGGTTTACGGGGTGACCTACGCGAGGGCGGGTCGTCAGGGTCGGAGATGACAAACGCGGTCTCTGATGATCGAGGTTCTCGAAACCTTTGATCACGAACAGGGGTCGAGTTAGCGTGTCATCCTCCCTGATCGGTGTCCTGCAGCGCCATTGCGGGGTCATCGATCCACGCCGCCCGCCCGAGGAACTTGCCTCGCTCCGCGAGATGTTGGACCAGCTCCCGGATCCGAGACGGGTACGGGGCCGCCGTTACCGGCCGGGTTCTGTGCTGGCCCTGTGCCTGCTCGCGGTCCTGGGTGGTGCGGCCACCTTGGCCGGCATCGCCCGGTTCGCCACGGACGCACCCGCCGACGTGCGCACGCGGATCGGGCTCGACGGCCTCCCGCGCGCCAATACCCTGGGCCGTCTGCTGTCCCATGTCGACGGTGGGACCCTCGATGACGCCACCGGTGTTTGGCTCGCCCGGCATGCGGCCGATCCGGTCGAGGACGACCTGCCGCTGGTGGGCCTGGCCATCGACGGCGAGACCGTACGTGGCAGCCGCAACGGCGACCAGAAAGCCGTTCACTGATTCCTAATGTGGTCTGTCAAGCTGCGAGAACCGTGGGTGGGGTCGCCTCATAGCACCGTCCGTCACGCAAGAGGGCCCAGAGCACGTTGACG
>NZ_JBFAIQ010000093.1:0-5177 GCF_040654755.1 Streptomyces sp. NPDC050625
CCCCGCACCACCACCAGATGCCGCGCCACCACCCCCGCCAGCGCACCACTCGCACCCGTCACCAACACCGTCCCCGCCGCATCCCACACCGGACCGGCAGAAGCACCCTCGCCGGCCGGCCGGAGCACCCGCGGCACCAGCAGACCGTCACCCCGCACCGCCACCTGCGGCTCACCACACGCCAGCGCCACCGACAGGACATCGCCCAAGGAGCCGGTGCTTGGATCGGTCTCCACATCCACCAGCACCACACGGTCCGGGTGCTCCGTCTGAGCCGTACGCACCAGTCCCCACACCGCCGCCGTAGCGGGATCCGGCACCTCCGCCATCCCGCCACCCGTGACCACCACCAACCTCGAACCGGCCAACCCCGGCTCGGCCACAAACTCCTGGACGGCCTCCAGCACACGCGCCGTCTCCACACCCGCCACCCCACCCGGCTCCACCACCAGCGCCACGACGCCCGGAACCTCACCGCAGTCGGCCAGTGCCGCGACACCAGCGCAGTCCACTCCCAGCACCACGCACTCGACCGGCGCCACCTCACCCACCGGCACCGACACCCACCGCAGCTCGTACAGCGAGTCGTTGCGGGAAGTGGCAGCGGCGGCGATCTCCTCGGCGGCGATCTCGCGCAGCGACACCGCGTCCGCGGTGAGGACCGGCCTGCCGGTCTCGTCCGCCACGAGCAGTGCCAGGCGGCCCTCGGCAATGGGCGACAGGCGTACCCGTGCCGCGGAGGCGCCGACCGCGTGCACACGCACTCCGGCCAGCGCGAACGGCACCCGCAGCTCGGAGCCGTCGAGCACGGAGGCGTGCAGGGCGGCGTCCAGCAGCGCCGGGTGGATGCCGAACTCGTCGGCTGCCGGACGTACATCTGCCGGGAGGGCGACCTCGGCGAACACCTCGTCGCCCGCACGCCACGCCGACCGCAGGCCCTGGAACACCGGACCGTAGCCGTAACCCCGGTCGGCCAGTTCCTCGTAGAAACCCTCCAGCGAGACCGGATCCGCGCCCGCGGGCGGCCATGCCTCCAGATCAGAGGTTTCCGAAGCCGGGGCGTCGACGGTGAGCAGGCCCGACACATGCCGGGTCCACGTCTCCTCCGCGAGGTCGGCACCGGCCTCCGGGGTCTCCGCCACCGAGTGCACGGACACCGGTCGTCTGCCGTCCGCGGCCGCGGCGCCCACGGCCACCTGCACGCGCACCGCGCCGTTGTCCGACAGCACCAGAGGCGCCTCCAGCGCCAGGTCCTCGATGAGGCCGCAGCCGACCAGTCCGCCGGCGTGCAGGGCCAGTTCGACGAACGCCGCACCGGGCAGGAGCACCGACCCGCCCACCGCGTGGTCGGCCAGCCAGGGGTGGGTACGCAGCGACAGGCGGCCGGTCAGCACCACCGCGCCGTCGGCGCTGGGTACGCTCACCGCCGCGCCCAGCAGCGGGTGCTCGGCGACGCCCAGGCCGGCGGACGCGACGTCCGCCGTCTGCGCCGAGGCGGTCAGCCAGTACCGCTCGTGCTGAAAGGCGTACGTGGGCAGGCCGACGCGGCGCGCGCCGGTGCCCCTCAGGGCGGCTGTCCAGTCGATGGAGCCCCCGCGCGCGTGCAGCTGGGCGAGGGCCGTGAGCAGGGTGCGCGGCTCGTCGTGGTCGGCGCGCAGCGCGGCGACGGCCACCGGCGCGGGGGTCCCGGCCGCCGGTCCCTCGGCGTCCGTGCCGTCCGCCGCGAGGGTCTCGCGGGTGAGGGTGGCGAGGGTGGGGTGCGGGCCCAGTTCGAGATAGTGCGTGACCCCCTGGGCGCGCAGGCAGCGGGTGCTGTCGAGGTAGCGCACGGTCGCCCGGATGTGCCGGGCCCAGTAGTCGGGGCTGGTCAGTTCCTCGTCGGTGGCGGGTTCGCCGGTGACGTTCGAGATGACGGGGATGGCCGGCGGCAGCAGCCGCACCGCTTCGACTACCGTGCGGAACTCGTCCAGGATCGGATCCATGTGCGCGGAGTGGAAGGCATGGCTGACCCGCAGCCGACTGGCGTGCTGCCGGTCGTCCTGGGCCTTCCAGAGCGCGATCACCTCGTCCACGGCGTCGGAGTCGCCGGAGACGACTACCGAGCGGGGGCTGTTGACGGCCGCGATCGACACCCGGTCCGCGTAGTCGGCGATCAGCGCCGCCACCCGCTCGGGCTCCCCGGCGAGGGTCGCCATCGCGCCGCCCTCCGGCAGCCGCTCCATGAGACGGCCGCGCGCGGCGACCACCTTGGCGGCGTCCTCCAGAGACAGCACACCGGCCACGTGCGCGGCGGTCAGCTCGCCGACGGAGTGGCCCACGAGGTAGTCGGGGCGCAGGCCGAACGACTCCACGAGCCGGTACAGCGCGGTCTCGACGGCGAACAGCGCCACCTGCGCGTATCCCGTACGGGCCAGCCGCCGCGCCGCCTCCGGCGTGTTCTCGGCGAACAGCAGCTCACGCAGCGGTGCGTCCAGGTGTGGGTCGAGTGCGGCGATGGCCGCGTCCAGCGCGGCGGCGAAGACCGGGTAGGTCTCGTACAGCTCCCGGCCCATGCCGACGCGCTGGCTGCCCTGGCCGGTGAACAGTACCGCCGTCTTCGCGGCGCCGGCCGTGGCGGCGGTGCCGGTCAGCACGCCGTCGTCCGGCTCACCCGCGGCGAAGGCGGCCAGGCGGCGCAGCAGTTCCTCGCGGTCCCGGCCGAGGACGACCGCGCGGTGCTCGAAGGCCGCCCGTCCCGTGGCGAGCGACAGGCTCACGTCCTCCGGACGCAGACCGGGTGCGGCGTCCGCCAGCCGCCGCGCCTGCTCGACCAGGCTGGACGCGGACTTGGCCGACACCACCCACGGCACCAGGCCATCACCCGCGGGCTCCGCGGCGGGCGGCTGATCCTCGGCGGGCGCCTGCTCCAGGATGACGTGTGCGTTGGTGCCGCTGATGCCGAAGGACGACACCGCTGCTCGCCGCGGCCGGTCCACCTCCGGCCATGCCTGCTCCTCGGTCAGCAGGCTCACCGCGCCCGCCGTCCAGTCCACGTGGTGCGAGGGCTCGGCCATGTGCAGGGTGCGCGGCAGCGTGCCGTACCGCATGGCCAGCACCATCTTGATGACGCCGGCGACACCGGCGGCGGCCTGGGTGTGCCCGAGGTTCGACTTGACGGAGCCCAGCCAGAGCGGCCGGTCCTCGGGGCGGCCCTGCCCGTACGTGGCGAGCAGCGCCTGGGCCTCGATGGGGTCTCCGAGCTTGGTGCCGGTGCCGTGTGCCTCCACCGCGTCGACGTCGGCGGGGCTCAGCCCGGCGCCGGCCAGGGCCTTGCGGATCACTCGCTGTTGTGACGGGCCGTTGGGCGCCGTCAGACCATTGCTCGCACCGTCCTGGTTGACCGCCGAGCCGCGCACCACCGCGAGCACCTGGTGGCCGTTGCGGCGCGCGTCCGACAGCCGCTCAACGACCAGCAGACCCACACCCTCGGCCCACCCCGTGCCGTCGGCATCGTCCGAGAACGACTTGCACCTGCCGTCCGAGGACAGGCCCTGCTGCCGGGAGAATTCCACGAACATGCCCGGTTTGGACATCACGGTCGCCCCGCCGACGAGCGCCATGGAGCACTCGCCGTTGCGCAGCGCCCGGCTCGCCAGGTGGAGCGCGACCAGCGACGAGGAGCACGCCGTGTCCACGGTCACCGCCGGGCCCTCCAGGCCGAGGGCGTAGGCGATACGGCCCGACGCGACGCTGGTCAGCGTGCCGGTCAGCAGATGTCCGTCGGCGCCCTCTCCGCCCTCGTAGAGTCGGGGCCCGTACTCCTGGGCGATGGCGCCAACGAACACTCCGGTGTCGCCGCCGCGCAGGGAGGTCGGGTCGATGCCCGCGCTCTCGACGGCCTCCCAGGAGGTCTCCAGCAGCAGCCGCTGCTGCGGGTCCATCGCGGTCGCCTCGCGCGGACTGATGCCGAAGAACCCGGCGTCGAACCCGCCCGCGTCCGCCAGGAACCCGCCGCTGCGGGCGTACATCGTGCCGGACCGGCTCAGGTCCGCGTCGAAGAGTCCGTCGAGGTCCCAGCCGCGGTCGGCCGGGAACGCGCCGATCGCGTCCTCGCCCCCGGACACCAGGTGCCACAGATCGTCGGGGCTCTCCACGCCGCCGGGGAAGCGGCAGGCCATGCCCACGATCGCGACGGCGTCGTCGTCGGTGGCGGCCGCCGCGTAGGCCGTCTCCTGGACGGAGGCCACCGTCCCGAGCAGCTCGCCCAGCAGGTAGTCGGCCATCGCGGTGAGGTTCGGGTAGTCGAAAACCACGGTGGTCGGCAGCCGCAGCCCGGTGGCGGTCATCAGCCGGTTGCGGAACTCCACGGCCGTCAGCGAGTCCAGGCCGAGCTCGTGGAAGGTCCGCTCGGCGGGGATGCCGTCACCGCTGCTGTGGCCCAGGACGGTGGCGACCTCGCCACGGATGAGCTGGAGCAGGATCTGGAGCCGGTCGGCTTCCTTGGTGGCGGCGAGGCGGTCGAGCAGGGTGCTGCGGCCCGCCGGACCGGTCTGCGCAGCGCGCCGCGGCGCGGTCCTGGCCAACTGCTGGAGCAGCGGCGGGACTCCGGCGCTGCTGTCGATCTTCGCGGGGTTCAGCCGCATCGGGATCAGCGTCGGCCGGGCGCTGTCCAGCGCCACGTCGAACAGGGCGAGGCCGTGCTCGGTCTCGATCGGCAGCACGCCCAGGCGGGCCCACCGGTCGCGGTCGGCGGTGTCCAGGTCGCCGGCCATGCCGCCCCCGGTCTGCCCCCACAGACCCCAGTCGAGCGAGGTGGCGGGCACACCGCGCGCATGGCGGTGGGCGGCGAAGGCGTCGAGGTAGGCGTTGGCGGCCGCGTAGTTGGCCTGACCCGCGGTACCCATCACGCCCGCGATCGAGGAGAACAGGACGAAGGCGGCCAGGTCCGCGTCCGCCGTCAGCTCGTGCAGGTTGTCGACCGCATCGGCCTTCGGACGCAGCACCGTATCGAGACGCTCCTGGTTGAGCGAGGCGACCACACCGTCGTCGAGCACACCCGCCGTGTGAACCACAGCAGTGAGTGGGTGCGCGGCGGGTATCTCGGCGAGCACCTCGGCGAGCGCGTCGCGGTCGGCGACGTCACAGGCCGCCACCTGCACCGTGGCACCCTGCTCCGCCAGCCGCTCGACAGTGGCCGT
>NZ_JBFAIQ010000094.1:0-5087 GCF_040654755.1 Streptomyces sp. NPDC050625
CGGCAGGCGCTGGCGTCCGCCGGGCTCACGCCGGCCGACGTGGACGCCGTCGAGGCCCACGGCACGGGGACGAAGCTGGGTGACCCGATCGAGGCACAGGCGCTCCTCGCCACATACGGCCAGAAACACTCCGACGACCGTCCGGTGTGGCTGGGCTCGGTCAAGTCCAACATCGGTCATACGCAGGCCGCCGCGGGTGTCGCCGGTGTGATCAAGATGGTGCTGGCGCTGCGGCACGGCGTGCTGCCGCAGACGCTCCATGTGGACGAGCCGACCGCGCACGTCGACTGGTCGGTGGGCGCCGTGCGGCTGCTGACCGAGGCGGTGGAGTGGCCCGCGCGTGAGGTGCCGCGCCGGGCCGCGGTGTCGTCCTTCGGTATCGGCGGCACCAACGCGCACACGATCATCGAGGAGGCGCCCGCCGCGGCCGTGGCCGAGCCGGCCCGGGAACACCGCCCGGTGCCCGTGCCGTGGGTGCTCTCGGCAAAGAGCGAAGTAGCGCTGCAGGCCCAGGCGGAGCGTCTGCTGGCCTTCGCGACCGACGACGTGTCGCCCGTCGACGCCGGATTCTCGTCGGCCACGACGCGGTCGGCGCTGGAGCACCGGGCCGCGGTGATCGGCACCGACCCGGCCGAGCTGCGGGCGGGGCTGGAGGCCCTCGCGGCAGGCGAACCGGCGGCGAACGTCGTCGCCGGGCGCGCTCACTCGGCCTACAAGGTCGGGTTCTTGTTCTCGGGTCAGGGCTCGCAGCGGTTGGGGATGGGGCGTGAGCTGTATGAGGCGTACCCCGTGTTCGCTGAGGCCCACGACGAGGTGTGCGCGCTGCTGGAGGCGCCGGTCGATGTGGACTCGGAGGAGTTGGATCAGACGGGGTCGACGCAGCCGGCGTTGTTCGCGGTCGAGGTGGCGTTGTTCCGGTTGCTGGAGTCGTGGGGTGTTCGGCCGGATTATGTGGCCGGTCACTCGGTGGGTGAGATCGCGGCCGCGCATGTGGCGGGTGCGTTGTCGCTTGAGGATGCGGCGAGGCTGGTCTCGGCACGCGCTGCGTTGATGCAGGCCCTGCCCACGGGCGGCGCGATGCTGGCGGTTCAGGCGACCGAGGCCGAGGTGCTGCCGCACTTGACCGACGAGGTTGGTATCGCGGCGATCAACGGCCCGCAGTCGGTTGTCGTCTCCGGTGCTGAGGACGTGGTCGTCGCCCTGGGTGAGGCCTTCCGGGAGCGGGGTCGTAGGACGTCGCGTCTGAAGGTGAGCCACGCGTTCCATTCGCCGTTGATGGATCCGATGTTGGAGGAGTTCGGTGCAGTCGTTCGTGGTCTGACGTTCAGTGAGCCGCGCATCCCGGTGGTCTCCAATCTCACCGGCCGCCTGGCCGAGCCGTACACCTCCGAGTACTGGGTGCGGCACGTCCGAGACGCGGTCCGCTTCGCCGATGGCGTACGGACCCTGCACGAGCTGGGTGTGACCACGTTCGTGGAGATCGGTCCCGGTGGTGTCCTCAGCGGCATGGCACAGGGCTGTGTGGACGACATCGTCACCGTCCCCGTACTCCGAGCCGACTACCCCGAACCCCAGGCGCTCACGACCGCGTACGCCCAACTGCACGTCAACGGCGCCGAAGTGGACTGGCACGCCTTCTTCCCGGGCGCCCGCCGCGTCGACCTGCCCACGTACGCCTTCCAACGCGAGCGCTACTGGCTCGACGCCCCCGCCTCCGCCGGTGACATGCGCGCGGTGGGGCAGGGCGAGGCCGGTCACCCGCTCCTCGGCGCCGCCGTGCCGCTGGCCGATGGCGACGGACACCTGCTCACCGGGCGGCTCTCGACGCACACGCACCCGTGGCTGGCGGACCACGCCGTCAGTGGGGTCGCGCTTCTGCCGGGAACCGCGTTCGTCGAGCTGGCGGTCACCGCTGCCGACGCCGTGGGCTGCGACCTGCTGGAAGAGCTGACGCTGGAGACACCGCTGCTCGTGCCCGAGCGCGGCGGCGTCGCCCTCCAGGTGCGCGTCGGCGCCGACGACGGCTCGGGCCGCAGGCCGCTGACCGTGCACTCACGGATCGACGACGGGGACGCGTACGCCCACGGGAACGACTCCGAGCGGGCATGGGTTCGGCACGCCTCCGGCTCGCTGACCGTCGCTACACAAGGGCCCGTGGACGGCTCGCTCGCCTCATGGCCGCCCATGGGTGCGGAGCCGGTCGACGTCGACGGGTTCTATGACCGCCTCGCAAGCATGGCGCTCGACTACGGCCCCGTCTTCCAGGGGCTGCGCGCCGCGTGGCGGAGCGGGGACGACTTCTTCGCCGAGGTGGAGCTGCCCGGCGGCGCGGAGCGGACGGACGCGGGCGCGTACGGCCTGCACCCCGCGCTGTTCGACGCCGCCCTGCACACCGTCTGGCTGGGCGCGGTCGAGCCCGAGGCCGGGACGGGGCACGGGCTGCTGCCGTTCGCCTGGAGCGGGGTGCGCCTGGCGGCTGCCGGAGCCTCCGGCCTGCGGGTGAAGGTCTCGCGCACCGGCACCGGCACGGTTTCGCTGGTGCTGGCCGACGGCACCGGTGAGCCGGTCGCGCACGTCGATTCGCTGACGCTGCGCCCTGTGCCCGCCGATCAGTTGCGCGCCGGTCCCGGCAGTGACGACGCGGTCTTCGCTCTGGAGTGGACGCCATTCAGCCTGCCGTCCGCGCCGGCTGGCACGAGGATCGAGATGTACCAGGATCTCGCCGCTCTTCGAGCCGCTTACTCGCCGGCGGACACCGAAGCCGATGCCGGAGCCGTCACCGATGCCGGAGCCGTCGCCGATGCCGTGGTGGTGCCCTGCCCGACCGGGGACGGCGTGGACCTGGCCACCCGGGTCCGTCAGGTCACCCACGCCGTGCTGGAGCTGGTGCAGTGGTGGCTGGCCGAGGAACGCCCGGCGCGCCTGGTGCTGGTGACGCGTACGGGAGACCTCGCCCAGTCGGCGGTCCGCGGACTGGTGCGCTCGGCGCAGACCGAGAACCCCGACCGCATCGTGCTGGTCGATACCTCCAGCGATGCCGATGCCGACGCCGATGCCAATGCCGGAAGGGGTGTTGACGACGCCGGTCTTGCCCGGGTGCTGCCCGGCCTGATCGCGTCGGGTGAGCCGCAGGCCGCGGTGCACGCGGACGAGGAGGTCCGGGTGCCGAGGCTGGTCCGTGTCGCCGCGCCGGACGCGGAGACGGAGCTTCCCGGCCTCGGCACCGGCACCGTCCTGCTGACCGGCGCGTCGGGCGGGCTGGGCGGGCTGTTCGCCCGGCACCTGGTCGCCGAGCACGGCGTCCGCAGTCTGCTGCTCGTCAGCCGCCGCGGCGGGGACGCGCCCGGCGCGGCCGAGCTCGCCGCCGAGCTGACAGCGCAGGGCGCCGACGTCGCCTGGGCCGCTTGTGATGTGGCCGACCGCGACGCCGTCCGTGCGCTCCTGGCCGGGCCTGGGCAGAGCCTGTCCGCGATCATTCACACAGCCGGCGTCCTGGATGACGGAGTCATCGGCTCGCTGACCCCCGAGCGGTTGGACGCCGTGTTCCGCCCGAAGGTGGACGCGGCGCTGAACCTGCACGATCTGGCGGGTGAGTTGTCCGGCGACCTGTCCGCGTTCGTGCTCTTCTCCTCAGTGGCGGGCGCCCTCGGCACGCCCGGCCAGGGGAACTATGCCGCTGCCAACACGTTCCTCGACGCCCTCGCTGAGCACCGCCGTACCGCGGGCCTGCGGGCCACGGCGCTGGCCTGGGGCCTGTGGGCGCAGGACAGCGAGAGCGCCATGACCGGCAGCCTCGACCACACCGATCTCACGCGGATCAGGCGCATGGGACTCGCCGCGCTCCCGTCGGCGGACGGCCTGCGGATGTTCGACGCGGCGCTGGCCACCGATCGGGCAGCAGTCGCCCCGATCCGGCTCGACACGTCCGCCTTCCGTGACGGACCGGGGCAGCCCGTGCCGCCGGTCCTGCGTGGACTGGTGCGGGTCGCGCCGACGCGACGTGCTGCGCAGACGGCGCCGAAGGGATCGCTGGGTCAGCGGCTGGCCGGGCTGCGGGAGGCCGAGCGCGAGGACGTGGTGCTGGAGCTGGTGCGCACCGAGGTCGCCGCCGTGCTCGGACACGCCGACGCACAGTCGGTCGGCGCGGACGACTCGTTCAAGGACATCGGGTTCGGCTCGCTGACCGCCGTCGAACTGCGTAACCGGCTCAACTCGGCCGTCGGCATGCGCCTGCCCGCCACCCTGGTCTTCGACTACCCGAACCCGCTCACCCTCGCCCGCTTCCTCACCGCCGAAGCCGCAGGTTCCGGCGAGGCGACGGCAGCCGTGCCGGCGACCGTCTCCACGGCCACCGGAACGGCGGACGAGCCCATCGCGATCGTGGGCATGGCCTGCCGCTACCCCGGCGGCGTGCAGTCGCCCGAAGACCTGTGGCAGCTGGTCTTCTCCGGCCGCGACGCCGTGTCGGGCTTCCCGGAGGACCGCGGCTGGGACGTGGAGAAGCTCTACGACCCGAACCCCGAGCAGTGGGGCACCAGCTACACCCGGCATGGTGGCTTCCTCCACGACGCGGCGGACTTCGACGCCGAGTTCTTCGGGATCTCGCCGCGTGAGGCGCTGGCGATGGATCCGCAGCAGCGGTTGCTGCTGGAGACGTCGTGGGAGGCGTTCGAACGGGCCGGGATCGACCCGGTGACGGTGCGGGGCAGCAGGACCGGTGTCTTCGCCGGCGTGATGTACCACGACTACGGCGGGCGCGTGCACACCTCGCCGGCAGGGCTGGAGGGCTACCTCGTCAACGGCAGCGCGGGCAGCGTCGCTTCGGGCCGCGTTTCGTACACCTTCGGCCTTGAGGGGCCGGCGGTCACGGTCGACACGGCGTGCTCGTCCTCGCTGGTGGCGCTGCACCTGGCGGCCCAGGCGCTGCGGAGCGGCGAGTGTTCGATGGCGCTGGTCGGCGGCGTCACGGTGATGGCAGGCCCGTCCGTGTTCGTGGAGTTCAGCCGTCAGCGTGGCCTGTCGGCGGACGGCCGGTGCAAGGCGTTCGCTGCGACTGCGGACGGTACGGGCTGGGCCGAGGGTGCGGG
>NZ_JBFAIQ010000095.1:0-4988 GCF_040654755.1 Streptomyces sp. NPDC050625
TTCAGCTTTGACGCGGCGGTGCTGGATGTGGTGGTGACGCTGGCTGCGGGTGGCACGCTGGCGATTGCCGGGAGTGAGGAGCGTACGGATCCTGCCGTGTTGGCGGAGATGATCCGTGCGGCGGGTGCGGGCGTGGCAAGTGTGGTGCCGTCGTTGCTCGGGGTGCTGGACCCGGCGTCGGTACCGGGGGTGTCCAACTGGGTATTGGGCGCCGAGCGGTTGAGCGCCGACCTGGCTGCGCGGTGGCGGGGGCAGGCGCGGGTGTGGAACACCTATGGCCCCACCGAGGCGACAGTCATCACCACCGCGACGCCGCTCGGCGAGGACATCACCTCACAGGACGCACCGCCCGCCATCGGCCGCCCGATCGCCAACACCCAGGTGTATGTGCTCGATGGCCTCCTGCGGCCTCTGCCCGTCGGTGCCGTGGGCGAGGTGTACATCGCCGGGACCGGGCTGGCCCGCGGCTACGTCGGTCGTGTGGGGCAGACCGCGGAGCGGTTCGTGGCCTGCCCGTTCCTGCCCGGTCAGCGGATGTATCGCTCCGGCGACCTGGCCCGCTGGAGCGCGGACGGTCAGCTGCACTTCGCCGGACGTGCCGACGAGCAGGTGAAGATCCGCGGCTTCCGTATCGAGCTCGGTGAGATCGAATCGGTGCTGAGTGCGCACGGGAGCGTCGGCCAGGCGGCGGTCATCGTGCGTGAGGAGCAGGGAGGCGACCAACGGCTGGTCGCGTACGTAGTCCCGGCCGGTGAGCGGGCGTCGGATGCCGCGGAGCTGCGGGAGTTCATGGCGGCCCGTCTGCCTGAGTACATGGTGCCGTCCGCTGTGGTGGTGCTGGATGCGCTGCCGCTGACGGTCAACGGCAAACTCGACCGCTCGGCCCTGCCCGCCCCTGCCATGGAAGCGCGGGGCGGCCGTGTCGCTGCCACGCCGGTCGAAGAGCTGTTGTGCGGGCTGTTCGCCGAGGTGCTGGGCCTTGAGCGGGTGGGCGTCGAGGACAGTTTCTTCGAGCTGGGCGGCGATTCGATTCTGTCGATGCTGCTGGTCTCCAGTGCCCGGCGGGCGGGTGTGGTGATCACGTCTCGGCAGGTGTTCGAGCGGCGCACTCCCGAGGGGCTTGCGGCCGTCGTCGGCGTGGCGGAGGAGCTTGCACCGAGCCACGTGGAGTCCGGCGTCGGTGACGTGCCGCTGACCCCGGTGATGCACGAAGTCCTCGACCGGGTCGGGGCCGACCGGATCGGGCAGGTCGTCCAGGCAAGCGTGGTGCGTAGCCCGGCCGCGGTGCGGCTGACGACGCTCGCCGCAGCGGTGCAGGCCCTGGTGGATCACCACGAGGTGCTGCGGGCGCGCCTGGAGAGCGAGCCGCGGCGCTTGGTCGTACCGGAGCCGGGCACGGTTGCGGTTGATTCGTGGGTGCGGCGCGTGGACGCGGCCGGCCTGGACGACGAGGAACTGTCCCGGCTGATCGAGGAGCAGGCGCGGACGGCGGCAGGTCGGCTCGATCCGCCGGCCGGAGTGATGCTTCAGGTGGTGTGGTTCGACGCCGGTCCGGAGGCCGTTGGGCGGCTACTGCTGGTGGCCGACCACCTGGTGATCGACACCGTGTCCTGGCAGGTGCTGCTCCCGGATCTGGCCGAGGCCTACGCGGCATCGGCGCATGGTCGGGAGGCGGCGCTCGGGTCGGTGCCGATCTCGTTCCGGCACTGGGCGAGGCAGCTGACTGCCCAGGCCCAGGCCGACGAACGGGTGGCGGAACTGGAGGTCTGGACCGCGCTGCTCGAAGGCGCGAGCGCGCTGCTGACCGACGAGCCGCTGGATCCTGCCCGGGATGTCGAGGGCACCCTACGGCAGGCTTCGATCACCGTGTCCGCGGAGGTCACATCGGCTCTGCTGACCGGCGTCCCGGCCGCCTTCCATGCCGGAGTCGACGACGTTCTGCTGACCGGGCTGGCCGCGGCGGTGGCGGCGTGGCGCGGTGACCAGGGCATCGAGGGCGGGATCCTGGTGGACATTGAGGGCCACGGCCGTGAGCCGTTGTCCGCAGGGATGGAACTGTCGCGGACCGTTGGGTGGTTCACCGCCGTCCACCCGGTACGACTGACGTCCGGGCCGTTCGATCCGACCGAGGTGCGAGCCGGCGAAGCGGCAGCGGGCGCGCTGCTCAAAGCGGTCAAGGAACAGGTGCGTTCCATCCCGGGTGACGGACTGGGCTACGGCCTGCTGCGCCATCTGAACCAGGAGACCGGGGGTGTCCTGGCGCAGCTGCCCAAGGCGCAGATCGGCTTCAACTACCTGGGCCGGGTCTCGGGCCGCGATCAGGACTGGCAGCCGATCGGTGGGATCGGCCTGGGCCAGAGCCCCGACAGCGCCGTGCCGGTGATGCACGCCCTGGAGGTGATGGCAGCCGTCCACGAGCGCGGTGACGGTCCGGTGTTGGTGTTGAGTGTGGCGTGGCCGGGTCGGTTGTTGGGTGTGGCGGAGGCGTGGGGGTTGGTGGAGGGCTGGGCGGCGATGCTGTCCGGTCTGGCCGCGCATGCTGCTGATCCGGTGGCTGGTGGGTTTACTCCTTCTGATTTTGCGCTGGTGCCGTTGGAGCAGGCGCAGGTGGGCGAGTTGGAGGCGGCGTGTCCGGGGTTGGTGGATGTGTTGCCGGTGGCGCCGTTGCAGGAGGGTCTGCTCTTTCATGCCTTGTATGACGAGCAGGGCACGGATGTGTATGTCGAGCAAATGCTGCTGGACCTGGAGGGGCCGCTGGATGCGGTGGTGTTGCGGGGGTCGTGGCAGGCGTTGATCGACCGGCATCCGAGTCTGCGTGCGGGCTTTCGGCAGCTGGCCGGGGTGGCTGAGCCGGTGCAGGTGGTCCTGGAGCGGGTCGAGCTGCCGTGGAGGGATGAGGACCTGTCCGGGCTTGGGATGGTGGAAGCCCAGGTGGTGTTGGAGGAGTTGGAGGTTGCGGAGCGGGCGCGACGGTTCGATCTGGCGCAGCCGCCGCTGCTGCGGGTGCTGCTGGTCAAACTGGGTGAGCAGCGCTACCGCATGGTGATCACTCTGCATCACATCGTGCTGGACGGGTGGTCGCTGCCGATCCTGATGCGTGAGCTGTGGGCCTGTTACGACGCTGGGGGGAGTGGGGCCGGTCTGCCGCCGGTGCCGGACTACCGGCAGTACCTGGCGTGGCTGGCGAGGCAGGACAAGGTCGCCGCACGCGACGCCTGGCAGCAGGCCCTCGCCGGCACCGACGAACCCACCCTCATCGCACCGATCGACCGGGACACGGAAGCCGGTTCCGCTGTCGTCTCCGCCGAGGCGAACGAGATGCTGCGCACAGCCCTCGACGAGCTGACTCGAAGGCAGGGCGTCACCCTGAACACGGTGGTGCAGGCTGCCTGGGCGCTGGTGATCGGGCAGTTGGCGGGGCGGCACGACGTGGTCTTCGGCGCCACAGTGGCGGGACGCCCCGCCGACCTGCCGGGCATGGAGGACATGCTCGGGCTCTTCATCAACACCATCCCGGTACGGGTACGGCTGAACCCCGCGCAGCCTATGGCCGATGTGCTGAACGAGTTGCAGGCACAGCAGGCGGCGCTGCTGGACCACCAGCACCTGAGCCTGGCGGAGATCCAGCGGCTGGCCGGTCAGGGCGCGGTGTTCGACACGCTGCTGGCGTTCGAGAACTTCCGCTCGGGGGCCAACGGTCTGCATCCGTCGAGCGAGGAACCGGAGAGCCCCGGGTCCGGAAGTGTGCGCCTTGTCGCGGCCGGCATGCGCGAATCCATGAACTATCCGCTCGGTCTGGTGGTGGATCCGATCGACGGACTGCGGATGGAGCTGACCTACCGCACGGACCTCTTCGACGAGGCGGCGGCGCGGGCTCTGATCGACCGCCTGCTTTGGGTGTTGGAGCGGGTGGTGGGGGATCCGTGGGGGTTGGTGGGGCGTGTTGGTGTGTTGGGTGGTGTGGTGCGTGAGCGGGTGTTGGGGGAGTGGAATGCGACGGCGCGGTCGGTGTCGTCGGGTGTGTTGCCGGAGTTGTTTGCGGTTCGGGTGGGGTGTTCGCCGGATGCGGTGGCGTTGGTGTCGGGTGGGCGGGAGTTGTCGTATGCGGAGTTGGCGGGTGAGGCGGGGCGGTTTGCTCGGTATCTGATGGGTTTGGGTGTGGGGCCTGAGGTGCGGGTGGGGGTGGTGGTTGAGCGGTCGGTGGAGATGGCGGTGGTGGTGCTTGCCATTGCGCTGGCTGGTGGGGTGTTTGTGCCGGTGGATCCCGCGTATCCGGCGGAGCGGATTGGGTTTGTTCTGGGGGATGCGTCTCCGGCGGTGGTGGTGTGCAGTGGGGCGACGCGGTCGGAGGTGCCGGACCGGCCTGGCGCAAAGCTGGTCATGGTTGATGACCCGGAAGTCGTTGAGGCTGTGGCTGGTTGCGCGCCGGGTCTGGTGGTGCCGGGTGAGCGGCGCGGGGCTCTCGTACCCGCGAACGCGGCATACGTGATTTACACCTCGGGTTCGACGGGTCGGCCGAAGGGTGTGGTGGTGTCGCATGCGGGGTTGGGGAATCTGGCGTGGGCGCAGATTGACCGGTTCGGGGTGCATGAGCGGGCGCGGGTGCTGCAGTTTGCGTCGCTGAGTTTTGATGCGGCGGTTTCCGAGCTGTTGATGGCGTGGCTGTCCGGGGCCGCCCTGGTGGTGGTTCCGGCGGAGGAGTTGCCTCCGCAGGTGTCGTTGGGTGTGGCGTTGGAGCGGTCGGGTGCGACGCATGTGACGGTGCCGCCGAGTGTGCTGGCGGTGGAGGAGGAGTTGCCGGCTGGGGTGGAGACGGTGGTGGTGGCGGGTGAGGCGTTGCCGTTGGGGTTGGTGGAGCGGTGGTCGGTGGGGCGGCGGTTGGTGAATGCGTATGGGCCGACGGAGGTGACGGTCTGTGCGGCGATGAGTGGGGTGTTGGTGCCGGGTGGGCGTGTGGTGCCGATTGGGCGGCCGATCGACAACGCGCG
>NZ_JBFAIQ010000096.1:0-4467 GCF_040654755.1 Streptomyces sp. NPDC050625
GAGGTGCTGGACCGGCATCTGCACCACCTGCCACCAACCCCTGCCCAGCAGAACACACACGACACCAAGATCAAGAGAGACCTAACGGAGTCCTAGTAGGCCGACGTTGCACCGTCGGTCGGGAAGGCACGCCCGTGCTGAGCGTAGTGAATGCCGATGGAACGACCGAGACCGGCTCCCTGATCGACGACATCGTCCGCGAGGGTGCGAGGCGGATGCTGGCCGCCGCCCTGGAAGCTGAAGTCAACTCCGACATAGCCGAGTTGGCCGACCAGCGAGACGAAGCCGGTCGCCGGCTGGTGGTCCGCAACGGCCACCACCGCGAGCGCACCGTGACCACGGCCGCCGGCCGGGTCCCGGTCAAGGCGCCGCGCGTGAACGACAAGCGCGTCGACGCAGCCACGGGCGAGCGCGAGCGGTTCTCGTCGAGATCCTGGCCCCCTGGTGCCGGAAGTCCCCGAAGATCAGCGAGGTCCTTCCCCTGCTCTACCTGCACGGACTGTCCTCCGGCGACTTCGTGCCCGCCATGGAGCAGTTCCTCGGCAGCTCGGCCGGGCTCTCGCCGGCCACCGTGACCCGGCTGACCAAGCAATGGAGCGATGACCACGCCGTCATCCAAGCCCGCGACCTGTCGGAATCCGACTACGTCTACGTGTGAGCCGACGGCGTCCACCCCAAGATCCGCCTCGGCCAGGCCCGCTCCTGCGTCCTGGTCCTCATGGGAGTGCGCACCGACGGCCGCAAGGAGCTCGTCGCGCTCGCCGAAGGACTGCGCGAGTCCACCGAGTCCTGGGTCGACCTGCTACGTGACTGCCGGCGGCGCGGCATGCGGGCCCCCGAGCTCGTGGTCGGTGACGGCGCGATGGGCCTGTGGCGGGCTCTTACGGAGGTGTTTCCGCAGGCCAGGCACCAAAGGTGCTGGGTTCACAAAACCCGGAACGTGGTCAACGCCCTGCTGAAGTCGGCCCAGCCCGGAGCGAAGAAGGCATTGCAGGAGATCTACAACGCCGAAGACCGTGACCACGCCGAGAAGGCCGTCAAGGACTTCGATCGCGCCTACGGCGCGAGGTGGCCCAAGGCGGTGAAGAAGGTCACCGACGAGACCGATGAACTCCTGGCGTTCTACGACTTCCCCGCCGAACACTGGGTCCACCTCAGGACGACGGATGAAATCGGCAAGCCCTGCGGCGGTTTTACGTGGTGTTCTTCGATGCGGTGGCGGGGCCGCGCGGCTGCCAGTGAGCCGTCATCACCGCGTAGGCGCGCTCCTGTTGCTCGACGATCTCTCGCTCATGGCGACGGAGAGCCTTGTCGTTGTACTCGTAGCCCAGGCCGCGGCGGGCGACGCGGCGTTCGGCGCCGGCCCGCAGCTGCAGCTTGCGCCGTTTGAAGGCCACCAGGCTGGGCCGGGCGAAGGCATAGTCCTCGCCTTTGGTGACCAAGTGCCAGCACAAGGTGGTCATTTTCCGGCCGGTGGCGACGATTGCGACCTGGATGCCGCGCCGCGCCTTGATGCGCTGGTAGAACGCGCGCAGAGGCCCCGGGGAGCGGGATGCCACCCACGCTGCCTCCACCAGCATGCCCCTGACTTGGGACCGGCCGGTCTTGGTGATCCGCCCGGTGGCAGCGGGCAGCCCGCCGGACTGCCGCACACGAGGATTGAGCCCGAAGTAGGCGACCAGCTTGTCGGCGGAGCGGAAGCGCGCGAAGTCGCCGACGGCCGCGGTGACCGACAGAGCGACGTTGACGTCGACACCCGGGATCGTCATCAGCCGACGGATGTGCGGATCATCCAGGGCCTCGACGGCGACCCGCCGGTCCAGCTCGGCCAGCTCCGAGCCGTGGAAGTCCAGCTGCCGCAGCAGCGCATCGACCGCCTCGCGCTCGTCGTCCGGCAGCGGCAAGCGCTGCAGCCAGGCACGGCCACGAGTTCCGAAGGCGTCGCTGACCGGCGGCCTGGGCATCAGGTTACGGTGCAGGATCGACTGGACCTGGTTCTTGATCCGGGTGCGCTGGCGGACCACGTGCATACGCCGCGCGATCAGCCGCCGCCGGCGGCTCGTGCGCTCGTCGGGCAGCCACACCGGCGGCAGGAAGTCCGCCGCCAGGAGCTGGGCGAGGATCCGTGCATCGACCTTGTCGGTCTTGACCTTGGCCTCCGCGATCGCCCTGGTCTTGTGCGGGTTCGACACCACAACCCGCGCCACCTTGGGACGCAGCAACAGCGCAATCGCCTCGGAGTTGCCGGTGGCCTCCAGGGCCACCTCGTCGTCCTTTCGCAACGTCGCGGCCCAGGCCCGCAGTTCCTCAGGGCGGCAGCCGATCTGCCCGGCATCCCGAAGAAGGCCGTCCTCGACCATCGCTATCTGGGCGAAGTCGCGGTGGATGTCCATTCCTATCTTGCGGCCCATGGCCGCCTCCCTCTGATCCTTCCGTGCTGGGGACCAGCTGGGCGAAACGACACCTACGGATCCGCGCTCGCAGCGCATCCTGGCAGGTCGCAGGGGCGGCCAACTACTAACTCGGGCGCACAGCCCATCGTTCAACACCGGCCTGCCCATGCTGAATCCCCGGATACCCCTGGCCCGGACGGTCGCACCGTACGGCGAGAACCACGTCCCGTCACTACCGGTACCAGAACGGGCCTCCACCGATGTTCATACCGGGTACGAACCCGATCGAATCCACCTTCAGCACCGTCAAGTTGAGGACCCGGGTCACCCGCGGAGCTGGCAGCCCCGCAGCGGCCCTGGCCATGGTATTCAAGCTCGCCGAGTCCGCCCAGGCCCGCTGGCGCGCGATCACCGCGCCCCACCTCGTCGCCCTCGTCCGCAACGGCGCCACATTCCAGAACGGCTACCTCGTCGAGCGTCCCGAGGTGAGCGCAGCATGACCAGGCACGGGAACCGTCCACTGCTCTTCCTGGACGTCGACGGGCCGCTCCTGCCGTTCGGTGACGGCCCGCAGCGCGATCTGGCCAGCACCGCATCGAACCGGATACGCGGCCTGCTCACCCAGTTCCACCCCAGCCTGGAGCGTGTCCTGGGCCCGCGCCTGGACCACCCCGCCGTGACCTGGCTGCTGGAACGCTACGGATCTCCAACCGCCCTGCGAAAAGCCGGACGGCGCAGGCTGGTTGAGGTGATCCGGCCCAAAGCCCCACGCATGGCCCAGCGGCTGATCGACGAGGTGTTCGATGCGCTCGACAAGCAGACCGTCGTGGTCCCGGGCACCGGCACCCTCGACATCGTGATCCCGTCGCTGGCCCGTTCGCTCGCTGCCGTCCACGAACAGCGCCGGGCCCTGGAAGCCCAGATCGGGCAGCTGCTGGAGGCTCACCCTTTCCGCGGTCCTGACCTCGATTCCGGGGGTCGCGGTCAGGACCGCCGCCACACTGCGGGTCACCGTCGGCGACGGCACCAGCTTCCCCACCGCCGCCCACCTCGCCTCCTACGCCGGCCTCGCCCCGACAACCAAGTCGTCGGGAACCTCGATCCACGGCGAACACGCGCCCAGAGGCGGCAACCGGCAGTTCAAACGCGCGATGTTCCTGTCCGTATTCGCCGCGCTGCACGATCCCGCCTCCCGCACCTACGACCGATGCCGAGCCCGCGGCAAGACCCACACGCAGGCCCTGCTCCGCCTGGCCCGCCAACGGATCAACGTGCTGTTCGCGATGCTCCGCGACGGCACCTTCTACGAACCCCGAACCCCACGCCTCGCTTGACCAAAGACATAGAGGCACCCCCCCCGGGATCCGGAACCGGCCTTGTCGGCCACCAAGCCATCACCTCCGGCTCCACACTGCTGCGCCCCCTGATCGCCGAAGCCGCACACCGGGGCCGGCGCCTGGCCTTCACCGTCCGCCTCGCCAAGACCTCCTACGTGCATCCCTCCGGCAGCCGCACCGACTCACCCGGCATCGGCCGCGACGTCATTCAACGCGCCGACCACACCGAGGAACGCTCCTACCGCTCCGCCCAGACCGGCGGCTTCGACGCCACCAATTTCGCTCGCCGCGTCGACGCCGCCCGGCGGAGACGTCACCGCCGCCGACCCCCAATGGTTCGTCGAGACCGGACATATCCGCCCCGACGCTCAAATCATCCACCTCGAAGTCCGCACCTGGCGGCCCCGCTGACAGCCGCCCGCATGGCGGCGGGCGGATAGCGAGACCGACCGGCAGCAGCTCAAGGAGATCCTCGCCCGCTGCCCCGAGTTGGTAGCCGCCACCGGGTATGTCCGCACCTTCGCCGCCATGATGGCCGTGTGCAGCGGAGACCGGCTGCCCACCTGGATCACCGCCGGCCGCGCGGACGAGAGCCACGGCCTGCGGGCCTTCGCCGACGGCTCTTGAACGATCTCGATGCAGTGAGCCCTTTCCAACCTGCCTCTGAAGTAGGGCGGTTGGGCTGACAACGTGGTGAAGCCCCTGGTAGATGGGTTTTCGACCAAGAGAACCGTCTC
>NZ_JBFAIQ010000097.1:0-4294 GCF_040654755.1 Streptomyces sp. NPDC050625
CTCCGCTGCACCGACCACCCGCATCACCAGCCTCGTCCAAGCCGTCCTCACCCTCCACCTCACCGGCTCAAACTGAGGTTGGAAAAGGCTCACTGGCTCCTTCGGCGCCGAACTCGCCCGGTTCCTGCACGCCAACCAGGTCACCGTCATCGAGGTGGACCTGACCGTCGAGCTCGCCGCGCGGCAGGCAAATCCGACCCCGTTGATGCCTACGCCGCCACCGCGGTGCTCTCCGGCCGTGCCAAGGGCACCCCGAAGCACCGCGACGGCTCGGTCGAGCCAATCCGCGAGCTGCGCGTGGTACGCGCCAGCGCCGTCAAGGCCCGCACCCAGACCATCAACCAGATCAAGTCATTGCTCATCACCGCACCCGCTGCGGTGCGCGAAGCGCTACCATCGCTGACCACCACCGAGTTGATCCGGCGCCTGGCGGCCAGCCGTCCCCGCGCCGATCTGGCCGACCCGGCCACAGCCGTCAAACTCGCCCTCAAGCGTCTGGCCAAGCGCTACCGAAACTTGAGCGAAGAGATATCAGACGCGGACGCCGATCTGCGCGTTCTGATCGCCCCTATCGCGCCGGGCCTGCTCGCGCTGCCGGGCGTCGGGACCGAGACCGCCGGGCAGTTGCTGGTCACCGCCGGAGACAACCCGGACAGGCTCGTCTCGGAGGCATCCTTCGCCCACCTGTGCGCTGCCGCACCCGTGCCAGTCTCTTCCGGGCGCACCGACCGCCACCGACTCAACCGTGGCGGTAACCGCCAGGCCAACCGCGCGCTGCACACCATCGTGCTGGTCCGCATGCGTCACGACCCACGCACACGTTCCTACGTCGCACGACGCACTCTCGCAGGGCTCAAGACGAAGGACATCTTCAGATGCCTCATTGGGGAAGTATCGATGCTGCGGCCCAATCCATGGGTCGTGACTCCTTGGTGAGTGTTGGGGGACTGCCTCGTTGCCGTGCCGCGCTCGACGGCCAGTTTGAGTATTGCCGCCCCTGACACGCCGAGGCCCCGGACCTGCGTCAAGGACATTCCCGATCGAGGGCTGAACCGCTCCGGGATCGGTGGAGGCTCCGGACTGTCCCGAGTTGGGTGGAGTCGAGTTGCTTGGTTTCAGGCTACTGGCGGGGTGCGGAGTTCGTACTCCACCGGGCTGAGCATGCCCAGCGCGGAGTGCCTGCGCTGTCGGTTATGGAAGATTTCCAGGTACTCAAAGAGCGCGGTGGACAGCTCCAGACGCGTCCGCCACCGTCTTCGGTTGAGCAGTTCGACCTGGACCCGGGCCCAGAAGGACTCCATCATCGCGTTGTCCACGCAGTCCCCGATCGAGCCCATCAAGGGCAGCAGGCCGGACGCGTGCGCGCGCTGGGTGAACGCCCAGGACCCGAACTGCACTCCGTGATCGGAGTGGATGATGGTGCCGCCCGGCCGCGGGGAGCGGTTGCCGATGGCCATGGCCAGGGCGTTGGTGGACAGCGCCGCAGTGGGCGAGGCATCGATCGACCAGCCCACCACACGTCGCGAGAACGTGTCCAGGACGACCGCGCAGTACACCTTGCCCTCCAGAGTGGGGTGTTCGGTGATGTCCGTGACCCATAACTGGTCCCTGGCGTGGCGGGTGAAGTGGCGCTCCACCAGGTCGGTGACGGACGGGGTCACGTGCTTGGCGCGGGGGCGCCGGTTGCCGGGCAGGCCGTGCAGGCCGGCGCGCTGCATCAGCAGTTCCACGGTGCCGTGGCTGACATGGATGCTCAGGCCCAGACGGAGCTCTGCGTGCACCCGGCGGGAGCCGTAGGTGCCGCGGGAGGCGGTGTGGATGCCCACAATGGCCTCGGTCAGCCAGGCGTGCTTGACCAGGCGGTTCGACGGCGGACGATCCCGCCAGGCGTAGTAGCCGGACTCGGCGACATGCAGTACCCGGCAGGCCAGCTGCACCGGAAGGTGCTCACGGGCCATCACGCGGATGGCTTCGAACCGCCTTTTGGGGACGTCACCTCGCCCAGCAGTTCGGCAGCCCGCCGGTGGATGGCCAAGGTCGCTGCTGTTCGTGCCAGGCAACTGCCCTGTATCGATGAGGTGCTGGCGGCGCCAGACATAGATCGTCTGGTCGCTGATACCGAGGAGCCGGGCGACCTCGGCAACCTTCCTCCCGGATGCGACTAGATCGAGAACCTTGCGGCGAAATTCGGGCGGATAGCTGCGGGGCATCACGGCCTCCGAAGGCTGCTGGATGGTCAATTGTCCAGCAACCCGACTCCATCAGAACCGGGGCAGACCACCTCCATCAGACCCGGAGCGATTCAGGCCGAACAATGAGGAACCGGCAGCCGGGTCTCGCCACCACCTGCGGAGTCAATCACCAACTCCGGCAGAAGGGACGGGATTGATGTTCGTCGGATGGGACTGGGCCAGCGCCAGCCACGACGTGACCGTCATTGACGACCGCGGAACCGTGATCGACCAATGGGCCTTCGAGCACAGCGAAGACGACTTTTCGGCCGCCTTGGCCCGACTGTCCAGCCACGGCACCCCGGCTGAACTGCCCGTCATCATCGAACGTTCCAGCGGGCTGGTCGTCGACCGCTTGCTCGAGGCCGGATACCCGGTCCTGCCCGTGCACCCCACTGCATTCCATCACCACCGGGCCTGCGTACCCGGCCCAGAGGCTCCTCGTGACCGTGGATCTTGGGGTGGGGCAGATCGAGGCCGGGCAGGGGCTGCTGTCCGGGCTGCGTGAGCGGTTCGCTGGGCGTTTTGCCAGGTCTGAGCCTCGGGCGCATGCCCTGACGTGGTTCGACAGGCGGCCCACTTGCGGCTGCGGGGCGGGCACGGCCACAGCCGCGGCGACGGGCTCATTCGCGGGTTTTCACGAGGCGGGCTGTCCGAGGCGTGATCACAAACCCCGGGAGGGCTTGCGCGCATTCGTGGCAGGGTGTGCCTTCCTCAAGCCTAAGGGACCTGCCGTCCCGGAGTGGCCAGGCGTCGGATGGTTCCGCGCTGCTGTCGCGTAATCCGCAGTCAGGGTGGCCCTCGCTGGCTGCCGTGCTGCGGTTGTTCGCTGTTGTTGCGGTGCGGCAGTGGACGGCTGGAGCGGTACTGGACCACGAGCAGGCGCGTTTCGAGACGTACCAGGAAGTGGCAGGGAAGCGGCGCGCGGAGAATGCCGGTCAGAGACAGGAGTTCCGGTCGGCGCCGCATCAGTAATTTTGGAGTTCTGATGGGGCTCTATAAATCCGTTAGACCCATTCGGAACATGAGCATGCTGATAGTAGGTAGCGTATGCTCCCGGATGAACTTCTGCCGTGTAGGAGTTTTCTTTACGAACCGCATCGAGATACCCATATGCATTATTAGCAAAACCCGTACGGGGGGCCGTTTGGATTTGAGCTCGTCCATATTGATCATCATAATTGGATGTGACTTTAATATTCCAAGTTCCAGCGGTATTTCTGAGGCCAGGGAAAAGTCTGGCAGTTTCGTTAGTGAAGTGTTGTATGCGTGCCTTGCATCCGTTGCATGGGCCGACGTTAGCAACAATGTCCACCTGGACGGATTGGATCGATCCGGCCGTCGACTTCAAAGCCTCCAACCGCTTATAGGCCCAGTCGAGAACCTTAACCTCCGCATCATTCCGCGTCTTATATATCAGCGATGGGAGTTTATCCGCCCATGCATATCGGCTGCCACTTGCCGCCTCGTCGCCTGCCTTATAAGCGTCCGAAATCGCATACTTGGATGTGTTGATATAAATGATGCCCTGGGCAGTGGTTTTCCCCGTGACCGCGACGGTGTCCATGACACTATCGAATGACTGTGCGCGCGCCACGGAGGCCGCACCGTACTCCATCGGAGTGGACATTCCACCTCCATCTCAATCGGCAATCCCAGCTGGATTTGCCTCTCCAAGTAAGACGCTTCAGAAGCCACCATGGTTCAAACCAGCAGGCGCTTCCAGGACGCACTGTTCCATGCCGTGCTTCCACTGCCGAAGACGCACGCTGGGCGCACTTGACTGGGCGCGGTACGCCCAGGTCATGAGTGGAGTCCGCCAACGCGCTTGAACTGCTGGACTTGGGGTCCCGCCGCGAGCGCAGGCGTCCCACCAGCTCGACGGGAAGGTGGCGCAGCAGCCAGGCCAGGCGCATCACGTCGTAGCCGGAGTCCATCACCACCCGGTTCCGGTCGCCGCATTGTCATTGATTCCTAATGTGGTCTGTCAAGCTGCGAGAACCGTGGGTGGGGTCGCCTCATAGCACCGTCCGTCACGCAAGAGGGCCCAGAGCACGTTGACG
>NZ_JBFAIQ010000098.1:0-4204 GCF_040654755.1 Streptomyces sp. NPDC050625
GCCCGGTTACATTCCGAACCCGGAAGCTAAGCCTCACAGCGCCGATGGTACTGCAGGGGGGACCCTGTGGGAGAGTAGGACACCGCCGAACAATTATTGGGAAAACCCCCGCACCTTTCGGTGCGGGGGTTTTCTGCATTCAGAGGTGTTCGAGATATTCGGGGTGTTCGGGCTGTTCAGGGGCGCTTAGGCTCGAAGGCATGCGCTATCGCTATGAACTCGTCATCTTCGACAACGACGGCGTCCTCGTCGACAGTGAGCCGATCTCCAACCGGATTCTGGCCGCCCATCTCACCGAGCTCGGGCATCCGACCTCGTACGAGGACTCCATCCGCGACTACATGGGATCCGCGATGCACCGGATCCATGAGCTCGTCCAGGAGCGGACCGGGCGCCGGTTGCCGGACGACTTCGACGATGTCTTCCATGGCCGGGTGTTCGCCGCGTTCGAGCGGGAGTTGAAGCCGGTGGCCGGCGTTGCCGACGTGCTGGAGAAGCTGGCGGCGGACGGGGTGCCGTACTGCGTGGCCTCCTCCGGGAGTCATGAGCGGATCCGGGTGGGGCATCGGACGACAGGGCTCGACCGGTGGTTCGAGGAGTCGAGGATCTTCAGTTCGCAGGATGTGGGGCGGGGCAAGCCGGCGCCCGATCTGTTCCTGTACGCGGCCGAGCGGATGGGGGTCGCACCGGAGCGGTGTGTGGTCGTGGAGGACAGCCCGCTGGGCGTACAGGCGGCGGTGGCGGCCGGGATGGACGTCTATGGGTTCACCGCGATGACGCCCGCGGCAAAGCTCTCGGACGCCGGTCAACTTTTCTCGGACATGGGCGAGTTGGCTGCCCTGCTGGCCTGACAAATGTCATGCCGAGCCCTGGACGATCGTTTCTACTGGAGTACCCGTCCCCTCCGCGA
This sequence comes from Streptomyces sp. NPDC050625, assembly GCF_040654755.1. Classification (NCBI taxonomy): domain Bacteria; kingdom Bacillati; phylum Actinomycetota; class Actinomycetes; order Kitasatosporales; family Streptomycetaceae; genus Streptomyces; species Streptomyces sp. NPDC050625. Next base: position 911 of record NZ_JBFAIQ010000098.1, read on the forward strand.
AGCTGAGGGCATGACGACGAAGACGAGCAAGAAGAACCCCTTCGCCCCGCTGATCGTGGACGTGGCGGTGCCTCTCGGTTCGTACTACCTGTTCAAGGACGGCCTCGGGATGAGCACCTTCGCGGCGCTCGCCTGGAGCAGCGTGGTGCCGGCGGTGCGGACCGTCTGGGGCCTGGTCAAGGAGCGGAAGACCAACGGCCTGGCCGGGCTCATCCTCGTCGTGAACGTGGTCTCCCTGCTGCTGAGCTTCGTCTCCGGTGACCCGCGGCTGATGCTCGCCAAGGACAGCGGGATCAGCAGCACGGTCGCCATCGGGATCCTGGTCTCCGTCGTGCTCGGGAAGCCGATGATGACCGCCGGCATGAAGCCCTTCCTGGTGAAGGGGGACTCGGCCAAGGAGGCCGCCTGGCAGCGGCTGATGTCCGGGAGCGCGACCGGGTCCGCGGACTTCCTCCGCAAGGAGCGGGCGTTCTCCGTCGTCTGGGGAGTGGTGCTGCTCGCCGAGTGCGTTGTGCGGGTCGTGGGCGCCTACACCGTCCCCGTGGACACCATGGTGTGGCTCGGCACGGTCATCATGATCGTCGCTATGGCGATCGGCTTCGTCGTCAGTGGCGGACTGGCCGCCGGGCCGATGGAGGGGATGCTGGCCGCCGAGGTCGAGGCCGAGGCCAGGGCGGTCGGCGGCGGGGCGGTCGAAGCGAGGACGGTCGAAGCGAGGACGGTCGAGGCCGGGACGCCCGAGGTTGCTGTCGCCGCCTGAGACCCAGTTCGGTAAAGCTGAGGGAAATTCATCTTTGGCTTGATCTACCCACGGGTACCCCGGGGCCCTACGCTCGCCGCCATGACAGATGTGCTGCGGCGCGGTAGGGCCTCGTTGGCGTTCAGCTTCTTCGCTCAAGGCGCCACCTTTGCGCTGCTCGTGACGCGCATTCCGGCCATTCAGGACCGGTACGGCGTCTCCGACGCGCTGCTGCCCGTCTTCCTGGCCGCCGTGCCGATCCTCGCTGGGGTCGGCAGCGTGACGACCGAGCAGCTGGTGAAGCGAATACGGCCCAGCCGGCTGCTGCGCTGGTCCCAGCCGGTGGTGCTGCTGGCACTGCTCGGGGTCGGCGCGGGCGGGCGGATGGCCGAGCTGGCGCTGGCCCTGGCGGCCTTCGGGCTCGCCGTAGGTGCGCTGGACGCCTCGATGAACATGCTCGGGGTGAGTCTGCAGCGGACGTACGGGCGGAGCATCATGCTCAGCTTCCACGCCGTGTACAGCCTGGGCGGGATCGTGGGGGCCTCGCTGGCCTGGGTCGGGGCGCACTGGCATCTGGCGCTGTGGGTGTCGTACCTGCCGGTGGTGGCGGTGCTGCTGCCGGCGGCGTTCCTGGGGAGCCGGTGGTACGTCGACGGGGATGCGGAGCCCGTCGAGGAGGCGCAGGGGACGGCAGCGGGCGGGGGTGTCGTCTTCAAGCTGCTCCTGCCGCTGTGTCTGGTGATGACCTTCGCCTACATCGGGGACTCGACCGTCTCCAACTGGAGTGCGAAGTATCTGCAGGACGTGCTGGGCAGCTCGGAGCAGCTGGCGACGGTTCCGTACAACGTGTACATGGTGACCACGCTGCTGGGGCGGGCCATCGGGGACTTCGGGGTACGGCGGTTCGGGGCCGTGATGGTCGTACGGGTGGGGGCGCTGGTGGCGGCGCTCGGGTTCGCCGTGGTGTCCGTGGCGCCGGGGGCCTGGGTCGGGATGCTCGGATTCACCCTGCTGGGGCTGGGGCTGTGTGTGCTCGTGCCGCAGACCTTCGCGGCGGCGGGGAGGCTGTTCCCGGGGGCGTCGGACGCGGCCATCGCGCGGCTCAACATCTTCAACTACGTCGGTTTCCTGGTCGGTTCGCCCTTGGTGGGGGCGCTGGGGGACGCCTGGAGCTACCGCGGGGCCATGCTCGTGCCGATGGTGTTGGTGCTGGTGACACTGGCCTACGCCCGGTCGTTCGCCGCTCAACCTGACCGATACGGTGGCGGGCATGAGCGGCCGCGCACAGCTGATGTGGGACGAGGCAGTAACGGGCTATGACTTCGGTCCGGACCATCCGATGGATCCGGTCCGGCTGGAGCTGACCCGGAAACTGGTGGGTGCCTTCGGGCTAGACCGGGAACTGGAGGTCGTCGCGGCCAAGCCGGCGGGGGAGTCGACGCTGCGGCTCGTCCACCGGGAGGACTACATCGAGGCGGTCAAGGCCGCGTCGGCGGATCCGGGGTCGGCGAACGGGGCGTACGGGCTCGGGACGATGGACGATCCTGCCTTCGCCGGGATGCACGAGGTGTCCGCGCTGATCGCCGGGCAGTCGGTGGGGGCCGCGGAGGCGGTGTGGCGGGGGGACGCGCTGCACGCGGTGAACTTCGCGGGTGGGCTGCACCATGCGATGCCGGGCAGCGCGTCGGGGTTCTGCGTCTACAACGACGCCGCGCTGGCGATCGCGCGGTTGCTGGAGCTCGGGGCCGAACGGGTGGCCTATGTGGACGTCGATGTGCATCACGGGGATGGTGTGCAGGCGGCGTTCTGGGAGGATCCGCGGGTTCTGACGATCTCGCTGCACGAGCATCCTCGTACGTTGTTCCCGCAGACCGGGTGGCCGGAGGAGACCGGGGCGGAGGCGGCGGAGGGGTCCGCCGTGAACGTGGCGTTGCCGGCGGGGACCGGGGACGCGGGGTGGGTGCGGGCGTTTCACGCCGTGGTGCCCGAGCTGCTGGCCGACTTCCGTCCGCAGGTGCTGGTGACGCAGCACGGGGCGGATACGCACTTCGAGGATCCGCTTGCTCATCTTGCCGTTTCGCTGGACGCGCAGCGGGCGGTGCAGGTGGCGTGTCATGACCTGGCGCACGAGTACGCGGACGGGAAGTGGATCGCGCTGGGCGGGGGTGGATACGCGGTGGTGGAGGTCGTACCGCGGTCTTGGACGCATCTGGTGGGGATCGCGAGTGGGCGGGAGATCGCGCCCGAGACGGTGATCCCCGATGGGTGGCGGCAGGAAGTGTTCGCTCGTACGCGGCAGTTGGCGCCGGCGCGGATGACGGATGGGCGGTGGCCTGTGTCCTGGGCGGACTGGGGGTTGGGGTACGACCCCGCTGATCGCTTGGATCAGGCCGTGTTGGCTACGCGGCGGGCGGTGTTTCCGTTGCGGGGGTTGCTGGCGTAGGGGGCGGCGCGGGGGTGGCGGGTGGGGTTTTCTCGCCCCCGCCGCCCCTACCCGTCCCACCCCCAGGGGCTGCCGCCCCCAACACCCACAAAGGAAGAGCGTCGGGTTTGGG
>NZ_JBFAIQ010000099.1:0-3820 GCF_040654755.1 Streptomyces sp. NPDC050625
ACCGTGGCGGGCAGTTCGACGGTGTGGTGGTCGCTCCGGTCGAGTCCGGCGGTGAGGTCCACGCGCGCCTCGGCGAGGTACTGCAGCTGATCCAGGAGTGGGCGGACGCGGCGGAGCTCGCGGACTCCCGCCTCCTCGTGGTCACTCGTGGCTCGGTCGACGACGTGCCGGACCCGGTCACCGCGGCGGTGTGGGGTCTGGTGCGTTCGGCGCAGGCGGAGCATCCCGACCGGCTGTTGCTCGTGGACCTGGACGCGGACGGCGACCCGGCGGGTGTGGTGTCTGCGGTGGTGGCGTGTGGTGAGCCGCAGGTGGCGGTGCGCGAGGACCGGTTCCTGGCACCGCGTCTCGTCCGATCGGCCGCGAGCGCACTGGTGCCACCGGAGGGGGTGCCGTGGCGGCTCGAGAAGGGCGCGCGGGGGACGCTGGAGAGCCTCGCGCTGGTGCCGGCCCCGCATACGGCGGAGGAACTGGCGCCTGGTGATGTGCGCATCGCCATGCGTGCGGGTGGTGTGAACTTCCGTGACGTGCTCAACGCTCTGGGGATGTACCCGGGTGACGCCGGTGCCCTCGGCAACGAGGGTGCGGGTGTGGTTCTGGAGGTCGGCGCGGATGTGGCGGGTGTGTGCGTCGGCGACCGGGTGATGGGTCTGTTCCCGCGGGGTGCGCTGGGGCCGGTGGCGGTGACGGATCATCGTCTGCTGGCACCGGTTCCGCGGGGGTGGTCGTTCGCGGAGGCGGCGGCGGTTCCGACGGTGTATCTGACCGCGGTGCACGGGCTGATCGATCTGGGTGGTCTGCGTGCGGGTGAGTCGGTGCTGATCCATGCCGGTGCCGGTGGTGTGGGTATGGCGGCGGTGCGGCTGGCCCGCTGTCTGGGGGCGGAGGTGTATGCCACGGCCAGCCCCGGCAAGTGGGATGTGCTGCGCGGGATGGGGCTGGACGACGCGCACATCGCCTCCTCACGCACGCTGGACTTCGCGGAGAAGTTCCCGGCCGGTATGGATGTCGTGCTGAACTCTCTGGCGGGGGAGTTCGTGGATGCGTCGGTGGGGCTGCTGGCCGAGGGTGGCCGGTTCGTGGAGATGGGCAAGACCGATATCCGGGACGCGGCCGCCATGCCGGTGTCGTATCAGGCGTTCGACCTCTTCGAGGCGGGGAACGACCACATCCGGGACATGTTCGCCCTGCTGACGGAGTGGTTCGACCAGGGTGAGCTGGGCCGGCTGCCGGTGCGGGCGTGGGATGTGCGGGAGGCCGCGGAGGCGTTCCGGTTCATCAGCCAGGCGCGGCACGTCGGGAAGGTCGTCCTGACGATCCCGCGCCAGCTGGACCCGGACGGTACGGTCCTGGTCACCGGCGCGAGCGGCACGCTGGGCGGGCTCGTCGCGGAACGGCTGGTGGCCGAGCACGGCGCCCGGCACCTGCTGCTCCTCAGCCGCCGCGGTGTGGACACGGCCACTGTCGAGCGGCTGGCGGAGCAGGGTGCCACGGTGCAGGTGGCGGCCTGTGACGTCGCCGACCGCGACGCGCTCGCCGAGGTGCTCGCGGAGATACCCGCCGCGCACCCACTCGCCGCCGTGGTCCACACGGCCGGTGTGCTCGACGACGGTGTGATCGCCTCGCTCAACCAGGAGCGTCTCGATACGGTGCTGCGTCCGAAGGCCGACGCCGTCGACAACCTGCACGAGCTGACGGCGGACGCGGACCTGGCCGCCTTCGTCCTGTTCTCCTCGGCCGCCGGTGTCTTCAACACGGCGGGTCAGGCCAACTATGCGGCCGCGAACGCCTACCTTGACGCCTTCGCCGCCCGTCGCCACGCCGTCGGGCTTCCTGCCGTGTCGCTGGCGTGGGGCTTGTGGGCGCAGAGCAGTGGGATGACCGGTGACCTGGACACGGCCGACCTCGACCGGATGGCCCGTACGGGTGTGCTGCCGATCGAGACCGAGCAGGGTCTGGCCCTGTTCGGTGCGGCGCTGGGCGTCCAGCGGCCCGTCCTCGTCCCTGTCCGGCTGGATGTCGGCGTGATCGGCAGCCGTCAGGAGGTGCCTCCGCTTCTGCGGCAGTTGGCCCGCCCGGCAGCGCGGCGCGCCACCCAGAGTGCCGCCGGCCGTCAGCCGCTGCTCGAGCGGCTCGCCGCCGCGACCGGGACCGAGCGGAACCATATTCTGCTCCAGCTGGTGCGGACCGAGGTCGCCGCGGTCCTCGGCCACGCCACTCCTGCGGACATCCCCGCCGACCAGGCTTTCCGGGAGCTGGGCTTCGACTCGCTCACCAGTGTCGAGCTGCGCAACCGGCTCAACGCCGCCAGTGGTCTGCGGCTGCCCGCCACGCTGGTCTTCGACTACCCGACCCAGACCGCGCTGGTGGGCCATCTGCTCGCCGAACTCGTCGGCGAAGAGGCGGCCCACACCACCGAGGCGGCGGTAGGCGGCCTGGCCCCGTCCATGGCCGGCGCCGACGACGATGCGATCGCGATCGTGGGCATGGCCTGCCGCTTCCCGGGTGGCGTGGGCAGCCCCGAGGAGTTGTGGCGGCTGGTGGCCGCCGGTGGTGACGCGATCGGCGGCTATCCCACCGACCGCGGCTGGGATCTGGAGGGCCTGTACGACCCGGACCCCGACCACCACGGCACCTCCTACGCGCGCGGCGGCGGTTTCCTGCACGACGTGGGCGGATTCGACGCCGGCTTCTTCGGGATCAGCCCGCGCGAGGCGATGGCGATGGACCCGCAGCAGCGACTGCTGCTGGAAACGGCCTGGGAGGTGCTGGAGAGCGCGGGCCTCGACCCGTCCGTGTTGCGCGGCAGCCGTACGGGGGTGTTCGCCGGCGTGATGCACGGCGACTACGCCGGGCGGTTGGACCAGGCGCCCGAGGGTTTCGAGGGGATGCTGTCGACGGGCAGTGCGGGCAGTGTGGCCTCGGGCCGTGTCTCGTACACGTTCGGGTTCGAGGGTCCGGCGGTGACGGTCGACACGGCGTGTTCGTCGTCCCTGGTCGCGCTGCACCTCGCCGCGCAGGCGCTGCGGAACGGTGAGTGTGATCTGGCGCTGGCCGGTGGTGTGACGGTGATGGCGACGCCGCAGACGTTCGTGGAGTTCTCGCGTCAGCGTGGCCTCGCCCCGGACGGCCGGTGCAAGCCGTTCTCCGACGCGGCTGACGGCACGGGATGGGCCGAGGGTGTGGGTCTGCTGGTGGTCGAGCGGCTCTCGGACGCGCGGCGCAATGGCCACCAGGTGTTGGCGGTGGTGCGGGGCAGCGCGGTGAACCAGGACGGTGCGAGCAACGGTCTGACGGCGCCCAACGGCCCGTCCCAGCAGCGCGTCATCCGCCAGGCGCTGGCCAGTGCGCGGCTTTCCCCGTCCGAGGTGGACCTCGTCGAGGCGCACGGTACGGGCACCAAGCTGGGCGACCCGATCGAGGCGCAGGCGCTGCTGGCCACCTACGGGCAGGACCGGCCGGAGGACCGGCCGTTGTGGCTCGGCTCGATCAAGTCGAACCTCGGGCACACCCAGGCCGCCGCCGGTGCCGCCGGCATCATCAAGATGGTGCTGGCGATGCGCCATGGAGTCATGCCGCGCACGCTGCACGTGGGGGAGCCGTCGCGGCACGTCGACTGGTCCTCCGGGGCCGTCAGTCTGCTGACGGATGAACAGGCGTGGCCGGAGCTGGACCGGCCGCGGCGTGCGGCGGTGTCGTCGTTCGGTATCAGTGGCACGAACGCACATGTGGTGCTGGAGCAGGGGCCGGTGGAGGAGCAGTCGCCTGCCGTGGAGCCCGCGGGTGATGGTCTGGTGCCGTGGGTGGTGTCGGCGAAGTC
>NZ_JBFAIQ010000100.1:0-3415 GCF_040654755.1 Streptomyces sp. NPDC050625
GCACACCCGGACGTCCCGGGCTCCGGCCGCCCGTGCCTGGCCGGCCGGTACGGCGTGGACCGCGAGGTGGACATCCACACCATCCGCCACCCACAGCGGGTGCACGGAGAAGTCGGTGAGGTAGGTCAGGACCGGGACGGTCAGGCGTCTGGCCCGGCGCAGGTTGCCCAGCACGCGACTGGCTCCGGGGTAAGTGGAGACGACCGCTCCGATGCCCGGGTGCAATGCGCGTAGTACCCGGTCCTCGGCGGCACGGAGCAGGGCGCGCGCCGCCGGGTCGCCGCCACCGGCGCGTTCCGTCCTGGCGTAGATCCGCTGATAGGCCCAGGGTGCCCGGACCAGCATCCTGTGGTAGCCGTCCCGGACGGCTCGGCCGAGTCCGGCGGGAAGCAGGTCGAGCAGGTCGTGCCGGTCGACGACGAGTCCATCCGCTGCGAGGCGGCGCTCCAGTTCGGCGGCGGCACCGTCGTGACCGGCGCCGACACTCGCCGAGATGATCGCGACACGGCCCGAGGGCAGTGCCCCCGTGCGGGGCGCCGGCAGACCATCCGCACTCTCGAGTCTCGGAAGCGTACGTCCGGGATTGGCCATGGGCTTTCCTCTGCGCAGACGGGACGAATCGAAACCACAAGCAGCAGGCCGGGAGCGCCGAGGAATCGGCAGAGCTATCTGCTGCCCAGGGCCGCCAGAGTGCGGGTACTTGCGCGTTGCCGCAGGGATCCGCCTACGACAGCGGTGTCACTCGATGGTTCAGGGGGACATCCCATCCCGCGCATCGATGCCCAATGGGGACTTCCCACCCCGCGAAGCCATGCCTCCAGACCCGAGAGGAGTCATACCCACGCAGGTGGGCCAAGACCTGTCGCCGTTATCGGAGGTGTTCTGCCGGGCAGAGACAGCGCGCGGGCCGGGGCGGGCGAAACGGCGCCACAGAAGCGTAACCCCGATGGCGCTCAGGAGAATCAGAGCCAGGAGGGGGCCGCCCAAAGACAGGATCCGTTGAAGAGACGTTGCGGCGGCGTATCCAGCACCGGCTTCGGCGACAGCCCACAGACAGGCGGCAATGACGCTGTAGGGAGCGATACGTCGGTAGGGCAGTCGAGTGACACCGGCGAAGTGAGGGACAAGGGTGCGCACCACAGGCAGGAAGCGCCCCAGGAAGACTGTTCGCCCGCCATGCCGCGTCATCAGCTTCTCGGCCCGCCGCCAGGCGGCATCGGGAATACGACGACCCACATGTCCCGTGCGCAGCTGATTGCCAAGAAGCCTGCCGGTGCGGTGGGCGAGAAAATCACCCACCACGACCGCAGCCACCGCTACGGAGACCAGGCGAAGAAGGCTGATGTGGCCAGTTCGGGCCAGCGCACCGGCAGTCAGCATCACTGCGAGCGTCGGGACGAAAGCTCCGACCAGCAGAACGGACTCGGCCAGAACGGCTACCGCCACCACTGTGCAGGCCATGGCGGGGGAAACGTGGCCGAGAAGGTCCGACAGAGCGTTCACCGTCGACTTCCGCCCTCGGAGTGCTGTTGCTCGCGCCCGGGCACGAGAGGCCCTCGAAGGTGCCAGACGTATGCGGGGGGCACGCTGGCCCATATCGGCCAACGGCCGACGGCATGCCTGCGCTGATAGGCCGCCATCACCTCGTCAACCGCAGCATGCCGACGGACCTCCGCCCGCGACGCGGTCAGCGCACGCGCCCTGCGCGTACCCAGATAGGCGAAATACGTCAGCGTCCCGCCCGGATGCAGCAATTCCATGTACCGCGACATGATTCGCTCGACCTGAGCCGGGGCGAAGTTCGTCAGCGGCAGTCCGGAGACGATCACGTCATAGCGCTCATCGGTCTCCAGGTTCTCCAGGAACGCCTGATGCACCTCCGCCTTCACCAGCCTGCCCGCCTGATTCGGATGGGCGCCGACCAGATTCTGCTGCCGGGCTGCGAAACGCGGTTTCGCCTCCACAATGGCCAGACGGCTCCCGCGCGGCAGCTGTGGGATCAGGGTGCGTGTGACGGCACAGGTGCCCGCACGGACTTCCAGCACCGAAAGCGGCCGAGGCCCCTGAACTCGTACGGGCTCGGTCAGTACCTGAGCCAGAGCCTTTCCGCTGGGCGCTATCGCGCCGGTGGTCCGCAGATCGCGCGCCGCTTCGGCTAGGAACATCCAGCCCCCACCACGGCGAGGCGCCTGGACACAATTCTCAGAAGTGGTCCGGTCCTTCATGATTTCGACGCTAGTAGGACGCCGTCAGGTCCGTCTCGATCCTGGTGTCGTGTGTGTCCTGGCGGGCACGGGTTGGTGGCAGATGGTGCAGATGGCCTCGCGGCGCTACCTCCGGGCAGCAGCCGGGGCCCTCAACCCGTCAAAGATCATTTTGGTGAACCGAGGTGGACGATGGCGCGCGAGCGGAACGTGAAGCTGGCGGACGCGATCGCGGAAACAGGCTGGTCGCAAGCCTAAAGTGGCGGCCGCCTTCGTGAGGGTTGCGGCCGAGGTCGGACCGCAAGAACTGCTGGGCACGAGCCACTCTCACATCGCCGCGTGGGTGGCCGGAACCCAGCCCTCAGGCAGTGCGCCCCTTATCTTGTGCGAGACGTTGTCGCGTCGGCTTCAGGTCATATCTGCTGGAGTGGTGTATGGCTATTCGGTGAGTCTAGAAAAGTATCCAGGACGTTAAAAGCGGGTATATACTTTACGACCCTAATGGCGAAACAGTGTTTATTGACGCGTCCATACTGTGCCGAAATTTTCACATGCTGGCCACCTCTGAAGCTGGCCACCTCTAAAGATATTGTCGCCCAAAGGCTCCATAAATTCCCATCACCTATAGAATGTCGTGAGCAGATAAATCCACTTCAGCAATTCCCTATAGAGAAGCACCTGTCCTTACGTTGTTGGTGGGTCGAGTCCGGTTGAGACGGCCTGGCGTGCGGCGTTGAGGTCGTGGTGGGGGCCTGTGGGGGTGCGGTAGGTGGCCACGGTGTGCGCGACGTCGATGATCCGCGTGATCATTTCCTGCTGATAAGGCTCGGCCCAGGGCAGGGGCTGGCCGCCGAACGGCTTGCCCCGCACGAGCGTCAGCGCCTTCTCCAAGTCTGTCAGGCCCGAGGGGCCTGCGGCAGCACGCGTTCGACGAGCTGGAGGAAACGGGTCCAGTCGCAGCGCACGCTTTGAGAGAGTCGGTAGGGATCCTCGCCGGAGCGGCGGCGCGGCACGTAGAGGCTGTCGGAGGAATCGCTGCCCAGGGAGGTGCGCAGGTCCTTGATGCGGGCGTTGAGGGTGCTCGTCGACCAGGAGCTGATGGGATCCATTGAGCCTTTTCCATCTTCACTCTGAGCTGGTCAGATGGAGGGTGAGGACGGCCTGGACGAGGCTGGTGATCCGGGTGGTCGGGCACCGCAGTTTACGGAGGA
>NZ_JBFAIQ010000101.1:0-3297 GCF_040654755.1 Streptomyces sp. NPDC050625
GGCATCGAGACCCTCGGCGAGCTGGGCGTGACCACGTTCGTCGAGATCGGCCCCGGCGGCGTCCTCAGCGCCCTGGCGCAGGCGTGCGCGGACGAGGCCGTCACCGTGCCCGCCCTGCGTGCCGACCGCCCTGAGCGGCAGGCACTTGTGACAGCTTTGGCCCATCTGCACACGCACGGCGTGTCCGTGGACTGGGACGTGTTCTTCGCCGGTGCCCGGAAGACTGACCTGCCGACCTACGCGTTCCAGCACGAGCGGTACTGGGTCGACGCCCCGCAAACCGCTGCTGCCACGCTGGTGGACCCGGTGGACGCGGAGTTCTGGGAGACCGTGGAGCGCGGGGACCTGCGGGCCCTCGCCGAGACCCTGGGCATCGGGGCGGGGGACGCGTTCAGCGACGTGCTGCCGAGGCTGTCGTCGTGGCGTCGGCAGCGCAAGGAGCGCTCCACCGTGGACGGTTGGCGCTACGACGTCACCTGGAAAGGGATACCCGACCCCGCGCCGCAGGCCCCTGCCCGGATCGGTGTATGGCTGGTTCCGGTCAGCGCTGCGCAGCTCGGCGACGGCTGGGTCACCGCCTGCCTCCGCGGGCTGACCGAGCGGGGCCTGGCCCCGGTGCCGGTCCCGGTCGAGCCGGCCACCGGGCGTGAGGATCTGACCGCCCAGCTCGCCCGAGCGGCCGGTGACGAGACCGTGGCGGGCGTCCTGTCGCTGCTGGCCCTCGACGACGGGCCCGCCCCGGCGGCCGCCGCACTGACCGTCGGCGTCGCGCTGTCCGTCCTGCTCGTCCAGGCCCTGGGCGACGCGGGCATCGGCGCCCCGCTGTGGTGCGCGACCCGTAACGCGGTGGGCGTGAGCCCCGGCGACGAGGTGACGGACCCGTACCAGTCCCAGGTCTGGGGTCTGGGCCGGGTGGCGGCGCTGGAGCACGCGCCGCGCTGGGGCGGTCTCGTCGACCTCCCGGACACGGTCGACGACCGGGTCGTCGGCCGACTCGCCGCGGTGCTCGGCCAGTCGGCCGAGGACCAGATCGCGATCCGCGACCGCGGGGTGTTCGCGCGGCGCCTGTCGCGTCTGCCCGCAGCCCGGAGCGACCGGTCGTGGTCGCCGCGCGGCACTGTCCTGATCACCGGTGGTACGGGTGCGCTGGGCGGGCACGTCGCCCGCTGGCTCGCCGGTGCGGGCGCGGAACACCTGGTGCTCACCAGCCGCCGCGGCCCCGCGGCGCCCGGCGCCGCCGGCCTCACGGCCGAACTGGAGGAGGCGGGCGTCCGCGTGACCGTCGCCGCCTGCGACGTGGCCGACCGCGAAGCGCTGGCCGCGCTGCTTTCCGAGCACCCGGTGAACGCCGTCGTCCACACGGCCGGCACCGCCGAGGCGGGCATGCTCGCCGAGACGAGCCTCGGCGACTTCGCGGCGACGGTCGCCGCGAAGGCTCTCGGGGCCGTGCACCTCCACGAACTGCTCCGCGGTCAGGAGTTGGACGCCTTCGTCCTCTTCTCCTCCGTCTCCGGTGTCTGGGGAGGCGGCGGGCAGGCCGCCTACTCGGCCGCGAACGCCTTCCTCGACGGCTTGGCGCAGCGCCGGCGGGCCCGTGGCCTCGCCGCGACCGCGATCGCCTGGGGCCCGTGGGGCGAGGGCGGCATGGTCGCCGACGCCGGGGACGAGGAGCGGTTGCGGCAGCGCGGCTTGAGCGTGCTGCGGCCGGACCGGGCGATCTCCGCGCTGCACGGTGCGCTGAGCGACGGCGACGGCACGGTCACCGTGGCGGACGTGGACTGGAAGCGGTTCGTCGTCCCGTTCACCGTCAGCAGGCCGAGCGCGCTGCTGAGCGACCTGCCCGAGGTCAGGGACGCCCTTGCGGAGGAGCCCGCCGGGCAGGGCGCGGAGCCGTCCGCGCTCAAGGCGAAGCTGTCGGCGCTGTCCGAGGGCGAACAGCAACGCCTGCTCGTGGATACGGTGTGCGCGCACGCGGCGGCTGTACTCGGCCACAGCGGTTCCGCGGCGGTGGAACCGGACGTGGCGTTCCGGGACCTCGGGTTCGACTCCCTGACCGCGGTGGAGCTGCGCAACCTGCTCAATGCCGACACCGGCCTGACCCTGCCCGCGACACTGGTCTTCGACCACCCGACGCCCGAGGCGATCGCCCGCTACCTGCGCAGCGAACTCGCAGACGAGACGGGCCCGGACGAGGTGTCCGTCTTCAGCGAGCTCGACCGGCTCGAGTCGGTGATCTCGACGGCCGCCTCCGCCGAGGAGACGGTCCGGTCGGGGGTGCGCAGGCGGCTGCAGGAAGTGCTGGCCCTGGTCAACTCCTCCGGAGAAACCGGAGAACACGGCGCGGAATCCGCCGATGCGCGGCGCCGGCTCCAGGACGCGACGGTCGACGACATCTTCGATCTGATCGATCAAGATCTAGAAAATTCCTAGTTCTTGGCGCTCTACCTTTAACGACAGCCGAGGACGGATGAGGCGGATGAGCAGCAACGAAGACAGGCTTCTCGAGTATCTCAAGCGCGTCACCGGAGACCTTCGTCAGGTCCGGGAGCGCCTTCGCGAGGTAGAGGAGAAGGACCAGGACCCCATCGCCATCGTCGGAATGGCGTGCCGGTATCCGGGCGGCGTGCGTTCGCCGGAGGACCTGTGGCAGTTGGTGGCCTCCGGTGGTGACGCGGTCGGCGAGTTCCCGGCGGACCGGGGCTGGGACGTGGAGGACATCTACGACCCGGACCCGGAGGCGACGGGGAAGACGTACGCGCGGCACGGTGGATTCCTGTACGAGGCGGGGAAGTTCGACCCGGGGTTCTTCGGGATCAGCCCGCGTGAGGCCGTGGCGATGGATCCGCAGCAGCGCCTGCTGCTGGAGACCACGTGGGAGACGTTCGAACGGGCCGGTATCGACGCGGAGTCGGTGCGCGGCAGCCGTACCGGGGTCTTCGTCGGATCCGGCTACCAGGACTACGTCAACCTTCTGGTCGGGGTGGGCGGCGAGTCCGCCGGCCATCTCGGGACCGGCAACTCCGCCAGCGTGATGTCCGGCCGTATCGCCTACACCTTCGGCCTGGAGGGCCCGGCGGTCACGGTCGACACGGCGTGTTCGTCGTCGCTGGTGGCGCTGCACTGGGCGATCCAGGCGCTGCGCAACGGCGAGTGCTCCACGGCGCTGGCCGGCGGCGTGCAGGTGATGACCACTCCCACCGCGTTCGTGGAGTTCAGCCGCCAGCGCGGACTCTCCGCCGACGGTCGGTGCAAGGCGTTCGGCGCCGGCGCCGACGGCACCGGCTGGGCCGAGGGTGT
>NZ_JBFAIQ010000102.1:0-1418 GCF_040654755.1 Streptomyces sp. NPDC050625
ACACAGTGGACGCGAGCAACTGAGGACAAGCCCTCGGCCTATTAGTACCGGTCAACTCCACCAGTTACCTGGCTTCCATATCCGGCCTATCAACCCAGTCGTCTACTGGGAGCCTTACCCCATCAAGTGGGTGGGAGTCCTCATCTCGAAGCAGGCTTCCCGCTTAGATGCTTTCAGCGGTTATCCCTCCCGAACGTAGCCAACCAGCCATGCCCTTGGCAGAACAACTGGCACACCAGAGGTTCGTCCGTCCCGGTCCTCTCGTACTAGGGACAGCCCTTCTCAAGACTCCTACGCGCACAGCGGATAGGGACCGAACTGTCTCACGACGTTCTAAACCCAGCTCGCGTACCGCTTTAATGGGCGAACAGCCCAACCCTTGGGACCGACTCCAGCCCCAGGATGCGACGAGCCGACATCGAGGTGCCAAACCATCCCGTCGATATGGACTCTTGGGGAAGATCAGCCTGTTATCCCCGGGGTACCTTTTATCCGTTGAGCGACGGCGCTTCCACAAGCCACCGCCGGATCACTAGTCCCGACTTTCGTCCCTGCTCGACCCGTCGGTCTCACAGTCAAGCTCCCTTGTGCACTTACACTCAACACCTGATTGCCAACCAGGCTGAGGGAACCTTTGGGCGCCTCCGTTACCCTTTAGGAGGCAACCGCCCCAGTTAAACTACCCATCAGACACTGTCCCTGATCCGGATCACGGACCCAGGTTAGACATCCAGCACGACCAGACTGGTATTTCAACGACGACTCACCGCGAACTGGCGTCCGCGTTTCAAAGTCTCCCAGCTATCCTACACAAGCCGAACCGAACACCAATATCAAACTGTAGTAAAGGTCCCGGGGTCTTTCCGTCCTGCTGCGCGAAACGAGCATCTTTACTCGTAGTGCAATTTCACCGGGCCTATGGTTGAGACAGTCGAGAAGTCGTTACGCCATTCGTGCAGGTCGGAACTTACCCGACAAGGAATTTCGCTACCTTAGGATGGTTATAGTTACCACCGCCGTTTACTGGCGCTTAAGTTCTCAGCTTCGCCCCACCGAAATGGAGCTAACCGGTCCCCTTAACGTTCCAGCACCGGGCAGGCGTCAGTCCGTATACATCGCCTTACGGCTTCGCACGGACCTGTGTTTTTAGTAAACAGTCGCTTCTCGCTGGTCTCTGCGGCCACCCCCAGCTCACCGAGTAAATCGGATCACCGGAGCTGGCCCCCCTTCTCCCGAAGTTACGGGGGCATTTTGCCGAGTTCCTTAACCATAGTTCACCCGAACGCCTCGGTATTCTCTACCTGACCACCTGAGTCGGTTTAGGGTACGGGCCGCCATGAAACTCGCTAGAGGCTTTTCTCGACAGCATAGGATCATCCACTTCGCCACAATCGGCTCGGCATCAGGTCTCAGACACA
>NZ_JBFAIQ010000102.1:1516-3286 GCF_040654755.1 Streptomyces sp. NPDC050625
CCGTCCTACACCCTTACCCCGGGACAACCACCGCCCGGGATGGACTACCTTCCTGCGTCACCCCATCACTCACCTACTAACCGCTTGGTCCGGCGGCTCCACCACTCCGAGATTGTCCGAAGACGCACCCGGCGGTTTCACGGCCTTAGCATCACGATGCTCGATGTTTGACGCTTCACAGCGGGTACCGGAATATCAACCGGTTATCCATCGACTACGCCTGTCGGCCTCGCCTTAGGTCCCGACTTACCCTGGGCAGATCAGCTTGACCCAGGAACCCTTAGTCAATCGGCGCAAACGTTTCTCACGTTTGTATCGCTACTCATGCCTGCATTCTCACTCGTCAACCGTCCACAACTACCTTCCGGTGCTGCTTCACCCGGCAGACGACGCTCCCCTACCCATCACAGCACCCGTTGGGGCTATATGCTGCAATGACACGACTTCGGCGGTACGCTTGAGCCCCGCTACATTGTCGGCGCGGAATCACTAGACCAGTGAGCTATTACGCACTCTTTCAAGGGTGGCTGCTTCTAAGCCAACCTCCTGGTTGTCTGTGCGACTCCACATCCTTTCCCACTTAGCGTACGCTTAGGGGCCTTAGTCGATGCTCTGGGCTGTTTCCCTCTCGACCATGGAGCTTATCCCCCACAGTCTCACTGCCGCGCTCTCACTTACCGGCATTCGGAGTTTGGCTAAGGTCAGTAACCCGGTAGGGCCCATCGCCTATCCAGTGCTCTACCTCCGGCAAGAAACACACGACGCTGCACCTAAATGCATTTCGGGGAGAACCAGCTATCACGGAGTTTGATTGGCCTTTCACCCCTAACCACAGGTCATCCCCCAGGTTTTCAACCCTGGTGGGTTCGGTCCTCCACGAAGTCTTACCTCCGCTTCAACCTGCCCATGGCTAGATCACTCCGCTTCGGGTCTTGAGCGTGCTACTCATACGCCCTGTTCGGACTCGCTTTCGCTACGGCTTCCCCACACGGGTTAACCTCGCAACACACCGCAAACTCGCAGGCTCATTCTTCAAAAGGCACGCAGTCACGAGAATGTGCAAGCACATTCCGACGCTCCCACGGCTTGTAGGCACACGGTTTCAGGTACTATTTCACTCCCCTCCCGGGGTACTTTTCACCATTCCCTCACGGTACTATCCGCTATCGGTCACCAGGGAATATTTAGGCTTAGCGGGTGGTCCCGCCAGATTCACACGGGATTTCTCGGGCCCCGTGCTACTTGGGTGTCTCTCAAACGAGCCGCTGACGTTTCAGCTACGGGGGTCTTACCCTCTACGCCGGACCTTTCGCATGTCCTTCGCCTACATCAACGGTTTCTGACTCGTCCCACGGCCGGCAGACCGTGGAAGAGAGATCCCACAACCCCGCATGCGCAACCCCTGCCGGGTCTCACACGCATACGGTTTGGCCTCATCCGGTTTCGCTCGCCACTACTCCCGGAATCACGGTTGTTTTCTCTTCCTGAGGGTACTGAGATGTTTCACTTCCCCTCGTTCCCTCCACACTGCCTATGTGTTCAGCAGTGGGTGACAGCCCATGACGACTGCCGGGTTTCCCCATTCGGAAACCCCCGGATCAAAGCCTGGTTGACGACTCCCCGGGGACTATCGCGGCCTCCCACGTCCTTCATCGGTTCCTGGTGCCAAGGCATCCACCGTGCGCCCTTAAAAACTTGGCCACAGATGCTCGCGTCCACTGTGCAGTTCTCAAACAACGACCAGCCACCCGTCACCCCACTGGAAACCAG
>NZ_JBFAIQ010000103.1:0-3042 GCF_040654755.1 Streptomyces sp. NPDC050625
TGTCTGTAAGCACTTCTTTGGGCTCCAGTGCACGGAGTTGTTTTGGCTCCGCTGCAGGGGTGGAGGGGGCGTGTGTTGGTGTGATTCACGCCCCTGTAGCAAGGTGATTTGGCCCCACTTCGATCGGGTGGTTCCACTGGCCCGAGTAGGGGGTGTTGACGGTAGTTTTGGAGCCTCGGTGGACCTCCGTCAGCGCATCCCCGACAGGTGCGTGGAGGGTTGCCGACCCGGCTCGGCTCAAGCTGCGGACCTCCCGGTGACCGCGGCGGCTGGACGAGAACGGGCGATGGTGCGGCCGGCACTGGGACTTGACGGCTGGGCCCGAAACGGCTGCGGCCGGCCTCCCGCAAGGGAGGCCGGCCGCGGTTGTCCGTGCAGGTCAGCGGCGGCGTTTCCGCTGGCTCTGCGCGAACCGGTAGGACTGGGTGCCGGTCTCGACGATGTGCGCATTGAACGTGACCCGGTCGACGATCGCCGTGCAGAGCCGGGGGTCGGTGAAGGTCTGCTTCCACTCCGAGAACGGGGCGTTCGAGGCGATCGCGATGGCCCGCCGTTCTTCCCGCTCGGTGAAGATCTGGAACAGCAGCTTGGCGCCGGCCTTGTCCAGGTCGAGATAGCCGAATTCGTCAAGACAGAGCAGGTCAACACGGCCGTAGCGGGCGATGGTGCGGGTCAGCTTCTTCTCGTCGGCGGCTTCGGCGAGTTCGTTGACCAGGTTGACCGTGGTCGTGTAGCGGACCTTGAGCCCTGCCTCGGCCATGGCCGTGCCGATCCCGATCAGCAGATGCGACTTGCCGGTCCCGGAGTCGCCGATCAGGCAGAGCGGCTGTCCGGCCTTGACCCAGGCCGGGTCGGAGAGGGTGCCGACGAGTTCCGGCGTGACGTTGGGGTTCTCCGCGAAGTCGAAGTCCTCCAGCCGCTTGGGCCGGGGGAAGTTGGCGTCTCTGACCAGCCGCTGCTTGCGCCGTTCCTCGCGTTCGGCGCACTCGGCTTCGAGCAGGTCGGCGAGGAAGTCCTTGTAGCTGGACCGCTGCCGCATCGCCTCGGCTGCCATGTCCTGGACCCTGCTGCGGATCGTGGGCAGGTGCAGGGCCCGGCAGGCTTCGTCGATGGCCGTGTCCACGGCCTCCTCCGGCCCCATGTCGCGGCGGGGCGGAGGAACCTGTGCGGCCGTGGTGCCAGTCGTGCTCATGCGGTGCCTTTCGGTTGACGTGTCAGGAGCTGGTCGTAGTGGGCGACGGTCGGCAGCGGCCGTTTGTCCTCGGGCAGCTGGGCCCGGCGGGCGCTCAGCGAGACAACCCCGCTGGGTTCGGCCCAGGGCGGCGGTTCGTTCTCGTCGTCCAGGTCCTCGGGAGGTGGCGGGGTCAGCGCGGCGGCCCTGCGTGCCTCGACAGCCACCACGTCGGCGGTGACGGCGCCCGCCCGGATCGCGGCGGCCATGCCCTGCCCGATGGCGGTCGCGGGCATCCGGCGGTGCAGCAGCAGGACCTCGATCAGTGCCCGGGTCCCGGCCGCGTCGCCGTGGGCGGCCCGGGCTGCGGCCCAGAAGGCTTCGTGGACCTCGGTGAACGAACCGTTCTGTCGGGCCGCGACCAGCGCCGTCGATCCGGCCATCGCGCCGGGCTTGACCAGCAGGATCTCCAGGTAGTGGTCGAGCTCGTCGCGGAAGTCGCCCCGGCGTGTCAGCCGCGGGTGCCGGGCGGCGATCTCCCGCCGTTCGAAGACGAGGAGTTCGTTGCCCCGCAGCAGCACCCGCACGTTCTGGCCGATGAAGCGGGCCGGCACCGAGTAGTGACACTGTCGGACGGTGATCCGGCTGCTGCGGTCGACCTTCGGCGTCAGCGTGATGCCGCACTCGAACTCCTCGAATGGCAGCGGTGCCAGCTGGTCGGCCTCGGTGTAGAAGTTGAAGCCGACCGTGGTCAGCCTGCCCGCGAGGATCCTTTCGTCCTCTGCCGCGTCGATCTCGGCGATCTTCGCGTTCAGTTCTTCCAGCGTGGCGACCTCGGGGACAGGGACCAGGTGGGTGCGGCGGAAGCGGCCGCCCTCGTGCTCGACCCCGCCCTTCTCATGGGCACCGTCCTCGCCTGGGATGCAGTAGAAGGCGTCGAAGCCGTAGTGGGCCCGGAAGGACACCCACCGCTCGGACTCGATGCGGCTGCGGCCGGTGCAGATGCGGTTCACCGCCGGCTTGAGGTTGTCGTATCGGATGTGCTTGGTCGGCACTCCGCCCAGGACGTTGAACGCCTCGACGTGTCCTTCCATGAAGGATTCCTGGGCTTGTGACGCATAGACGCGGTGGACGGCCTTGCCGGAGTACGACATCCGCAGCGTGAACAGGTGGCACTTGACGACCTCGCCCGCCAGGCGGACCCAGACGTCGGCGAAGTCGACCTCGGCTTCCTCGCCGGGCAGGTGGACCTGCGGGACCATGCCCGTCAGATGCCGGCGGCCCTCCATCACCTCGGCCTCGATCTGCGGGCGCCTGGCCAGCACGTAGTCGCAGACCGTGGAGTAGGACACCAGGTCGAAGCCGTAGTCCTGGGCGAGACGTTGGTAGATCCGGCGGGCGGTGTGCTTCTGCTTGCGTGGCGCATTCGCGTCTTCCCGCAGCATGTCATCGATCCACGGCTTGGCCGGATCGAGAACCGTGGCCCGTGGCACCGGCTTCTTCCTCGGCGGCGGAACCGCAGACAGCAGAGCCTGCCTCACCGTCCGACGGTGCACCCCGTACTTCTCCGCCAAGGTCCGCTGCGACAGTTCCGGATCAAGACGCTTATCCCTCCGGATCGCAGCGAACAATTCCGCCCGCGACAAACCCATCCCGGCCTCCCGACATGACCGTGATCAAGCAACACGGCCTCCGACATGACCGTGATCGACGCACAAACCCTGCCGTCGCCGGGCGGACGGACCAGTGCATTCACTCCAAAGAGGGCACGTCGCGGGAGGCCACCTCACCGGAGTGGAGCCAGATCAACTCCGTACACCCGGAGCCACTTTTCATCCGTGCACTGGAGCCCAATCACGTGCTTACAAACA
>NZ_JBFAIQ010000104.1:0-2924 GCF_040654755.1 Streptomyces sp. NPDC050625
TCGGTGGTGTGATCAAGATGGTCATGGCGATGCGGCACGGTGTGCTGCCGCGGACCCTGCACGTCGACGAGCCGACCCCGCACGTGGACTGGACGGCCGGCGATGTCCGGCTGCTGACCGAGGCCCTCGACTGGCCTGGGTCGGACCGCCCTCGTCGTGCCGCCGTGTCGTCGTTCGGCATCAGCGGCACCAACGCCCACGTGATTGTCGAGCAGGCTCCCGCGTCGGCGGAGTTGCCGCTCGCGCCCGGCTCCGGCGCTGTCGTGCCGTGGGTGCTGTCGGGCAGGACATCGGCGGCGCTGCGGGCGCAGGCGGAGCGCCTGCTGTCCCTGGCCGCAGCACCGGACACGGACCTGCAGCCGGTCGACATCGGCTTCTCGCTCGCCACCACACGCACGGCCATGGAGCACCGGGCCGCTGTGGTGGGCGAGAACCGGGACGAACTTCTGGAAGGGCTCCGCGCGCTGGCCGCTGGGTCCCCGTCCACCCGGGTCGTCCTGGGTGAACCGGGCACCGGCGGCAAGCTCGGCTTCTTGTTCTCGGGCCAGGGCTCGCAGCGGATCGGCATGGGACGTGAGCTGTATGAGGCGTACCCCGTGTTCGCCACGGCGTACGACGAGGTGTGCGCGCTTCTGGACGCGCCCGTCCACGTCGACTCGGAGGAGCTCGACCAGACGGGTTCGACGCAGCCCGCGCTCTTTGCTGTCGGAGTCGCCCTGTTCCGGCTTCTCGAATCGTGGGGCATCCGGCCGGACTACGTGGCCGGTCACTCGGTCGGCGAGATCGCGGCCGCGCACGTGGCAGGGGTGCTGTCGCTCGCTGACGCGGCGAAGCTGGTGTCCGCGCGTGCCCGCCTCATGCAGGCGCTGCCCGACGGCGGGACGATGGTCGCCGTACAGGCCACCGAGGACGAGGTGCTCCCGCACCTCACCGAAGGCGTCGGTATCGCGGCGATCAACGGCCGGCGGTCGGTCGTGGTCTCCGGTGCCGAGGAGGTGGTCGTCGCCATTGGCGAGGCCTTCCGGGAACAGGGGCGTCGGACGTCCCGGTTGAAGGTCAGCCACGCGTTCCACTCGCCGCTGATGGACCCCATGCTGGAGGAGTTCGCGCAGGCCGTCAGCGGTCTGGCCGTCAAAGAGCCGCGAATTCCCGTCGTTTCGAACCTCACCGGCCGCCTCGCCGAGCCGTACACCCCCGACTACTGGGTCCGGCACGTCCGCGAAGCGGTCCGCTTCGCCGACGGCGTCCAGACCCTGCACGAGCTGGGCGTGACGACCTTTGTCGAGATCGGCCCCGGTGGTGTCCTCAGCGCCCTGGCCCAGGGCTGCTTCGACGACGGCACAGACATCGTCACCGTGCCCGCCCTGCGCGCCGACCGCCCCGAGCCGCAGGCCGTCGTCACTGCGCTCGCCGAGCTGCATGCCCATGGCGTCTCCGCGGACTGGCAGGCGCTCTTCCCCGGCGCCCGGCGCGTCGACCTGCCGACCTACGCCTTCCAGTACGAGCGCTTCTGGCTGGAGGCGCCCGAGGAGTTCACCGGCAGTGCCGCCGCCACCGGACTCGGACTGGGTGCGGCGGAGCACCCGTTGGCCGGTGCGGCGGTCGCGCTGCCCGGCGCCGGTGGGTTCCTGGTCACCGGGCGGCTCTCGCTCAGGACGCACCCCTGGCTCGCCGACCACACGGTCATGGACAGCGTGCTGCTGCCGGGTACCGCGCTCGTGGAGCTGGCGGTGCGTGTGGGCGACGAGGCCGGCTGTGCGCAGGTCGAGGACCTGACGCTGGAAGCACCGTTGATCGTCCCGGAGCGCGGTGGTGTCGCGGTGCAGGTGTGGGTCGGGGCCGAGGAGGAGCCGGGCAGGCGCGCAGTGAGCGTGCACTCGCGGCTTGAGGACGCCCCGGACGACGCGCCGGATGACGCGCCGTGGGTACGGCACGCGGTCGGCTTTGTGACAGACGCGCTGCCCGAGCCGCCACACGGCGCGGACCTCGGCGCGTGGCCGCCAGTGGGTGCGGAGGCCGTCGACCTGACCGGGTTCTACGAGGGCCTGGACGGACTCGGCCTGGGCTACGGCCCGGTCTTCCGTGGCCTGCGGTCGGTGTGGCGCAGCGGGGACGACGTCCTCGCTGAGGTCGTGCTCCCTGAGGGCATCGAGGCGGGCGCGTTCGCCGTTCATCCGGCGTTGCTGGACGCGGCGCTCCACGCGATCGGCTCGGGCGGGCTCGTCCCCGTCGTCCACGCGCCGCTGCTGCCCTTCGCCTGGTCCGAAGTGAGTGTGCGTGGAGCGGGAGCGACAGCGCTGCGGGTCAAGGTCTCTCCCACGGGTACGGACGCCGTGTCGCTGACCGCGGCCGACACCTCAGGCGCTCTGGTGGCCACGGTCGGCTCGCTGTCGCTGCGGCCGGTGTCGCGTGAGCAACTGCTCGCGGCGGGCGGCTCCGGCAGGCGTGCCGACGACTCGCTGTTCGGCCTCGCATGGCAGCCGGCGGCCCTCACGGAGGCTGACGCTGTCGCCGGGCTCGCCATACGGAGCTATGCGGACCTGGCCGCCCTGTCCGCCGAGCCGGTCCTTCCCGATGTCGCGGTGGTCACGGTCGTTCCGTGCCCGGTGGGGTCCGGTAGGGAGACCGCCGACCGTGTGCATGGCATCGCGGGTGAGGTTCTGGCGTTGGTGCAGTGGTGGTTGGCGGAGGATCGTGCGGGGCGTTTGGCGTTGGTGACGCGTCCGGGTGATCTGGCTCATGCCGCGGTGTGGGGGCTGGTGCGGTCCGCGCAGTCGGAGAACCCGGACCGGATCGTGCTGGTGGAGGCAGAGGACACCGACGAGGCGGTTCGCGTGCTGCCCGCCGTACTCGCGTCCGGTGAGCCGCAGGTCGCGGTCCGCGCCGGGAAAGTGTTCGTACCGCGCCTGGCGAAGGCCACCGGG
>NZ_JBFAIQ010000105.1:0-2792 GCF_040654755.1 Streptomyces sp. NPDC050625
TCCCGCAGCACACCGGCCGTGTGCACCACCGCCGACAGCGACACCCCGGCCAGCACATCCGCCAGCGCCTGCCGGTCGGACACGTCGCACGCCACCACATCGACCCGGGCACCCAGCGACGCCAGTTCCTCGGCCAGTTCCCCGGCGCCCGGCGCACTGGGGCCACGACGGCTGACGAGCAGCAGGCGCCGCACACCCCACCGCCGCACCAGATGGCGTGCCACCAAACTGCCAAGCGTCCCCGTACCACCAGTGATCAGCACCGTTCCCTCCGCCGACCACACCGAGGGCTCGTCTCCCTCAGCGGCCCGTATCCGGGTCAGCCGAGCCGCCCGTATCTGGTCGCCGCCTACGGCCAGTTGAGGCTCTCCGGCCGCGAGGGCGGCGGCCACCGCCGAGGGCACGTCCGCAGCCGCGTCCGCGTCGACCAGCAGCAGCCGTCCGGGGTGCTCGCTCTGCGCCGAGCGCACCAGACCCCACACGGCGGCGCCCGCCAGGTCGGTCACGTCGTCGTCGGATGCGGTGCTCACCGCGCCGCGCGTGACCACCACGAGCGGGAATCCAGCCGTATCCGGCCGCGCCAGCCATTCCTGTACGGCGGCCAGCACCCGGCGTACCTCGGCGGAGACCGCCCCCGGCACGTTCGCCTCCGTGAACGCCGCCTCGCCCGTCCGGCAGTCCAGGACCACCGCCCCCGCGCCGTCGGTGCCATCGGGGAGCGCGACGCCTTCGGCCCACTCCGCCAGCAGCACCGGTTGAACAGCCGAAGAGACCACGGGCACCCACTCCACTCCCAGCAGCCCGTCGTCGCCACGGGAGGCCGTGGACAGCTGCTCCGGCGTGGCCTCGCGCATGGTGAGGGTGTCGACCGAGATGACGGGCGCGCCCGCCGTGTCGGCGATGGCCACGGCCACGGCGTCGGGCGCGGTACGCGTCAGCCGGACCCGCAGCGCGGAGCCGCCGACGGCGTGCAGCCGGACACCGGACCAGGAGAACGGCAGGATGATCTCACCGTCGGTGAGTGCCTGAAGGGCCATGGTCTGCAGGGCCGCGTCGAGCAGGGCGGGGTGGATGCCGAACCGTCCTGCTTGCGCCGCGGCGTCGGACGGCAGCACGACCTCGGCGAAGACGTCGTCCCCCTGCCGCCACACGGCGCGCAGTCCCTGGAACACGGGCCCGTACGCGTATCCGGCCTCCGCCAGCATCGCGTAGAAGTCGTCCACCGGCACCGGTTCGGCACCTGCGGGCGGCCACTGCGTCAGCTCGAAGCCGGGCTCGGCACGGTCGCCGACGACCAGAGTTCCGCCCGCGTGCTGCACCCACTCGGCGGGCGACTGGTCGTCCTCGATCCGGGAGTAGACACCGACGGGCCACCGCCCGTTGGCCGTCTCCCCGACGACCACCTGCACCTGGACCGCCCCGGCAGCCGGGATCACCAGCGGGGCGTACAGGGTCAGCTCTTCCACCACGTCGCCACCGACCTCGTCACCGGCACGCAGCACCAGCTCCACGAAGGCCGTGCCCGGCAGCAGCACCGACCCCCCGATGGCGTGGTCCGCCAGCCACGCGTGCGTGTGCAGCGACAACCGACCGGTCAGCACCACGACGGCATCCGCCTCCGCGACACTGACCGACGCGCCCAGCAGCGGATGCCCGGCCGTGCCCAGACCGGCGGACGCGACATCCGCCGCACCGGTGGCAGCCTCCAGCCAGTACCGCTGGCGCTGGAAGGCATACGTGGGCAGTTCCACCCGGCGCGCGCCGGAGCCGTCGAACACCTCGGACCAGTCGACGTCCGCGCCGTGGACGTATGCCTGGGCCAGGCTCGTCAGCAGCCGCTCGTGGTCGTCCTCGTCCCGCCGCAGCGTGCCGAGCGCCACCGCCGTGGCGTCCAGCGTCTCGGCCGTCTGCTGCACCGCACCGGTCAGCACCGGATGCGGACTGACCTCGATGAACAACCCATGACCCGCGCCGAGCAAGGACCGTACGGCGGCCTCGAAGCGCACCGGCTCCCGCAGATTCCGCCGCCAGTAGTCGGCGTCCATGATGGTGGTGTCCAGTAGGTCGCCGGTCACCGTCGAATACAACGGCACCCCGGCCGCACGCGGAGACAACGACGCAACCGCCGCCGCCAACTCCCCGCCAATCCCCTCCATCTGACTTGTGTGGAAGGCGAATTCATCGCTGACCTGACGGACACGGATACCGTCCCGCTCACAGGCTTCCCTGAACCCGGCCACCTCGGCCGGCTCACCGGCCACGACGACGGACGCGGGCCCGTTCTCCGCCGCGATCTCCAGCCCACCCGACAGCCGCTCCCGCACCTGCCCGGCGGGCAAAGCGACCGACACCATCGCGCCGGTGCCGCTTGCCTGCACCAGCACCCGGCCCCGCGCCGCGATCAGTTCGGCGGCATCGGGCAGGGACAAGGCACCGGCCACGCACGCCGCCGCGATCTCACCCCGCGAGTGCCCCACCACAGCGGACGGGCGCACCCCGTACGACTCCCACACCGCCGCCAACGACACCATCACCGCGAACAACACCGGCTGACCGACATCGACCCGGTCGAGCAACGGCGCACCCTCCTCACCCCGCACCACCGACAGCAACGACCAGTCGATGTGCGGCTCCAACGCCGCCGCACACTCCGCCATCCGCCCCGCAAACACCGGCGAAGCATCCAGCAGCCCGCGAGCCATACCCACCCACTGCGAACCCTCACCCGAGAACACAAACACCGGACTCTTGGCAGCCTCCGCGGCGCCACGGGTCACACCCGGCCCCGCCGT
>NZ_JBFAIQ010000106.1:0-2747 GCF_040654755.1 Streptomyces sp. NPDC050625
ACGCCCTCGCCCCAGCCCGTACCGTCCGCCCCGGCCGCGAACGCCTTGCACCGGCCGTCGGGCGACAGCCCGCGCTGCCGGCTGAACTCCACGAACAGGTCCGGTGTGGTCATGACGGTGACGCCCCCGACCAGGGCCATCGAGCACTCGCCGCTCCGCAGTGCCTGCGCGGCGAGGTGGAGGGCCACGAGCGACGAAGAGCACGCCGTGTCGACCGTGACCGCGGGTCCCTCGAGGCCGAACGTGTAGGAGATGCGTCCGGAGACGACCGAGGCCGCCTTGCCGGTGAGCGCGTACCCCTCGATCTCCTCGGGGGCGTTGCGCAGTCCGTTGGCGTAGTCCTGGCCGTTGGTGCCGATGAAGACACCGGTACGGCTGGCGCGGACGGACGCGGGGGCGATGCCGGCCCGCTCGAAAGCCTCCCACGCGGTCTCCAGCAGCAGCCGCTGCTGGGGGTCCATGGCCAGCGCCTCGCGCGGCGAGATCCCGAAGAGACCGGCGTCGAAGCGGTCGGCGTCCTGGATGAAGCCGCCCTGGCGCGAGTACGTCGTGCCGGGCCGGTCGGGGTCGGGATCGTAGAGCGCGTCGATGTCCCAGCCGCGGTCGGCGGGGAAGCCGGACATCGCGTCCCGGCCGGAGTTCAGCAACTCCCACAGGTCCTCCGGCGACTGGACGCCGCCGGGGAAGCGGCAGCTCATGCCGACGATCGCGAGGGGCTCGTCGGCCGCGGCGGCGGCCGTCGCCTGCGCGGCGTCCGCCTTCGGCCCGTGCCGGCCGAGGAGTTCCTCGCCCAGGTGACGGGCGAGGGCGGTGGGGGTCGGGTGGTCGAAGACCAGGGTGGTGGGCAGCTTGAGACCGGTGGCCGTGTTGAGCCGGTTGCGCAGTTCGACGGCGGTGAGCGAGTCGAAGCCGGTCTCGCGGAACGTCCGGTCGGCGTCGAAGACGCCCTTGCTCCTGTGGCCGAGCACCGTGGCGGCCTGTTCGCGGACCAGGTCCAGCAGGATGCGGCCCTGCTCCCCCGGCGTGGCGCCGAGGAGCCGCTGGACCAGCGCGGACGCGGGCACTTCGGCGCTCTGTGCGCCCTGGGCGCGTACTTGGAGGGCCTTGCGGGCTTCGGGCACGCCGTGCAGCAGCGGGCAGGGGCGCGTGCCGGCGAAGGCCGGGGCGAAGCGGTCCCAGTCCACGTCCGCGACGGTCACGGAGGTCTCGCCGCGGGTCAGCGCATCGTGCAGCACGGAGATCGCGGGAAGGGCCGCGATCGCCCGTACGCCGCGCCGCCGCAGGTGATCACCGGCGGCGCCGGCGGCCATGCCTCCGTCCGCCCAGGGTCCCCACGCGACGGCCAGCGCGGGCAAGCCCTGCGCCCGGCGCTGCTCGGCGAGGGCGTCGAGGCAGGCGTTCGCGGCACCGTAGGCGCCCTGGCCGCCGTTGCCCCAGACACCGGTCATCGAGGAGAAGAGCACGAAGGCGTCGAGGTCCTGGCGGTCCCGGGTGAGCTCGTGCAGGTGGAGCGCCGCGTCCACCTTGGGGCGCAGCACGTGGTTGAGGCGCTCGGGCGTGAGTGATTCGACCAGGCCGTCGTCGAGTACACCTGCGGTGTGCACCACGGCGTTCACGGTGTGCCGGCCGAACAACTCGGCGAGCGCGTCGCGGTCGGCCGCATCGCACGCCGCGACGGTGACCTGAGCGCCCAGCGCCTCCAGTTCCGCCTTGAGTTCGGCGGCGCCCGGGGCGTCAGGGCCCCGGCGGCTGGTGAGCACCAGATGCTCCGCACCGGCACCGGCCAGCCAGCGGGCCACGTGCCCGCCCAGCGCACCCGTACCACCGGTCACGAGCACGGTGCCGCGCGGCGACCAGGGTGCGTCCGTCGGTGCCGCGTTCTGCGGCGCGCGCACGAGGCGGCGGCCGGACACACCGGAGGCGCGTACGGCGAGTTGGTCCTCGTCGGCCTGGGCCAGCAGGCCGGCCAGTCGCTCCAGTGCGCGGGAGTCGAGTTCGGCGGGCAGGTCGACGAGCCCGCCCCAGCGCTGCGGCTGTTCCAGGGCGAGGATCCTGCCCAGGCCCCAGAGCTGGGCGGAAACTGGGTCGGTCACCGGGTCCGCCGTGCCGGTCGACACTGCCCCGCTGGTCAGGCACCACAGCGGGGCCTCGATCCCGGCGTCGCCGAGGGCCTGTATGAGCAGGACGAGCCGCTGGAGGGCGTCCGTCGCCGCTTCTCCCTGTGCCGCGGCGAACAGGATGCCGTCAGCCTGCTCATACCCGGCGTCGGCGAAGGCCCGGGCGAGCGCGTCGCGGTCGGTGTCCTCGTCCACGGCGAACGGTACGAGCGCGACACCGAGTTCCGTGAGCCCGGCGTGGATCGCCTCGGTCCACGCGGTCTCCTCGGAGACCGCGTAGAGCCAGGTCCCCGACGGAGTGGCCCCGACCGTGTCGCCGAGCGGCTGCCAGGTGATCCGGTAGCGCCAGCCGTCGGTGGTGGACTGCTCGCGCCGCTGCCGGCGCCAGGCGGACAGCTTGGGTGCGACCACGTCCAGTTCGGCGGGTTCCAGTCCCAGCAGCGCACCGAGAGATGCCTGGTCCTCGCTCTCGACGGAGTCCCAGAACTCGCTGTCCATCGCCTCCGAGGCGCCGGCGGTCGGCGCCTGAGGCGCATCGAGCCAGTAGCGCTCGCGCTGGAAGGCGTAGGTCGGCAGGTCGACGCGGCGGGCGCTCGGGAAGAGGGCGTGCCAGTCGGGCGAGATGCCGTG
>NZ_JBFAIQ010000107.1:0-2708 GCF_040654755.1 Streptomyces sp. NPDC050625
CGTGGGTACTCCAGGTGGGCGTTGCCCGGCGAGACGTCGTCGGCCCACTTGGTGCGCAGCTCGTAGGTGGACTTGTTGGCGCCGCTGCTCCAGAAGGAGCTGACAACGTTGCCGTCCGTGCCGGTCAGACCGCCCTTGCCGTCGTAGCGGATGTCGGCGAGGCCGGGCGCGGTGCCGGTCTTGTTGCCGACGACGGGCTCCTTCAGCACGACCAGCAGGGTCCGCGGGTCGGCGGGGTCCAGTTTCGCGTCGCCCAGGGGCCAGGTGGCGCCGCCGATCACGGCGTCGAAGTGGCAGCTTCTGACCTGCTCAGACGCGACTTCACCGCGTCCGGTCCGAACGAGCGGTGGGTAGCCGACTTCACCTATGTCGCAACCTGGTCCGGCATCGTCTACGTCGCCTTCGTCGTGGACGTGTTCTCCCGAGGGATCGTCGGCTGGTCGGCCGCGACCAGCAAGCGGGCCAAGCTCGTCCTCGACGCCCTCGACATGGCCTTGTGGCGCCGCGACCGGGCTGGCATTCCGGCACGCCCCGGGCTCGTTCATCACTCGGACGCGGGCAGTCAAACCAGGTTCAACCAGTGGATGCAACACCGGCTTATGTGACTGCTGCGCCGACAGCTCGCGTAGCTGCTCGCCGTCCAGATCCTGGTGGGCCTGGCGCAGCGCCTCACCGAGCTGCAGCAGCCGCTGCACCTCATCGGGCTGCTCACGCACCAGCAGATTGCTGGCCCACGCCCCCAGGGTCGGGCGGCGCAGACGACGGATCTGGTCGGCCAGCCCACGGTCGCCAGCAGCACGGGCGGCCTTGGCACGCTTGTCGCGGGCGGCGGTGAAGTCACCCGGCGCAAGGCCGTACAGCTCATCCACGACAGCGTCCAGATCCACCCTTCCCACCCACCAGACTCAATATGTCGATTTTGCCACCATTCGATCTCGTGGGGGTTGAGTGCCGAGCCAGGCCTTCCCGCCTCCGCGTGACTGCACCGCGGAGCACGGTCAGGTACCGAAAGGCGGGACCTGCTGCACGGTGAGGTACTCGCGCAACCGCAGGAAATGAACGGGGTGACGGTAGCGGGCCTCGTCGACCGCGGTGTCGGCGAGGAAGTCCGCCACCAGGTCCGGTCGCACGGGGTGGTACTCCAGCTCGCCGCAGCTGCCCTTCGAGCAGTCGGCCACCTCCACGGGCAGGACGGGCGGTCAGGACGCGCGGTGCAGCGGTACGGTCGTGGCGGGGCCGATGGCGGTGGGGCCGAACTTGGCGCGGATGCGGTCCATGGCGGCTTCTGCGACGAGGCGGGCCTCGCGGGCATGGTCCAGGGTGATCTGCTCGGCGACCTGGTCGGCGTCGGCGAGGTCCTCGCCCGTGAGTGTGAAGCCGGTCAGGCGGCCGCGTTGCAGTCCGGCGGCGTCCATCAGCTGGTAGGCGAGAGTGCGCAGGTCTTCGTCGTGTGCGGATGCCTCGATCAGGCGGCGGGTCTTCTCCCACCGGGTGCCGCCGGCGAACTTCAGGGTCAGGGTGAGGGCGCGGGCTGCCTGGCCGCGGCCGCGCAGCAGCACGCCGAGCTGGACGACCAGGTCGAGCAGGGCCGCGCGGACGGCGGCGCCGTCCAGGGTGTGCCGGTCAAAGCGGTGGCGGACGGTCGCGGAGGCTGGCAGGGCGCGGGGCACGACGAGGCGCGGGTCGAAGCCGCGGGCCCGGTCGACGGCTGTGCGTCCGGCGCGGCCGCCGAGGAGGCGCTGCACGGTGGCGGGCGGGACGGCGGCAAGCAGGCCGACGCTGTGGATGCCGTAGTCGTGCAGTGCCTCTGCCTGGCGGGGGCCGATGCCGTGCAGAGCCTGAACCGGCAGCGGGGCGAGCCAGCCGGCGGCATGCTCGGGTGCGATCGCGAGGACCCCGCCGGGGCCGACGATCTGTCCGGAGGCGGTGGCCGCGACCGTGATGGTCGGCCCGACGCCCACGCGGACGTCTACACCCAGGAGCGAGATGGCCCGCACCCGCAGGACCTCACCGAGCCGGCGGGCGCCGACGCCGTGATAGCGCAGGGCACCCTTGAGCTCCACCAGCGCCGCGGACGGAGGCAGGGCCTGGACCACCGGGGACATGTCCGCCAGGAGCTCCAGCACCTGCCGGTAGGTGTCCTCGGGCAGCCGGTCCGGGCAGCGCACATGCATCACCGACGGCTGCACGCCGAGCGGCGTCTCCGCGTTCACCATGTCCACCTCCCACCATCAGATTATCGAACAGAAAATCGAACACGCGAGTGCACAGGCAGACGATCGCGACTCTAGAATCGGAAATGTGTTCGATGACCTGCCGCCCGACCTGGAGCGCCTGCACACCCTGCGGATGTGGCACGCGATGTGGCTGGCCCGCATCGACCGCAAGATCGCAGCCCTGGAGCGGAGGCATGCCGAACACGAATACGGGCAGCGCAACCGTCCGCGACCCCCGGACTGGATCGTGGAACTCGGCATCGGCACGGGCCGGCCACCCGTCCAGGTTCACGCCGGCGACTGCCACATGGCGGGCGAGCGACGTCGTACGGTCAGCCACGAGGAAGCCCGCCGGCTGCTCGCCACAGGGCTGCGGGCGTGCAGCCACTGCCAGCCCGACGTCCGGCTGCACATCCTCGACTTATTAGCCGCCCTGGCCGCCGCCGCGCTGCCCGGGCCGCCGCCAGCCCAGTGAGCGGCCCACACTGGAGT
>NZ_JBFAIQ010000108.1:0-2609 GCF_040654755.1 Streptomyces sp. NPDC050625
CTCTGGGACCTCGGTGTGAAACCGCTGATCGCCCGCCGCGGTACCGACCATGGCTCTGGCCTGGGCACCCAGCGTTGGGTTGTGGAGCGTACGTTGTGCGCCACGAGGCGCTCTGTTTGTATCCCCGGCTGAGCCGGGAGGAACTCGGAAGGAGGTTCCTGGGCCAATGACTTACCTGATGTCGAAAGGCATAGGGGACAAAAGCATGTCAGGAAACCAGTGACCGGGCCCAGTCGTCGGGGGCGGTGTGCTGGGTGGCCCGCGCGATATGGCGAAGACTGAATTGTTTGAAGCCCAATCTCCAGCAGATGCAAGTTCCCATCCGCCGGAAAGACAGCTGTAACCGGCGCCGCGTTCTGCACCAGGCTTCTATAGTTGGCCGGTGCACCTCCGGAGCGCGGAGCGATGCCCAGCGAGGGCATTCAAGGAGATGAGTGGGACGCCTACGTCGCGCTATGACGTACAGCAGAGACGAACGTGGGATCGCCTACGGGACGCGAGTCCTATGGCGACGGAGGCCCCGTAGTAGTCGCCGGAGCAACGCCCGGCCAGGGAGGACGGGAAAGCCGTCCGCAGGGCGAAGGGGGCCAGGTGGTTCGGACACCCGAGACTCGGGAGGTATGCGAAATGCAGAGCGCCGCAACGGTGCTGGGTGTCCTGCGTGAACGCGGCAGGCGGGGCCTGCCGTGCACTGAACTGTATCGACAGCTGTTCAACCCGCAGTTGTATCTGCTGGCCTACGGACGCATCTACGCCAACCATGGCGCGATGACGCCCGGGGTCACGCCGGAAACCGTGGACGGCATGTCGCAGCGAAAGATAGCCCGGATAATTGAGGCGATGCGTCACGAGCGATACCGCTTCCGTCCGGTCAGGCGCGTCCATATCCCGAAAAGCAATGGGAAGACGCGTCCGCTGGGGCTACCGACCTGGTCGGACAAGCTCGTTGGCGAAGTCGTGCGCCTCCTGCTGGAGGCGTATTACGAGCCAACGTTCTCCGACCGCTCGCACGGATTTCGCCCCCGGCGTGGCTGCCATACCGCTTTGCGGGAGGTGGCCCACACCTGGACTGGGACAGCTGGTTTATCGAGGGTGATATCGCCGATTGCTTCGGCAGTCTGGACCACCAAGTCCTTCTGACGATTCTCAGCGAGAAGATCCGTGACCAGCGATTTCTGCGGCTGGTACAGAACATGCTGACAGCCGGATATCTGGAGGACTGGAGGTGGGGAGCCACGCTCTCCGGGGCACCGCAGGGCGGAGTGGCCTCCCCGATCCTGTCCAACATCTACCTGCACAAGTTGGACGAGTTCGTAGAGACAGTGCTGATTCCGGAGTACACCCGAGGGGAACGTCGGGCCCGTAACCCGGCGTATTTGGAGTTACAGAGTCTGCTGCGGACAGTCCGTCAACACGGCGACCGGCCTTTGGCTCGTGCCGTGCGTCGACGGATGACCAGTCTGCCGAGTGCGGACCCGAATGATCCGCACTACCGGAGGCTGCGTTACACCCGCTACGCGGACGATCATCTCCTCGGTTTCACCGGGCCACGAGCCGAGGCCGAGCAGATCAAGCAACGCCTGGCAGCGTTCCTGCATGATGAACTCAAGCTGGAACTCTCCCAGGAGAAGACGCTGATCACTCATGCCCGTACCGGGGCAGCGAGGTTCCTCGGCTATGAGATCACGGTCCAGCACAACGACACGAAGAAGACCGGCCGTTACCGACGGGTCAACGGCCAGATCGCCCTCCGTGTCCCCCGGGACGTGATCAAAGCCAAATGCGTGCCCTATCTCGCCCGCGGAAAGCCCGCGAAGCGAAAGGACCTCGTCAACAGCACCGATCACGCGATCGTTGCCACGTTCGGGGCCGTTTTCCGGGGCATCGTCCAGTACTACCTGCTCGCCGGGGACGTCTCCCGGCTGCACCGGCTGCGCTGGGTCATGGAGACATCCATGCTCAAGACCCTCGCAGCAAAGCACCGTTCGACCGTGCCGAAGATGGCCGCCAAGCACAAGACCAGAATCGACACGGAACGCGGACCCCGAGTCTGCTTCGAGGCCCATATCGAGCGGAAGAACAGGAAGCCACTGGTGGCACGGTTCGGAGGAATCCCCCTTTACCGTCAGCGGTCGGCGAAGATCGTGGACCGCCGGCCGGTCTGGGTGGACTATCCGCACAAAGAGCTCGTCACACGGCTCTTGGCGGACACCTGCGAGATCTGCGGGAGCACTGGTGATGTCACGGTGCATCACATCCGCGCCCTTGCCGACCTCGCTCATGCCGGATGGCCGCCGTCCGACTGGGCGCGCGTCATGCTCGACCGGCGCCGCAAAACGGTCGTGGCCTGCGACACCTGCCACGACCGCATCCACGAGGCACAAACGGCCAGATCATTCACGCCGTGATCACTGGAGAGCCGGATGATAGCGAAAGCGTCAAGTCCGGTTCGGCGGGAGGCCGCGAGGAAAAGGACCTGCCACGGCAGACACCTCGCCGCGCGGCCGACCCAACTGCCCACCTGCACTGGTTCCGTCGCCTGCGCATTCGCTGGGAGGTCCGCGACGACATCCACGAAGCGTTCCTCAGGCTCGCGTGCGCATTGATCT
>NZ_JBFAIQ010000109.1:0-2604 GCF_040654755.1 Streptomyces sp. NPDC050625
ACCCCAAGCCGTTCATCTGGACCAAGACCGCCGAAGAGATCCTCGACTCCCTCGCCCGCTTCTGCCGACGGATCTCTGGCGCAGGACACTAGTGGGTTTGGGCGTGATGCCGGGTCAGTGTGTGCCAGCGGCGTTCGAAGTCCGGGGTGTGGTCGGTGATGTGGGCTGGGGTGATCGGCTTGTTGTACTGGGCGGTGATCGCGCGGGCTGTGCATTCCTGCGCGACGGCATCGGCCGACGGCGCCGTGGTGCGTGCGCGGTGCTCGGACCAGATGGTGTAGATGCGGAACTGCAGCGGGTAGCGGCGCAGCGTGGAGGGGCTGATGGGTTTTCTTCCCCGGCCGAGCATGCCTTTGTTCGCGAGGAGGGCGGAGAGCTCATCAGGAGACGGTTCGCTGCCGTGCTGAGTTTGGTGTTCCATCCAGGTGAGGTAGTAGCGGTCGACGACGGTGAGGTCACGTCCGTCGGGAGGCTCCTGCCGTGGGGGCTCATCGTCGCTCTTGGCGACTGTGCTGGGACTGCGTTGCCCTGGGGCGGTGTGTGTACTGGCGACTGCGGTCTCGTGCCCCGTCTGCGCGTCCGGCTGGGGCTCGTCCTGCGGCTGCGCGGTGGGAGCGCCGGCCGTCTCGTTCTCGGCCGGCGGGGCGGAGTCGGTGCCGTCGGTGCCGTCGTCGGGGTCGTGAAATTCGGCAGCGTGGTCGTGCGGTTCGGCCGCGGTGACCGGCTGGCTGGTGCCGCCGGTGATACCGGCCTGCTGGTGCTCGTACTCAATCGGCGCGGCGGTGTCGGGATGGGGGCCGTGTTCGGCTGCGTACATGGCCCAGGCGTTGGAGCAACTGTCGCCCGACGCCAGTGTGTCGTCCCCGCCGTGCGCGTCGTGGGGCCCGGCCTCAGTTTCGGTTTCGCTTGACGGTGCGTGACGGTGCTTGAGGGCGTGCAGCAGGGGCTCCGGTTGCTCGCCGGACGATGGCCCGTCGGCTGGGGTGGCGATGCCGTGCTGGCCCTGGGGTGGGGGAGTGAACTGCGTGCTCGGGGGCCCGATTCCGCAAGCGTGGGACCTGGGCTGGGAGGCGTCGGCGAGGAGCCGGGTGGCTCCTTCGTCTTCCGTGTCCGCGTCGGGTGACCGACCGGGGTCTGCGGGCCGTGGCTGATCGGCCGGCTGGGGCTCGGCGCCGCTTGGCCGCACAGGCTCCTCTCCCTGCTGGAGGGCGGCCTCATGTGCAGGGCTGTGCTGCTGTGCTGGCAGCGGGATGCGCTTGCCGGTGAACTGGAGGGGAGGACCGCTGATGCCTGCGGCTGCGAGGCCGGCCGGGGCGGTCTCGGCCAGGGGGATGCCGTAGCGGGCCAGGCGTAGGGGCATCAGGGACTCGATGGGGGCCTTGCGGCGCCAGGCTCGGCCGAAGCGGGCCTGGAGGCGGGCCTGGTAGACGAGGCGTTCCTGCTCCAGCTTGATGACCTGCTCGTAGGAGCGCAGCCCCCACAGCTTCATGCGGCGCCACAGGAGGAAGGTGGGCACGGGGGAGAGCATCCAGCGGGTGAGGCGGACGCCCTCCATGTGTTTGTCGGCGGTGATGTCGGCGATCCGGCCGATCGCGTGCCGGGCCGCCTCGACGGCGATGACGAACAGGACCGGGATCACCGCGTGCATGCCCACGCCCAGCGGGTTGGGCCAGGCGGCGGCGCCGTTGAAGGCGATCGTGGCCGCGGTCAGGACCCAGGCCGTCTGGCGCAGGAGCGGGAAGGGGATCCGGATCCACGTCAGGAGCAGGTCCAGGGCGAGCAGGACGCAGATGCCCGCGTCGATGCCGACCGGGAAAAGGTAGGAGAAGTTCCCGAAGCCCTTCTTGAGAGCCAGCTCGCGGACGGCGGCGTACGAACCGGCGAAGCCGATGCCGGCGACGATCACGGCGCCGATGGTGACGACTATGGCCGTGGCGCGCTGGGCGCGTGTGAGGGTCCTGCGGGTGGCGGGGCTGTGCGTTGGCTTGTTCCCTGTTGGCGTGGGGCCGGCACCGTTCGGCGTGCCGTGTACGGGGGAGGCGTGGTCGTTCTGTCGTGTGTGCCTCCGTGATGTGTCGAGCAGGGCCGCTCGGGTGCCGTTCATGGACGGTGGGCCTGATTCGCTTCGGTGGCGTGGAGCAGCTCGTCGATGAGGCGTGTGGTTTCCGACTGAAGAGGGCAGCCCAGGCTGGCGTTGACCTGTTGGAGGCGGGAGATAGCCATGTGGAGGCCCGACCGGTTCCCGGCCGTGTGCTCGATCAGCATCCAGGCGCGGTAGATCTTTTCGGCGGTGG
Source organism: Streptomyces sp. NPDC050625 (assembly GCF_040654755.1). NCBI lineage: Bacteria > Bacillati > Actinomycetota > Actinomycetes > Kitasatosporales > Streptomycetaceae > Streptomyces > Streptomyces sp. NPDC050625. The sequence goes on from NZ_JBFAIQ010000109.1 coordinate 2,295, forward strand.
GGTCGACGTCGAGCGCGGTGGCGATGGCCTGGCGGGCCAGGTTGAGGTTGTGGTGGGGGCCGGGTGGGGTGCGCTGGGTGGCGACGGTATGGGCAACGTCGAGGATCGAGGTGGTCATTTCCTGTTGGTGGGGTTCGGCCCAGGGCAGGGGGCGGCCGTCGAAGGGCCGGCCGCGGACGAGCTGGAGTGCTGTTTCCAGCCGGGGCAGGTTCTCTTTGTCTGTAAGCACTTCTTTGGGCTCCAGTGCACGGAGTTGTTTTGGCTCCGCTGCAGGGGTGGAGGGGGCGTGTGTTGGTGTGATTCACGCCCC
>NZ_JBFAIQ010000110.1:0-2384 GCF_040654755.1 Streptomyces sp. NPDC050625
ACGGTTCCAGCTTCGGGCCCCGACGGGGAACTGACGCACCAGCAGCAGAAGTCACGCAACTTCTAACGATCAACTACTGGCGCAGGACACTAGGTACAGGCCGGTGATGACGAGCAGCAGGATGGCGCCGACGGGGAAGTTGTTGATGAGCAGCACCACGACGCCTAGGACGGCGAGTACGGCGCAGCCTGGTCGGCGCGCGATTGCTTGTGGTGCTCGGCGTGCGGGTGTGCTCATGGACCCCCCATGATCTCAATGTGCTGACGGAGAATCATGCCTGGTCGATGTCCGCTCGTGCACACGGCGTGATGTTCTTGTGACGGAACGGTGTGGCAAGCGGGCGGCCGCCCGGTTGTTCGCGGGTCAAGCACCGCGCTGGCGAGTGGCCCCGCCGCGACAGGTGCGCGGCCGGGCCAGTCAGCGAGGTCGGGTCACACCTTGCAGAAGCCAATGCCCTTGAGCGCCGCGTTGATCTGCTTACCCTGGGCCTCGGTGGTGGTGACGTCTCTGTAGGTGAAGCGCTGCGAGGCGGTCCAGTCGAGACGCTGTCCGCCTCCGTTGATCGCGCTGCACTGGTTGCGGGCCGCGTCGATTGCCTTGTCCTCGTACTTCACGATGTCGGGGTTGGCCGCGGCGAGGGCACGGAGGAGTTCGGCTCGCTTGGCGCCGGTCGGCTCCTTCGGGATGCCGGCGGTGGCGTGGGCGTCGTCCTTCTGCTTCTGGGCGAGGTCGCTCGCGGTGGTCTTCGGTTTCGAGTTGCCCTGGTCTGTGGTGCTGGAGCAGGCGGTGAGAGCGGCGGCCGCGATGGCGACGGCGACGGCGGTGGAGCGGATACGCATGGTCCCCCCTGGAACTTTGTCGACAGGGGAATGATGCCGTTTCCGGTGCGCTTAAAGAGGGCGGCTCGCGAGGGATTGGGTATGTCCGTCGGCGCCTGTTGGCGTGGCTGTGGTGGAGTCGATGGCGGCTCATGGCTGTTCAGGTGGCAGATTCCGCCTGAACAGCCGCGGACACCTTCCCTGGTTCGTGCACTGGCGACGCGATGGGAAGCCAAGACTGCCCGCGGGGTGCGACATGCCTTTCATTGAGTCCGTTTCAGCTTGAAGTCGCTGGTCACGGGTATAGGTGTGGCCCGAGTTGCGGCCCTGCCGTGGCCCTCCTACCGTCGAAGCGAGTGGCGGGCCACAGCACCCCGGCCGACACCGGCGAGCACAGAGCAGCCACCCATCCCAGGTGCCCCATCGTGGCGCCACAAGGCAGCCCCATCCCGGCCTGCACAGGGCAGCGCTACCCCTCGACGCTGGTGCTGGGAGGAAGGAGCCGTCATGAAAGCCGCATTCCGCGCCGCATTTGCGGCAGCCTCACTGATAGCCGGTCTCTCGATCGCCCCCACAGCACAGGCCACGCCCTACGATCCCTCGACCTGCGACCCCAGTGCGGTCTGTATCTTCTGGGAAGAGAACTACCAAGGCGGTGGCGCGGACGAGTACATGACCGAAGCTCCAAACACCTTTACAGACGACCCCGTTCAGTCGGTGTTCAACAGCATGGACAAGTGCGCCTGGCTCTTCACGAAGCCCAACTACACGGGTGACTATCTGGGGCTCAGGCCGCACGACGGACGTCCGAGCGTGAACATGCCCGTTCGGTCTATCCAATTGTCTGCGTGTTAATGGTCCCGCCGCACGGGCGCAGGCGGGATCAGCTGTCCTCGCGTCGGTATCCGCGACGGCCCGTCATGGCCGTCATGACGGTCTGCCCGTACCAGCGGTGTGCGCGGCCTTCGGTATCGTCGGCCGTCGGCCAGCGACCCTTGGAGCGCTCGGCGCGGATCGTGGCGGCTCGGGGCCCTGACCACACATCAGGCCCTACGCCACGCCCTCAGACGATCACCCGCACCCACTGCAGCCGTCAACCGCATGCCCGGCAACTCCCGAACGTCGACCCCGACCGCTGCGGCGATCTCGGCAGCCGGGTACCGGGCCGGCTCCCCACGCTCCTCCGGCGACACGTCGGCCACTATCTCCGCCTGGTCGCCGAACACCAGTAGCACCCGCACACTCACTCGCTCGGTCATGACGGGATCCTCTCAGCCCTGGGGGGCGGTCAGCGTGCTCGCGCATCGCACGGCCGGACTGATCCGTGTACGTGCGGCGCTGCTCGGGCGTCCAGTCGGCGACGCGGGACGGCAGTCTGTCAACGACCTCGTCCAGCATCTCGGCCTCGGCCGCGCTCTTGCGCTTGAGGATGCTCTCCTGTCTCTCGGGATGGGTGGACCGGGGTGGCCGACTAGTAGGACTCCGTTAGGTCTCTCTTGATCTTGGTGTCGTGTGTGTTCTGCTGGGCAGGGGTTGGTGGCAGGTGGTGCAGATGCCGGTCCAGCA
>NZ_JBFAIQ010000111.1:0-2229 GCF_040654755.1 Streptomyces sp. NPDC050625
TGACCAGGACCGTACCGTCCGGGTCCAGCTCGCGCGGGATCGTCAGCACGACCTTCCCGACGTGCCGGGCCTGGCTGATGAACCGGAACGCCTCCACGGCCTCCCGCACATCCCACGCCCGCACCGGCAACCGGCCCAGCTCACCCTGGTCGAACCACCCCACGAGGTCGGCCAGCATGTCCCGCAGCCGCCCGTGATCGACGTCGAAGAGGTCGAACGCCTGATACGACACCGGCATGGCGGCCGCGTCCCGGATATCGGTCTTACCCATCTCCACGAACCGGCCACCCTCGGCCAGCAGCCCCACCGACGCATCCACGAACTCCCCCGCCAAGGAATTCAGCACCACATCCATACCGGCCGGGAACTTCTCCGCGAAGTCCAACGTCCGCGAGGAGGCAATGTGCGCGTCGTCCAGCCCCATCCCCCGCAGCACACCCCACTTGCCGGGGCTGGCCGTCGCATACACCTCCGCCCCCAGACAGCGGGCCAGCCGCACCGCCGCCATACCCACACCACCGGCACCGGCATGGATCAGCACCGACTCACCCGCCCGCAGACCGCCCAGATCGATCAGCCCGTGCACCGCGGTCAGATACACCGTCGGAACCGCCGCCGCCTCCGCGAACGACCACCCCCGCGGAACCGGTGCCAGCAGACGATGATCCGTCACCGCCACCGGACCCAGCGCACCCCGCGGGAACAGACCCATCACCCGGTCGCCGACGCACACACCCGCCACGTCCGCGCCGACCTCCAGAACCACACCCGCACCCTCGTTGCCGAGGGCACCGGCGTCACCCGGGTACATCCCCAGAGCGTTGAGCACGTCACGGAAGTTCACACCACCCGCACGCATGGCGATGCGCACATCACCAGGCGCCAGTTCCTCCGCCGTATGCGGGGCCGGCACCAGCGAAAGGCTCTCCAGCGTCCCCCGCGCGCCCTTCTCGAGCCGCCACGGCACCCCCTCCGGCGGCACCAGTGCGCTCGCGGCCGATCGGACGAGACGCGGTGCCAGGAACCGGTCCTCGCGCACCGCCACCTGCGGCTCACCACACGCCACCACCGCAGACACCACCGCGGACCCGACTGCGGACACCACACCCGCCGCGTCGCCAGCCGCGTCACCGTCCGCGTCCAGGTCCACGAGCAACAGCCGGTCGGGATGCTCCGCCTGCGCCGAACGCACCAGACCCCACACCGCCGCCGCAGTCGGATCCGCCTCGTCACCGGCAAGCACCGGCACGGCATGCCGGGTAGCCACGACAAGCCGGCTGTCGACCAACTCCGGAGCTTCAAGAAACCGCTGGATCAGCCGCAGCACCGCACCGACGCGTGCGTGCACCTCACCGCCGCACTCGACCGGAGCGACCACGAGTTCGGGAACCTGACCGGCTGCGATCAGCGCGTCCAGGTCATGGTCAGGGCCCAGTTCCGCCCACGCCACCGGCCCTCGCTCGGCCGGGGACAGGGATATCCACTGGACGTCGAACAGCGACTGACGCAGCGCGGTGGCCGCGCCCGAGAACTGCTCCGCCGCGGCCGCCCTCATCGTGACGGCCTCGGCGGTGAGGACCGGTGACCCGGCCTCGTCGAACGCCGCCACCGCGGCACTGCCCGCCGCGCCGGGCGTCAGCCGGACGCGCAGCGCGGAGGCGCCGACCGCGTGCAGCCGCACACCGGTCCAGGCGAACGGCACCAGCAGCTCGGTGCTCCCGGCATCGAGCAGCAACGCGTGCAGGGCGGCGTCCAGCAGCGCCGGGTGCATGCCGAACGCGGTCGCCGGGGGCTGAGCACCGGTCGGCAGCGCCAGCTCGGCGAAGACTTCGCCGCCCGTACGCCACACCGCGCGCAAGCCCCGGAACACCGGGCCATACCCGTAGCCACGGCTCGCGAGGTGCTCGTACACGTCGGCCAGGTCGACCGGCTCCGCGTCCTCCGGAGGCCAGACCCCGACGCCTTGCTCGGCAACGTCGGCCGCGTCCGACACCAGGAGGCCTGTCGCGTGCTGGGTCCAGGGCTCGTCGGTCTCGCCCGCACCCTGCGGCCGGGAGTGGACGACAACGGTACGGCGCCCGCTCTCGTCGGGTGCCTCCACGGCCACCTGCACCGCCACCGAAGCCCCTTGGGACAGCACCAGCGGCTGCTCCAGCGTCAACTCCTCCAACAACCCACAGCCGACCTCGTCACCAGCACGCAGCGCCAACTCCACAAACGCCGTACCCG
>NZ_JBFAIQ010000112.1:0-2224 GCF_040654755.1 Streptomyces sp. NPDC050625
CCCCGCACCACCACCAGATGCCGCGCCACCACCCCCGCCAGCGCACCACTCGCACCCGTCACCAACACCGTCCCCGCCGCATCCCACACCGGACCCACGACGTCCACAGCACCGGAGGTCCGCAGCAACCGCGGCGTCAGCACACCCTCGCCCCGCACCGCCAACTGCGGCTCACCACACGCCAAGGCGACTGACAGCGCATCCCGGGCGGAGTCGGAGTGGAGATCGGTCTCCAGATCCACCAGCACCACACGGTCCGGGTGCTCCGTCTGGGCCGTACGCACCAGTCCCCACACCGCCGCCGTGGCGAGATCCGGCACCTCCGCCATCCCGCCACGCGTGACCACCACCAACCGCGAGCCGGCCAGCCCCGGCTCAGCCACAAACTCCTGCACAACCCTCAGGACACGCGCCGTCTCAACACCCGCCACCCCACCCGGCTCCACCACCAGCGCCACGACGCCCGGAACCTCACCGCGGTCGGCCAGTGCCGCGACATCAGCGCAGTCCACTCCCAGCACCACACACTCGACCGGCGCCACCGGGCCCACCGGTACCGACACCCACCGCACCTCGTACAGCGAGTCGTTACCGGAAGTGGCAGCGGACAGCGCTTCCAGCGCCATCGGCTGGGTACGCAGCTCGTCCACCGAGATGACCGGCAGGCCACTGGCGTCGGCGGCGACCAGCCGCAGCGCACCCTCGTCACCAGGCGAAAGGCGGACCCGCAGTGTCGAGGCGGCGACCGCGTGCAGCCGCACCCCGTCCAGTGCGAACGGCACCCTCAGCTCGGAGCCGTCGATCAGCGAGGCGTGCAGGGCGGCGTCCAGCAGTGCCGGGTGGATGCCGAAGCCCTCCACGCCGTCCGGCAGCTCGACCTCCGCGAACACCTCGTCACCCGCACGCCACGCCGACCGCAGGCCCTGGAACACCGGCCCGTAGCCGTAGCCCCGGTCGGCCAGTTCCTCGTAGAAACCCTCCAGCGAGACCGCTTCCGCACCCGTGGGCGGCCACTGCGTCAGCTCGAAGCCGGGCTCGGCACGGTCGCCGACGACCAGAGTTCCGCCCGCGTGCTGCACCCACTCGGCGGGCGACTGATCGTCCTCGATCCGGGAGTAGACGCCGACGGGCCGCCGCCCGTTGGCCGTCTCCCCGACGACCACCTGCACCTGGACGGCCCCGGCAGCCGGGATCACCAGCGGGGCGTACAGGGTCAGCTCTTCCACCGTGTCAGAGCCGACCTCGTCACCAGCGCGCAGCACCAGCTCCACGAAGGCCGTGCCCGGCAGCAGCACCGACCCGCCGATGGCGTGGTCCGCCAGCCACGCGTGCGTGTGCAGCGACAACCGACCGGTCAGCACCACGACGGCATCCGCCTCCGCGACACTGACCGACGCACCCAGCAGGGAGTGCCGCGCCGTGCCCAGACCGGCGGACGCGACATCCGCCGCACCGGTGGCAGCCTCCAGCCAGTGCCGCTGGCGCTGGAAGGCATACGTGGGCAACTCGACCCGCCGCGCACCGGAGCCGTCGAACAGGACAGACCAGTCGACGTCCGCGCCATGGACGTACGCCTGGGCCAGGCTCGTCAGCAGCCGGGTCGGGTCGTCCTCGTCCCGCCGCAGCGTGCCCAGTGCCACCGCCGTGGCGTCCAGCGACTCGGCCGTCTCCTGCACCGCGCCCGTCAGCACCGGATGCGGACCGACCTCGATGAACAACCCATGACCCGCGCCCAGCGCCGCCCGCACGGCGGCCTCGAAGCGCACCGGCTCCCGCAGATTCCGCCGCCAGTAACCGGCATCCATCGTGGACGTGTCCAGCAACTCGCCGGTCACCGTCGAATACAACGGCACCCCAGCCGCACGCGGAGACAACGACGCAACCGCCGCCGCCAACTCCCCGCCAATCCCCTCCATCTGACTCGTGTGGAAGGCGAACTCGTCGCTGACCTGACGGACACGGATACCGTCCCGCTCACAGGCTTCCCTGAACCCGGCCACCTCCGCCGGCTCACCGGCCACGACGACGGAAGCGGGCCCGTTCTCGGCCGCGATCTCCAGCCCACCCGACAGCCGCTCCCGCACCTGCCCGGCCGACAGGGCCACCGACACCATCGCGCCCGCACCCCGCGCCCGCACCAGCACCCGGCCCCGCGCCGCGATCAACTCGGCCGCATCCGCCAAAGACAGGGCCCCGGCCACGCACGCCGCGGCGATCTCACCCC
>NZ_JBFAIQ010000113.1:0-1986 GCF_040654755.1 Streptomyces sp. NPDC050625
TGTCCGATCCCGGGTGATGCTTGACAGTTCGGTCCCAGCTGATGGTTGACAGTGGCCGTGATCGGCTTTTCTGTGCGCGTCGTTGCGGCGTGTGTGGGGAGGCCGGGGTTGGCGCTGGTGGAGTTGTCGGTTGTCGAGCAGAGATATCGGGCTGTCCTGGCGGTGCTGGCGGGTGCGACCGTGACGGAGGTCGCCGCGTCGTTGGGGGTGTCGCGGCAGACGGTCAGCGGGTGGAAGTCCCGGTATGAGGCCTCCGGTCTGGCGGGGCTGGCGGACCGTTCACGCAGGCCGGCGTCGTGTCCGCATCAGGCCTCTGCCGAGGTGGAGGCGGCCGTGTGCGAGCTGCGGCGCAAGCATCCTCGCTGGGGTCCGCGGCGGATCGCTCATGTGCTGGAGCGGTCCGGGACGGTGAGCCCGGTGCCGTCGCGGATGACCGTGTATCGGATCCTGGTCCGGCACGGCCTGGTGGAACCTGGGGCTCGGCGCCGGAAGCGGTCGGATTACAAGCGCTGGCAGCGGGATCGGCCGATGCAGCTGTGGCAGATGGACATCGTCGGCGGCGTGATGCTGGTCAACCCGGTGACCGGGGAGTTGACCGAGGCCAAGGTCGTGACCGGGGTGGATGACCATTCCCGGTACTGCGTGATCGCGTCGGTGGTCGAGCGGGCGACCGGACGGGCGGTCTGCGCGGCCTTCGCCCGGGCCTTGCAGACGTTCGGGGTGCCGGAGGAGGTGCTGACCGACAACGGAAAGCAGTTCACCGACCGGTTCGGGCAGGGCGGTGAGGTGCTGTTCGACCGGATCTGCCGGGAGAACGGGATCGCGCACCGTCTCACCCAGCCGGCGTCGCCGACCACGACGGGCAAGGTCGAGCGGTTCCATCAGACGCTGCGGCGTGAACTCCTCGACGACTGCGGCGTGTTCGAGAGCATCGGGGCGGCTCAGGCGGCACTGGATGCGTGGGTGCAGGAGTACAACTCCATGCGTCCGCATCAGGCGCTGGACATGCAGTCTCCGGGCGACCGGTTCAACCCGGTTCCCGAGCAGGAGCGGGACGTACTGGGCCTGAGGGTGCCCGGAGTGCTTGCGCTGGTGCCGCAGCAGCGGACACCTCCTGCGGAGCCGGATCCGGCCGGAGTGTCGCCCGTGCCGGCCAACCCGCCTGGGCTGGTCACGGCAGTGGTGCCGGTGGAGCCCGGTGGGCCGGTGGAGTTCGAGCGGGTGGTGCCTGCGAGTGGGAATCTGCAGGTCGCGGGCAAGCAGTTCTGGCTCGGACCGGCCCGCTCAGGACTGACGGTGACCTTCTGGGCCGACACTTCGGTGATCCATCTGCTGATCGCGGGAGCACGGATCAAGACCGTGCGGTCGCACTTGTCGGTGGCGGATCTGGGGCGGCTGGCCGCCAGGGGCGGACGTGCGGCTGGACCGGCCCCGCTTCCGGCCGGCGACGGGGCCGCGTTCGAGGTGGACCGGGTCGTGAACAACAGTGGTCTGGTGGGCCTGGGCGGGCACCAGGTTCTGGCAGCGGAGATCCTCGGCGGCCGCCAGGTGGGTATCCGTATCGACGACGAGACGCTGTCCTTCTTCGATCCATCTTCGCGGGAACTGCTGCGGGTGCGGCCCAACCCGCTGACCGGCGAGGAAGTCCGCAGGCTGCGGGGCCTGCGTCCGGCTGGACCGCCGCCGCGTCCGGGCGTCGAGCCGGTGCGTGTGCAGCGGCGGGTCAGCGCGGTGGGCACGGTCATGGTCTGCCGGCAGGTCGTGTCCCTCGGCCGCCCGTACGCAGGGCAGACCGTGACCGTGCATGTGTCGGACTCGACGATCACCGTCGAGCTGGACGGCCAGGTCCGGGTGATCCGGCGCACGACCGACGTCCCGGTCCGTAACGTGAAAGCGAACAAGCCCCACGGGGCTCCGTATGTTGTCTAGGCCCACCGTCAAGCATCACCTGGGACCGGAACGTCAAGCATCAGCTGGGATCCGACA
>NZ_JBFAIQ010000114.1:0-1668 GCF_040654755.1 Streptomyces sp. NPDC050625
GATGAGCCGGTGGCGATTGTGGGGATGGCGTGCCGGTATCCGGGTGGCATCGCGTCGCCTGAGGATTTGTGGCGGCTGGTGGCCGAGGGCGGGGACGCGATCTCGGAGTTCCCGTCGGATCGTGGCTGGGATGTGGAGGGGTTGTACGACCCGGATCCGGAGAGTGTCGGGAAGTCGTACAGCAGGCACGGCGGTTTCCTGCATGAGGCGGCGGAGTTCGACGCCGGGTTCTTCGGGATCAGTCCCCGTGAGGCAACAGCCACGGACCCGCAGCAGCGACTGCTGCTGGAGACGGCGTGGGAGGCCCTGGAGCGTACGGGCCTCGACCCGGAGAAGCTGCGGGGGAGCCGGACGGGTGTGTTCGCAGGCCTGATGTATCACGACTACGGCACTTGGACGCCGGGCTCCGCGGACGGTTTCGAGGGGATGCTGTCGACGGGCAGCGCGGGCAGTGTGGCCTCGGGCCGTGTCTCGTACACGTTCGGGTTCGAGGGTCCGGCGGTGACGGTGGACACGGCGTGTTCGTCGTCACTGGTGGCGCTGCATCTAGCGGCGCAGGCGCTGCGGAACGGTGAGTGTGATCTGGCGCTGGCCGGTGGTGTCACGGTGATGGCGACGCCGCAGACGTTCGTGGAGTTCTCGCGTCAGCGTGGCCTCGCCCCCGACGGCCGGTGCAAGCCGTTCTCCGACGCGGCTGACGGCACGGGATGGGCCGAGGGTGTGGGTCTGCTGGTGGTCGAGCGGCTGTCGGACGCGCGGCGCAATGGCCACCAGGTGTTGGCGGTCGTGCGCGGCTCGGCCGTCAACCAGGACGGTGCGTCGAACGGTCTGACGGCGCCCAACGGTCCGTCGCAGCAGCGTGTCATCCGGCAGGCGCTGGCCAGTGCGCGGCTTTCCCCGTCCGAGGTGGACCTCGTCGAGGCGCATGGCACGGGTACGACGCTGGGTGACCCGATCGAGGCGCAGGCGCTGATCGCCGCCTACGGCCAGGACCGGCCGGAAGACGCGCCGCTGTGGCTCGGCTCGATCAAGTCGAACATCGGGCACACCCAGGCCGCCGCCGGTGCCGCCGGCGTCATCAAGATGGTGCTGGCCATGCGGCACGGCGTCATGCCGCGCACGCTGCACGTGGACGAGCCGTCGCGGCACGTAGACTGGTCGGCCGGCGCCGTCAGTCTGCTGACGGAGGAACGGGCCTGGCCGGGGGCGGATCGGCCGCGGCGTGCGGCGGTGTCGTCGTTCGGTATCAGTGGCACGAACGCGCATGTGGTGCTGGAGCAGGGGCCGGTCGAGGAGCCGTCCACGCCGGAGCCGGACGGGGACGTGCTGGTGCCGTGGGTGGTCTCGGCGAAGACCGCGTCGGGGCTGGTGGAGCAGGCGCGGCGGCTGGCCGGTGCCACGCCTGACCTGCGTCCGGTCGATGTGGGGTATTCGCTGGCCACGAGTCGTGCGTCGTTCGAGCATCGCGCGGTGGTGCTGGGCCGGGACCGGGACGCGTTGCTGGACGGCGTGCGGGCGGTGGCCGAGGAGCGGTCGGCTGCTGGTGTGGTGCGGGGGACGACTGTGTCCGGTGGTCCGGTGTTTGTGTTCTCGGGTGAGGGTTCGCAGTGGGTGGGTATGGCTCGCGGTCTGCTGGACAGCTCGCCGGTGTTTGCGGGGCGGATGGCG
>NZ_JBFAIQ010000115.1:0-1615 GCF_040654755.1 Streptomyces sp. NPDC050625
ACGCCGCCGACCAGCGCCATCGAACACTCGCCGCTCCGCAGCGCCTGGGCCGCCAGGTGCAGCGCCACCAGCGAGGACGAGCACGCCGTGTCGACAGTGACCGCCGGACCCTCGAGGCCGAACGTGTACGCGACCCGGCCGGAGGCGATGCTGCCCGCGCTGCCGCTGCCCAGGTAGGCGTCCATGCCCGCCGGAGCCGTTGTCACGCGTCCGCCGTAGTCGTGGTACATCACGCCGGCGAAGACACCGGTCCTGCTGCCCCGCACCGTCGCCGGGTCGATCCCGGCCCGTTCGAACGCCTCCCACGACGTCTCCAGCAGCAACCGCTGCTGCGGATCCATCGCCAGCGCCTCACGCGGCGAGATCCCGAAGAAAGCCGGGTCGAACTCGGCAGCCTCGTGCAGGAAGCCACCATGCCGCACATACGACTTGCCGGAGCGGTCGGGGTCCGGGTCGTAGAGGTTCTCGACGTCCCAGCCGCGGTCCTCGGGGAAGCCCGAGATCGCGTCACCGCCGGAGGCGACCAGGCGCCACAGGTCTTCGGGCGAGCGCACGTCACCGGGGAACCTGCAGGCCATGCCCACGATCGCGATCGGCTCGTCCGTCCCGCTCACCGCGGCGACCGCGGCCTCGGACCGCTCCTGGACACCCAGCGTCTCGGCGAGCAGGAAGCGGGAGAGCGCGACGGGCGTGGGGTGGTCGAAGACCAGGGTCGCGGAGAGCCGCAGCCCTGTCTCCGCGTTCAGCCGGTTGCGGAGTTCCACCGAGGTGAGCGAGTCGAAACCGGCGTCCTGGAAGGCGTGTTCCGGCTGGACGGCCTGGGCCGAGGCGTGGCCGAGCACGGCGGCGACCTCGGTGCGCACCAGGTCCAGCACCACATCCTCGCGCTCGGCCTCCGGCAGCCCGGCCAGCCGCAGGCCCAGGGATCCCTTCGGCGCGGTCCGCGCCGTGCGCCGCGCGGTGCCCCGTACAGGGCCGCGCAGCCCGCGCAGGACCGGCGGCACCGTGCCCTGCAGCCCGCCCAGGTCCAGCCGTAGCGGGGCGACGGTTGCCCGGTCCAGGGCCAGCGCCGCGTCGAACAGCCGCAGACCCTCGTCCACGGCCAGCGGGGCCAGGCCCACCCGCTTGAGCCGGGCGAGGTCCGCCTGGTCGAGCCGGTCGGCCATGCCGCTGCCCTGCTCCCACAGGCCCCATGCCAGCGACGTGGCGGGAAGCCCCCGGGCGCGGCGGGATTCGGCGAAGGCGTCGAGGAAGGTGTTCGCCGCCGCGTAGTTGCCCTGTCCCGCGCTGCCCAGGATTCCGGAAACCGAGGAGAAGACGACGAACTCCGACAGGTCGCTCGTCAGCTCATGGAGGTTGAGCACGGCGTCGACCTTCGGACGCAGCACCTTCTGCATGCGCTCCGGGGTGAGCGCGGCGATCACGCCGTCGTCGAGGACGCCGGCCGTGTGCACCACGGCGGTCACCGGCGTGCCGGACAGCACCTCGGCGAGGGCGCCTCGGTCGGCCGCGTCGCAGGTCGCCCAGGTGACCTCGGCACCGTGTGCGGCCAGTTCGGCCTCCAGCTCGGCCGCACCGGGGGCCTCCGCGCCCCGGCGGCTCACCAGAAGGAGCC
>NZ_JBFAIQ010000116.1:0-1527 GCF_040654755.1 Streptomyces sp. NPDC050625
CAAGGTCACCGAACACCAGGGCGGCTACGACAAGTTCAGCGCCGATGTCACCGACGCGCTGAAGCCCGGCCGCACCCAGGAGCTGATCGTCGGCGTCTACGACCCCACCGACGGGGCGAACGGCGAGAACCCGCCGATCGGCAAGCAGCGCCTGGACCCCAGCGGCATCTGGTACACGCCGACCTCGGGCATCTGGCAGACCGTGTGGATGGAGCCGGTCGCGGCCGACCACGTCGATCAGCTCAAGCTGACCCCGAATGTGGACGCAAGCACGCTCACCGTCGAACCGCAGGGCGTCCGCGACGGCCTGCCGGTCACGGCCACGGCCTACGACGGCAAGCGCAAGGTCGCCACGGTCACCGGCCGCAGCGGGCAGCCTCTGACCCTGCGCATCCGCAACCCGCACCTGTGGTCGCCCGACGATCCCTTCCTCTACGACCTCAAGGTCACCGTCGGGGCCGACCATGTCGGCAGCTACTTCGGCATGCGCTCCATCAAGGTCGAGAAGATCGACGGCGTTCCGCGCACCGTCCTGAACGGCAAGCCGATCTTCATGATGGCCACCCTCGACCAGGGCTTCTGGCCGGACGGCCTCTACACGGCCCCGACCGACGAGGCCCTCGCCTACGACCTGAAGATGCACAAGAACATGGGCTTCAACTCGGTGCGCAAGCACATCAAGGTCGAGCCCGACCGCTGGTTCTACTGGGCGGACCGGCTGGGTCTGATGGTGTGGCAGGACATGCCGGCAATGACGGCCGGCGTGAACCCGTCCACCGCGGCCCGCACCGAGTACGAGCGCGAGATGAAGCAGATGATCGACGAGCACATCAGCAGCCCGGCGGTCGTCATGTGGGTCACCTTCAACGAAGGCTGGGGCCAGTACGACATGGCCCGCATCGCCGACCAGGCCAAGTCCTGGGACCCGACCCGGCTGGTCAACTCCATGTCCGGGATCAACCTCGGGGCCGACGGCGGCACCGGCGACATCCTGGACGAGCACGGCTACCCCAGCCCCGCCCTGCCACCGAACCCGGACGGTCAACGCGCCCTGGTCAGCGGTGAGTACGGCGGTCTGGGGCTCGCGGTGCCCGGGCACGCCTGGTCGGTGCAGCAGTCGTACGTGGACGTCGATCCCTCGAACTACACGGACGACTACCTGGCCAAGCTCACCGAGGTCCACGCGCTGGCCTGCAAGGGCGGCAACGGCGCCGTCTACACCCAGATCTCGGACGTCGAGGGCGAGCTCAACGGCCTGCTGACGTACGACCGCACGGTGGTCAAGCCCGACGTCAAGCGGGTCAAGGCGGCCCAGCAGGCACTGATCTCCGACGCCTCACGGGCGACCCCGGCCGGGTGCGCCTGACATCCCCCGGAACTCGGCGATCGCCTCCCCGCGCTGCGCCGAAGGTCGTGTGCTGACCCATGGAAAGGGTGCGGTCCGCCCGTCGTCACAGCGACGGGCGGGCCGCACTCGGCGTCCGGCCAGTCAGTCGCCCCAGGTGAGCTGCGGCTCGCCGAGAACCG
>NZ_JBFAIQ010000117.1:0-1432 GCF_040654755.1 Streptomyces sp. NPDC050625
CCAGATCGCGTCCCATGGAGTGGTGTAGCCGGGCTGCGGTCCGGAACGCGCGGGTGTCTGCCCGGGGCGTGCATCCGCTGGCGGTGCATGCTCCCTGAACAAGGGCAGGCCATCGCGCAAGTCTCCCTGGTGAACGGGCAGTTCGACCGGAGGAGCACGCGATGGCCTTGTCCCAGTCTGAGCTGATGCGGCTGCTGGAGTCACTACGTCGGGCCGATGGAGTTGAAGCAATCAGGGTGGTGTGCGAGCGCATCCTGCAGGAGCTCATCGAGGCGGAGGCCACCGAGGTGATCGGTGCCGCCTCGGGCGAGCACGCCGAGACGCGCACGACCTGGCGCAACGGACACCGCGAGCGCCTGCTGACCACGCAGGCCGGCGACCTGGACCTGAAGATCCCGAAAGTGCGGACCGGGTCGTTCTTCCCCTCCCTGCTGGAACGCCGGCGGCGTATCGACCGGGCGCTGTTCGCCGTGGTGATGGAGGCATACGTGCACGGCGTCTCCACCCGCAGCGTCGATGACCTGGTCAAAGCCCTCGGTGCGGACAGCGGGATCTCCAAGTCCGAGGTATCCCGGATCTGCGGCGAGCTGGATGAGGAACTGGCCGCGTTCAAGGAACGGCCGCTGGATCACACCGTCTTTCCCTACGTCTTCCTGGACGCCACGTACTGCAAGGCGAGGGTGAATCACCGGATCGCCTCGCAGGCCGTGGTCATCGCCACCGGGATCTCCGCCACCGGGCACCGCGAGATCCTCGGGCTGATGGTCGGAGACAGCGAGTCGAAGCCGTTCTGGACGAAGTTCCTGCGGTCCTTGCGGGCCCGTGGCCTGGAGAACGTCCAGCTGGTCATCTCCGACAGTCACAGCGGGCTGGTGGCCGCGATCCGCACCGTCTTCCTGGGCGCGGCCTGGCAGCGGTGCAGGGTTCACTTCGTCCGGGACGTGTTCTCGGTGATCGAGAGGGGCTCTGGGGAGATGGTCGCCGCCACCATCCGCACCATCTTCGCGCAGACCACCGGCGAGGCCGTCCGCACCCAGCTGAACGTGGTCGCCGACATGCTCGGACGGCAGTTCCCCCAGGTCAAGACGATGCTGCTGGACGCAGCAGTCGACATCACGGCGTTCGCCGACTTCCCTCCGGCGCACTGGAAGAAGATCTGGTCGACCAACCCGCTGGAGCGGCTGAACCGGGAGATCAAACGACGGGCCGACGTCGTCCAGGTCTTTCCCAACCCCGCCGCCCTGGACCGACTCGCCGCCGCGGTCCTGGCCGAACTCCACGACGAGTGGCAGGTCTTCGACCGCCGCTATCTCTCCGAAGCCTCCATGGCCGACCTCTCCGCCACCAAGCCAACCGAACGCGAACCGCAGATCACCCCACAACCGGAACCGAAACGGCTGCCCTGACTACACCACCCAACGGGACATGACCC
>NZ_JBFAIQ010000118.1:0-1396 GCF_040654755.1 Streptomyces sp. NPDC050625
TGGCAGCGGGCGGGGATGGCGGGGGTCTTGGCGAGGATCTCGGAGACGGGGTAGCGGGACTCGCGGCGCACGGCCATGAAGATGCGGGGCATGACGGGGAAGTGGAAGGCCATGTGGCACTCGTCGCCGCCGCTCGGGAAGTCGCCGAAGTAGTCGACCACGTCCTCCGGCCACTGGTTCGCCTCCGCCAGCAGAACGGTGTCCGGGTACATCATGTCGATCTCGCGCCGGACACGCCTGAGGAACTCATGCGTGGCGGGCAGGTTCTCGCAGTTGGTGCCCTCGGCCGCGTAGAGATAGGGCACCGCGTCCAGCCGGTAGCCGTCGATGCCCAGGTCCAGCCAGAAGCGCAGGGCCGCCAGGATCTCCTCCTGGACCGCCGGGTTCTCGTAGTTGAGGTCCGGCTGATGGGAGAAGAAGCGGTGGAAGTAGTACTGGCCGCGGACGGGATCGAACGTCCAGTTGGAGGCCTCCGTGTCGACGAAGATGATCCGCGCGTCGGGGTACTGCTTGTCGTCGTCGGCCCACATGTAGTAGTCGCCGTAGGGGCCGTCGGGATTCTTGCGGGACTCCTGGAACCACGGGTGCTGATCGCTGGTGTGGTTCACGACGAAGTCGATGATGACGCGCATGCCCCGCTGATGGGCGGCGTCGACGAACTCCACGAAGTCGGCTAGGTCACCGAACTCCGGCAGCACCGCCGTGTAGTCCGAGACGTCGTAACCGCCGTCGCGCAGCGGGGACTTGAAGAACGGCGGCAGCCAGAGGCAGTCGACGCCGAGCCACTGCAGATAGTCGAGTTTCGCGGTCAGGCCCTTGAGGTCGCCGATGCCGTCGCCGTCGCTGTCCTGGAAGGAGCGCACCAGGACCTCGTAGAACACGGCGCGTTTGAACCAATCCGGGTCCCGGTCCTTGGCGGGTGTGTCCTCGAAGGTGTCCGGGACGGGGTCGTTGACAGTCATGACGCTCTGGGCCCTCCGATCTGTGGCGAGACGGACGATCGCTCGACATGGAGCACATGCGCCGGTGCCCGGCCGGGTGTGAGGCGCACATAGTTGGTCCCGCCCCAGTGATAGGTCTCACCCGTCAGTTCGTCACGCACCGGCACCGACTCGTGCCAGTCCAGGCCGAGTCGCGGCATGTCCAACGAGACCGTGGCCTCCTGGGTGTGGTGCGGATCGAGGTTGGCGACCACGACGACGGTGTCCGAGCCGGTGCGCTTGCTGTACGCGATCACGGCGTCGTTGTCGGTCGGGTGGAAGGTCAGGTTCCTGAGCCGCTGCAGCGCGGGGTGGCGGCGCCGGATGGTGTTGAGGCGGGTGATCAGGGGGGTGAGGGTGTGTCCGTCGCGTTCGGCGGCGGCCCAGTCGCGTGCTTTGAGCTGGTACTTCTCCGA
>NZ_JBFAIQ010000119.1:0-1393 GCF_040654755.1 Streptomyces sp. NPDC050625
TCGGAGAAGTACCAGCTCAAAGCACGCGACTGGGCCGCCGCCGAACGCGACGGACACACCCTCACCCCCCTGATCACCCGCCTCAACACCATCCGCCGGCAGAGCCCGGCCCTGCGGCAGCTGCGTGATCTCCACTTCCATCACGCCGACCAGGAAGCGGTGATCGCGTACAGCAAGCGGAGCGGATCGAACACGGTTCTGGTGGTCGCCAACCTCGACCCCCACGACACCCAGGAGGCCACGGTCTCGTTGGACATGCCGCAACTCGGCCTGGAATGGCACGAGTCGGTGCCGGTGCGTGACGAACTCACCGGCGAGACCTATCACTGGGGCAGGGCCAATTACGTGCGTCTCGAACCGGGTCGGCGACCCGCGCACGTCTTCACGGTTCTGCGACCGTCCAACCCGCAGATCGGAGGGTCACCCACAAAATGATCGTCAACGAGCCCGTTCCGGATACCTTCGAGGACACACCCGCCAAGGACCGGGACCCGGATTGGTTCAAACGCGCCGTGTTCTACGAGGTCCTGGTCCGCTCCTTCCAGGACAGCAACGGCGACGGCATCGGCGACCTCAAGGGCCTGACCGCAAAGCTCGACTACCTGCAGTGGCTCGGCGTCGACTGCCTCTGGCTGCCGCCGTTCTTCAAGTCCCCGCTGCGCGACGGCGGATACGACGTCTCGGACTACACGGCCGTGCTGCCCGAGTTCGGCGACCTAGCCGACTTCGTGGAGTTCGTCGACGCCGCCCACCAGCGGGGCATGCGCGTCATCATCGACTTCGTCATGAACCACACCAGCGACCAGCACCCGTGGTTCCAGGAGTCACGGCGGGACCCGGACGGGCCCTACGGCGACTACTACGTCTGGGCGAAGGACGACAAGCAGTTCCAGGACGCGCGGATCATCTTCGTCGACACCGAAGCCTCCAACTGGACCTACGACCCGGTCCGCAAGGAGTACTTCTGGCACCGCTTCTTCTCCCACCAGCCGGACCTCAACTACGAGAACCCGGCGGTCCAGGAGGAGATGATCTCCGCGCTGAAGTTCTGGCTGGACCTGGGCATCGACGGCTTCCGGCTGGACGCGGTGCCGTATCTGTACCAGCAGGAGGGCACCAACTGCGAGAACCTGCCCGCCACGCACGAGTTCCTGAAGCGGGTGCGCAAGGAGATCGACGCGCAGTACCCGGACACCGTCCTGCTGGCGGAGGCGAACCAGTGGCCGGAGGACGTGGTCGACTACTTCGGCGACTTCCCGAGCGGCGGCGACGAGTGCCACATGGCCTTCCATTTCCCGGTCATGCCCCGCATCTTCATGGCCGTGCGCCGCGAGTCCCGCTACCCCGTCTCCGAGATCCTCGCCAAGACCCCCGCCATCCCCGCCCGCTGCCA
>NZ_JBFAIQ010000120.1:0-1391 GCF_040654755.1 Streptomyces sp. NPDC050625
CCGGCCCCCGCCACCGCCGCGGCGGTCGGCATCGATGCCGGGATCACGTCGCTGGTGACCCTGTCCACCGGGGAGAAGATCGCCAACCCGCAGCATGAGCGGCGCGACCGCGCCCGCCTGGCGAAGGCGCAGCGGGAGCTGTCGCGCAAGGCGAAGGGCTCGATCAACCGGGAGAGAGCCCGCAAGCGTGTCGCCAGGGTCCACGCGCGGATCGCTGACCGGCGCCGCGACTTCCTGCACAAGCTGTCGACTCGTCTCGTCCGTGAGAACCAAACGGTCGTGATCGAGGACCTCACTGTCCGCAACCTGCTGAAGAACGGCAGGCTCGCGCGCGCCATCTCGGACGCGGCCTGGACGGACCTGCGCATGATGCTGGAGTACAAGTGCGCCTGGTACGGGCGCGAACTCGTCGTGATCGACCGCTTCTTCCCCAGCTCGAAGCTGTGCGGAACCTGTGGCACGGTCCGCGGGAAGCTGCCGCTGAACGTCCGTGCGTGGACATGCGACTGCGGCACCGTGCACGACCGCGACGTGAACGCGGCACGCAACATCCTGGCCGCCGGGCTGGCGGCGTCTGCCTGTGGAGACGGTGTAAGACCTCAACGGGAGTCCTCCCGGACGGGGCGGTCGTCGGTGAAACAGGAAACCCAGCGGGCGACCGCTGGACTCCCCCGCCTTTAGGCAGGGGAGGAAGTCAAACGCTGCCACAGCTGCCAGGTCGTGGCTGAAGTAGCCAGTGTTGATTCCCAGCAGGTTGATCCCGCGCAGGATGAAGGGCAGCCCGGAGATGGCCAGCTCGTGGCCGCCTGTATTGCCGAAGGTGGCGATGCTGCCGTGTCGCTTGGTCGTCCGGATCAGCCAGGAGAGGAGATCGCCGCCCACGGCGTCGACCGCACCCGCCCATCTGGCGCTTTCCATCGGGCGGATCGTCTCGTGCGCGGCCGGCCTGCTGATGACCTCGCATGCGCCCAGACGTCGGAGGTAGTGGTGCGCGTCGCTCTTCCCGGTGATGGCGGTGGCGTCGTACCCCCGGCCGGCGAGCATGCTCACTGCGAGGCTGCCGGTACCTCCGCTCGCTCCCGTGACCGCGACCGGTCCTTGGTCCGGCTGCAGCCCGTTGTGTTCGAGCTGATGGATCGCCAGTGCGGCGGTGATGCCGGCCGTACCGAGTGCCATGGACTCCCATGCGGTCATCCCGTCCGGCAGCGGTACGGCCCAGTCCGCGGGTACGCGGACCCACGGCGCATAGCCCCCGTCGTGTTCCTCGCCGAGCGCGAAGCCGGTCACCACGACCTGGTAGGACTCCGTTAAGTCATCTGGTTCGGGCTGTTCCTGGGCATGTTGAATGTGTGGATGCACACGAAGTGAACCGTGTTCGGGCCAGGTTGGCG
>NZ_JBFAIQ010000121.1:0-1351 GCF_040654755.1 Streptomyces sp. NPDC050625
GGCAGCTCGACCTCCGCGAACACCTCGTCACCCGCACGCCACGCCGACCGCAGGCCCTGGAACACCGGCCCGTAGCCGTAACCCCGGTCGGCCAGGCGCCCGTAAAGCCCGTCCACCGGCACCGCCTCGGCACCTGTCGGCGGCCACATCTCCAGGGCCTCGGCCGAAGCCGACGCGGCGGCCGCGGTCAGCACGCCGGTGGCGTTCCGGTGCCATGTGTCGTCTCCACCCTGCGGCCGGGAGTGGACGACGACGGTACGGCGCCCGCTCTCGTCCGCCGCCTCCACGGCCACCTGCACCGCCACCGAACCACCCCGGGGCAGCACCAGCGGCTGCTCCAGCGTCAACTCCTCCAACAACCCACAGCCGACCTCGTCACCAGCACGCAGCGCCAACTCCACAAACGCCGTACCCGGCAGCAGCACCGCACCATCAATGGTGTGATCCGCCAGCCACGGATGCGTGTGCGGCGCCAGCTGACCGGTCAGCACCACCCCGTCCTGCGACGCCAGCACCACCGCCGCCCCCAACAACGGGTGACCCGCAGACTCCAGGCCCAGCCCGGCGGCGTCGCCCGACCAACGCCCCATCTCCAGCCAGTACCGCTGATGCTGGAAGGCATAGGTGGGCAGTTCCACCCGCCGCGCGCCGCTGCCCTCGAACATCTCGGACCAGTCGACGTCCGCGCCGTGGACGTACGCCTGGGCCAGGCTCGTCAGCAGCCGCTCGTGGTCGTCCTCGTCCCGCCGCAGCGTGCCCAGCGCCACCGCCGTGGCGTCCAGCGTCTCGGCCGTCTGCTGCACCGCGCCCGTCAGCACCGGATGCGGACCGACCTCGATGAACAACCCATGACCCGCGCCGAGCAGGGACCGCACGGCGGCCTCGAAGCGCACCGGCTCCCGCAGATTCCGCCGCCAGTAGTCGGCATCCATGGCGGACGTGTCCAGCAGGTCGCCGGTCACCGTCGAATACAACGGCACCCCGGCCGCACGCGGAGACAACGACGCAACAGCCGCCGCCAACTCCTCGCCAATTCCCTCCATCTGACTGGTGTGGAAGGCGAACTCGTCGCTGACCTGACGGACGCGGATACCGTCCCGCTCACAGGCTTCCCTGAACCCGGCCACCTCCGCCGGCTCACCGGCCACGACGACGGAAGCGGGCCCGTTCTCCGCCGCGATCTCCAGCCCACCCGACAGCCGCTCCCGCACCTGCCCGGCGGGCAAAGCGACCGAGACCATCGCGCCGGTGCCGCTCGCCCGCACCAGCACCCGGCCCCGCGCCGCGATCAACTCGGCCGCATCCGCCAAAGACAGGGCCCCGGCCACGCACGCCGCGGCGATCTCACCCC
>NZ_JBFAIQ010000122.1:0-1315 GCF_040654755.1 Streptomyces sp. NPDC050625
TCGGTGGTGTGATCAAGATGGTCATGGCGATGCGGCACGGTGTGCTGCCGCGGACCCTGCACGTCGACGAGCCGACCCCGCACGTGGACTGGACGACGGGCGCGGTGCGGCTGCTGACCGAGGCCGTGGAGTGGCCTGCGAGCGACGGGCCGCGCCGAGCCGCGGTGTCCTCCTTCGGCGTGAGCGGCACCAATGCGCACGTGATCGTCGAGCAGGCTCCTGGCGTGGCGGAGGAGTCCCCGGCGTCGGCCTCGGGTGGTGCGGTCGTGCCGTGGGTGCTGTCGGCGAAGGGTGATGCGGCTCTGCGGGAGCAGGCGGGTCGGCTGTTGTCCTTCCTGGACGCTGAGAGTGGTGCTGGGGTTCGGCCGGAGGACGTGGCGTTCTCGCTGGCGACGTCGCGTGCGGTGCTGGAGCGTCGTGCGGTGGTCGTGGG
Organism: Streptomyces sp. NPDC050625; assembly: GCF_040654755.1. Lineage (NCBI taxonomy): Bacteria > Bacillati > Actinomycetota > Actinomycetes > Kitasatosporales > Streptomycetaceae > Streptomyces > Streptomyces sp. NPDC050625. The sequence goes on from NZ_JBFAIQ010000122.1 coordinate 434, forward strand.
GGAGGAGCTTGGGGAGTTCCGGCGGGGGCTGGAGGCGATTGCTGCCGGGGCTGTTCCGGTGGGGGATGCCGTCAGCGACAAGTTCGGCTTCTTGTTCTCGGGTCAGGGTTCGCAGCGGATCGGCATGGGGCGTGACCTGTACGAGGCGTACCCCGTGTTCGCTGAGGCCTACGACGAGGTGTGCGCGCTGCTGGAGGCGCCGGTCGATGTTGACTCGGAGGAGTTGGATCAGACGGGGTCGACGCAGCCGGCGTTGTTCGCGGTCGAGGTGGCGTTGTTCCGGTTGCTGGAGTCGTGGGGTGTCCGGCCGGATTATGTGGCCGGTCACTCGGTGGGTGAGATCGCGGCCGCGCATGTGGCGGGTGTGTTGTCGCTTGAGGATGCGGCGAAGCTGGTCTCGGCACGCGCTGCGTTGATGCAGGCCCTGCCCAGGGGCGGCGCGATGCTGGCGGTTCAGGCGACCGAGGACGAGGTACTGCCGCATCTGACCGACGGCGTCGGTATCGCGGCGATCAACGGCCCGCAGTCGGTCGTGATCTCCGGAGCCGAGGATGCCGTTCTGGAGACCGCTGAGGTCTTCGCCCAACAGGGCCGCAGAACCTCTCGGTTGAAGGTCAGTCACGCGTTCCACTCGCCGTTGATGGATCCGATGCTGGAGGAGTTCGGTGCGGTCGTCCGTGGTCTGACGTTCAGCGAGCCACGGATCCCGGTGGTCTCCAACCTCACCGGCCGCCTGGCCGAGCCGTACACCCCCGAGTACTGGGTCCGGCACGTCCGTGAGGCGGTGCGCTTCGCCGACGGCATCGAGACCCTGCACGAGCTGGGTGTGACCACGTTCGTGGAGATCGGCCCGGGTGGTGTCCTCAGCGCTCTCGCCCAGGG
>NZ_JBFAIQ010000124.1:0-1234 GCF_040654755.1 Streptomyces sp. NPDC050625
GCGTCACCAACGCCAAACGCCCCGCACGATCCTCCGCCAACCACCACTGCACCAACGCCAGAACCTCACCCGCGATGCCATGCACACGGTCGGCGCTCTCCCTACCGGACCCCACCGGGCACGGAACGACGACGACGTCCGGTGCCCCTTCCGACTCCCGCAGTGCGTCGAAGTCCGCGACGGCCTCGAACGTCAACGCGTCGGTCGCGGAGGGAAGAACGAACGGCGTCCACTCCAGTCCGAACAGCTGATCGCTGCCACCGGCATTCCGCAGTTGCTCCGCCGAGACGGCCCGCAACGACAGCGACTCGACCGAGGCCACCGGGTCACCGGCGCCATCGGCCACGGCCAGCGTCACCGAACCCGTGGCCGTCCGCGACAGCTTCACCCGCATCATCGCCGCACCGGCGGCGTGTACGTCAACGCCGGACCAGGCGAACGGCAGGGCCGGGCCATCGTCCAGCGACACCAGCCCACCGGCGACCAGCGCGTGCAGGGCGGCGTCCAGCAGCGCCGGGTGCAGGGCGAACGCCGACGCCTCGGCAGCCGACTCCTCCGGCAGCTCGACCTCGGCGAAGACGTCGTCCCCGGCGCGCCACACCGAGCGCAGCCCCTGGAAGACAGGACCGTAGTCCAGGCCGGCGGCGGCCATACCCTCGTAGAACGCCGTCAGATCGACGGCCTCCGCACCCGCCGGCGGCCACGCGCCGAATGCCGCGGCGGACGGTGCCTCTGCCGAGGACAGCACACCCGTCGCGTGCCGCAGCCACGAACCGTCGTCGACACGCGAGTGCACGCTCAGCTGCCGCCGACCGGACTCGTCCTCCGGGCCGACCGTCACCTGAAGGGTCACGCCACCGCGCTCGGGCACCACCAGCGGAACCTCAAGGGTGAGGTCTTCGATCCTTCCGCACCCCGTCTCGTCGCCCGCCCGGATCGCCAACTCGACGAACGCGGTGCCGGGCAGCAGAACGGTCCCGTTCACGGCGTGGTCGGCGAGCCAGGGGTGGGTTTCAAGGGAAAGCAGTCCGGTGAGCAGGACCCTATCGCTGTCGGCCGTCGCAATCGCGGCACCGAGCAGCGGATGGTCCGCCGCCCCCAGACCGGCGGCCCGGACGTCACCGGACGCCTGGGGAACGTCGAGCCAGTAGCGCTCGCGCTGGAAGGCGTAGGTCGGCAGGTCGACGCGGCGGGCGCTCGGGAAGAGGGCGTGCCAGTCGGGCGAGATGCCGTG
>NZ_JBFAIQ010000125.1:0-1226 GCF_040654755.1 Streptomyces sp. NPDC050625
TCCCCGCCCTCGGCCACCAGCCGCCACAAATCCTCAGGCGACGCGATGCCACCCGGATACCGGCACGCCATCCCCACAATCGCCACCGGCTCATCGACCGGCACGACCGGCACGATCTCCGCCGGCACGCCGCCGGCCTCGGTGCCCAGCACCTCCCGCAGCAGGTAACCAGCCAAAGCCTGGGGCGTGGGATAGTCGAAAACCAGCGTGGCCGGCATCCGCACCCCGGTCGCATTCTGAACACGCTGACGCAACTCCAGCGCGGTCAGCGAGTCAAAGCCCATCGCCTGAAAAGCACGCGAAGCATCAATCGTGCCCGGCGACACATGCCCCAGCACCACCGCCACCTCCCCACCGACCAAGTCGACGAGAAAGCGCTCACGGTCGGAACCGGACATGCCCAGCAGGCGCTGCACCAGACCGGACGACTCCTGACCCCGAACAGCCGCACGCCGCGAGGCACGCACCAACCCCCGCAGGACCACGGGCAACTCACCCCGGCCGGCACGCTCCCGCAGCGCGGCCATGTCCAGCCGCGCCGGCACCACACACGCCCGGCCCAGCTCCACCGCCGCATCGAACAGATCCAGAGCCTCCGCGTCCGGCATCGGCACAAAGCCCATCCGCGCCACACGCTCCAGATCCCGGTCCTGCAAGCCACCGCCCATACCAGCGGCCCACAGCCCCCAGGCCAAAGACGTGCCCACAAAACCCTCGGAACGCCGCCGCGCCACCAACGCGTCCATGAACGCGTTGGCCGCCGCATACGCCGCCTGCCCCGCCGTACCCACCACACCAGCAACCGACGAGAACAACACAAACGCCGACAGATCCAGCCCACGCGTCAACTCATCCAGCACCAACGCCCCGTCGACCTTCGGACGCAGCACACCCGCCAACCGCTCGCCCGACAATCCGCCCAGCACACCGTCGTCAAGGACACCCGCGGCATGCACCACACCCCGCAACGGATACTCCGCCGGCACACCCCCCAACACCGCCGCCATACCCTCGCGATCCGCCACATCACACGCCGCGAACGACACATCCTCCGCACCAAGCGCCACCAGCTCGCCCAGCAACTCCTCAACCCCGGCACCGCTACGACTCACCAGCAGCACACGACGAACTCCCCGCACCACCACCAGATGCCGCGCCACCACCCCCGCCAGCGCACCACTCGCACCCGTCACCAACACCGTCCCCGCCGCATCCCACACCGGACC
>NZ_JBFAIQ010000126.1:0-1173 GCF_040654755.1 Streptomyces sp. NPDC050625
GCGGTTCGCCTTCTCCAGGGACTGGTTGAGCTCCTCGCCCGTCCCCGGAACCTTGATGCGACGCCAGAACTCCTCGCGTATCTGCGGGATGCGCTCAAGGGCCTTGCGCAGTCCGGCGTCGGTGCGCGCCATGCCGCAGAACTCCCACATCAGTTCGCCGACTTCGCGGTGGAAGGAGTCGGGGGTGCGGTCGCCGTCGACGGACAGGAGCAGCTGGAGCCGGTCCTGCGTCTCGGCCAGCACCTCCTGGACGACGGGGTGTTCGACCGTCACCGCCTCCTGGTGGGGGTTGCGGGCGAGGTAGTCGTTGATGGTGGCCGGCAGCACGAAGTAGCCGTCGGCCAGGCCCTGCATCAGCGCGGACGCGCCGAGCCGGTTGGCGCCGTGGTCGGAGAAGTTGGCCTCGCCGACGGCGAACAGGCCGGGGACGGTGGTCTGCAGGTCGTAGTCCACCCACAGGCCGCCCATCGTGTAGTGCACGGCGGGGTAGATGCGCATCGGCACCTCGTACGGATCCTCGTCCGTGATCCGCTGGTACATGTCGAAGAGGTTGCCGTACTTGGCCTCGACGGCCCCCCGGCCCATCCGCTCGATCGCGTCCGCGAAGTCCAGGTACACACCCTGCCCGCCGGGGCCCACTCCCCTGCCCTCGTCGCACACGTTCTTCGCGGCACGGGAGGCGATGTCGCGCGGGACCAGATTACCGAAGGACGGGTAGATGCGCTCCAGGTAGTAGTCGCGCTCGTCCTCGGGGATCTGGTTCGCGGGCCGGGTGTCGCCCTTGGCCCTGGGCACCCAGATCCGGCCGTCGTTGCGCAGCGACTCGCTCATCAGGGTGAGCTTGGACTGGTGGTCGCCGGTGCGCGGGATGCAGGTGGGGTGGATCTGGGTGAAGCAGGGGTTGGCGAAGTACGCGCCGCGCCGGTGGGCCCGCCAGATCGCGGTGGCGTTGGAGTTCATGGCGTTCGTCGACAGATAGAAGACGTTGCCGTAGCCGCCGCTGGCGAGCACGACGGCGTCCGCGAAGTAGGTGTCGATACGGCCCGTGATCAGATCGCGTGCCACGATCCCGCGCGCCCGTCCGTCGATGACGATCAGGTCGAGCATCTCGGTGCGCGGGTGCATTTCCACGTTCCCGGCCGCGATCTGCCGCGACAGCGCCTGGTAGGCGCC
>NZ_JBFAIQ010000127.1:0-1160 GCF_040654755.1 Streptomyces sp. NPDC050625
CTAGTGTCCTGCGCCAGTAGTTGATCGTTAGAAGTTGCGTGACTTCTGCTGCTGGTGCGTCAGTTCCCCGTCGGGGCCCGAAGCTGGAACCGTTGCTGCTGTCTGACGATGAGCGGGCGGTGTTGGAGCGATGGACACGTCGGGCGACTTCGGCCCAGGCGCTGGCTCTGCGGGCGCGGATTGTGCTGGCGTGTGCGGGGCCGGAGGTGCCGGCGATCGTCGCGGTCGCCAGGGATCTTCGGGTGACTGCGGACACGGTCCGCAAGTGGCGGCGTCGTTTCCTCGCTGAGCGGCTGGACGGGCTGGCTGATGAGCCCCGCCCGGGACGGCCTCCCACGATCAGCGTCGATCAGGTGGAAGCGGTCGTGGTCACCACGCTGGAACAGCTGCCGAAGAACGCCACCCACTGGTCGCGGACATCGATGGCCGAGCACAGTGGTCTGTCGAAGTCGACCGTGGGCCGCATCTGGCGACAGTTCCAGCTCAAGCCGCACCTGGCGGACACCTTCAAGCTGTCGACCGACCCGTTCTTCGTGGAGAAGGTCTACGACGTCGTGGGTTTGTACTTCAACCCGCCCGAGGGGGCGGTGGTGTTGTCGGTGGACGAGAAGTCGCAGATCCAGGCCCTGGACCGGTCCCAGCCGGTGCTGCCGATAATGCCGGGCATGCCCGAGCGGCGCACCCACGACTACGTGCGCAACGGCCTGACCACCCTGTTCGCCGCCTTCGATGTCGCCACCGGACAGGTCATCTCGGCCCTGCACCGCCGGCACCGGGCCGTGGAGTTCAAGAAATTCCTGATCCGGATCGACAAGGAGGTGCCCGCTCACCTGCAGATCCATCTGATCGTGGACAATTACGGCACCCACAAAACACCGGCGATCAAGGCCTGGCTCGCCAAACATCCCCGGTTCGAGCTGCACTTCACCCCGACCGGCTCCTCGTGGATCAACCAGGTCGAGCGGTGGTTCGGCTACCTCGCCCACCAGATGATCCGCCGAGGCGCACACAAGAACATCCAGGCCCTGGAAGCCGACATCCGCGCATGGGTCAAAGACTGGAACGAAGACCCCAAGCCGTTCATCTGGACCAAGACCGCCGAAGAGATCCTCGACTCCCTCGCCCGCTTCTGCCGACGGATCTCTGGCGCAGGACACTAG
>NZ_JBFAIQ010000128.1:0-1079 GCF_040654755.1 Streptomyces sp. NPDC050625
AGGGCGTGGACAGGGGGTCGGGCCCGTCGTCGAAGGTCAGGGCGACGTGGTCCGGCCGGCCCCGGCCCGAGAGCCGGGGCATGAGGCGGTTGCGCAGCGGCCCGAAGGTGGAGACGACGGGGGCGCCGTGGAGCGCCGCGAGGGCGCCGGTGGCCCACATGGTCGTGCGAAGCGCGCGGGCCGTTGTCACAAGTGGTGTCCTTCGGGAGCGTGGTCGTTGCCGGGCGCAAAGCTGTCCAGGTCGAGATCGTGGCCAAGGGTGTGCATCAGGGCGTGACCGTCGTACGTCGTCGCGAACCCGGTGCCCACGGCACACGCCCACACCGCGCAGGCCGCCGCGGTGGTGACCGCGAGACTCCGGGGGCCGCTGCGTCGCCGCGCGACGGGCGACTGGGGCTGGGGCGGCAGGCCCGAGCGGTGGACGCGGGCTATCTCGGCCGCCGGGCCGTCGTCCGAGGACTGGATGAACAGGGCGAGCCCCGCTTCGCGCTGACGCAGCCCCAGCGGGCCATCCACCAGGTCGCACAGCACGCCCTTGAGGTCGGCCGGATCGCGGATCCAGGCGGCGACGCCCGCCTCGTCCAGGGCGGCGGCGTTGGTCAGACCGTGACCCGGTATGCAGCGGTAACTGGCCACGGGCAGGCCCGCGGCGAACGCCTCCAGGGAGGTCAGTCCGCCCGCGTTCTGGACGAGGACGTCGGCCGCGTGCATCAGGCCCGGCATGTCGTCGACCCAGCCGTAGGCGTACTCGATCCCGTCCGCGCGCAGTTGCCGGGCCAGGGCCTCGTTGCGGCCGCAGACGACGACGGGGACGGCGGCTCCGCAGCCGCGCAACTCGCGCGCCACCTTCCGGACGGGCCCGACACCCCAGGAGCCGGCGACGAGCAGAGCGAGCGCGGCGTCGTGCGGCAGCCCGAACCGGGCTCGGGCGCGGTTGCGCTCCCGCGCGTCGCACGGGCCGAACAGGGGGTCGGTGACCGGCCCGCACACCCGGACGTCCCGGGCTCCGGCCGCCCGTGCCTGGCCGGCCGGTACGGCGTGGACCGCGAGGTGGACATCCACACCATCCGCCACCCACA
>NZ_JBFAIQ010000129.1:0-1079 GCF_040654755.1 Streptomyces sp. NPDC050625
GGGTGCGGTCCGCCCGTCGTCACAGCGACGGGCGGGCCGCACTCGGCGTCCGGCCAGTCAGTCGCCCCAGGTGAGCTGCGGCTCGCCGAGAACCGTCTCGTCGACCGTGACACCGAGGCCCGGCGTGTCCCCGGCAGGACGTCGGCCTCGGTGAACCGGGCGTCCACCTGCGCCGTCTTCAGGGTCACCATGTCCTCGCAGTTCAGGACCGAGCGGAGCTATCGGAGGCCGTGGGCGGCGGCGATGTGCGGGCGCTGCGTAAGGAGCGTTTCCGAAGTGCTCCTCGAAACGGCCTCCCGCACGCGTCAGAAGTCCGGTCCGGCGCGTGGTCGAGGGTCCCTTCGGACCAGGCCGCCAGATACCGGCATGGCGCCGAGATCGCTGTCGCCGTCCGCGTGGCGCAGGACCCAGTCGTCGAGATCGAAGGCTATTTCCAGCGGTTCTCTGGCCATGTAGGCATGCAGCCGCTCCGCCTCACCGGCAACTGGGCTCCTTTCGGGGGAGAGTACTTCTCGAAAGGCGGTCTCGGCCCTCGCGAAGCGCATCCGCGCGGCACGCGCAGACACCTCCAAGACATCGCCGATGAGTTGCCAGTCGGCACTGCTCATCCGCTCGAACACGGCCGCGGCCTGGAAGAACCGCTCCGCGGCTGCGACCACTCGGGCGGCATCGGCAAGTACGGTGCCCGGCGAGGGGTTGGTGCCGTCAAGGTTCAACTCGTTCTCGCCCATGGAACGAACACACGGGTAAGGTCGGCCAGTTCGCACGCCTCATAGGACATCACCAGCCTCGCCCGAGCCGCATCCGTGTACGGCACAGCGGTTCCCGTGTCGCCTTCGGTCATCGGGGCTCTCCTTCGTGGATACCCTGGCCTTCAGGCCGGGGGAGGAAACGAAGGTCCTGGGGAGCAGGGCAGGGAAAGCCGGTTCGCTGCCAAGGCGGACCGGCGTCCACCATCCACCGACCGACTTCCGCCGCTCACATGGGAGTTGATAGAATGTGAAGTATGACGCAGACGGTGAAGCGGGCTTTCAGGTACCGCTTCTATCCCACGGGCGGGCAGGCGGCTGAGCTGTCGC
>NZ_JBFAIQ010000130.1:0-1030 GCF_040654755.1 Streptomyces sp. NPDC050625
GCTAGGGCGCTTCTGATGGCTCTTGGACGATGTCTCGGAGCCAGATGACGATCGCCGCCGCAGCCAGGGTGCCGTTGAAGATGTAGTCGCGTTTGTCGTACCGCGTGGCGACAGCGCGGAACTGCTTCCACTTGCTCACGCACCGCTCGACGGCACTGCGGCGGCGGTACTGCGACTTGTCGAAGGCCGGCGGACGTCCCCCGGCCCGACCCTTGCGACGACGCTTGGCCCGCTGGTCATCGGGCTGGGCAATGGTCGCCTTGATTCCCCGATTACGCAGATAAGCGCGGTTGTCGCGGCTGGAGTACGCCTTGTCGCCGCGGACTCGATCCGGACGACAGCGAGGCCGGCCCGGCCCGCGCCGCCGGATCCGTAAGCCCTCCAGCACAACGACGAACATCGGGCTGTCGCCCCGCTGACCCGGCGAGGTCTGCCAGGTCAGCGGGCGGGCACGATCATCGGACAGCAGATGGACCTTGCTGGTCAGCCCGCCCCGCGAGCGTCCCAGCGCCTCCCGCCCATCGGCTTCCACACGCGCACCGCCCCCTTTTGTGGGAAGCCACGCGGTGGCCGGTGGCGGGCCCCGGCCGCGTGCTGGTGCGCCCGGCAGGAAGTGGAGTCGATGTTCACCGCCCACTCCTGGGTGCGCTGCCGGGCCTCCTGCTCGATGGCCTTGGCGAGTTGGCCGTCGGGGTCCGTGGCATCGGCCTCGATCTGCAGCTCTGCCAGGATCCGCTGCCAGGTTCCGTCTGCCGACCAGCGACGATGCCGCTCATACACGGTCTGCCACGGTCCATACCGCTCGGGCAGATCAGGCCAGGGCACACCGGTACGGGCCCGGAACAACACCCCGTTGACCACTCTGCGGTGATCAGCCCACTGCCCACCCGGCTTGCCGTTGGCGGGCAGTAACGGCTCGATCATCTGCCACTGAGCGTCCGTCAGTTCATGCCGCCGCACCATAAGACGCTCCTGCCCAACCCGAGCGCTGATCCACCCACTCAAGCAAGAGCCATCAGAAGGGCCCTAG